>JARRPG010000008.1:0-70126 GCA_037383085.1 Desulfuromonadales bacterium | reverse complement strand
ACCAAAGATACAAGTTTTGGGATGATATTTTAATTGATTTGCAAATAATCAAGAATACTTCTCAGAATGTTCCGAGGAGTGAGGTTTCAATGAAAATTGTCGAAATCCGTGAAGTGACGAAGCCAATAGCATCACCGATAAGAAATGCATATATTGATTTCAGCAAAATGACTCTCAGCCTGGTGGCTGTTGTCACCGATGTGGTGCGCAATGGTTCTCCAGTGATTGGCTATGGTTTTAATTCCAATGGGCGGTATGGGCAGGGGAGCCTGATTAGGGAACGCTTTCGCCCTCGCATCATCGAGGCGGATCCGTCATCCCTGCAGGACCCGGAACGGGACAATCTGGACCCACATCGAGTCTGGCAGTGCATGATGACGAATGAAAAGCCAGGAGGTCATGGCGAACGCTCTGTGGCCGTTGGGACCATTGACATGGCCATCTGGGATGCCGTTGCCAAAATTGAAGAGAAGCCGCTTTTTCAACTCCTTGCCGAACGTTTTGGTACCGGTCAGCCGGAGCGTGACGTGTTTGTGTATGCCGCAGGTGGTTATTACTATCCGGGCAAGGACAACACGGCCTTGCAGGATGAAATGAAAAGCTATACGCAACGTGGCTACACGGTCGTCAAGATGAAGGTCGGTGGGGCTTCGCTCAAAGAAGACCTGAATCGAATAGAATCTGTTCTCAAAGTACTTGAACCGGGACAGCGTTTGGCCGTGGATGCCAACGGCCGTTTTGACCTGAAAACAGCCCTCGAATACGCCAAAGCACTTTCGTCTTATAACCTGTTCTGGTACGAGGAGGCCGGTGACCCGCTCGATTACGCTCTGCAGGCAGAACTCGCTGATCATTACCCCGGCAGCATGGCCACAGGAGAGAACCTGTTCTCGATGCAGGATGCCCGCAACCTGATTCGTTACGGTGGCATGCGCCCTGACAGAGACTGGCTGCAGTTCGATTGTGCCTTAAGCTACGGACTGGTCGAATATCTGCGAACCCTGGAGATGTTAAAGGAATACGGCTGGTCACAGCAGCGGTGTATCCCCCACGGCGGGCACCAGATGTCTCTTAACATTGCCGCAGGCCTGGGTCTGGGAGGGAACGAATCTTACCCGGATCTCTTCCAGCCATACGGGGGATTCCCTGACGGTATCGAAGTTCAGGATGGATATGTCTTCATGCCGGACCTGCCTGGTATCGGCTTTGAGGGGAAGTCGGACCTTTATCGTGAAATGAAGGCCCTGGCATGACCTGAATGATAAAAGACGTTGCACTAAAGTCATCTGAGAGATTTTTGAACCCTTTCGAAAACGGCCACCCGTTCCCTGATGGCCGTTTTTGATTTTTTACTGATCATAAGGGTGGCATGGGAGAGGCGGCGGCTTTCTACCATATCCCTATCCCTATGCCAGTGCTAAGACAAGAATAGAGTCGGCCGTCTGGGGAGAGTCGCCTCCAGGGAGCCAGGTTTGAGTTAAACAAAAATCGTCTCGAATTGAAATAAATCAGGGAGGCACTTTAACTCATTTATTAAGGGATTGTACGCAACACAAAGATATCAAAGAACATAAATAGGTCTGAACCACAAGATAAGGGCCCCCTGGATCTGCTGATCAGGTGGCCTTTCCCGTGATACAGGATCAGGGGCGATTGCCGAATCAATCCCCTCCGATAAAATGAACTTAACAACGCAAAAGGAGGAGGCACCATGGACATCCAGATACTGACATCCTTCTTCATGTGGTGCACAATCATCAACCTGTGTGTCTATCTGGTCTGGGTCGTTTTCCTCGTCATATTGCCTGATTTCGTCTATAACATCCAAAGCAGATTCTTTCCGATCTCCCGTGAGACATTCAATACCGTCATCTATTCATTCCTGGGGGCATTCAAAATCTTTTTCCTGGTGTTTAACGTCACTCCGTACGTTGCATTGCTGATCATTGGCTAAGACTCGAGGCGGGCAGGGTGCTTTTGCTGCTACTGGATTGTCGTCTTGCTGAGATTTGCCGCTGGTCTCAATCGTGGTAATGTTTTTAAGTCGTCGGTTTTCATCATTGTGCTCGGTCTAACTACCAGAGAAACAAATTGGAGATTGCCATGAATACTCGCGTGGACGAAATTGCTCCCAATCTTTTCCGCATTTCGACATATATTGCTAAGTTCGACCTCCAATTTAACCAGTTTCTCGTTCGAGACGACGAGCCTTTGCTCTTCCATACCGGCATGATGGGTATGTTTGAACTCGTCCATCAGGCGGTCAAGAAAATCCTCGATCCTGGATCTCTTCGCTGGATCAGCTTCAGCCATTTCGAGGCTGACGAGTGCGGTTCGTTGAATTCCTGGCTCTCCATGGCCCCGCAGGCGAAACCGCTTTGCGGCATAATCGGTGCGACGATCAACATTAATGACTTGACCGACCACAGGACATATGTGCTGGCTGAAGGGGACGTTTTGGTGACCGGTCAGAACCGCTTCCGTTTCCTGGAAACACCTCAGGTTCCTCATGGTTGGGATGCTGGCATGCTTTTCGAAGAGACCGGAAGGACGCTTTTCTGCTCTGATCTGTTTCTGCAAAACGGCGATCTCGAACCGGCTACCGAGCAGGACGTCGTGGAGCGGGCCAGACAATCGCTGCTTGGCTTCGAAGCCAGTCCTCTGGCCAATTCGACCCCCTATACAGCCAAGACAACAGGAACTCTGCATCGGCTGGCCGATCTCGAACCGCAACGCCTTGCAGCGATGCACGGCTCAACTTACATTGGCGATGGTGGCGAGGCATTGCGCAATCTAGCAGTCATGATGAATGATGTTCTGGGCAGTTAAGCCTCTGGCTGATTGCTTCAAAGTATGGATAAGTTGTGACTCAATAACGAATGGTCACTTTGATAAATCACTGCTCCTTCTTCTTTTCCGGGCGAGCAAGAATATTTCCATTGAAGCAAATCTTAAATATTTGAAAATATCTGAGGATATAGGAATGGCTGAATAACTCGGTTCGGCGCGTCAATCAGATGAAAGGCGTGACCTTTGTGGGTCACGCCTTTTTTGTGCTCAATGGTTTTTTATGGAGTCAACCAATAGATCATTTAACGATGTGCGGATTTTTAGCTGACTGTGGTGCTTTGTGGACCATGGTGTAGGCATAATCAATTCCATCACCATAGGCGCCACCATGCTGCCGGAAAATATCTAGAACGGCATCATAATGCTCTTTGTTGGCCCAGTCGCGTTGAAATTCCAGCACTGTTGCAACGGAGGTCATGGGGACGGCTCCCGCCTGAACGACACGACGCATCGCTGCATCGTGGGCAATCACAGAAGTCGCTCCACAGGCATCTTCGACCACATACACATTGTAGCCTTCTGCAAGCATGTTCAAAGTTGGCCAGGCGACGCAAACTTCTGTCCAGAGTCCGGCAATAATGATGTTTTTCTTGCCGGTCGCTTTGACAGCTTGACGAAATTTCTCATCATCCCATGAGTTCATACTGCTGCGCTCAATCGGTTGTTCTCCAGGGAAAACATCCATCAAAACGGGCCAGATGTAGCCACTGAAAGATTCGGTTTCCACGGCAGTGAGGATCACAGGAACACCGTACTCTTTCGCGCCTTTGCCGAGCATAACCACATTGTTGACCAAGAGCTGTCGGTCGATATTGGCTACACCAAAAGTCATTTGAGGTTGATGGTCGATAAATACGACTGCACAGTTGTCAGGGGTCAACAATCCGCTATCCGTTTCGGGAAGTATGTTTGCCATCGCTTGTCTCCTTAAAGGTTTGAGCTTCTGTTCGTGGCTATGAACGCACTTTCTGCGTCCAGGCCATCAAGGCAATGAGTTGTTCCTCAACCAGGCCTTGAATTCTTTCATCTGTTAAGCAGCCTTTTTCATCAAAGCTGCCATTGAAAGCATTGCTGAAAACCTCGGGTTTGTTGAGCAGGTGGATGTTGAGAAATACGCAGACCTGCCGGAGATGATATTGGGCCCTCGCTGAGCCCATACCGCCACCGGAACCTAAGATTGCAGCAGGTTTTCCATCGAGGAGTTTGTTTTTGGGTGCCCGGGAAGCCCAATCAAGAGCATTCTTCAGTGCCGGAGCCATCGAGTAATTGTATTCGGGACAAGCCAGCAGCAGCGCATCGGCCCTTTCTAAATCATCCAGCAGCGCCTGAACGGGTGACGGGACGCTCTTTAGGTCCGCATTGTAGAAAGGCACTTCCGAGAGATCGGCGATCTTGACCCCCATTCCCTCTGGAGCATTCTCACGTGCATAGTTCAACAAGCCGAGATTGGTTGATTGCTTTCTCAAACTGCCGCAGATTCCCAAAATGTTCATGGCCTTCATGATGTTTCCTTTCCAGAGAAAATCAGTGTCTTGACATCGGGACTTCAATGGCGAGCAATTGGGCATTCGATTTCGCAGTCACCGTAAAACGTTCACCAGACTCCATACCAAGTCCGTCGCGCCGTTCGAGAGAATGACCTTCAATATCGACACGGCCTTCGATGACGAAGAAGTAAACACCGTGAGAGCTGTGATGCTTTCGGTAAATCAACTCTTTATCTGCTTCAAGGTCAGCCATTGAAAACCAGGCCTCCTGGTTGATCGAAAGACCTTCATCGGAGGCCTCTGGAGAAATCAACACCTGAAACCTGTTTTGCCTGTCAGACCGATCAAAACGACGTTGCTGATAATGTGGTTCGATATTCCTTTCTTTGGGAAAGACCCAGATCTGCAGAAAATGCAGCTCTTCCTGGTCAGAGTCATTGTATTCCGAGTGCGTCACACCACGGCCGGCAGACATAACCTGGATTTCTCCGGTTTTGATGACACCTTGATTGCCCATGCTGTCCTGATGCCTTAACGCACCCGCTAATGGGATAGATATGATCTCCATGTTTTCGTGCGGGTGCGTGCCAAACCCCATTGAAGGATCAACAATATCGTCGTTGAGAACGCGCAGAAGACCAAAGTTCATGCGCTCTGGATCATGGTAATTGGCAAAGCTGAACGTATGGCGGCTGAGCAGCCAACCGTGGTCTGCTAGACCACGGGATTCATTCGTATGGAGAACGTGATTCATTTGCTTTTCCTTTCGTCGTCACCTTTGTTGTCAGATGTTATTTGTTTCGATGTCGAAATAAATGAGCAAAAAATTATCTCTCGGCATCAAATCGTTTCAAAAGAATGGTCAGCTTTTCTTTTTCATCGTCACTTAAATATTGCAATTCATCAGCGACAACTCTTGCGTGTCTTGGGAAAACTCTGGAGATCAGCATCTCGCCTTTGTCGGTCAAATGAACAGCCACCCGCCTTCTATCGCTGCCGGATCTGTCACGTCGAACAAGTGATTTCTTCTCCAAGCTGTCAACAACTGTTGTTAAATTGGCGTTGCTTTTCAGAATCTTCTGCCCAAGCTCCCCTTGGTACAACGGGCCGAGATGATAGAGAGCTTCCAGAACGGCAAACTGGCTGACCGTGAGGTTGTCTTCAGCCAAGTGTCGATGAATCCTGGCCGTCGCCCGATTGCTGGCCCGCATCAACTTGACATACAGGTTCAACGCTTTTCGTTGATCCTTTGGTAACTCGTTGTATCGCATAACACCTCATTTATTTCGATATCGAATTATTTGATGACAAATTAACACCATTTCCATCATAAATCAACCCCTACAAAAAATATCCAATCATCCTCCCAGTAAACGCCATTGACGATACTGGGGGTCAAGCTGTAGTTGATAACTCTTGTTGAACGTTATTGCGAATAAGACTGCCAGGAAGGTTTTGCTGTTCCTGGTTTCCACCGGCTGTGATAAGAAAACCGGCTGTTATTGATAGCGAATTTCGAAAAAATAATAAATCAAAACAAAAGCGGTTTTCCGATGAGGGTGAACGCTTGTATTATTTCAGCGTTTATAAAACTTGATAAAACTGTTGAGGCGGTTAGTTTTAAATGAGCCTGTGTTTACAAAAACAGGTCCTGCTGAATCGACCCCTAGGGATTGTCCCTAGGGGTCGTTAGGATATTGTTATGAAATCATGGGTTCATAGCACCTCTGCAAAGGGTCAAACCTTCCTACTGAAAGATGTCCCGGCACCGGAACCTGGTGTTGGTGAAATAGTCGTCCGCGTCAAAGCGGCATCCTTCAATCGGGGTGAAATTTTTGCGGCCCAGAATGCTCCGGCCATATCAGATGGCAAACCGGCTGGCATCGAGTGCGCCGGGGAGATTGTCCGGTTTGGAAGTTCCGTGGCAGGTTTTATAGCAGGGGAAAGGGTTATGGGCCGAGCCAAAATGGCCTTTTCGGAGTTAGCCATATTTCAGGCTGAGGATGCGATACCCGTTCCGGCAAACTTCAGTTGGGAAGAGGCCGCCTGCGCCTCGATTACCTACCAGGTTGCCCACGATATGCTTTTTGGAGAGGGGATCCTGAAAGCAGGGGAATGGCTCCTCATAACAGGGGTGTCATCAGGCGTTGGCATCGCGGCCTTGCAACTAGGGAAGCTCAGGGGAGCCAAAGTCATTGGGACATCACGGAGCCAGGCAAAGCTTGCGAAATTAACAGAACTCGGGCTCGACCATGGCCTGTTGTACGAAGACCAGGACTTTGTTAGGCAGATCCTCAGCATAACAGGCGGTTACGGTGTCGATGTGATCGTTAACAATGTCGGGGGTGGGGTTTTCGCACGTTGTCTGGAAATCCTTGCCTACCAGGGACGCTTGGCAACCGTCGGGCATTTGGACGGTATTGATCATGCAGAAATCGATTTAAAAGCCCAACATCGAAAACGATTGAAACTTTACGGAGTCTCTAACCAGTTGCGTCCGGTTCAGGAGCGAGCACAAAGCGTTTCATTGTTTGTTTGCGATATCTTACCGGCCATGAAACAAGGAAAAATTGTCCCAGTCATTGATCAGGTTTTCGAATTTCATGAATGTGATTATGGTTTGGAATACTTGGTGTCTAATAATCAAGTGGGAAAAGTCGTCATTCGATCTTGAGAAAAATTTTTGATGATCAAAAATTTTTGTAAGTCACAAGAAAAAAGATTTATCGCTTACTCATAAATGATTTTATAGCCAAAAACATTTGTCTTTGGCTTATTGTTTTGATTTTGGCTTGACGTCTCACATCCTCATAAATTCGGTATTTTCAAAATGCCCCCCAACTCGCGCCCCGAAGGCCAAAATTCTGGCAGAAGGATTTTCCCGAAGACCATACCCTCCGTCAGCCAACCACGAAACTTGAACTCGGCAAGACAAGGATATTGACAATATTTTCAGAGTCTATACATTTTATGTATGTCAAAAACGGCCCGCCTCAATAGTCAAGATCGCGATTTTTTCAGATTGGTTTTTGAAACCGCTTCGGCCAACCCCTTTAGCGCTGAACGGGAAGATCTGGACCGACGGATTGTCGAGGGCGGAGATCACCTGAGCAGTGATGAACTTTTCGACCAAGTGGTCGTCAAAGTTTTTAAGCGTCTGAAAAAGCTCGAGCGATATGGTCGCCTGGACCAACGTCTTTATCGGGGAGAAGACGCGAGGTTAATTCAGCACGCACGGTTATTCGAAGTTTATTATAGGTTTACGGAAGACTTTGACAGGTTGATCGCAGAGCAAATTCTTTCTGGCGATAAGTCCTGCCCGGTCACTTTTGCAGATGATGTCGTTGCCATGATTTGTGCCCGAGGTTTCAGTAAAGATATCGGGCTGCTCTATTTGGCATTTTTCTACCAATTAAGAAGAGCTTTTCATTTTATCCACTACAACCTGGTCGGTCAGAGCCCTTGCATGAAGAAGCTGCGCTCTGACCTCTGGAATAACGTCTTTACCTCTGACATCCGGTGGTATGAAAGAATGTTGTGGAACCGGATGGAGGATTTTTCAACGCTGCTGCTAGGTGAAACTGGTGCCGGAAAGGGTGCCGCCGCGGCAGCGATCGGTCGCTCCGGTTTCATACCGTTTGATCTTGATCGTGGCTGCTTCGCGGAAAGCTTCACAAAAAATTTTATCGGCATCAACCTCTCTCAGTTCCCCGAATCGTTGATTGAGTCGGAACTGTTCGGCCACAAGCGGGGGGCCTTTACCGGTGCAATCGAAGATCATAAAGGGGTCTTCTCGCTCTGTTCTCCCCACGGCTCGATTTTCCTTGACGAAATCGGCGATGCACCGATTCCGGTTCAGATCAAGTTGTTGCAGGTTCTCCAGGAGCGAACCTTTTCCCCCGTGGGCAAGCGTGAAACGTGCCGTTTCAACGGGCGCGTGATCGCGGCAACCAACAAGCCTTTGGATAAACTTTTGAAAAGTGGCGAATTCCGAGAGGATTTTTATTATCGCCTCTGCTCTTACGAGATCACAGTTCCGCCACTGCGGCAGAGAATCCAGGAAGATCCTGGCGAGCTTGATGCCCTCTTGGGGCTAACCATCAAGAGGACTTTGGGTGAACCTTCCGACGAATGGGTAGAAACCATTAAGGAGGTTATTTGCCGTGACCTCGGCCTGGACTATGCGTGGCCCGGCAATGTCCGTGAGCTCGAACAGGCTGTTCGTCGCATCATGCTGTCTCGTGAATACAGTGGCAATTTGTCTCGGTATGCCGCGACGGGTGATTTGCTATCCAGGCTTCACTACGATCTCGATACGGGACGTCTTGATGCGCGCAGGCTCCTGTCCGGATACTGCATGATGTTGTATCAAAAGCTCGGCAGTTTTGAAGAGGTTGCCCGACGAACGGATTTAGACCGCCGCACAGTGAAGAAATACATTCAATCCTTTGAAAGCCCAACCGAATAATCCTCTTCGAAAGCTCCAAAACCCTCCACATTAAAATCCAGAATATCGTCTCGCCAAGAACTTAAGAAGTGCAGCCGGGCGCAGAATTTCATCATCCTTCTTATACATTTTATGTGTCAGGCATACATATTCTGTATTAGCTCGTTTTGGGACTTTTCCGATGAAGCGCCGGGCATATTTATAAGTATATAAAATAATTCAACTTTATAAAGTGATGTGTGTTTGGCATGGCTTCTGCTAATTGATGTCTTGCAAAAACATTTTTCTGAAAAGGATGAGATGTTTGGATTTCAAGACCAGCAACATCGTAACCCATAAAACTTAAAGATCAGAGAGTCGGGGCCCCAATAAGAACTGATCAGTCATTCATACTTGCCTGCCATCAAATACATGAAATGGCAGCGATACCGGAGGTCTATCATGAAAAGGCTCAACACTCTGCTCTTCGTCCTGATCATCCTGACCAGCTCACCCCTCTATAGCGCTGAGCTCCCCTGGCAATTCGATCAACACACACGCTTCATGGTCATGGGTGACAGCCTTGGTTCAGGCTATGGGGCCGTGCCCCAAACCAAAGGTTATGCTTATCAACTCTACCGGTCCGGGAGCGTCAACAAACTCACCAACACACTCTTCTGCAATGCCAGCGTGATCGGTGTGACCAGTGCAGATGTCCTGGCACACCAGATTCAGCAGGCCTACGTTTTTAAACCGGATGTCGTCACTTTGACGGTCGGTGGCAATGACTTGGCAAAAATTCTGGAAGGCTTTGATGTGAACACCGTCTTATCTGAGTTCCAGAACAATCTGATCAGCATCCTTCATCATCTTGTTATCAATATGGAGGCCACCGTCTACATTGCCAATCTCTACGTTATCGACGAGATCCCCGGGGCCGACACGATCATCCCCGTTTTCAACCAGATTGTTGCTGGTGTTGCCGGGACTTATGGCGTGGCCGTTGCCGATATCTACAGCCAGTTTCTGGGTAGAGAGGGGTTGTTGTTGATCGACCGGCAGGGCGCGTTACCACTGGAAATTCATCCGACCAATGCCGGGCACACGGTGATCGCCAAGACGTTTGCTGATCTGATGTAGACGTCATAACGGCTCAGAAATGAAGTGATCCTATGATCACAATTTTTCCAGAAATCTTGTTCGTGCTGTCCGGTTACGCACTCGGTTGCCTGGTGACGGGTTACTATCTGGTACGACGCCAACGGGGGATCGATGTGCGTAACTGTGGCAGCGGCAGCGCAGGCGCGACAAATGTTGGACGCCTGCTTGGCCGCAGCGGTTTTGTCAAGACACTGGCTGGAGATTTTGGTAAAGGCGGTCTGGCCGTATCTGTTGCATCAGCGCTCGGCTGCCAGGAGCCATGGCTGGCACTCGTTTTGATCGCAGTCGTCGTTGGGCATATCTGGCCGCTGCAAATTGGCTTCAAGGGTGGCAAGGGCATTGCCCCTGCTCTCGGTGGCCTGGTGGCCTATGACCCGACACTCGCATTCCTCTTGCTTGGTTTATTTCTGGGGGCCTGCCTCCTGACGAGAGCACGGGAAGCCGCTGGCATGATGGCCTTTCTGTTCCTGCCCGTTGTTGCTGCTCTCATAGAATGTCCCAATATCAAGGTCGTTGCCTGTGTGGTCCTGACCACGCTCTTGGTCTGGGCTCATCGGCGGAATCTGGTCGTCATCATGGAACGTTGGAGCAGCAGGTGGGCCTGACAACAACGATGTGTGTTTGCATCGCAGGTCAAGGAGACAAGAATGGCACACTACATTTTCAAGACAGCAAATTCTGTTGCAGAATTCGAATCCATTCACAGGCTGAATTACAGGACCTTCGTCGAAGAGATACCGCAACATTCGCCGAATAGACAGCATGTCCTGGTTGATCCGTTTGACAAAGAAAACACCTACCTGATCGCATTGCAGAGAGAGGAGCTTGTCGGCATGGTCGCTGTGCGCGGGAATAGGCCGTTTTCGCTTGACCAGAAGATCAATGATCTCGACAGTTACTTGCCTTGCCACAAAAAACTCTGCGAAATCAGACTGTTGTCCGTCGAGCCGACACATCGCAATGGCATGGTGTTCAAGGGTCTGATGCTTGAGTTGCTCGAACATACCAAACAGCAGGGCTATGATCTTGCTGTGATTTCCGGAACTGTCCGTCAATTGAAGCTTTATGAAAATCTGGGCTTTGTTGCCTTTGGCCCTCGGGTTGGCTCCCGGGATGCTTTGTACCAGCCCATGTATCTGACCCAAAAATCATTCACGGCCAGGCTGACAGAGATGTCTGCCGTCCCCGCCACTCGCTTAGAAAGCCATGTTCCACTCAATTTCCTGCCGGGGCCGGTCAAAATTAAACCGCGCGTCACGCGGGCTTTCAGCAATCCACCGATTTCACATCGCTCGCAACAGTTCATGCATCTCGTGGCAAAGATCAAGCAAAGACTGAGTGAATTAACCAACGCCAAGTCGGTTGAGATTCTGCTCGGTTCAGGAACTTTGGCAAATGACGCGATTGCCTGGCAGATCAAACAGCTTGATTCTCCAGGATTGGTCCTGACCACCGGAGAATTCGGCGACCGGCTCGTCGATCACGCGCGTCGGGCGGGGCTTGATTTCCGGGTTGTCACAATCTCTCCTGAAGTTATCAACGATGAAGGTTATCTGGAGCAGGCATGCAAATGCCAGCCCGATGTCGGATGGCTCTGGACTGTCCATTGCGAGACCTCGACGGGAGAAATGTTCAGCCTTTCAACATTGAAGCGGTTCTGCCGGGAAAGGCAGATTAAGCTCTGTCTCGATGCCATCAGCACATTCGGCATGATGCCGATCGATATGCGGGAGATCTATTTTGCTTCCGCGGTCAGTGGCAAGGCCGTTGGTGGTTATCCGGGGCTGGCGATGGTTTTTTATTCCCACAGGCTTTTGCCGGTGCGACATGGCATTCCGCGTTACCTCGATTTGTCTGTTTATGCAGAGAAAAAGGGTGTCCCTTTCACCCATTCGTCGAACCTGATGGAGGCCCTCGACGAGGCTTTGGCGCATTACCCGGCGGCACAATATTATGGTCAACTCGAACACCGCGCCGGCTGGCTGCGGGACGAGTTACGCAAAATCGGCTGCCAGCTGGTATCGCGACCTGGCACCTGTTCCCCCGCGGTGACCACAATCACCCTGCCAAAAGAGATGGATTCAGGCAGGTTCGGTGATCAAATGGCGCGTCGCGGCTGTCTTCTCAGTTACCAGAGCAGTTACCTGCTCAAGCAGAACAGAGTCCAGATCTGCCTGATGAGCGATATGTCCAGACAGAACCTGCAACGCTTGCTTGGTCAAATTCGGACCCAAATGAGGTCATTACAATGACCGGCCATACAGAAGGATGACTCGAGACAGGCAAAATTGGTTGGTCAGTCAATGGCCAGGGGATTGACACAGCGCAAAATTTCCGGGCCGTCAAATAAGGAGGAAAAAATGAAAGCTGATGCGAACTTTCCAAGAAGCGATCTTATCAAGAAACTGGCTTTGTTGATGCTTATCCTCTCCTTATGTGTGTTGCCCATGAATGTCTATGCTGGAGGGGGCAGTGGCGGGGCAGATGTGACCCCTGAACACGATGATGCAACGACCGCCGTATGGGCCGTTCTCATGGCGGTATTGATAGGCGGCCTTATTTATCATCTCAATCATCAAGATAAGGTGGTTGAAGCTGAATTCAAAAGAGACTTAAAACAAACAGATATGGAAAATGGAGAATCCGTCGCGAAAACTGAACACAAAGATTTTTTGACCACGAGAGGAGAATGGATCGTTCAGCACTGGTAACAGACAACCAAACGCAAATGTCACCCGGGCAGGATGTCTTGCCGCTGCCAAATTGCAGGCATTGCGAGAAGAAGCCCAAATATTTTTGCGCGAGATATCTTGAGATCCTTGACTCATCGAAAAAGGCCACCCGGTCAGGGTGGCCTTTGTGCATGCGCCAAGGTAATATGGACCTCTGACCACCAAGGGTTGGTTGTCGGCCTTCTGGTTGAAGGCTGACAGACAAATCAGATTGCAGGACGCATAATAAGTTTTGATCCCCCATGATATTTAAAACACAGGAGCGTTTTCCAGGTTGAAACCGAGGAACAGATCATCGCAAAAAAGGACTTCTCCCGATTTTCTAGATATACTGGATAAAGAGTGGCGCAAAACTATCCATGGAGAACTGATTTGAAATGAAAAAAAGTCCATCTTTACCTCATTTTAAACTGTTTTATGAAACGGCCCAGACGATCCTTTCCTCCGCGTCCTTGCAGTCGACTCTGGATACCTTGGTTGAACGATCGGTGACCGCTCTGGGAGTCAAGGGGGGCAGCCTGAGACTGGTCAATGAGCAAAGCCATCAGCTCGAACAGGTCTCTTCCTGGGGGTTGAGTAAAGCCTATCTCAACAAGGGAGCACTCAGTTCCAAACACAGTGTACCGCAAGTGCTTTCCGGTGAGGTGGTCTGCATCCAGGATGCTTTTGATGATCCGCGCGTCCAGTATCGCGATGAATTGAGAGCTGAGGGAATCAACACCATGCTGTCATTGCCCTTGGAGGCTTCGGGAGCGTCCATCGGCGTTCTGCGTCTTTACAGTGCCGAAAGGCGTGAGTTCAGTGACGAAGAGATCGAGTTGGTGGCCGCTCTCGCTGAACTTGGCGGTCTCGCCATCGCCCATGCGCGTCTTTATGAAGCGGAAGGGATCAAGCTTTCGAGTCTCTTGCAGGGGGTTGGTATCGAACTGGACGGGCCACAGGCCAAGGTCGAACAACAGGTCTGTGCTTTTGCGCCAGAAATCAATGACGCGCAGCAGAGTCTCGAATATTTCCGCGCCCTACACGAAATTACCCGGGCGATCCTTTCGACACTCGACTCTCAAAAGGTTATGGAACTGATCGTCGAACGGGTGACCGGTCTTTTAAATGTCAAGGCGGCCGCACTGCGCCTGATCAACGAATCGACCAAGGAACTGGAACTGCTTGCGAGCAAGGGACTCAGCGAACGGTTTCTGACCAAAGGCCCGCCTCATGCCGACAGGAGTATTCAGGAAACCCTTAAGGGGGTGCCGGTCCTGATCGAAGATACCACCAACGATCCGCGTCTCCAATATCCGGCAGAGACCGTGGCCGAAGGGATCGCCTCAATCCTGTCCTTGCCGATTATCGCTCAGCGCCGAGCCATTGGCGTATTGCGTATCTATTCGGCACACACAAGGGCCTACAACCAAGAGGATATCACTTTTTTGTCAGCCGTCGCAGGAATCGCCGGCGTAGTGATCATGAATGCCCGGATTTACGAGTCCACAAAACGCAACAAGGCTTCGAACATCACCTCCCGCGGGTACGCATTCTGGTCGGCGAAGAGGGCCCCAATCGTCGGATGTGTGCGCGCGATCGGTACCGCCAGCGCCCAATGGTCGGCATTGGCAAAACCGAGAAGGGTGCTTGAGGGGATGACCTGGTCATAGAATAACAGTTGGCTGTCATTGCGGGCATCGACCTGACTGAGCTTTTTGTAACTGTAGCGCAGAGCCGATGAAATTCGTTCGGGCTTCGGATAAGTGACCAGTGAGAAATAGGGCAGGTCGCTCGGCAGAGGGTTTTCCGCCAGCCAGGACTTGCGTACAGACGGGCGCAAACTTTCCATCGCACCACCATCTCCCTCATCGCACGTGGCCTCCGGCCAGAGCCTCATGAGATCAAGCAAAGACTGCGGCGAATCATTGGCGAGCGGGGTGCCACCGATGGCTCCGGCAATGCTGACCACGGCGACAATGCGTTTTTGAATGACCGGATAAGAGACCAACGCCTCGAGCATGTCCGGCGCCCCTTTGGAATAGCCGATAAGGACAAGATCCGGTTCTTTATCCAGCGACCGCATCGCCATGATCGCATCGCGAATCTGTCGCGCATTATGGGCACTGCTCGACAGGCCATCGACGTTGATAGTGACCAGGTCATAACCGAATTGGCGCAGATGTTCGCGAATACTGTTGTCGGCTTCCAGCCAAGCGGCGAAACAGTCCCAGCCAAAGCCGGGAACCAACAGAGCGGTCAGCTTGTGACGGGCCGGACCGAGCGCAACCGGTTTATGTGTGCCCCCGGGTTCCTTGCCGACCCGCACCAGGGCCTCCTCACAGGATCGATAATCGGGAAGCGTCTGACCATGTTCCTCGAGAAGCGTGCAGAACACTTCCCGAAAGCGGCCGCGACCATCCTCGATCCCGGCCAGAGAGGGTGGCAGAAGGACGAGTGGGGCCGTATCTTCGGTATAGGGCAACATCGGTTTCGGAGCGCAGGCCCCGACCAGGATGAGGGTGGCTGCGACCCATATCATCCGGCACATCACAATGAAGGTTTTTCTGACTCTCATGACTCGATACCGATCGATAACCAGAATCAACGGGATTTGCCTGTGACCTCCTCGAAACAACCAGAATTGCTCGCAAACGTAGCAATCCAAGAATGCCAGTGTACACGATCTGTGAACAATCCTGAGATAAAAACGGCCTTGTTGTGGCCCGGGTTTTTTGAAACCGTTTCATTTCTCAATCCATGGCTACAGAAGGTGATCTCTGTTGATCATGGTTTTGAGTCGGCAGGATGCATTGCTGTCCCGGCAAACTTTGCTAGTATGAAAGAACTTTTTACACACCACCGGAAAAACAACTGTCCCTTGAAAAAAGCACAAGGCAAAGGAGGCAATGATGGCAGCCAAAAAAATCTTAATGCTGGTCGGCGATTTCGTCGAAGACTATGAGGTCATGGTGCCCTTTCAGGCGCTGCAGATGGTTGGTCACAAGGTCCACGCTGTCTGCCCCGGAAAAAAGGCAGGAGATGCGGTCCGTACGGCGGTCCATGATTTTGAAGGCGACCAGACTTACAGTGAAAAACCGGGGCATAACTTTGCCCTGAATGCGACTTTTGCGGAGACAAAGGCCGAAGATTATGATGCCTTGGTCATCCCCGGTGGGCGTGCGCCTGAGTACATTCGCCTGAATGAAGACGTGTTGAAGATTGTGCAGTCTTTTGCATCGAGCAACAAGCCGATCGCGGCGATTTGTCATGGCGCTCAGGTCTTAACCGCGGCGGGTGTTCTTCAAGGGCGGTCCTGTTCCTGTTATCCGGCGGTCGGGCCGGATGTCACCGTCTCAGGGGGGACCTTCAAGGATATTGCCGTTGATCAGGCACACGTTGATGGGAATCTGGTCACTGCACCTGCCTGGCCGGCCCATCCCGATTGGCTCGCCAAGTTCCTCAAGGTTCTTGGAACAAAGATTGACCCCTGAGCTTTGACTCAGCGACCGAGCCACCGCGTGGCTGTGGGGCGGTGAAGTCATTTCCACACACTCCCAACAATCAGATACGAAAGCCCTCAATCTACGGATTGGGGCTTTCTTGTTTGCTGGGCATGAAGAAGTGGGCTTCGACAGAAAAAAATTTGCGAGGGAAATGAAAAACGACACATCAGAGGCGCACCACAAGCTGGTTGCGTCTTTTTTATGTTGATGTTCCGTCTGATCAACCGATTTTTAACGGAAATCTCATCCAGAAGGCTCAAGCTGTCAGATAATTTTGAGATTGATTTGTTATATTTCGGCCATGGGAAAGGTGATGGAGGACATCTCTGGTGATGTGACAGCACGTGTCGTATTTTTTTGAATAAGGATGTGTGAATCAGGGGGAGACGATGAACCTTGTGCTCGGTTTTTTAATCGTCCTGGCGACGGGCATTTTTGTTTTCCTGTTAACCGTTGGGGCAACGATCGTGCCCTAGCTTGCCGGTCGCCAGAGAGCCGAGACGGCAAAGTGTCATGTCAATCATGGTCGAAGAGACCAAAATCAGCTTCTTTTCAATGGATAGATTTGAGAGGATCCTTCATCAATTCGAGAAAAAGGCCTCCTGGAGACAGGTGGCCTTTTCTGATGGGCCAAATTGACCGGATTCTGCCATGCCCACGAATTTTCGGCTGGTATTGAAATGCACAGACAACCTCTGGCGTTCCCTGAATTTTGACGTTTCCGGAGAATCGGCTTATATTGCCGGGAGGGTTGTTTATTTGAATGGAACAAGGGGCAACGATCAGATGAGGACAGCAAGTCATCCGTAGGAGTCACGGGTGGCTTTTTTGTTGTTGACCCAGGAACGCATCGAGCGAGGAGCGACCCGGCTGTGCGTGTTGCCGTCCTGACAACTCTTGCGATGATTGCTTTTGCAGGCAACTCACTGCTCTGCCGTGCCGCGCTGGATCAGACAACGATTGATCCCGCCAGTTTTACTTCTGTGCGCCTGGCCTGTGGCGCGGCAACCCTTTGGTTCATCGTGCGTTTAAGGCGCAGACACCAGCAAAGCGCCGGGAAATGGCTCTCTGCCTTTGTTTTGTTTCTTTATGCGGCGGGTTTTTCGCTGGCTTATGTGAAACTGTCTGCGGCGACGGGTGCTCTGTTGCTTTTCGGAGCCGTCCAGGCAACGATGATCGGCTATGGACTCTGGAAAGGCGAGCGCCTCCACAAACGGCAACGCCTCGGTCTTATGTGCGCAACGGCTGGTCTGGTTGGTCTGCTCTTGCCAGGGCTTTCAGCGCCGCCACTGTCGGCAGCTGTCTTGATGTTGATGGCGGGGACAGCATGGGGTGTTTATTCGTTGCGTGGCCAGGACAGGGGCGATTCGATTTCCATGACGGCGGGCAACTTTCTGCGTTCTGTTCCCTTTGCGGTCGGCTTAAGCCTGTTGATGTTGAACAGCAGCAGTCTGGATCCTGTCGGCTTTTGGTACGCAGCCGCCTCTGGCGCACTGACATCCGGAATCGGTTATGTGCTTTGGTATTCTGCCTTATCGGCGATTGATTCAACCACGGCCGCGACAGTGCAACTCAGTGTTCCGGTTGTCACGGCTTTGGGCGGCGTCGCTCTCCTTGGCGAACCGATCACATTTCGGCTGGCGGTCACGTCTGTGGCCATTTTGGGTGGGATTGCCATGGTCATTTTTAACCGGCAAATCAATCGCGCTTGAGCCCGCAGAGAGACGGGCCGAGCGTTCAATCGGATGGAAAATTTCACGTCATTGGCTATCCGGCAGGGACAGGCGAGGGCAGCAAACGATCGGGGCGGCAATTTCTGACGGCCTTCGGGTCACGACTCCGACAGGATCAATCCAGATAGGCTGAGACATCGATCCCCCGGGACACGGGGTTGACTTCGCCGACGACCTGATGGTGTTCATCGGGCAGAAGTTCGCTCAAGGTTGCATCCTGATCCTTGGCCCCCTGGGCAGTAAACAGGCGCCGTAATTTCAAATGCTGGGTGCCGGCTTCCCCGTAACCCGTGACCAGCATGATTTCACCGTTCTTCAGCCGGATGAGACTGCCGACCGGGTATTCTCCGATGTAATAAACAAAGTAGTCGAGAAACTCCGGATGCAGGACCGTCCCTTTGCCATGTTGTTTCATGGAGCGAATGGCCTCGCGTGGCGTTGCCGGTCGTTGGTATGGCCGGTGGGTTGTCATCGCGTCGTAGCAGTCGGCAATGGCGACCATGTCAACCAGCGGAGAAATCTCGCGCTTGGGTGCCTTGGGATAACCGGTGCGGTTGTAATTCACATGGTGAAAATGCACCATTTCGACAATGTCCGCCTTGATCCCGGGACTCCGGGTAATCAGTTCGGCGCCGAAGTCAGGATGCAGTCGCATCTTGTTCATTTCTTCCTGGTTCAGCCGGCCGGGTTTATTGACAATTTCAATTGGAACCTTCAATTTGCCCACATCATGAACCATGCCGCCGAAAGCCAGCATCTGGAGCTGTTGCGGTTCTGCGCCGCAGGCCCGGCCAACGGTCAGGGAGATAATGCCGACATTGACGGAATGGTGGAAGGTATAGTTGTCGTAATCCTTGATCTGCGCCATGGCAAACAAAGCATGCTTCTCACGCAGGATCGACCCCACCATATTCTTTGAAACATCCCGCAGCGCATCGGTTGAAGGCAGACGGCCGCCCTGGATATCCTTGAAAAACTGATCAACAGCCTTCAAAGCCGAGTTATACACGGCACGCGGCTTTTCCTCATCATCCTCGGCACTGATGATCTGCAAATGCTGCAGTTTGGCGAGGTCACGAGATTTTTTGATGTTTTTGCCTGATTGCAGGCAATAAACGCTGAGCGAAAAAAACAGCTCGAGTTCCGCGAGCGTCAGGCCTCGACTCAGTTTCAGCCCCTGGATTTTAAGATTGTTGAGAATGTCCAGGGCCTCCGCCTCGGCGATAAATGGATCGGTGAAAAGGTGTTCATCGATGAACAAAACGCCTTCCGTCTGGCCGATCTGCAGGGGCGATTTCTCGGCCAGCAACCGGGTCAGGTTGTCGAGGCACTCCTTGGCTTTAATTTGGCAACTGGGATGCTTGGCCGGGTAAATGCGATAGTTCTGCAACCCGCTGACCAGCAGGTTGATGGTGAGATGTGCTTGATCGATTTTCATGGTCATCCAAGAACCAAAACTTGCGAGGCGGCTTGGGTACGACGTTGTGCCGTTTCTCCGCCGCTCTCGAGGGGTTACTATTGTCTGCCCCGGTGCAAAAGGTAAAGGCCAGGTTCGTCTTTGCTCGTCCTGTCTGGTACTCAGGAAAATTTTCCAAATACGTTACCAAACAATGGTGCCGATGGAAAGCATAGAAACACGTGACGGGTCGTGGCAGGCGGGATAGTTGTTTCAATCAGTCGTCGAAAACATCAAGGACAAAGCCTCGATGACTCTTTTGTTTTCTTGCTGCGAAAAGCGGTTTGGTTCTGTCGCAAAGAACGGTATCATGATCCAAAACAAACCCATGGAGTGGCCGATGTTAAAATTTGAAGTTCGTTTGGAAAAATGTACCCGATGCGGTCTTTGCGCAAAAGACTGCCCCGTCAACATTATCGACCTGGACACCGGCTATCCACGGATCGAGAAAAACAAGGAGAAAACCTGCATCCGGTGTCAACATTGTCTCGCGATTTGTCCAACGGCAGCGATTTCGATATTCGGTCGGGATCCAAAACAAAGTCGCGCGATTGCCGGACACTTTCCTGACCCGGACCAGCTGGAGATTCTCATCAGGGGGAGGCGCTCGGTCCGTCACTATGACGATGAAAACCTCGATCCGGAATTGATTCAACGTCTGCTCGATGTTGCCTGGCAAGCCCCGACCGGGATCAACATGCGTCACGTGCAGTTCTCGGTGATTGATGACAAGGACAGCTTGGCTGTGTTTCGGCAGGACGCTTACCGAGGACTGGCAGAAATGATCGAACGCCGCCAGTTGCCGGAGGACAAAGCTTTTTTTGCCGGCTTTGTGCGTGTCTGGCAAGAGAAGGGGGTAGATGTGCTGTTCCGCGGTGCGCCTCATCTGGTTGTTACCTCAGCCCCGAAAGGGGGACCTTCCCCCGTCCCGGACTGCATGATCGCCCTGTCCTATTTCGAGCTGTTTGCTCAGTCGCTGGGGATTGGCACGGTTTGGAATGGTTTGGTCAAATGGACGATCAATGATCTGGTGCCCGCCTTGAAATCCAGGCTGCATATTCCGGATGACCATGTGGTCGGCTATGCGATGGCCTTTGGCAAACCGGCCGTCCACTATCAACGCACCATTGACAAGGGAGCCGCGAAGATCGTTCGTTTCCATCCGTGATCCGAAAAAGGGGCACTCCTAAAAATCGCAACGCAGCCAAGGGTCGTAGCGCACATCAATGATGCGAAGCCAAGCATGAGACGACTTTAAATATCAAACAGTTGCATTCCTTGGCCCTTCAAGCGAAAATAAACTTTGAGAACTTGTGAGCGCAGGCGTTGTTGCATCTGTCGCTCTTTTATTTTTTCACCGAACGGCCAGCGACCTCAGCTCTTGGTCGTTCCCTTATCCATGAGACAGATCACGATGAACGATGAAATGAAGCAAGCAGGATTTGGCACAAAGCTGGTCTGGGCCGGTGAGAAGGAACAACGTGTGCACAAAGCCACGCAGGTCCCCGTGGTGGTCAGTGTTGCTTATGGCTATGACGATATGGATGAGTGGTACGATGTGGCCATTGGCAAGCAGCCGGGTCATATCTATGGACGCAACACAAACCCGACGGTGGCCGCCTTCGAAGAAAAGGTCCGGATTCTGGAGGGTGCGGAAGCCGCAACCAGTTTTTCCACGGGGATGGCTGCGATCAGCAACACGCTCTACACCTTTCTCAGGCCGGGTGACCGCGTTGTCTCCATCAAGGACACCTACGGCGGGACGAATAAAATATTTACCGAGTTCCTGCCGAATATCAACGTTGATGTGATGCTGTGTAATACGGAAGATCACGAAGCGATCGAAGACGAGATAGGCAAAGGTTGCAAAATACTCTACCTGGAAACGCCCACCAACCCCACCGTCAAAATCACGGACATCGAACGCGTCGCCAAGGCGGGCAAGGCCGTCGGTGCGATTGTGGTTGTCGACAATACCTTTGCCACGCCCATTAATCAGCAGCCCCTGGCGCTCGGCGCGGATCTTGTCCTGCACAGTGCAACCAAGTTTCTCGGCGGTCATGCCGATTCCCTTGGCGGGGTCGTCTGTGGCCGCAAAGACTTGGTGGAACAAATCTTTCATTACCGGGAAATTAACGGCGCAACCCTCGCACCTTGGGATGCATACCTTCTGATGCGGGGTTTGAAAACCTTAAAGCTTCGCATCCTTCAACAAGCCAAAAGCGCGATGGAGATCGCCCGCTATCTGCAAAAGCAGGAACTGGTGGAAGCGGTCTACTATCCGGGGTTGGCAACCCATGCTCATCATGAGATCGCCAAAAAACAGATGAGCGGGTTCGGCGGGATGCTCAGTTTTGCCTTGAATGGCGGGATGGACTCCGTCTCAACGTTGTTGCCAAAATTGAAATTCGCGCATTGTGCCGCCAACCTGGGCGCCGTTGAAACGACCTTCGGGCCGGCAAGAACGACCAGTCATGTGGAATGTTCCGCAGAGGAACGCAAGGCGATGGGAATCCCCGATGGCTTGGTCCGCATGTCCGTTGGCATTGAGGATGTCGAAGATTTGCTCGCTGATTTGGAACAGGCCTTTGCCCATCTGGCCAAAACGATGCCGTGACTTGGGGGGCGGTGTGATAAAGAAGGTGCCGTGCTACGCTCAGTGAAGACTGTCCCGTTTTGCTTTAGCGGTCTTTCGGTCTGCGTTTGAGTTCCGGCATGGCCATGGAGATAATGAATGTGGACAGGAGTATGGCGCTGGTCAGGGACAGAACGACGATCGTGACGAAGCCGTCAAACAGCGCACTGAAGATGATAAGGAAACCGAAAAAGAATACTGCGGCAGCGGCAGGATGATTGCCCTGCAGGATATGTTTTTTCTCCTCCGGCTGCTCGCCGAAGTGACACCTTTTGCCGCAAATCCAGGCGATCCGGACACCGTAGATGAAACTCACGGCAACGGTCACGAAAGAGAATATGCCACTCAGTGCATCGAACATCGTTAGCCAACTCCTTTGTTGCTTACGCTCAAATTGTAGCGTTTAAAAGATTTTATGTAAAGCCTTATAATTCTTATATAACGTTCTGTTTTTCATGAAAAAAAGAGCAGGGAGCAGCCATCAGCTGCTCCCTGTAGTCTTTGCGATTATCGGTGCCACCTGTCAGATTCTCGCCTCAGGCGGTTCCGGTGTCGTTGGTTACTGCGACAACTTGATTCGGCCGACCACATCGGTTACCCGGGCAATGACAATCAACAGGGCATAGACAGTCAACATTCCCACAAATGCTTCGAACATGTTCTTTCTCCTTTCGCGGGACAGCAGGGTGACGACGGCTTGTCGGATGCATTGTATTGACCTAACCATCTGAAATACAATACAAAAATATAGAACGGTGGTTTGCGTTCACAGGTTGGTATGTGCGCTTTCTGCGGCAGGTGACGGCCCCGGTCGCCGTGGTTTCGGCCTTGGCCGGTTCAACCAGGATTTTAAAGTGAAAATAATGAGAAAAATCTTTTTTTCGTCCGGGCGGTGAAAACTTTTGTGCGGCAGGCCGCTGGATCGTTTCGTCGTCTTTTTCGGGCCCATTTCATGTATGATCCTTAGGAGCGATCTGAACAGATAAGGAGTGCCCGTGATGTATTCAAGAGTCAAAAAGCGGGGCAAGCCGGCCAAGAAATACAGCCAGGCGGCCAGACTGCATGATGTCATCCGCATCCTGGAAGCACGCTACGGCGCCACCGTCGATGAGCTGGCCGATGAATGTGGTGTGACACGCAGAACCATCTATCGTGATCTCGATGCGATCCGTGATGCCGGCTATCCGCTGATTTCGGAACCGGAACAGGGCGGTCAGATGGTTTACCGTTTTATCACCGGGTTCAAAAAAATCCCGCCGGTGACCTTCTCCCTGGAAGAGTTGATGACCCTGTCGCTGTGCCGAGGGCAACTGGATTTCCTGCGGGGGACACCCTTCGAAGATGATCTGGTCGCGATCTTCAACCGGATTCACTCCAGTCTGCCGCCACGCAGTGTCGCCCATCTCGAACGCATCGCTGAAACCGCTTCGCCAAAATTTCAGGGCTTACGCAATTATGCGGCCCAGAAAGAGCTGCTGGAGGACCTGCGCCGAGCGCTTCTCTATCAGTACCGGGTGGATCTTGTCTATAAACCGGCCCGGCGGCCGACCCAAAACTATCAATGTGACCCCTACACGCTGCTCTTCTTCGATGGAGCTCTTTACCTCGGTAGTTATGTGCACAATCGGCATGCGCTGCGGCTGTTTCTCATCGATCGCATCGAGGCGGTCACCGTCCGCCAGGAACGTTTCGACATCCCGGAGGATTTCTCCGCCCGTCAACTCACCGGATCGGCCTTTGGTCTGATCGATTCCGAGGTCCTGTCCGTCAAGGTGCGGTTCGATCCACAGATCAGCCATTTGATCCGGGAAAGGACCTGGCACCCCAGTCAGGAAATCAGCGAGCAAGACGATGGCAGCCTGCTGCTTTCTTTTGCCGCCAGCGGTGAGCAGGAAATTCTCTCCTGGCTCTACGCGTACCTTCCCCACGTGCAGGTCCTGGCGCCGGCAAACTTGCGCCGGGCCTTCTACGCCGGTCTGCAAGAGGCGATCGCTCAGCAATAACGCGGCTTCTGCAACAGCATCGGCGCCGTTATCGCGATGCTGACCGCCATAAAACCTTGGCCGTGCGCTGGGTGTTTCCTAGTGTGACATATTCTGTCTCGCCGCGTGTTAACCTTGACCTACCAACGATCAAGGAGGTCATTCATGGTCTACATCGGCGCAACAGAATCCCATGGCAGTGCCATCTATTTTGACATTCACGCGGCGGAACGACATGGTCGGAATGTGAGCGTTTCCGGAACGATTGGCGATGGTTTTTACGAAGGCGAGGTGCTGGTAGAACTCGGCCAGAAGGAATCGGTCACTTTTGCCGATGCCTGGCTGGACCGCGCTGGTTTGACCGAATTCCTGGCGCGGTGCGCCGCGCTGCCGCTTCACCAGGCCCTCCTTAATGCGGTGCGTGACCTGGCCCTGCTGCAATACCGGCCGGTGCCTCCCCATGTCAACAAACCACACCCCGCAGCCGGTCGCTGTGCAGAAACTCAGCCGGGTTGGCGACGCGGCGCCTGACGATTGATTCTGCCGTCAGGTTGAGGTAAAAAGGGGCGTAGCTTATCGCGATCTGCCGGAAGGTTTTCATGCGCACCCTCGTTCTTGCCTCGACCAGTCCCTACCGTCTGCAATTGATGCGTCAACTCGAATTGCCGTTTCATGCCGCAGCCCCTCTCTACAAAGAGCAGATGGATCCCGGTGTTTCAGCGGAATTGCTGGTCAAGCATCATGCCCTGGAAAAAGCCATCAGTCTGGCGGATCACTATGAAGATGCACTGATTATCGGTGCGGACCAGGTTTTCGTCGATGCCAGACACCGGGTCCTGGGCAAACCGGGTTCACCGGCCAAGGCAATCGAACAACTCATGGAGATGCAGGGGCGCAAGCATACCTTCTACACGGGGCTGGCTCTCTATGACAGTGCCGACGGTTCCAGTCTGGTCGAATTCGAGACCTTTTCCGTCACCCTGCGGGCATTAACGGAGACCCAGATCAGGCATTATGTGACACGTGAAGAACCTTTCGATTGCGCCGGTTCGTTCAAGATCGAAGGCCTTGGCATCGCCCTGATGGAAGAGATGTCGGGCAGCGACTACACCAGCCTGATCGGTTTGCCGTTGATCCTGCTGGTGAACATGCTGAGTTATTTCCAGGTCGACGTTCTCTGATCGAAGGGGTTCAAACCGGCGCACTATGAGCCTTTTCAAGCGTCTTGGCCCGCATCGCTTGGTGCGACCCGGAGATCGACTGTAACGTTCTGCCGGTTCTGACCGGGCCACGCGGCTCGCCATCTCTTTTGCCAACCCCCAAGGTGGGAATTTCATCATGCACCATGCCAATTTTGTTCATCTGCACGTCCACACCCAGTACAGCCTTCTGGACGGTGCCATCCGCATACGCGATCTGGTGGAACGGGCCAGGGAATACCGCATGCCGGCCATGGCGATCACCGATCACGGCAACATGTTCGGCGCGCTCGAGTTCTATACCAAGGCCCATGAAGCAGGCGTGAAACCGATTATCGGCTGTGAAGTCTATGTGGCTCCTGATTCCCGGCATGACAAAACAGGGGCCGCATCCTCCGGCGATGCCTCGGGACATCTCGTGCTGCTGGCGAAAAACCGCACCGGCTACCGCAACCTCTGTCGCCTGGTTTCGACGGCCTACCAGGATGGTTTCTACTACCGCCCTCGGATCGATTGGACCCTGCTCCAGGAACATAATGAAGGTCTGATCGCCTTGACCGCGTGTCTCGGCGGGGAGTTGCCCAGCCTGATATCTCGGGGGCGCATGGACCAGGCCCGCCAACGTGTTGCGGAGATGGCGCAGGTTTTCGACAACAACCGTCTTTACCTCGAACTCCAGGAAAATTTTCTACCAGAACAGGAACCGGTCAACAAGGGACTGATCGAGCTCGGTCATGAACTCGGCCTGCCTCTGGTGGCCACCAACGACTGCCATTACCTGACGCGTGATGATGCCTTCGCCCACGAGGTTCTGCTGTGTATCCAGACCGGTAAAACACTCGACGATCCGAACCGGATGCGCTTTGCCAATGATGAATTCTACGTCAAGACGCCGGAGGAGATGAGCGAGCTGTTCAAGAGCCTGCCCGAAGCAATCAGCAATACGGTGGAGGTTGCCGAACGGTGTAACCTGGAACTGGATGTCAGCGGCAAAAATTACCATTTCCCAATGGTGCCTCTTGACGCCGGTCAGACCCCGGCTCAGGCTCTGGAACAGCAGGCAGCCGAAGGTCTTGAGGAGCGCATCGTTGAAATTCGCAAGTTGCGGCCGGATTTCAACGAGGAGGATCACGCCGCCTACCGGGCGCGGCTCGAACAGGAACTGAAGATTATCAATCAGATGGGCTTCCCGGACTATTTCCTGATCGTGGCGGATTTTATCAACTGGGCCAAAGATCATGATATTCCGGTCGGCCCGGGGCGCGGCAGCGCGGCCGGCAGCCTGGTGGCTTATGCGCTGAAGATCACCGACATCGACCCCCGACCGTATCATCTGCTGTTCGAGCGATTCCTCAATCCGGAGCGTGTCTCGATGCCGGATATCGACGTCGACTTCTGTATCAACGGACGTGAAGCCGTCATCAGTTACGTCCGCGAAACCTACGGCAAGGATAACGTGGCCCAGATCATCACCTTCGGTTCGATGCTGGCGCGGGCCGTCATCCGGGACGTCGGCCGGGGGATGGGCATGGCCTACGGGGAAGTCGACACCATCGCCAAACTGATCCCCAATCCGACCGGGAAAAAAGTCACGCTCAAAGACGCCCTCAAGCAGGAGCCCCGCCTGCGGGAGCTGGTTGAGAAGGATGCCCGAATCAAAAAACTCTTCGATGTCGCCCTCTCTCTGGAGGGTCTGACGCGGCATGCCTCAACCCATGCCGCCGGGGTCGTGGTGACTCCTGAGCCGCTGACCAACTACCTGCCGCTGTACGTCGATCCGAAATCGGAGGGCCAGGTCACGCAGTTCGACATGGGCTATGTCGAGAAGATCGGCCTGGTCAAGTTTGACTTCCTCGGCCTGAAGACGCTGACGGTCATCGACAAGACCGTCCGATTGATCCAGGAAAGTGAGCCGGAATTCGACCTGAAGCTGATCCCCCAGGACGACACGGAGACCTTCCAGCTCTTGAGTCGGGGGGAGACGACGGGGGTGTTCCAACTCGAATCCTCGGGGATGAAGGAATACCTGATCAAACTCAAACCGTCCCGCTTCGAAGACCTGATCGCTATGGTGGCCCTCTATCGTCCGGGGCCGCTCGGTTCGGGGATGGTCGACTCGTTTATCAAGCGCAAGCATGGTGCCGAAGAATTCAGCTACGATTTCGACCAGTTAGAACCCATTCTGAGGGACACTTACGGGGTCATCGTCTACCAGGAGCAGGTCATGCAGATCGCCCAGGTCCTTGGCAATTACACCCTGGGCGGCGCCGATCTCCTGCGTCGGGCGATGGGCAAGAAAAAGCCTGAGGAGATGGCCAAACAGAAGAAAAATTTCCTCGCCGGGGCCAAGCAGAACAAGCTCGATCCGAAAAAAGCCGAAGCGGTCTTCGATCAGATGGAAAAATTTGCCGAATACGGCTTCAACAAATCACATTCCGCAGCCTATGCTCTGGTGGCGTATCAAACCGCCTATCTCAAGGCCCATTACCCGGTCGCTTTCATGGCCGCCCTGCTCACCGAGGATATGGAGAATACCGATAAAGTCATCAAGAATATCAATGAGATCCGCAATATGGGGATTGCCATTCTGCCGCCGGATATCAACGCGTCCCTGCGTCATTTCACGGTCCATGAAGCCGATATCCGATTCGGCCTGGGCGCGGTCAAGGGGGTTGGCGGTGCGGCCGTCGAGGCGATCGTCGAGGCCCGTGAACAAAAGCCTTTCGCATCCATGCAGGATTTCTGTGAGCGCGTGGACATGCGCCGGGTGAACAAGCGGGTCGTCGAGGCCTTGATCAAATGCGGGGCCTTCGATTCGCTGCAGGCCAAACGCGCCCAGTTCCTGGCCGCTCTCGAGGAGGCGATGGACTACGGCCAGAAAGTCCAGCGCGAAAAGGCCTCCGGCCAGGAATCGCTGTTCGGGACCAACGAAATCGTCACCCAGAACGGCCATGCCTACGGTCAACTCCCGGACATCGAGGAGTGGCCGGAAAATATCCTGCTGGCCAACGAAAAGGAAGCGATCGGTTTTTATATCACCGGTCATCCCCTGGCCCGTCATGGTGATGCCATCAAACGTTTTAGCACCTGTGACACCGCCGGCCTGATCGAGCGCGCCGATAAAGAGGAAGTCAGTGTCTGCGGCATTGTCACCGGCGTCAAACTGCTCAACACCCGCAAGGGCGACCGCATGGCTTTTGTCACTCTGGAAGATTTGAGCGGCTTTGTTGAAATGGTGGTTTTTCCGGAGACCTACACGGCCGCCGCCGAGCTTCTCAACAGTGAGGAGCCGCTGCTGGTCAAAGGCACGGTCGATGTCGGCGAGGATGCCTGCAAGATCCTGGTCAACGAGGTCCTCTCACTCAAGGAGATGCAACAGCGGATGACCCGCCTGGTGCATTTTCGCCTCACCACACCAGGCCTCGAAGAGCGTCAGCTGCGGGCGCTCAAGGATATCATGATGCGTTACCGGGGGGATTGCGAAGCCCTGATTCACCTGGTCGTGCCCAATCGCAGCGAAACCGTGGTATCATTACCGAAAGACCTGTGTCTGCAGCCCAGTGACCAAATGATGGATGACGTTGAAAAACTGTTCGGTTATAATGTCGTCACTTT
This sequence comes from Desulfuromonadales bacterium, assembly GCA_037383085.1. Lineage (GTDB taxonomy): Bacteria > Desulfobacterota > Desulfuromonadia > Desulfuromonadales > BM103 > JARRPG01. The sequence continues at coordinate 41,365 of JARRPG010000008.1, read as the reverse complement.
CGAATAGGTCACGTGATTCGCTTGCTGATGAATTGACAGGAGCCTGTGCATGCAGTTTTATCTCGATTTTGAAAAGCCCATCGTGGACCTTGAGCAGAAGATCAAGGAGCTGCGCGATTATTCGACAGACAGAGTCGATTTCTCTTCGGATATCAAAAAGCTGGAAAAGAAAGCTGATAAACTTCGTGAAGAAATCTTTGCCAATCTGACACGCTGGCAACGGACCCAGCTGGCCCGGCACCAGAACCGCCCCTACACCCTTGATTACATCAAGCATATGTTCACCGACTGGTTCGAAGTCCATGGCGACCGCAACTTCCGCGATGATCCAGCCCTGGTCTGCGGATTCGCCCGCCTCGACGGCGAGCCCTGTGCGGTCATCGGCCATCAGAAAGGCCGCGATACCAAGGAAAAGGTTTATCGGAATTTCGGCATGCCAAATCCCGAAGGGTACCGCAAAGCCTTGCGTGTGATGCATCTGGCGGAACAATTCGGCTTGCCGGTTTTCACCTTTGTCGACACCCCGGGCGCGTTCCCGGGGATTGGTGCCGAAGAGCGGGGGCAGGCCGAGGCGATTGCCCGCAACCTCCGGGAAATGGCGGGCTTGAAAGTTCCCGTGATCGTCACCGTGACCGGCGAGGGTGGCTCGGGCGGAGCGCTGGCCATTGCGGTCGGCAATTGCGTCCTGATGATGCAGTATTCCGTCTACGCGGTGATCTCGCCCGAAGGCTGCGCCGCGATCCTCTGGAGTGACGGCACGCGCGGCCCGGAAGCCGCCGAGGCCCTCAAGCTGACATCGATGGACATCGATTCCCTCGGTACGGTGATCGACGGCATCATCCCCGAACCGATCGGTGGGGCCCATAACGATCCTGCGGCTGCGGCGGCCGCCGTCAAGCTGCAGCTGAAAACCCGTCTGGCCGAACTGCAGAAGTTGTCCGCCGAAGAGTTGATCGAGCAGCGCTATCAGAAGTTCCGTGCCATGACGATTGTCGAAGAAACGTCCGCCTCATGAGCATGACGGCTGGCACAGACAGACAGGGGCGGTTCCGGGGGAATCGCCCCTTCTTTTTAGGGGCACCATGACATCATCTCCTCACACTGAGGTCATCGGTCTGGGGCAGTGTTCGCTTGATTTTCTCGGCCAGCTGGATGCTTATCCGGGTCTGGACGAGAAGACCGAAATGTCGTCGCTGCTGACCCAGGGAGGTGGTCCGGTGGCGACTGCGCTGGTCACCCTGGCGCGTCTTGGTGTTGCCGTTGCCATGATCGGTGCGGTTGGCCGTGACGATTTCGGGCGCAGGATCCGTGCCGAGCTGCTTGCCGAGAAGGTCGATTGCCGCTATCTGCGGGAACAAACCGGTGCGGTCAGTCAGGTGGCGTTCATTGCCGTCGACGCCGCCGGCCATCGCAATATCTTCTGGCACCGCTCCTCAGCCGTCATCGAGATCCCCGACAGCTTGCCGGAGATCTTGTCGGCAGCCCGGATTCTGCATCTGGATGGGCTCGATGTGCCGGCGGCAGTGGCGGCGGCCGAGACCGCCCGGCAACTCAAGATCGTCACGGTCCTCGATGCCGGAGCCCTGCGCCCCGGAATCGATCGCCTGCTGCCGCTGATCGACCACCTGGTGGTCAGCGAACGGTTTGCCCGCCAGGCGATCGGCAGCCACGATCCGCTGGCCGCATTGATTCATCTTTGCGGGCCGGAGACTAAAGCCGTGACCGTGACCTGCGGCCGTGCCGGCTGCTATACGATGGAAGCCACCGGCGCCTCTTTTCATCAGCCGGCGTTTCCGGTCGCTGCGGTCGATACGACCGGATGTGGAGACGTCTTCCATGGCGGCTATATATATGGTCTTCTGCAGGGATGGCCGTTGCCGGAGACGGTGCGTTTTGCGGCCGCCGTCGCCGCGTTGAAGACCCGCGCACTTGGCGGTCGGACGGCGATTCCGTCACTGCCTGATGTGCAGCGGTTTTTGCAGCGACATGCCCATAAAGGATAAGCCCTTTGCGATCCTGTTGACTTGACGCGGTGCTTCCTTTATCAATGCTCTCATGATGAAGCGATTTGCTCTTCTGTCCCTGCTGGCCGGCGTCCTGATGCTGACCGCCTGTGGAACACCGCAGCCGGTTTATCGGGTCAAGGTGATCGATACCCCGTCACGTCCCGGTCTGCACCCGACGCAAAAGCCCTACCAGGTCAACGGCCAGCACTATCAGCCTCTGGCTTCGGCGCACGGCTATGTCGAAGAAGGGGTTGCCAGCTGGTATGGCAAGGATTTTCATGGCCGCAAAACCAGCAACGGCGAGACCTACGACATGTATGCCATGACGGCCGCCCACAAAACGCTGCCGATGAATGTTCATCTGCAGGTGACCAACCTCGCCAACGGCCGTTCCGCTGTCGTTCGGGTCAATGATCGCGGGCCGTTTGTCAAAAGCCGGATCATCGATCTCTCCTATTCCGCCGCAAAACAGCTCGGCGTTGTCGGTCCCGGGACCGCCCCGGTGCGGATCGAGGCTCTCGGCTATCGCACGACAACCGGGTCTGATGCGTCGCCGCGCTACCAGCCGGCACCGAGTTATGCGGTTGGTCCTTTCACGGTTCAGGTCGGCGCTTTCTCCCTGCGGGCAAATGCCGATCGTCTTGCTGGAAAACTACGGAATCAGTATGGCTCCTCCGACGTGGTCGAAGGCTGGGTCAACGGACAGAAATTCTATCGGGTACGGGTCGGCTTGTATGGTGATATGAACCTGGCCCAGGAGGCCCTGCTGCGTCTCGAAGCGAATGGTTTTGCCAGAAGTTTCATTGTCGCCCGCTAAACGGGGCGATTGTTGCTCACCACGGACAGGGGCGGACTGATGAGCGAGAAGCCCAGGACATTGTATCGAATTTTCTTTTCCAGCCAGGGGAAAGCTTACGAGATTTATGCCCGCAACGTGACCCAGGCCGATGTGTATGGGTTCGTCGCCATTGAGGACCTCTTGTTCGGGGAAAAATCGTCGATTGTTGTCGACCCCAACGAAGAAGCCTTGAAAACCGAGTTCGCCGGCGTCAAACGCCTGCTGATTCCGTACCATGCGGTCAGTCGTATTGACGAAGTGGAAAAAGCGGGTCAGGCAAAAGTGATTGCCCTTGCCGGAGGAGAAACGGGTAGCGGGGCCAGAACGCCTCCGCCGCCAACGGGAGGCGATGGACCATCGCGCTGATCACAGCGGCCGATTGTCCGCGAAGGGCGCCAGCTGTCAACGACCGGTACGGCCATCCTCCATCTGGTATTCTTCGAGGAATGCGGCCTTGTAAGCCGGGTAATCGCCGGATGCGATCGCCGTCCGGGCGTCGGCCACCAGGTTGAGATAGAAACGCACATTGTGAATGGCCGCCAGAGTGGCCGAAAGGACCTCATTGGCGTTGTAGAGGTGGTGCAGGTAAGCCCTGCTGAAATGGGCGCAACAGTAGCAGTCGCAGGACGGGTCCACCGGAAAGAAGTCGCGCCGATAACGGCGGTTGGTCAAACGAATCTTGCCGCGCCGGGTAAACAGGGTGGCACTGCGGGCATAGCGGGTCGGGATGACACAATCGAACATGTCCATGCCCCGTTCGATGCTCTCCAGGATGTCTTCCGGTAGACCGACGCCCATCAGGTAGCGGGGCTTGTCTTCGGGCAAAGACGGTTCCGTATCGTCAACGACCTGTTTGAGCAGTTCCAGGCCTTCACCGACACTGACCCCGCCGATCGCATAGCCGGGAAAATCCATCGCCGTGAGTCCCTCGGAACACTGGCGGCGCAAGTCTTTGAAGACCCCGCCCTGCACGATGCCGAACAGGGCCTGGTGTTCACTCTGGTGAGTCTCGCGGCAGATTTCCGCCCAGCGCAAGGTTTTGCGAATCGACTGCCGTACGTAATCATAGGTGGCCGGGTAGGGAATGCATTCATCAAAAGCCATGATGATGTCGGCGCCGAGGCGATTCTGGATGGTCGTTGCTTCACGCGGGCCCAAAAAGATGCGCTCGCCGCTGATTTCATGCTGGAAGAAGACCCCGTTTTCGGTGATCTCCTTCTGCGGCAGGGAAAAAACCTGGAAGCCGCCACTGTCGGTCAGGATGGGTCGGGGCCAGTGCATGAATTGATGCAGCCCGCCAGCTTTTTCCACCAGGCCCTCTCCGGGCTTCAGGTGCAGATGGTAGGTGTTGGCGAGGATGATCTGGGCACCGGTGTCCTCGACCTGGGCCGGTGTCATGGCCTTGACAGCGCCCTGGGTGCCGACCGGCATGAAGATCGGGGTTTCAATCACCCCGTGAGCGGTCGTCAGTCGTCCCCGACGGGCCCGGCTTTTGGCGTCTTTGGCAAGCAATTCGAACTGCAGCATCAGCGATTCGCTTTTCCTGATGAGGTCTCTGCGGCAGAAACATGTCTTGAAGCGCTGTGGCGCGATTTATAGCAGAATCGCCTGGTAACCACAAGATCCCGGAAAGACTCTTCATGGTCGAGAGCTTCACTCCGATTATACCCGACATCCTGAAGCAGGTCGATGTCTCCAGATTGCGTTTCGGCCTAGTTTTTCTCTCCTCCTGTACGGTTGAGCCGGCCGACTTTCTGAACTTTCGCCGCCTCTTGCAAATGTCCTACGGATGCCAGGGCGACCGCCAGGAGGACGGCACACCGGGCGCCCGGGAGGCCCTTTTCCGTCCCCCGGTGAGCACCGATCCGGTCGCCCGACGGAAATTTCAGAAGCCGGCGCCAGCCTTTGTTCTGCAGATACCGATTGACGCATCAAAAACTTTTCAAGCCGGTGACCAACTGGGTCTCGATGTTCTTTTTGTCGGCAACGGCATACCACTGAGTCAGTTATTCCTGCGTCAGCTGATCCATATTGGCGAACGCGGTCTGGTCAATGGCGAAGGCTGTTTCGATGTCGCTACGGTTCATGCACTCGGCACGCCTGCCGATGACGATGCACAGCTTCTGACCTGGCAGCAGAATCAGCCACTCTCTGCCCTGTACAGTGCCATTATTCCGCTGAACTGGTTGCTGTCAGACCATCCCGCCCCGGCCCAGCGGACACTTCGCTTTCAAACCCCGGCACGGCTTCTGGTGCGGGGTAAACCGCTGCGGACCCCGGGTTTTCGCCAGCTTTTCCCTTTCATGCTCAGACGCGTCACCTCGATGCTGCATGCCCACGCCGGTGTCGATCTGCTGGATGACCCCGGTCCTTTGCGCGAAAAAGCGGATCGGCTCGTCACCCTGTCCACAGACCTGTCCTGGCACGACTGGCGGCCCATCACCGGTAACCGGAGGCAACGCATCGGCGGCTTCCTCGGCGAAGTCACCATCGCCGGGCCTGAACTGGCGGATCTGGACTGGATCCTTGCCACCGCGGCCCTGCTGGGCATCGGTAAAGGGGCGGCCTACGGCGCGGGACATTTCGAAATCGCGTGACCGGTCTGTTGCCGGTCTGCAAAGGCTTGTTATAGTTGATGAAACAGGCAAAATCGGCAAACCGGGAGGTAACCACATGACCGATGCATGGGAAGAACGCAAAAAGGCTTTGGAAAATCAATACTTCCATGATCTTGAAAAAGAACTGATTGAGAGGATCAAGGAGAATACGCGTGAAAAACTGATTCGGGAGTATTGCCACAACCGCTGTCCGAAGTGCGGTGACGTGATCGAGCCGATCGAATTCAGGGGGGTCCCCATGGATAAATGTGTTCACTGTGGCGGGGTCTGGATGGGCCCGAACGATTTCCGCATCTTCTCCGAGAAAGATCACCGGACCTGGTTTGACCGCTGGTTCAAGGAAGAAGCGATGGACAAATGACCGACCGACGATCCGGCGATCTGAGTTTCTGGTGTCCCGGGGCCGGTAGCAGCGGACCTGATTCGGATTGCCGGTTTTGCTGGCAGCGGTCTTCTCGCCGGATGGAAGGAAGATGAGCGTCCGATAGAATTGATGGGCGAATGACGGGTCGTTTCCGGGCTAGTCGGCGTTTTCCCCGAAAATCTGGGCGCTGAAGATGTAAATATCGGCGTCCTCGGTCTTCCAGGCGTCTGTAGGCAGCCCCGCCTTGATACAGGTTTGTTTCAGAAAGGTCTCACGGTCCCAACCGTGTTCGACGGCCACCTGTGGAAGCAGAACCCCCCGGTAGAAACTTTTTTCGATGTAGATACCGTCTCTGCCGACCTCGATTTCATCAATATCCTCGATCTTCTGCAACGGCGAGAGGACCGAGATTTCGAGGCTGAAGTTGTCGAGATCCTCTTCCCTGAGGGGGTAGAATCGGGGATCCTTGGTGGCGGAGGCCTGGGCCATCTGCGCCACTTCTTTGAATAGTGGCAATTCCGACTGGAAGTTGCCGATGCAGCCGCGCAACTGTCCGTTCTGCTTGATGGTCACGAAGCAACCGTTCTTCTGGTTGAGCGCTTTTTCTTCCCGGGGCTCGATGTATTCCTGCCCGGTTCGGATACCATGAATGATCGCCTGGCGGGCGATAGCCAGTAGGGCCTGCTGTTCCTGAGCATTCAACTCTCGGTCCACACTGCCTCCCATTGATATCAAGCGGTGATGACGGGCCGGGCGCTGCGTCAATCCCCGGCTCCTGAACGAACGTGCCAATCATAGAGGTCCGAAGCGATTTTTTCAAGGTGCCAATTGCCCGAGCGGGCAGAAATTGTGCGACCCAATTCCAGACCCTGGCAGAACAGGCCTGGCGGTGTCCGGTGTGCTCCCAGAGTGCGCTGTAGGCGGTGGCAAGCACGGGCAAGGTATCGATTCACCCGGTCGTCGTGCACCCTCAAGCCAGTACAGTCGCCAGCTCCTGAGGGGCCGATCAACGTTTCTTCATATCTTTCTTGCGTTCGTTTTCATCGAGCAGCCGCTTGCGCAGGCGGATCGAGGCAGGCGTCACTTCGACCAGTTCGTCATGGTCGATGAATTCCAGGGCCTGTTCCAGGGTCAGCTCACGCGGCGGCGTCAGGCGAATCGCTTCATCGCTGCCGGAGGCGCGAATGTTGGTCAGTTTCTTGCCTTTGCAGGCGTTGACCACCAGGTCGTTGTCCTTGGCATGCTGGCCGATGATCATGCCGGCATAAACCTGCACGCCCGGACCGACGAACAGGCTGCCGCGTTCCTGCAGACCGAATAGGGCGTAGGCAACGGTTTCACCGTTGTCCATGGCGATCAGGACGCCGTTCTTCCGGCCGGGGATCGCACCTTTCCAGGGAGCGTAACCATGAAAGGTGTGGTTCATCACCCCGTTGCCCCGGGTGTCGGTCAAAAATTCGCTGCGAAAACCGATCAGACCGCGGGCCGGGATGGTAAATTCCAGCCGGTTGACACCCTCGAGAGCGTTCATGGCGACCATTTCGGCTTTGCGGGTCCCGAGCTTTTCGATCACCGTCCCCTGAAATTCTTCCGGCACATCGATCACCAGATATTCCATTGGCTCGCATTGTTCACCGTCGATTTCCCGGCAGATGACTTCCGGCTTGGAAACCGCCAGTTCGAATCCTTCCCGGCGCATATTTTCGATCAGGATCGACAGATGCAGTTCACCGCGACCGGACACTCGGAAGGTATCGGTGTTGGCGGTCTCCTCGACGCGCAGTGAGACATTGGTCCGCAACTCTTTAAACAGGCGTTCGCGAATGTTCCGCGACGTCACGAACTTGCCTTCGCGGCCGGCAAAAGGCGACGCGTTGACGATGAAATTCATCGACAGAGTCGGCTCGTCGATGGCGACATAAGGCAGAGACCGCGGATGTTCGGTGCTGGCGAGTGTCTCCCCGATGCCGATCTGATCGAAACCGGCGATGGTGACGATATCTCCGGCCTCGGCTTGTTCCCGTTCAACCTGCTTCAGGCCCTCGTAACCGAGGAGTTTGGTGATGCGGCTGCGGCAAATTTCACCATCCTTCATGATCAACGCAACTGTTTCGCCGGCATGGACACGCCCATTGAAGATCTTGCCAGTGGCAACCCGGCCGAGGTAATCGTTGTAATCGATGGAGGTCACCAGCATCTGGAAAGGGGCGTCGGGATCGGCAACCGGCGGTGCAACGCGTTCGCGGATCATGGCAAAAAGCGGTTCAAGGCTGCTGGAGTCATCCTCGAGTTCATGCTTGGCGATGCCCTGCTTGGCGCTGGTGTAGACGACAGGAAAATCGAGTTGCTCGTCATCGGCATTGAGCTCGCAGAAAAGATCGAAGACCATGTCAACGACTTTGTCGGGGCGCGCTCCGGGGCGATCAATCTTGTTGATCACGACGATCGGGCGAATGCCGAGATCGAGGGACTTCTTCAAGACGAAACGGGTTTGCGGCATCGGCCCGTCGAAAGCATCGACCAGCAGCAGAACGGAATCGACCATTTTCAGGACACGTTCCACTTCACCACCGAAATCGGCATGCCCCGGAGTGTCGACGATGTTGATTTTCAGCCCGTCACGCTGAATCGAGAGGTTCTTGGAGAGGATGGTGATCCCCCGTTCCTTCTCCAGATCGTTGCTGTCCATCACCCGCTCGGTGATGACCTGGTTGTCACGAAAGACCCCGGATTGTTTCAGCATGGCGTCCACCAAAGTGGTTTTGCCGTGGTCAACGTGAGCGATGATTGCGATATTGCGTAAATTGTCTGTCATAAGGAATCCTTTGGCATCGTCAACCGTGTCGGCCAGGGTGGCCGACTCCGGGCGGGACATCATAATCACTTGGCGGAGAAATGCAAGCCGCTTTTTGGCCGTTGACTTGCCTGATCATGGGGGATGACCTAAGATGCCTTCTCGAACCATGAGAGGTGATGAGATAAAAAATATGCTGCGCAGGTTGCGACAACAATTCAACCCCGTCATCGGGCTGCTGCTGTGCGTCGGACTGGCCGGTTGTACCGGTTCGCTTTTGCTGCCCTCGCCGCGGTCCCTGCCCCCGATGACCACGACCCAGCAGGACAACATCAGTGCCGCCGTTGAGAAGCGGCTGCTGCAGATGCTCGGTGGACCGTATCATGAGCAACGCCTGTTAACCGATCTGCAACGCCTGGCTCGGCCTGCCGGTCTGCGGCTGGCTGTTGCCGATCGCAGCGAAGCGGAAATCTATGCACTGCCCGGCCAGCGCGCGATTGTCACCCGTGGCCTGATCGCGGTCCTGCCGTCGCCCCAGGTGTTCTTGCGACTCATGCAGGAGACCGCCGTCCGGTCGGGCCGCATTTATCCGGATCAGGGCGACCGCGCGCTGGTCGATGCGACGCGGGATTTCCTGGCAGGCAACGCGACACCACGCGATCCGGATGCCGCTGATCTGCGCCTGGCGCGCTTGTTTGCGCAGCGTCCTTGTGCCGGCACCTGTCTCGCGATACCTGCGGCGCCGGCAACCGGACAGGAGCCCTCCTGGCCGCAGTCGGTGCGCCGGTTGCAAACCCTGCAGGAGGGCTACCGACTGTTACAGCGTGCCCATGCCCTGGAAACACAGGGCCAGACCACTGAGGCGATTGCCCTGTACCTGCAGGCGGCCACGGCAGCGGTCGATGAACCCCGCATTCTCAGTGCTCTGGGTATGGCCTATTTGCGGGCCGGCCGTCTGCAGCCGGCTCGTCTGCATCTTGGCAAAGCGGTTGACCTGCAGCCGGATTACTATCGCACCCAGATGGGCTTGGGGTATCTCTACTTGCAGATAAACAAGATTCGGCTCGCCAGTCGGGCTCTGGCGGAAAGCGTGCGTCTTCTGCCGGTGCCGGAAAATCTCTTTTTGCTGGCCGAAGCCTGCGAAAAGGACGGTGACCGTGACAATGCCCTGGATCTGTACCGGCTGGTGGCCGATGCCGAGCAGGGCGGGGATCTTGGGCAGACCGCGCGGCAGCGCCTGCAGCAGAGCCGGAGGACACCATGACATTGCATGCCGCTTGCGAAGCCGATGAAGAGCTGCGCTGGGAGGGTAAGCCGGCACCGCGCTGCTACACCTTCAGGCACTGGCGGCATTCCCTCTTCGGCCTGCTTTTTCTGCTCCTGTGTGGTTTCTGGGAGGGGATGGCTCTGCCCGTGTCAACGACGTATCAGGCGACCTGGGTCCTTTGGTTGCCGGTTCCCTTTCTCCTGATCGGACTGTATTTCAGTGCCGGTCATTTGCTCCAGGCGCGCTTGGAGTGGAACCACGTGCACTATGGTCTGACCAACCGGCGGCTTCTGGTGCAGCGCGGGCTGGTCAAGGTTCGAATCTGTGCCGTCGACCTGAACCGTCTGACCTTCTTTCGACTGTATCCCCAGGGGGAGCAGCTGGGGACCCTGCATTTGTACGGCGGCCGGGAACGGCTCATGGTCCTGCATTGTCTGGAATATCCCCGTCGGCTGACCGACCTCCTGGCGGAGACCATTCGCGAGAATCAGGAGCCAATCAATGCGGAAGATCGGCACCCGCGCTGAGCCCTGTTTTATGCGTTGCTTTCTGATCCGTTATTGGTTAATGTCATGCGCCGCATCGAGGCCTATGAAAGACTGTCAACTCTATGAATCATAAAGCTTTTTACCTGGAAACCTTTGGCTGCCAGATGAACGTGGTCGATTCGGAACGGATCGTCGACTTGTTGGCCGGCATCGGCTACCGGCCTGTCGACAAGCCGGAACGGGCCGATCTGATCCTGCTCAATACCTGTGCGGTTCGCGATAAGGCTGTGCGCAAGGCTTATGGCCACCTCGGACGCTTCAAACCGCTCAAGGAGCGCAAGCCTGACCTGATCATCGGCATGGGGGGCTGTATTGCCCAGCAGGAGGGCAAGGAACTGCTGCAGGAATTCCCCTATCTGGATCTGGTTTTCGGCACCCACAACGTGCATCGCCTGCCTGAACTGGTCCAGAATGTCGCTGAACATCGCGTCCGCTGTGAAGAAACCGATTTTCTCGATCGCGAAACCCGTTTGCAACTGTTCCCTTCCCGCTCCGGCCAGGAGGCTTACACCCGTTTCGTGACGGTCATGCAGGGCTGTGACAATTATTGCAGTTATTGTGTCGTGCCGTTGGTGCGGGGACGGGAGATCAGCCGACCCAGTGCTGAAATACTCGCCGAGGTGCGATCACTGGCGGAGCAGGGGATCCGGGAAGTCACGCTGATTGGTCAGAACGTCAACTCCTACGGCATCAAGGAGGAGCGGGAGCTGTCTTTTGCCGGCCTGCTCGAAGAGGTCAATCGCATCGATGGTATTGAACGCATCCGTTTCACAACCTCGCATCCCAAAGACCTTTCTGATGCATTGGTCGATTGTTTCGGCCGGCTGCCGAAGCTCTGTAAGCATCTGCATCTGCCGGTGCAGAGCGGCGCGAACCCGATTCTCCAGGCGATGAACCGCGGTTACACCCGCGAGCGCTACCTGGAAATCGTCAGCCGCCTGAAACAGGTCTGTCCGGACATCCGTTTAACGACTGATGTTATCGTCGGGTTTCCGGGGGAAACGGCTGATGACTTTGCTGAGACGCTGAGCTTGCTGGAAGAGGTCCGCTTCGCTGAAATCTACTCGTTTATCTATTCCCCACGAGGCGGCACCGCGGCGGCCGAGCGGGTTGATCCGACCACCGCTGAGGTCAAGCAGGCCCGCTTCGATCGCATGCTTGCCCGCCAGCAGCAGATCAGCCGTGAAACCTGGCAGGCCGATGTCGGCAGCTGTCAGGAGATTCTCGTCGAAGGCGAGAGCAAGATGGGGCAGGGGCAGATGTTCGGCCGCAACACTTGGAACCGGATTGTCAACTTTGCCGGTCCCCCGGATCTTGGCGGCCGGCTGGTGACGGTTCGCATTGTCAAATCTTACCGCAATTCCCTGCTGGGTGAGCTGGTGGAGGAACCGGTCTAAGGAGCCCGAATGAAAGAACAGGATTTTCAGTTTTTCAAAGCCCTGGTCGAGGCGCCGAGCCCCTCCGGTTTCGAACAGCCGGCGCAACGGGTGATTCGCGCGGCACTCGCGGACTGTGTCGACGACCTGCGCACCGATGTCATGGGCAACGTCATTGCGCACATCAAGGGACCGGAGGCCGCACCGCGGTTGATGCTGGCCGGTCACTGCGATGAAATCGGCTTCATGGTCAAATACGTCGACGAGCGCGGTTACCTGTTCTTTGCCCCGATCGGCGGAGTTGACGCCCATCTGGTGCCGGGACAGCGGGTGACCGTGCACAGCGCTGCCGGTCCGGTTCCGGGGGTGGTCGGCAAGCGGCCGATTCACCAGATCGAAAGCAAGGACCGCGAGAAGGTGTTGCCGATCAAGGAGCAATTTATCGATATCGGTTGTGAGGACCAGGAACAGGCCCGGCAGCTGATCGCCGTGGGCGATCCGGTGACCTTCAGCGTCGGCGTCGAACGACTGCAAGGCACCCGCCTGACGTCGCGGGCCCTGGATGACAAGATGGGCGCGTTTATCGTCGCCCAGGTCCTTCGCGAGGTACGCCGCCATGGCAGCTGGCACGTCGACCTCTACGGGGTTTCGACGGTTCAGGAAGAGATCGGCCTGCGCGGTGGCACAACCAGCGCGTACGGTGTCCGGCCGGATATCGGGATCGCCGTTGAAGTCGGCTTCGCCAGCGATTTCCCCGGTGCTGACCCGAAAGATGCCGGTGAAATCCGTCTCGGCAAAGGACCGGTCATTGCGCGTGGTCCGAACATCAACCCGGCGCTGTTCGCCTTGCTGACCGATGTCGCCGCAAAAGAGGAGATCCCTTATCAGGTGATGGGCATTCCCCGGGCTTCGGGAACCGATGCCAATGTCATGCAACTGGCGCATGGTGGTGTGGCCACCGCATTGCTCAGCATTCCGCTGCGCTACATGCACACACCGGTGGAAGTGCTCGACTGGGCTGACCTGGAGAACGCGGTCCGGTTGCTTGCCGCTCTTTGCCGCAGGTTTCCGGCCAACCATTCCTTCGTGCCGAATTGAGCGCAAACGGGCTGATAGGAAAGTCGCCGAAAAGGGGAAAAAGCGCTTGACAACCCCGATGCTTTTGCATACATTTCGTGTTTCTGTGAGCCCCGTTACCTTCACAGATTCGCGATAGAGAGGATAGCAATGAGCACTCCAGCTGCAAAAAAGCATGAACTGCAGAAAGACTGGTACGTGGTTGACCTGGATGGCAAGGTGCTGGGTCGCGCGGCCACCCAGATCGCCCGTGTCCTGCGTGGCAAGCACAAGGCGACCTACACCCCGAGTGTCGATACCGGTGACTTTGTCATCGTCCTCAATGCCGAGAAAGTCCGTCTGACCGGCAACAAGCTGGACCAGAAGACCTATTATCGGCACAGCGGCTACACCGGCAACCTGACGGCCACCACAGCCGGTCAGATGCTCGAAAAAGCCCCCGAGGAGTTGATTCGCAAGGCTGTCAAGGGGATGTTGCCGAAAAACCGGCTCGGCCGTCAAATGTACCGAAAACTCAAAGTCTATTGCGGTGCCGAGCATCCGCATCAGGCCCAGCAACCCAAAGAACTGCAGGTTTAAGGGAAGTCAGGAGATCATCAGCGATGGCTGAACAGACATTCTACGCCACCGGCAAAAGAAAAACCTCCGTTGCCCGTGTCTGGATCAAACCAGGTGCCGGGGACATCACCATTAACAAGCGCCCGATCGATGAATATTTCGGTCGTCCGACCTCGAAAATGGTTGTGCGTCAACCCCTCGAGTTGACCGAAAATGTCGGCAAGTTCGACATCTCTGTCAATGTCAGCGGCGGAGGTCCCTCCGGTCAGGCCGGCGCCATCAAGCATGGCATCACCAAGGCGCTGCTCGAGGCGGATCCGGAGCTTCGTGCCACCCTGAAAAAAGCCGGGTTCATTACCCGTGACAGTCGTATCAAGGAGCGTAAGAAGTACGGACGGCGCGCTGCCCGCCGCAGCTTCCAGTTCTCCAAGCGTTAAGACCGTGCAGCGCCCCGCTGCGCGCAACATTGCCTGGAAAGGGAAACCCGCGAGCGGGTTTCCCTTTTGCCGTTTCAGGCAGGTTGTGTCAAGCCCTGTCGCAGACGGTCACAGGATGGGACTTCCCCCCGGGACGTTAAGGCCGTTCTCAGAACGGTTTGATTTGAAGGAGTAAGCCATGAATCGATTGGCCGTGATCGGCGCGAGTGGATATACCGGAGTCGAATTATTGCGGCTGCTTGCCCAGCATCCCGACGCGGATCTGGTCAGCGTGACATCGCGACAGTATGCCGGCCAGTCCGTCGGCGACGTCTTCCCGGCGCTGGCCGGTCACCTGGATCTGACTTTCGAGGATATTGACCCGGCCGGCCTGGCCGGTGCCGTCGATCTGGTGTTCACCGCGGTTCCTCACGAGGCGGCTATGGGGCTGGTACCCGAGATGCTCGCCGGTGGCTGCCGGGTGGTCGATCTTTCTGCGGATTTTCGGCTTCGGGACGTCGCCCTCTACGAGGCCTGGTATCAGCAGCACAGCGCGCCGGATGTCTTGGCCGAAGCCGTTTACGGTCTGCCGGAACTCTATCGTCAGGCGATTCCGCAAGCCCGCCTGGTGGCCAATCCGGGCTGCTACCCGACCAGCGTCGCCCTGGCTCTGGCTCCTTTGCTGGAGAAGGCTTGGGTCGATCTAGAGACGATCGTTGTCGACAGCAAATCCGGGACCAGCGGTGCCGGTCGCGCCGCCAAGGTTGATACGCTTTTTTGCGAAGTGAATGAAGGCTTCAAGGCCTACGGTGTGCCCCGTCACCGTCACCTGCCGGAGATCGAGCAAACGCTCGCCGACTGCGCCGGCTGTCCCGTCACGATCAGTTTCACTCCGCATCTGCTGCCGGTCAGCCGGGGGATATTGAGCACTTGTTACGCCAAACTCGCCACAGACGCTTCGCTCGATCTGCTGCACGAACTCTATGCCGTCCGCTATGCCGAAGAGCCCTTCGTGCGTGTTCTGCCGAAGGGCCGACTGCCGAACATTGCTCAGGTCGCCGGTAGCAATTATTGTGATATCGGCTTGGCCTTCGATGAACGCACAGGCCGGGTGATTGTTGTGGCGGCGCTTGATAACCTGATCAAAGGGGCCGCCGGTCAGGCGATTCAGAACATGAACCTGATGCTCGGTTTGCCGGAACAGCAGGGTTTGCAGATGGCGCCGGTGTTCCCCTAGCAGGCGGTTTCGCGCGCCATCGCTCATGCTGGACACGGTCCAGATGTTGCTCAATAAACGTTGGAAACTTTTGCTCAATCACGGTTTTTATGTCCACTGAATTACTGCTTGTGATCATCGGGATCGTTCTGATTATCGAAGGGATGCCCTGGTTTTTGTCCCCGCGCGGCAGCAAGCGCATGCTCGGTGAACTCTTCCTGCTCAAGGATCCTGCCTTGCGTTTGCTCGGCCTGGTCTTTATGCTGACGGGCCTGCTGCTGGTTTACTTTGGCCGGAGCTGATGGACAACGATTGACCTCACGCCATGTTCTTGCATCAATTCGACTTCGAGCTTCCCCGCGCGCTGATCGCGCAGCAGCCCCTAAACAGACGGACAGCGTCCCGATTGCTGCACCTGCAGAGAACCGATCAGTCCATCGCCCACCGGCAATTCGAAGAACTGCCGGGTCTGCTCCGTCACAACGATCTGCTGGTCTGCAACGATACGCGGGTCTTGCCGGCACGTCTGCTGGGTTGCAAACCCAGTGGCGGCAAGGTTGAGCTTCTGCTGGTGCGTCAGGTCGAAGGGCAGCACAACACCTGGCACTGTATGAGCCGCAGTTCCAAGCCTCTTCGGCCGGGAAGTCGGCTTGAATTCCCCGAGGGGATCACTGCTGAAGTCATGGTGCCGGCGGGCAACGGCACATATGAGATCCGTTTTTCTGCGCCCGAACCGTTTTTGAACGCCTTGGACAAGGCCGGGCATATGCCTTTGCCGCCTTATATCCGGCGTGCCGACACGGCTTTTGACAAACAGCGCTACCAGACGGTTTTTGCTACCAACCCGGGTGCGGTGGCCGCGCCGACGGCCGGTCTGCATTTCAGCCAGGAGACTTTTGCGGCCCTGTCGGCCCGCGGTGTGGCGGTGTGCCATATCACCTTGCACGTCGGCCCGGGGACGTTTCTGCCGGTGCGTCACGACAACCTCGCCGAGCATCGCATGCACGCGGAAGTCTATCAGATCACGGCGGCGGCTGCCGACCGTATCAATCGAACCCGGGCCGAAGGCGGGCGCGTGATTGCGGTCGGCACGACCGTCACCCGGACCCTTGAACATGCCGTCGATGCCCAGGGCCGTGTGCTTGCTGGGCAGGGGGAAACCGACCTGTTCATCAAGCCGGGACACAAATTTCGGATCGTCGATGCGTTGGTGACCAACTTTCACTTGCCGAAGTCGACGCTGCTTGTCCTGGTGGCGGCTTTTGCCGGCACGGATTTCATCCTGCAGGCCTATCACCAGGCGGTGGCGCGCCAATATCGCTTTTTCAGCTACGGCGACTGCATGCTGATCGAATGACCGGGGGTTGCGAACCATGCACAACGGGAACGAAAGCGTGAAGACAATCACCGCTTCAGATCAATCCGGCAAGACGGCAGGTTTCACCCTGCACAGGACGTGTGCCGAGACAGCCGCGCGTCTCGGGACGCTCACGACGCGCCGGGGTGTGATCAAAACGCCCGCCTTTATGCCGGTCGGCACACAGGGAACCGTCAAAGCGGTCCTGCCCGAGCAACTCAAGGCGATGGGCGCCCAGGTGCTGCTCGGCAACACCTATCATCTGTATCTGCGGCCGGGACACGAGTGCCTCGCCCGTCTGGGTGGCCTGCACCGATTCATGAACTGGGACCGGCCTATTCTCACCGACAGCGGTGGTTTCCAGGTCTTCAGTCTGGGTGAACTGCGTCGCATCGATGAACAGGGCGTCCGTTTCCAGTCCCATCTTGACGGCAGCGCTCACCAGTTGACCCCGGAACTGTCGATTGCCGTTCAGGAGGCCCTCGGTGCCGACATCATGATGGTCTTTGACGAGTGCATTCCGCATCCGGCCGACCGCCAGTACGTGGCGGTCTCCACCGAGCGTTCCATGCGCTGGGCCGCCCGCAGCAAACAGGCCCGCACGGATGCCAGTGCTGCGCTGTTCGGTATTGTCCAGGGTGGCATGGAGGAGGACCTGCGCCGGCAAAGCATTGACGCCCTGCGCGCCATCGATTTCGACGGTTATGCCCTCGGCGGTCTTTCGGTGGGCGAGTCAACCGACGTCATGTACCAGGTCATGGAGTGGTCCTTGCCATATCTGCCGGCTGATCGGCCGCGGTATGTCATGGGGGTCGGGACCCCGGAGAACCTCGTAGAATCGGTCTTTCGCGGTGCCGATATGTTTGACTGCGTCATGCCGACGCGCAATGCCCGCAACGGTGTGCTGTTTACAAGCTTCGGTAAAATCAGCATCAAACAGGCCCGCTATAGCGAGGATCCCCTGCCCGTCGATCCGGCGTGTGATTGCTATGCCTGCCGCCATTACAGCCGGGCTTACCTGCGTCATCTTTACCAAAGTCACGAAATCCTCGCATCGGTATTGAATACTACCCACAACTTGTATTACTATCTGCACCTCATGCAGAGCATGAGGAAGGCGATTGCAGCCGGGCGCTTCCCGGACTTTCGTGCGGAATTTTATCGGCAACGCATTCCTGCCGGTGATGGCTGATGCCTTCACCGGTTCCGTCTGATTGAACGAGAAAAACTCACAGGATACGATACAAGGAGGAAAAAACATGTTTGCAAGCAACGCATACGCCATGGCCGGTGGTGCCGAACAGCAGGGTGGGGGTGGCATGGAAGGGATCATCATGTTGGTGATCATGTTCGCGATCTTCTACCTGCTGTTGATTCGTCCCCAGCAGAAGCGTGCCAAGCAGCACAAGCAGCTGGTTGAAAATCTCAAGAATGGTGACCAGGTAGTGACCGCCGGCGGTATTCATGGCAAGATCGCAGCGGTTCAGGACGACCTTGTCACTCTGGAGATCGCCAGCAACGTCCGCATTAAGATCAACCGCTCCTCGGTTGTCGGCACAAAAACCGAACAGCTCGAAGAGTAGGCCGCGAGACGGGCAGATTTATCCCGGCCCGCTCCTGCGGTTCGGTTGAAAGGAGACACAAGAGAATGTCCAAAAGTATTAAGGTTCGGGCCGGTTTGGTGGCCGTCTGCCTCATCCTGGCGCTCGTCTCGCTGGCACCGACGCTCTTCGGCAGCAGTCTTCCGGACTGGTGGCGCAAGGCCTTTGACCCGATTCACCTGGGGCTTGACCTGCAAGGGGGGATGCACTTGGTCCTCGGCGTCGATGTCGACGAGGCGGTTGAAAGCCGCCTGGATACCATTGTCGATCAGTCGGAAGAGCTCCTGCGGGAGAAAGACGTCATCTTCAAACGGGTCGACCGGTCGCCCGGAGAGCGCATCGTCATTACCGTCTATGATGAAGAAGCCAGTCAGCAGGTTGACGCGATTATGGCGGAGACCTTCCCGAGCCTGGAACCGTTGACGTTGACCACTGAAGGTGGCTATATCCAGAAAAATTATCGCCTCAGTGACAGCGAGATCGAGGCCGTTCGCGAATATGCCGTGCGCCAGGCGCTCGAAACCCTGCGCAACCGGGTCGACCAGTTCGGGGTCAGTGAACCGACCCTGCAGCGCCAGGCCGACAATCGCATCCTGATCCAGTTGCCGGGGGTCAAGGACCCGCAGCGTGCGATCGATCTGCTGGGCAAGACGGCGCGTCTCGAATTCAAGATGGTTATGGAAGATGCCAACCCGCAGGATGCGGCGCAGGGCAATCTGCCGCCGGGTGGGCAGCTGCTCTACGAACGTCGCGTCGATCCGCTGTCTGGTGCGGTCTCGGAAATCCCGATCGTCGTCGAAGACAAAACCATTCTCACCGGTGACCTGCTGTCGAATGCGCAGGTCCGGATCGATACCCGTTTCAACGAGCCTTATGTGGCGATCGACTTCAATGCCGTCGGTGCCAAGCGGTTCGACCAGATCACGGCGGCCAACGTCGGCCGGCGCATGGCGATCGTCCTCGACGATACCGTGTACTCTGCTCCGGTCATCCGCGAGCGCATCTCCGGGGGCAGCGCCCAGATCAGTGGGAATTTTACCGAGCAGGAAGCCACCGACCTGGCCATCGTCCTGCGTGCCGGCTCCCTGCCGGCGCCCGTCAACATCCTCGAGAACCGGACCGTCGGTCCGTCCCTTGGCCAGGATTCGATCAACCAGGGGATCACATCGATCCTGATCGGCGGACTGCTGGTGATTATCGCCATGCTGGTTTACTATCGGCTTGCTGGCCTGGTGGCCAATATCGTGTTGATTCTCAACCTGGTCTTTATCATGGCGATCCTGTCGATTTTCGGAGCCACGCTGACCTTGCCCGGGATTGCCGGCATCGTTCTGACCGTCGGTATGGCTGTCGATGCCAACGTCCTGATCTTTGAGCGCATTCGCGAAGAAACGCGCCTCGGCCGGACCGCGCGTGCCGCCCTCGAGGCCGGCTATGAAAAAGCCAAGCTGACCATCATCGATGCCAACATCACGACCCTGATCGCGGCCCTGGTGCTGTTCCAGTTCGGCACCGGTCCTGTCAAAGGTTTTGCCGTCACCCTGTCGATCGGCATCGTGTCCTCGCTGTTTACGGCGGTGATTGTCTCACGACTGATTTTCGACTACTTCCTGTCCCGCGGCAAAGTCGAACGCCTGAGTATTTAGGAGTCTTTGAATGCAGATCATCAAGCACGATATCAATCTTGACTTTGTCGGCAAACGCAAGCTTGCCGTTATGGTCTCTGTCATCCTCATTCTGGTCGGTCTTGCGTCGCTGGTGGTCAAGGGCGGTCCGAACTACGGTATCGATTTTGTCGGCGGGACGCTGGTTCAGGTGAAGTTTTCTGAAAGCACCGATGCCGCCGCGATCAAAGACAGTCTCGGCTCGCTCGACCTCGGTTCGGTGGTGGTGCAGCGTTTCGGTGACGACCCCGGAGAATTCCTGATTCGCATCCAGGAGACCGGTCACGGGGAAGATCTCTCGCGCCTGGTTTCTGAAAGCCTGGACGCCACCTACGGCGCCGGTCAGTTCGATATCCGCCGGGTTGAAATGGTCGGCCCCCAGGTGGGTAAGGACCTGCGCCAGAAGGGCCTGCTGTCCATCCTCTATGCGATGGTCGGCATCCTGATCTACATCGCCTGGCGCTTCGAACTGCGCTATGCGATTGGTGCCATTATCGCACTTATGCATGATGTCCTGATCACTCTCGGGGCCTTTTCGATCACCGGCCGGGAAATCGACCTGCCGATCATCGCCGCCTTTCTGGCCATCATCGGCTACTCTCTCAATGACACGATCATCGTCTATGACCGGATTCGGGAGAACTATGGCAAGCACCAGAAAAAAGGCTTTTTGACCGTCGTCAACCGGTCGATCAATGAGACCCTCTCGCGCACCTTGTTGACCTCCGGGACCACGCTGCTGGTGGTCCTCGCCCTGTTCGTGTTCGGTGGCGGCGTGATTCATAATTTCGCCTTCGCGTTGCTGGTCGGGATCCTGGTCGGCACGTATTCCTCGATTTTCGTGGCCAGCCCGATTCTGATCTTCTGGGAGGACATGCGCTCCGGTGGTCAGAAGAAACCGGCCACGGCGGAAGGGGGATCCTGATGAGCAAGGAAACCATCCTGACCGCAGCCGTGACCCTGGTGGCGGGATTTGTGATCGGTTTGCTGGCCGGCCAGAAAACTTCCGGCCCGGCGCTGCCGACGCCAGCCGGTGGCCAGGTGGCGTCCTCGCCGGCGGTCAATGTGCAGCAGAAAATCAGTGAGTTGCAGAAGATCGTGGCGACGGAACCGGACAACTATCAGGCCTGGGTGACCCTCGGCAACGAGTATTTTGACAGCAACCGTTTCATGGACGCGATCGATGCCTACGACAAGGCGCTTGAAATTAAGCCGGATTCGCCGAATGTGCTGACCGACCAGGGGGTCATGTTCAAACGCCTCGGCTGGTTTGACCGGGCCATTGAAAACTTCGAAAAGGCCCAGCAGATCGATCCCGGGCATGCCTCCAGCGTCTATAACCTGGGCGTCGTCTATCGTTACGATCTCCAGGATTTTGCCAAAGCCCAGGAGGCCTGGACGCGTTTCTTGGAGATCAACCCGACGGGACCCGGATCCGATCGCGTCAGGCAGGAACTGGAGTTTCTGCGCAGCCATCCACCGGCGACGCCGGAGGGCAAGCCGCAAATGCCGAATTAAGTCGCCTGATCGGGCCGGATCCATCGTGTTCCGGCCCGTTTTCCTTTCAGGGAATGCCCTTCAGGCAAAGATCGCCAATGGGGGCCTCTGCGCTCTGATGCGGCCGATGGCAAGTCTGTTTGGTCCACACCGCGCTTTCCCGTGAAGATGTCCACCATGCAACTTCGCCAGAATTCATTGACCCGCCGCAAGCCGCTCAGGGCGACAGCCCAGCTCTGTTGCCGCAGCCGATGCTGCGCGCACCGCGGGCCGATCGTTTTAGACGCACCTCGCCACAAATCTCTTGTTCAGACGGAACTGTCGTGGAACCGGTAAGCGAGCGCCGCTGGCTGTTGCGGACTGCGCCGCCTGAGGCCGCATTACTCGACCGCCTGAGCGAGACCCTGGAGGTGCCGCCCCTAGTGGCCAGGCTGCTGGCCCATCGGGGTCTAGAGAGTGACACCGCCGGGGACTTTTTACAGAATCGTCTGGCGGATCTGCCCGATCCCTTCCTGCTGCCGGACATGGAATTTGCAGTGCGGCGCTTGCAGCGGGCGATCGAGCAGGGCGAACGGATTGCTGTTCACGGTGATTATGATGTGGACGGCATCACCGGAACGGCCCTGTTGTGCTCACTTCTGACCGCACTGGACGGGCAGGTCGACTACCATATCCCACTGCGGCTGCGCGACGGTTACGGTCTTTCGGCAACGGCTTTGCGAAGGGCGGCGCAGGAAGGTGTAGCGCTGGTCATTTCCGTCGATTGCGGCGTCTCCGCTGTCGAGGAGGCGGCCCTGGCCCGGGAGCTGGGACTCGAGCTGATCATTACCGATCATCATCAACCCCCCGAGGTTCTGCCGACGGCCCTGGCCGTGATCAATCCGCAGCGGCCGGATTCGCTTTTCCCCTGTGCCGACCTGGCTGGTGTCGGGGTCGCTTTTTTCCTGCTGATCGCCCTGCGACAGAGACTGCGTGAGAGCGGATGGTTCAACCAGAGGCCGGAACCTGATCTCCGGGAGGCTCTCGATCTGGTCGCTCTCGGCACAATTGCCGATTTGGTGCCTTTGCGTGGCGTCAATCGCATCCTGGTCAGCCACGGGCTCAGGGTACTGCAACGCGGTGTGCGGATCGGCATCAGGGCGTTGAAGCAGGTTGCCGGCATTGACCGGGTCACCTGCGGCGCGGTTGGTTTCCAACTGGCCCCCCGTCTCAATGCCGCCGGCCGCCTGGAAGACGCCGAACGGGGCGTAGACCTGCTGCTTCAGGACGATATGCTGACGGCATTGACCACAGCCCGTTCTCTGGATCAATGCAACCGGCAGCGCCAGGAACTCGAAAAACGCATTCTGCAAGAGGCCGAGAAAGCCGTCGCCGCATTACCGGCCCAGCGCAGCCATGTTATCGTGCTGGCCCAAGACGCCTGGCATCCCGGCGTGATCGGCATTGTCGCCAGTCGCCTGGTGGAACGCTATCATCGGCCGACCGTTTTGATTGCCTTGGAGGGGAGCATCGGCAAAGGTTCGGCACGGTCGATTGGCGGCTTCCATCTGTACCGGGGGCTGCAGCACTGTGCCGGTTTGCTAACGGCCTTTGGCGGACACGCAATGGCGGCCGGTCTGACTCTGGAGAGAGAACGGTTGGAGGATTTTGCAGCGGCCCTGGAGATCCATGCGCGGGACGCCATCGATCCGCAAGATTTGGTGCCGAGCTTGCGACATGACGGCGTCGTGCTGCTGGAAGAACTCGATCTGTCGGTCTTGCAGCTTTGCGAACGGCTCGAGCCCTTCGGCATCGGCAACCCGGAGCCGTTGCTGGTTGTGGCATCGGTTCGCGCCCGGCAGATACAGGAGCTGAGCGGCGGCCACCTGCGTTTTAACGCCTGCCAGGGCGGGTTCAGTCACCCGGCCATCGCCTTCGGCATGCAGGCCCGCCGTGCCGAATTCGCCGGTGAAATCGACCTGCTTGTTGCACCGCAAATCAATCACTACAAAGGCCGAAAGACGGTTCAACTGCGGGTTCGCGATGTCAGACCGGCCAGCGCCGATGAGGTTCTTGTCGGCTAATGCGACCCGCTGGATGCGCTACGCGTTGCGCGTCCCCCGCAGGTAGGCAAACCAGTAGGCGAAGCCGACAAAGATGGCGCCACCGAAGATGTTGCCCAGGGTCACCGGCAGCAGATTGCCGACGAAGAAGTTGGTCCAGGTGAGACCGGGAACCACCAGGTCGAGTTTGCTTTTCAGCAGCAGCCCGGTCGGGATGAAATACATGTTGGCGACCGAGTGTTCGAAACCACTGGCAACGAAGGCCATGATCGGCACATAACAGGCCAGCATCTTGCCGGGAATGTCACGCGCCGAGGTCGCCATGAAAACGGCCAGGCAGACCAGCCAGTTACAGAGAATGCCTCGGACCAGGGCGACCCCGAAAGGCAAGGCGCACTTCGCTGCGGCAATATTGACGGCGTGCTCCGCCACCCCGCCCATGACCCAGAGTTCCGAGGCAACCATCAGCCAGGCCAAAAAGAGCGACCCGGCCAGGTTGCCGAAGATGACGATCGTCCAGTTCTCGGCAATCTTGTGCCAGGGGATCTGGCCATGCAAGGCGGCTTTGGTCAGCAGACTGTTGCCGGTAAAGAGCTCCGCACCGCAGATCACCACCAGCATCAGACCGAGGGAAAAGACGCTGCCACCGAGGACCCGGGACATACCGAAACCGAAGTGCTCGGCGGCATCGGCGGTGACCAGGGTCGCCAATTCCGCACCGAAAGCGATGTAGAAGCCGGCCAGCAGGCTCAGTACCCAGGTTCGGGACGCCGGCTGAGTCAGAATGCGCCGGCCGTTATCGCAAATCAACTGGGTGGTTTCGATGGGTGTGAGAAATCGCTTCTCCATAGGTTCACTCATCGTGCCGCCGGGTTGGATCGCCGGCGTCCTGCCCATACCACCTTGCATCAGGCACGCTCCGGCAAAACGCGAGCGGACCGGTCAAAGTCCGATCTCCTGGGCCAGATTATCCCAGGCCGGCAGACTGCGCTCGATAATCTCCTTGTCGATACAATAGGCGATTCTGAAGTAACCCGGAGCCCCGAAGCCGGAACCGGGCACGAGCAGGATATTGTGTTTTTGGGCTTGCTGCACGAAGGCCACATCGTCAGCCAGGGGAGATTTCGGAAAGAAGTAGAAACCGCCGCCCGGTTTGACCATCTGAAAGCCGCTCGCCGTCAAATGCGTATAGAGGATGTCGCGTTTCTCCTGATAGGCATCGATGTCGACGCTTTCGTTCTGCAGTTTGGCAACCAGTCGCTGCATCAGGGCCGGCGCATTGACGAACCCAAGGACCCGATTGCAGAAAACCGCACCGTCCATGAACGGCTTGACGTCCTCCATGGCCGGATTGGCGGCCAGGTAGCCGATACGCTCGCCCGGCAGGGCCAGGTCTTTCGAGTGGGACGTGACCAGAATGGCATTGCGCACCGACCGGAACACCGGCGGCACGACGATGCCGTCGTAGGCCAGGCGGGCGTAGGGTTCGTCGGAAATCAGGTAAATGGCCGTGCCGAGTTCAGCCTGTTTGCGTTCGAGCAAGGCACCGATGGCATCGAGCGTTTCGGTCGCATACACCGCCCCGGTCGGATTGTTCGGGGAATTGATGATGATCGCCCGGGTGCGCGGGTTGATCGCCGCTTCGATGGCGGCCAACTCGGGCTGAAAGGTTTCGGGATCGGTCCAGACCGGACGCGTGACGCCGCCATGGTTATCGATATAAAATGTATACTCAACAAAAAATGGCGTTAAAACAATCACTTCTTCGCCGGGATTGAGAATTGTCTTCAAGACCACATTGAGCGCGCCCCCGGCGCCGCAGGTCATGATGATATGTTCGGCCTGGACCGGTGTCCCCGACACCGCAGCGAGATGCGCGGCTACGGCGGCGCGGGTCTCGGCGTAGCCGGCATTGTTCATGTAGCGATGCATGCCGATGTCAGGCATCTCGACCAGGCGGCGCAGTTCGCGCTGAAACGCCGCCGGTGGCTCAACGCTCGGGTTGCCGAGGGTGAAATCAAAGACATTTTCGGCACCGTGCCGGGCGATCAGGCGGGCGCCTTCCTCGAACATGCGACGGATCCAGGACGATTGTTCGATCGCAGCCTGGACCTTTTTCGAAATGGCCATAACGGGCTCCTGTGGTAACGAAAATCGGTGGCAAGTCTCTGCGCACAGAGTTTAGCGGTGACACCGCAACGGGTCAATCAAATCCGCTCAGTGACGGTTGGCGCTGTCAGCCGCTCCAGGGCCGCTGCCGGGGGCCTTGGGCTTGCTTTTTCAGGACTCATGGGATAGATTCACACATTCTCCGCCAGGTTGAAAGGACAGTGCCGTGGATGAGAAAAAACTCAAGGACTTGCGCCAGCAGATCGATGCTCTTGATGACCGTATTCTGACGCTGCTCAATCAACGGGCGCAGGTTGTCGTCGCGGTCGGCAAGGCCAAGGACGAGAGCGCAGGCGTTTATTACGTGCCGAGTCGCGAGCAGGCCATCTACGAACGGCTGGTCGCCCAGAATGCCGGCCCGTTTCCCGATGAAGGCGTGCGCCGGGTGTTCCGGGAGATCATTTCCGCATCCCTGTCCCTCGAACAGCCCCTCAAGGTCGCCTTCCTCGGGCCCCAGGCGACCTATACGCACGTCGCGGCAATGCGGCAGTTCGGTCTCTCGGCACAACTGGTGCCGCTGAAGAGCATCGCCTCGATTTTCGATGAAGTCAGTCGCGGACGGGCCAGCTACGGCGTCGTCCCGGTGGAGAATTCCAATGAAGGGGTGGTCTCGCATACCCTCGACATGTTCATGTCTTCCGACCTCAAGGTGATCGCCGAGATTCTGCTGCCGGTCTGCCATGACCTGCTCAATCTGTCCGGACAGGTCGAGGATGTGCGCAAGGTCGTCTCCCACCCCCAGGCGATCGGCCAATGCCGGAACTGGCTGGAAGAAAACCTGCCCGATATTCCGTTGGTCGATGCCGCCAGCACTGCCACTGCAGCCCAGCAGGCGGCGGAAGATGCCAGCGTGGCAGCGATTGCCAGTGAAGCAGCGGCCTCACTCTACGGACTGCGGGTCGTCAAGCACAAAATCGAGGACAACCCGAACAATTTCACGCGCTTTTTGGTCATCGGCACGGAGATTCAGGCGCCGAGCGGCAGAGACAAGACGTCGATCATGTTCAGTGTCAAGGACCAGGCCGGGGTGCTCTATCACATGCTGGAACGCCCTCGAGGAGCTGCGCGCCCACTGCCAGTTCCTGAAGGTCCTCGGCTCCTATCCGAAAGCGCAGTCATCTTTGCCAGGCGCCGACTCCGGTATGTGATACGCAATCATGACGCATTTTTTCATCAACAAGTTGGCTGTTGTCGGCGTCGGCCTGATCGGCGGTTCGCTGGCCCTGGCCCTGAAAGAGGCCGGCGTGGTGGGGCAGGTTGTCGGTATCGGCCGTAGCCCGGAAAACCTGCGCACGGCCATGCAACGCGGTCTGGTCGATGCGATCACCCATGACCTGGTGGAAGGTGTCGCCGATGCCGATGTGGTCTTTTTGGCGACCCCTGTCCAGACGCTCGGTGCGGTGGCCAGGCAAGCGATGCCCGCACTCAAATCCGGAGCGATTCTGACCGACGGCGGCAGTGTCAAACAGGCCGTGATTGACGCCATTGAGCCGTCTCTGCGTGACGATATCGATTTTGTCCCCGGACATCCGATTGCCGGCACCGAAAACAGCGGCGCGGCGGCTGCTTTTGCCACGTTGTATCGTGACCGGCGTTGTATTCTGACACCGACAGTCCGAACCGGTGAGAAGGCCCTCACCACCATTCGGACCATGTGGCAGCAGGTCGGCAGCCAGGTGGTGGTCATGGACGTCGACAAGCACGATCGGGTGCTGGCGGCGATCAGTCATCTGCCGCACATGGTCGCTTATGCCCTGGTCAACGCCGTGGGAGCCTATGATCGCTACGACGAGAACATCCTCGCCTATTCTGCCGGCGGTTTCCGTGATTTCACCCGCATTGCCTCGTCTGACCCGACCATGTGGCGGGATATCGCTCTGACCAATCGTGACGCCCTGGTCGAGATGATGTCACAGTTTGAAAGCTTCTTCGCGGAATTGAAGGACGATGTCGCCCGAGGTTCCGGAGAACGGCTTTATGAATTCTTCCAACGTTCCAAAAAGAGTCGTGACGAGATTCTCTAAAATCACCGGCGGCGCTGCAGGCCGGGGAATACCGGATACGGAATCTTTTTAAAGACAGTCATGTTATGAGCAAGCACCCTCAGCAAAAGAGAACCATCAGTCCTGTGACCTCATTGCAAGGTGAACTCAAGGTTCCCGGGGACAAGTCGATTTCCCATCGTTCCATTATGCTGGGCGCGGTCGCTGAGGGGACCACGCGGGTCAGCGGCTTTCTGATGGGAGAAGATAACCTCGCCACCTGGCATGCTTTCGAAGCGATGGGGGTTGCTATTGAGCGGACCGGCCCGGACGCGCTGGCAATCACCGGCCAGGGCCTCGATGGTCTGCAAGAACCGGGTGATGTCCTCGACTGCGGCAATTCCGGAACGACCATGCGCCTGATGATCGGTGTGCTGGCCGGCCAGCCCTTTTTTTCGGTGCTGACCGGCGACCAGTACCTGCGCCGGCGCCCGATGCAACGCGTGGTGGTCCCCCTGACCGAAATGGGGGCGCGGATCTGGGGCCGCGACGGGGACACCCGGGCTCCGCTCGCCGTGCGGGGTGGCGGACTGCAGCCGATTCGTTATGTTTCGCCGGTCGCCAGCGCGCAGGTCAAGTCGGCCGTGCTGCTGGCCGGTTTGTGGTGCGAGGGGGAGACCACGGTGCTTGAGCCGCATCTGTCGCGCGATCACAGCGAGCGCATGCTGGCGTCCTTCGGCGCTGACCTGAAAACGGTCCCGGGAGGCGTGACGATCACGGGGCGTCCCAAACTGACCGCACGTGAGGTTCGGGTGCCCGGAGATATTTCGTCGGCCGCTTTTCTGCTCGTTGCCGGGCTCGTCACCCCGGGAGCGGAACTGCTGATTCGCAATGTCGGCATTAATCCGAGCCGCAGCGGGGTGATCGATATTCTGCAGCAGATGGGCGGTCAGTTGACCCTGCAGGATGTCCGGGAGGAATCGGGGGAACCGGTCGCCGACATCCTGGTCAGGCACAGTACTCTCAAAGGGATTGACATCGGCGGTGACCTGGTTCCCCGGGCGATCGACGAGTTCCCGGTGATCAGCGTCGCCGCCGCTCTGGCCGAAGGCACCACGGTCATCCGGGATGCCGAGGAGTTGCGGGTTAAAGAAACCGACCGGATTGCCGCGATGGTCAGTGAACTCGGCAAACTCGGTGCCCGGATTGAAGCCCGACCGGACGGCATGCGTATCCAGGGCGTCGAGCGCCTCGCCGGCGGTCAGGTCAATTCCCATGGCGATCATCGCATTGCCATGAGTCTGGCTGTGGCCGCGCTGAGTGGCCGTGGTGCCGTGACCATCGCCGACACCGCGTGTACCGAAACGTCATTTCCCGGCTTCTGGGAACGGATCGCAGACCTGGGCGGGTACGCATGAAGGAACTGATCATTGCCATTGACGGACCCTCCGGAGTCGGCAAAAGCACCCTGAGCAAACTGCTCGCCCGCGAACTCGGCTACCTGAATCTCGATACTGGAGCAATGTACCGGGCCGTTGCCCTGGCGGCCTCGCGTCGCGGCATCGACGCCCAGGATCGCTTGGCACTGCAGCGACTCTGTGAGGAGATCGTGATCGCTTTTGCACCTTCGGCGGCCGGGGAGACGGTTCTGCTCGATGGAGAAGATGTCTCCGCAGAGATTCGCTCTCCGGAAATCAGCCTGCTGACATCAGATGTTGCGGCCTGCCCGGAGGTGCGTGTGGCGATGGTGGCCCGGCAGCGGGAGATCGGTGCCCAGGGTGGCGTGGTTCTGGAAGGGCGCGATATCGGCACGGTTGTCTTCCCGCACGCCGACGTCAAGTTCTTTCTCAAGGCGTCTGCCGATGTTCGCGGCCGCAGGCGGTTTCTGGAATTGCAGGCCAAGGGTGTCGATGTCGGCCTGGCCAAGACCATTGCTGAAGTTAAGGCCCGGGACAACGCCGACACCACCCGAACGACATCCCCCTTGCGGCAGGCCGATGACGCCGTCCTGATCGACACCTCGGAACTTGATATCCCGCAGGTGCTCGAGCGCATGCTGGATGCGGTTGCCGCGGCACGCCAGGCGACCCAGCGGCAAACACGGGATTGACCATGGAAATCATTTTGGCCCAAAGTGCCGGTTTCTGTTTCGGCGTCAAGCGCGCCACCCAGATGGCCTTCGAGGCGGCCGCCGAACATGATCATATCTGCTCCCTCGGCCCGGTCATCCATTCGCCCCAGGTGGTCCGTCGCTTGGCGGAGCAGGGCGTGCAGGTGGTCGATGATGCCCGCGATGTACCGCCGGGCTCGGTGATTATCCGCTCGCACGGCGTCACGGCCGCGGAGATGGAAACCATCCATCAGAAACAACTCTCGGTCGTGGATGCGACCTGCCCCTTCGTCAAGAAAGCCCAGGAATACGCCGCGCGACTCCGTCAGGAAGGTTACACTGTGGTGATCGTCGGCGAAGTCGAACATCCCGAAATCCAGGGGATCGTCTCCTATGCTCAAGGGGCGGTGGTGCACGTCGTTGCCGACGCCGGCGCGGCGGAGCTTTTGCCACGCATGCGCAAAGTCGGCATCGTGGCCCAGACCACGCAGCTGTATGAGAACCTCCAGGCGATCATCAATATCTGCTTGGCCAAAAGCCAGGAAGTGCGCGTTTTCAACACCATTTGCGATGCCACATCCGTGCGTCAGAACGAAGCGCGGGAGATCGCCCGCGCCGTCGATCTGATGTTCGTCATCGGTGGCCACGCCAGCGCCAATACCTCGCGCCTGGCCAGCATTTGCCGGGAGATCCAGCCGCACACCTGGCATATCGAAGACGCGGCGGAGATCGAACCGACCTGGTTTGCCGAAGTCGAAAAAGTTGGCGTGACCGCTGGCGCATCGACGCCGCGCTGGTTGATCGATGAGGTCGTCTCCCGCATCACACAGCTCGGAAAATAATCGTTTGAGTTTTCAGAGGTCTTATGCTATCTTCGGCGACCAATGGCCTGAGAGCCAGACCACCGTTTTTACGGTGGAATTTGTTAGGGGGTAATGGGTGAATGGTGGACAGTAACGACAAAACCAACAACGAAACAGAAGAAATGGACATGGAGCAGGATTTTGAGACCCTGTTCGAAAACAGCATGCAGGAATTGCATGTCGGCGATGTTGTCAGTGGCACAATCGTCCAGGTCAATGACGACAATGTCGTGGTCGATGTCGGCTACAAGTCGGAAGGGGTCATTCCTCTTGCCGAGTTCAAGGATGAAGAAGGCAATATCGACGTCAAGGTCGGTGATGAAATTGATGTCCTTTTCGAGCGACGCGAGAACGAAAGCGGCCTGATCGGTCTGTCGAAGGAAAAAGCCGACCGGCAGAAGGTCTGGAGTTCCCTGGAAGAGGGCGCCGTTGTCGAAGGCAAGATCGTCGGCCGCATCAAAGGCGGCCTGACCGTGGATATCGGCATCAACGCATTCCTGCCGGGATCCCAGGTTGATCTGCGTCCGGTGCGCAATCTCGAGAAACTGATCGGCGCATCCTTCGATTTCAAGATCATCAAACTCAACAAGCGGCGCGGCAATATCGTCCTTTCGCGGCGCGTTTTGCTTGAAGAACAGCGCGAGAGCCTGCGTTCGGAAACCCTGGAGACGCTTGCCGAAGACCAGGTCATTGAAGGTGTCGTCAAGAACCTCACCGATTACGGTTGTTTCATCGACCTCGGCGGGATCGACGGGCTGTTGCATATCACGGACATGTCCTGGGGGCGCGTCAACCATCCCTCCGATGTGCTCAACGTCGGTGACAAGATCAAGGTCAAAGTCCTCAAGTACGATCGTGAGCGGGAGCGCGTTTCCCTGGGCCTGAAACAGATCACGCCCGACCCCTGGCTCGAGGTGGAGACGAACTACCCGGTCGACACCAAGGTCAAGGGCAAAGTGGTCAGCCTGACGGATTACGGTGCTTTCGTCGAATTGGAAGATGGTGTGGAAGGCCTGATCCATGTTTCGGAAATGAGCTGGACCAAGCGAATCAAGCATCCGAACAAGATCCTCTCGGTTGGCGATGAAGTGGAGACTGTGGTCCTGGCTCTCGATATCCCGAACCGGCGTATTTCTCTTGGCCTGAAGCAGGTTGAACCGAACCCCTGGGACGTGATCGGCGAGAAATTCCCGGTCGGCACGATTATCGAGGGTCAAGTCAAGAATATTACCGATTTCGGCGTGTTTGTCGGGGTCGATGAAGGCATCGATGGCTTGGTTCACATCTCCGATTTGTCCTGGACCAAGCGTGTCAAACATCCCTCGGAAATGTTCAAGAAGGGCGATACGGTCAAGGCCGTCGTGCTCAATATCGATCGCGAAAATGAGCGTTTTTCGCTCGGCCTCAAGCAGCTTTCTGCCGATCCCTGGGAGTCGATTCCGGTCAAGTATGCCCCTGGTACCATCGTCCGTGGCAAGGCCACTTCGGTGACCGACTTCGGGGTTTTCCTGGAAATCGAAGAGGGGATCGAGGGCCTGATTCATGTCTCGGAGCTGAGTCGCGAGAAGGTCGAGAGCCCGAAAGACGTCGTCAATGTCGGCGATGAACTGGAAGCGGCGGTTCTCAATGTCGACACCGTCGACCGCAAGATCGCTCTGTCGATCAAGCAGTTGACCGACCATAAGGAAAAAGCCGAGGTTCAGGAATTCCTTGGTGCACAGAAACAGGCAACATCCAACCTCGGTGACCTGATGAAGGGCGCCATGGGCCGTAACGGCGAAGAATCCTCTGAATAAAACAGGCCCGTCCTGCTGCGCGTCCCCGCCGAAGCGGGGACGCGTTTTTTGCGAAAGACCATGAAGAAACGACCGATCCTGCTCGCATCCGTCCTGTTGGTGGTCAGCTTTGTTTTCTTTCTGGTCCTGGCGGTGACCGTCGCCAGCCTGGTTGGACGACCCACCACCTTGGTGATTGGCGATAAGGTCGGTGTCATCGAGATCCTCGGGCCCATTGCCGAGTCCAAGGAGGTCATCCAGCAGCTTCACGAATTCCGTGACAATGACAGCGTCAAGGCGGTTGTCCTGCGCATTGACTCGCCGGGGGGCGGTGTCGGTCCGTCGCAGGAGATCTACGACGAGGTCAAGGCGCTGGATGCCATCAAGCCGGTGGTTGTGTCGATGGGTTCGGTGGCTGCTTCGGGGGGTTATTATGTGGCCGCCGCCTCGCGTGAAATTGTCGCCAACCCCGGGACCATTACCGGCAGTATCGGCGTCATTATGGAATTCGCCAATGTTCGCGAATTGCTCGACAAAATCGGTCTCAGCAGCGTCGTTGTCAAAAGCGGGGAATACAAGGATATCGGCTCGCCGACACGACCGATGTCCGCTGCCGAGCGGGACATTCTGCAAAACCTGATTGACGATGTGCACAACCAGTTTGTGACCTCGGTTGCCGCGGGCAGAGGGCTGGCCGAAGAGGACGTCCGATCGATCGCCGACGGCCGCATCTTTTCCGGACGCAGGGCAATGGAACTCGGTCTGGTCGACATCATGGGTAATCTTCAGGTGGCCATCGACCGTGCTGCGGAACTGGCCGGCATCGACCCCGATCCGGCTGTCGTTTATCCCCCGGGCAAAAAGCCCAAATGGATTGATCTGATCATCGAGGAATCGTTTGATCATCTGCAGAATACACTACAGAAACAACATGCGGCGGGTTTGCAATATCTTTGGCAAGGATTCGATTAGGAGGTTGTGATGACGAAAAGTGAATTGATTGAACAACTGACGGTGGATAACGAAATGCTCAACAAGCGTGAGGCGGAGCTGATTGTCAATTCGATCTTTGACAGTATCGGCCAGGCGCTGGTTGATGGTGACCGGGTCGAGATCCGTGGCTTCGGTTCCTTCACGGTTCGGGAGCGGGGTGCGCGCGAGGCACGGAATCCGAAGAGTGGCGATATCGTTCAGATCTCAGCGAAGAAAACGCCCTTTTTCAAGACCGGCAAGGAGCTTCGGGAGCGGGTCAATATTCCTTGAAGACGGGGCGACACGGCTAGTTCAAAACAATACAGGAGACCACGTTCGCGGTCTCCTGTTTTTTTCCGACCCATACAAAGCAACCTCCGATGATGCCGTCTATTATCCCCTGGTGAGACCTGTGACAGCTAAGTTTGTCCGGTAGGGGTGCTTCAGGCGTCCCGCTCATTGGTGGGCTTGCTCACCACGACCCGACTCCGGACCTGAAATCGTTTAGTTGGTCACCACAAGGTATAATTCGCGCACCTCAGAGGTTGCTCATGTTTCTCAACCTTGTTTTTATAATTACCACAGAGGTGTGTGGTGTCAATTGCCATGGCGCGTTTTTTTAAGAAAATTTTCATACGAACGGTCCGGGACGACGGCAGCCCCTGTTTTGTTGCCGAAGGGAATCTTTTATGACCTCTTCGCATCCCGATCTGCCAGCCGGCAGCTATCGTTATCAGGTGCAAAAAGAGCACGCCGGCCAGCGGCTTGATCAGTTTCTCGCCGAGGCCGACGCCCGGTTCTCCCGCACGCTTGCCCGCAGCCTGATCAATCTCGGCGGCGTGCATCTTGCGGGACGGCGGATGCGCCGGTGTAGCCACCCGGTTCAGGCGGGCGAGACGCTTGAGGTTTTCATCGACCGGCAGGGCCCCCGCGTGATGACCCTGGATTCGGAACGGATTCTGTTCTGCGATCGTTACCTGATGGTGGTCGACAAACCGGCCGGGATGCCGACGCAGCCCACGCCGGCACGCTTTCAGGGCACCCTGTACGCCGAAGTGCAGCGCTTGTTGCGCGACACCCTGCGCAAAGACCTGAAACCGACCATCGGCATGGTGCAACGCCTTGACCGAGAGACGTCAGGTGTGATGGTCTTCTCGATTCACCCGCAGGCGCATCGCCAGATGACCGAACAGTTCCGTCAGCATACGGTCCACAAGATTTACGAGGCCTTGATCAACGGTGTTCCCGAGTCCGCCGAAGGGTATTTTCGGTCACTGCTGGCCCGACGCCGATCGACCAATCGGGTCGTTTCGGTTGAAAAGGGCGGCAAACCGGCCGAAACACACTACCGACTGGTGCAGGCTTTCGCCGAAACCAGCCTGGTCGATGTCGAGCTGGTAACGGGTCGTAGCCACCAGATCCGCGCTCATTTTGCCGAGGCCAATCTGCCGTTACTGGGTGACGTGCACTATGGCGGTCCGGCCACCTTCAAAGATTGCATCATCCCGAGGCAGATGCTGCATTCCCGTGCTCTGTCCTTTGCGCATCCGGTCTCCGGATCGACGCTGCAATTCTGTGCGCCGCGACCGGAGGATTTCGCTGCGGTCCTCGACGTGTGTGCCGGTTCTTGAATGACATCAGGGGATGGGTTATCCTAGCGCGTCATGTTGACTTATCCGCACATCGATCCGATCATTTTCCGCATCGGCCCCCTGGCGATCCGCTGGTACGGGGTGATGTACCTGCTCGGCTTCGCCGGCGCCTACTTTCTGATGCGCCACCTGGCGAAACTGCGTGACCTCAAGCTCGACAAGGATGGTGTCGCTGACCTGCTGCTGTACGGTGTTTTCGGTGTCGTTTTGGGCGGACGCCTCGGTTACGTCTTGTTTTACAATCCGTCCCAATACCTGTCCCGTCCCCAGGATATTCTGGCTATCTGGCAGGGGGGGATGAGCTTTCACGGCGGTCTACTTGGTGTGGCTCTGGCCACGGTGGTCTTTTGCCGGCGCCGCCACCTGTCCATTCTCTTGACCGGTGATATTGTGGCCACTGCGGCGCCAATCGGCCTCGGTCTCGGCCGGATCGGCAACTTTATCAATGGCGAACTCTGGGGCCGGGTCACCGACCAGCCCTGGGGGATGGTATTCCCCGGCGCCGGGTCCTTGCCACGTCATCCGAGTCAACTCTATGAAGCTTTCCTCGAAGGTCTGGTGCTGCTCGTCATCCTCTACCTGCTCCAGCGGCGGCAGCCGGCTGCGGGAGTGCCGTTTTTTGCCTTCTTCCTCGGGTACGGAGTGTTTCGCTTTTTCGTTGAATTTTTTCGCCAGCCGGATGCTCATCTCGGTTTTCTCTGGGGGGGCGCCACGATGGGGCAGCTGCTCTCCTTGCCGATGGTTCTGTTCGGCGTCGCCGGGTTTGTCATTCTGCAAACCAGGAAGCAGCGAACGTGAACACAATTCGTGGCGTCATCTTTGACTGTGACGGGGTCCTCTTCGAAAGTCGCAGGGCCAACCTGGCCTACTACAATACCCTGCTCGCCCATTTCGATGAGCCACCGGTCGCGGAACACGATCAGGCCCGGGCCGATCTGTGCCATACGGCGGCCAGCGGGCATGTCCTGACCGAACTTCTCGGCGCCGAACGGGCCGCAGAAGCCTTACGCATCGCGGCCGATCTGGACTACCGGCAATTCATTCCCTACATGACGCCGGAGCCAGGCATGCATGAGGCCCTGGCCCGCCTGGCGGACAGCCTGCCGCTGGCCGTGGCCACCAATCGGGGCTACAGCATGCCGACAATTTTGCAGCATTTCGGCCTGCAGGACTATTTTCGTACGGTCGTGACCTGCCACGACGTTGCCCATCCCAAGCCGGCTCCGGACATGTTGCTCGAAGTCGCCCGGCGTTTGCAGATCGCCGTGGAGAACCTGTTGTTTGTCGGTGATTCAGAGCTGGACCATGCCGCGGCAGAAGCTGCCGGGATGCCTTTTGCCCACTACCGGGGACGCCTAGCGGCAGACCTGCGGGTGCAGCATCATGAAGAACTTGTCACGCTGCTGCTGGCAGACGAGCGGCGGGGAAAGACATGATCAAGACGCTTTTTGCCGCAGATCCCGCACGAAGACGGTGTCCACGAATCACTGCAGATTCTTGCTCATTTCCAGAACGTGACCGTATTCGGTCGGTTGGTAATCAAGGTGGTCCATGATCCTGCTCATCAGGTAGATGCCCCGGCCATGATCCTGTAGAGGATGCCCGGGATGGAAGTACTGTTTGATATCGAACCCCTGCCCGTAATCGAACACCTTGATAAACAGCTTCTGTTTGACAATGCTGATTTCGATGTGAATCTCTTTGGCCGGGTCGCCAACATTGGCATGCTCAATGGCATTGGTCATCGCTTCGGTCAGGACCAGGTTCAGGTCATAGGCGAGTTTTTCCCGATCACCCCCGTAATTGCGCAGGGTGCGGGCGATATTCTCGCCAATATGACCAATAAGACACAGGTAGCGTGTCTGATTGGGGACTTTTATGTCGACTGCGATCCGGTCCGTATTCATGCCATGGTCCCGGGAGGTCAGCTGCTGACCCCCTACTGTTGAAAACTCGCCAACGCTTCGCTGGTGTCGGTGTAGATTTCGAAGACGCGATGCAGACGGGTCAGTTCGAACATCGATTTGACCTGGAGTTGCAGACCGGCCAGCTTGAGGTTGCCATTGCGGGAACTGGCGTTTTTAAATCCGGAAACCAGGGCGCCGAGTCCTGATGAATCGACAAAGCGGACGGCCTGAAGGTCGACAACCAGGTTGTTCTTGCCTTCCTCAAACAGTTTCAGCATCTGGTTTTTCAAGTCGCCGCTGTTATGGGCGTCCAGGCGTTCCTCATTCACCACCAGCAAAACGGCGGCCCCTTTGTCGTCAATCTGCAAATTCATCGTGTCTGCTCCTTCGAGTCGTTGGGGTGTCAGCGCGATCACCATATAATTCCCTTTTTATTTTACCATATCGACAATGGGTTCCGTAAACCCTTAAGCACTTCATTTTTCGACCTGCAGGACTACCATCGAGACATCATCCAGGAAGTTCTGGTGGCCGGTGAACAGTTCGACCTGCTCAAAGATCTGTTTGATCAATTGCTCCGGTTGCAAATGATGATTCTCCTTGAGGAGCTCGGCCAGACGCGCTTCGCCAAACAGCTCCTGGTCGCTGTTGGCCGCCTCGATCAGGCCATCCGTGTAGAGCAAGACAACATCTCCGGGTGCCAGTTTCTGTGATTGCTGCTCGTACGGGAAGTTTTTCTTGACGCCGATAATCAATCCCTCGGGATCGAGCCGGGCACATTCTTCCGTTGCCGATTGCCAGAGCAGGGTGGGGGAATGGCCGGCGCTGGCATAGCTGATTTGCCGGGTTTCGGGATGATAATGCAGATAGAAAAGGGTGATGAAAAGCTCGGCCTTGCTCAAGTCGTCATGCAAAAATTCGTTCAACTCCTTGAGCATCTCCTTCGGGCTGCTGGAACGTCCGCTGCGCGAACGGATCATGGTGCGGGCTTCCGCCATGATCAGGGCGGCTCCAACATTATGACCCGAAACATCGGCAATCACCAGATCGAGGCGGCCGTCCTCATGGCAAAGGTAATCGTAGTAGTCACCACCGACCTCTTTCGCCGGCACGCAGATCCCGCCGAGTCGAATCCCCGCGACCTTCGGAACCCGGGTCGGCAACAGACTCAGCTGAATGTTCTTGGCAATTTCGAGTTCCCGCTGCTGCTCTTTGGCCGCAATCAGGTCCTCGGTTTGCTTGGCATTGCGCCAGGCGACGCCGACCTGACCGGCCAGGCTGGTGAACAACTCAACGAATTCATTGGTAAAGATCCCCTTGGCTGTTCTGGAGAACGCCGAGAGAACGCCGATCGGCTGCCCTTCGACGGCAATCGGGGCATGGGCGAAGGAGAGGATCTTCTCGCGACGGATGATGGCGGCGGTTTTCGGCTTGCTGATGTAATCGCAGTCATTGACGACGCTGACGTTGTTGGTCAAAAAGGTTTCACCGATAAAAGTTTCATTGGTCAGATCGCGTTCCGATTCGCCGAAATGCTCCGAGGTCATCCCCCGCTGACTGCGGACCGTCAGCGTCTGGCGGTCTTCGTCGAGGATCCGAATGACGCACAGGTCGAATTTGAACTGGTCGGTGAAAATTTTCAGGATTTCATCGAGGATCGATTGCAGATCCCGTCCGCTGGCGACCACCCGTGCCGCATCGTAAAGGACGCTGAGCTGCTCCCGGCTGGCGGTACGGCTGATGTTGATCGAACCGAACAAGTCGAAGACATCTTCCATATGACTGCCGCGTGCCGAGAGGTAGTTGTCGACGATGATGCGCGCCGGGGCCGCGCCGACGGAGCCGGCCAGAGTCAATTCGGTAAACCGCTTCAGTTTAGGCAGTTCGTATTCCGAAAGACCTCCCTTTTCGTCGATTTCCTCATCGCCGAGATAGTCAATGATGGCGGCATGCGCCTGCTTTTCACCGATGAACTTGGCCATCAGATCGACAAATTCGACCACCGAGGGGGCCCGGGTAATCCGGGTGCGCTCCGGCACCGTGACCACCGGTTGATAAACGTCGACAAACTTGCGGATCTGCTCCTGCTCGTCAGCGCGCGGTTTGGTCAGCAGCGAGATGGCAAAATAACTACCGAGATTGAGAAACATCGTCCAGAACAGGGCATGCGCCCAGATGTCAAAACCGCTCAAGCCAAACAGCTCGGTCGGCTTGAGCAAATCCACGCCGAGCAGACCATGCTTCACGATGGACGGATCCAACCATCCGGAGTCGACGAAAGACGGCACCAGCAGCGTGTAGAACCAGACCACGAACCCCAGAACCAAACCTGTGACGGCGCCTCGCTGGGTCGCCTGTCGCCAGTAAAGTCCACCAATCACGGCTGGCGCGAATTGGGCGGCGGCGACAAATGAGACCATACCGATATTTACCAAAGCAGCGGATTCGCCGAGCAGCTGATAATAGACGTAGCCAAGCAGGATCACCACCAGGATGCCGAGACGCTTTAGGTTGATCAGCAGCGCCGAAAGGTCCTTCGCCTTGGACTGGATTTTCAGGATAACCGGCATCACCAGGTGATTGAGAATCATGGTCGACAGCGCCACGGAGGAGACCATTACCATGCCGGCCGACGCTGAAAAACCACCGATGAAGACCAGGATCGCCAACCAGCCCTGGCCGAATTGCAGAGGCAGGGTCAGGACGAAGAAATCGGCATTTTGGGTATCGCCGTTGCTCAACAGAAGGCCACCCAGGGCGATCGGAATCACGAACAGGTTGATCACGAACAGGTAGGCTGGGAATCCCCACATGGCCCGGCGAATATGCTTCTCGTGACAATTCTCAATGGCCATGATGTGGAACTGGCGAGGCAGGAACATGACCGCCATCATTGATATGAACGACATCGACAACCAATGGGCGTAAGTGTTACTATCCGTTCCCAGCCGCAGCAGGTACTCGCGCTCCGGAAACCGCGTCAGAAAGTCCTGAAAAATCTCTGTGAAACCATCGAACAGACCGTAGGTGACAAACACGCCGGCGGCAACGAAGGCGACAATCTTGACGATCGATTCGAGAGCGATGGCCGCCACCAGCCCTTCGTGACGTTCCGAGGTATCGAGGTGCCTGGCGCCGAACAGGACAGCGAACAGGGCAAGGATCAGGGCCACCACCAGGGCCGAGTCGAAATGCAGGTCGAGCTGCGGCAAAACATGCATGGTGTTGCTGGTCGCCAGCGGGTAGACGAGCAGATCAAAGCTGTAGGCAACAGCTTTCAACTGCAGCGCGATGTAGGGCATGATGCCGATAACGGCAAAGATCGTCACGATCGCACCGAGCATCGATGACCTGCCATAGCGGCTGGAGATGAAGTCCGCAATGCTGGTGACGTTCTGCTCCTTGCTGATGCGAACGATCTTGCGCAGCAGGAACCACCAGGAAAAGGCCATCAGGGTCGGGCCAAGATAAATGGTCAAAAAGTCCAGCCCGGAGGTCGCGGCGCGGCCGACACTGCCGTAAAAAGTCCAGGAGGTACAGTAGACCGCCAGGGAGAGGGTATAGATCGTCGGATTGTCGATCAGGCTGCGTCCCATCCGCCGCTGGCGGTCGGCATAGAAGGCGACCGCAAACAGGATGCCGAAATAGAAGAATGCAACCAGGATGACGAGTTTGAGCGAGATCATGTCGCTTCTCCGGAATCGTCACGCTCCGCCTGATCCTTCGGCAGTGGTTCTTCGGTACCGTGTTCAAGGTATTTGGAGAACAGGTAGATCACGAAAATCGATGTGGGCCAGCCGATGAAGAAATAGAGCACGGTCAGGGGGACGCCGAACAGCAAGGTGCTCTTGTTGAAGATATGCAGGAACGGGTAGTTCAGCATGACAACGCCGAGCATGAACCAAATCACCCAGGCGTCCTTTAACGGCAGTTTTCGATCAGTTTTCATCGGTTCTGATCCCTGTGGCCAGGGCCTTGCAGAGAAGCCGCTGCAGGTGATGATCGACCGGGTGTTCGGTTTTGCGTCCCACCCGGTCCGACAACGCCTCGCAATGAGCGGCTTTTGATACTGATTTTCCTAAAGATTATCAGAAGATATAGACAAGTAAAGCCCACTTTAGCGGACGCTCCGCAATTGACCGTCCGCAACGACTGTGCTACTTTCGAACTTCAATTACGCACGAAATGGAACCTTTCATGAGTTTGTCCCGTCTCCTCCTTCTTCTGGTTTCCCTCTCAATGATTCCAGTCGGTTGCGCTGCCACCAAAGATCATGGCGACGAAGCCCGGCCGCAGACCAAGGCGACCGCCTACGTGTCACGTCTCAACGCGCCCCAATCCAATGCCTATTATCATTACATGCGGGCCCGCATGCTGATGGCCGACGGTGCAGCCGACGCTGCCATCGAGGCTTATCGCCAGTCCCTGAATTATGCGCCTGAGGATCAAGAGGTTCGCTTTGAGCTGGCGGAACTGCTTGCTGCGATGGGACGGACCGAGGATGCGATCCGGGTGCTGGAGGACCTCCTGATCATCCACCCGGAATCGGTTGCCGCGAACCTCGCCCTGGGCCGGATTTATCTGGCCAGCCAGCAACCGGACAAATCGATCCCTCTCTATCGACGCGCCCTGGAGATGGCTCCGGATCGGGAACAGGCCCGCCTGCAACTGGCGATCGCCCTGGTTCGTGTTGGTG
>JARRPG010000007.1:59291-87744 GCA_037383085.1 Desulfuromonadales bacterium | reverse complement strand
GCAAGAGCCCATAACTTCAGTTTACGCGGTTGCTGCCGATCGGGACAAGTCCGCGTTTCGCAAGCAGCCGGTTGCGTTGCCGGTACAGGTAACCCGCCTCGCAAAACTCGGCGGCCAGTAACAGTAGGATGGCAATCGCTATGCCGGACAGAGGCATTGGCACCAACAGGATGATCGGCCAGAAGAGGAGCATCAGGGCGGCTTTGTAGAGTGTCGAGCGGCCCAGCCGGCCGGTCAGATGCGCACCGGAAAACCAGCCGCGAAGGAGATTGGCGGCACCATAAAGGAAGGGGAACAGCGCGCACGCGGCCAGGGGGCCGGTAATGTATTGGCGCATTTCGCCGGTCAGGCCCATGACCGTGCCGAGGGCCCATTCGTTCAGCGGCCAGGCCACCACCAGCATGATCAGCGCCATGCCGAAGCTGACGGCGAGAAAAAAGTGGCGCAGTGTGCGATTGTCCTCCGGTCGTTCAACCAGCGTCAGGTAGGCTTGTTGCAGGTTGCGCATCGGTCCGGCCAGCAGGAAGAGGAATCCGCGGATCACGCCGAAGGCGGCCAAAGCGAGGGTCCCGTCGGGCAGGCGACTGATGATCGCGTTGATCAACAACGGTACGGTTTGCTGCAATCCCGATGAATAGGCCAGCGGCAGACCGTAACGGGCAATTTCAGAAAAACTTTTGCCATCTTCGGGATCTGCGGAGAGTCGATAGCGCCAGGCAAAGAAGGCGATCACCAGGGTTTCGGTGCTGACACAGCCCAGTAGAGCGAAGGCGGCCACCCGGGTGCCCTGGAACCAGATCTGCCCCAGCCAGAGGTAGACAAACAGCATACCGATCCTCACGGCCGTGGCAAAGGAAACCAGGCCGGTGCGTCGGGCGCGGATCACCAGCCCCTGGCACAGGCCGCGGATCCCCGTGATGAAGGGCAGTAGAACCAGCAGGCTCAGGGCCTGACGCGCCCCTTCGGCAACCTGTGGAGACACTCCGAGGACGCGATCGAGCAGGAACGTTCCGAAGGCGGTAAAAGCCAGCAGCGCCAACAGGATGGAGACCCAGGTGGCGATCATCAGGACGAACAGCAACGTGCTGATCAGGGAGCGCCGTCCCCTGACCATGGCGATGGTGATGGTGTGATTCTGGTAGGACGGGGAGGCGACGAACAGGTGCAGGATCATGGCGACCGAAAATCCGGCCAGGACGACCACCGCATTCTCCAACCGGGCCAGGCCGGCGTTGATGATCGAGTGGGAAACACTCATCAACTGGACGTTCAGCAGCAGCGGAAAGAAGAACAGTGCGACGTCCTTCTGGGTCAAGCATGGTTCGCTCAAGTTGGCGCGCCTTCGGGGAAGATGCGGTGCAGGTCGGCGGTTGTCGCGGCACGGAAATCCGGCGTCAGGCCATCGTCATGGCCCAGCCCCCAGGCACAGAAGCAGGCTTTCACGCCGGCAGCGTGGGCCGCCCGCAGATCGACATGATGGTCGCCGAGAAAGACGGTCGTTTTGGCGGAGCAGCCCAGTTTCAGCAGGGCGTGATGAATCATCTCCGGATGCGGTTTCTTCTGCAGCGATCTCTCGGCGCCGATCACGGCCTGAAAATAGGGTGACAGATCCAGGCGGGCGACGATGACTTCAGCCAGGGGCTGTGGTTTGTTGGTGACGATGGCCATCGGTTTGTCTCGATGCGCGTCGAGAAATGAGAAGATGCCAGGATAGACCGTTGTCGCCTCAGTCAAATGCTCCCGGTAGATGGCCATGAACCGTGCGCGGCGCTCCTGGTTGAAGGCGCCTTCTGGCAACGCCCGCTGCAGCAGCAGACCGACACCATCGCCGACGAAAGACCGGACCTGTTCGGTGCTGACCTCGGGGAGACGCAATTCGTCGCGCAGCAGGTTTACCGAACGCGTCAGGTCGGGGATCGAATCCACCAGGGTTCCGTCAAGATCGAAAAGAAAGGCTGTGGTCGGCATGGACAAAATCTTCACTTGAGGTTATGGCTGCAGTGCGGCCCCTGATCACGACAGCGGGGTCACGGACAGACGGCCGCGTCAGCGGGCACCAAAGATCGCGGTGCCGATGCGGACCAGCGTGGCGCCTTCTTCAATGGCAACGGGGTAATCGTGACTCATGCCCATCGAGAGCTCCTGCATGCTGACGTTCGGCAAAGCCAGCGCATCAACCTCTGCGGCAAGCGTTTTCAGCTCCCGGAAGTAGGGCCGGACGTCTTCCGGATCCTCTGCCCAGGGCGGCAGGGTCATCAGACCCTTGATCTGAACATGCTCCAGTCGGGCGACCTGGCGAACCAGGGCCATCAACCGTTCAGCGGTGGTTCCCGATTTGCTGGCTTCGCCACCGACATTGACCTGAATCAGGATCGCGGCAGTGGCATCGATTTTGCCCCATTGCTTGTCAATTTCGCGGGCCAGCGAGAGACGGTCGACGGAATGGATCATGGCCACTTTGCCACGCAGATACTTGACCTTGTTGCTCTGCAGACTGCCGATAAAATGCCATTCGGCCGGGGCCCTGACCTCGGCCATCTTGGTGACGCACTCCTGCACGTAGCTTTCGCCGATCACGGTTTGGCCGGCGGCAATCGCCGCTTCAACAGCCGCTACCGGCTTCTTTTTCGAAACCGCCACCAGTCGCACCTCATGCGGGCGTCGCCCGCAAGCGGCACAGGTCTTGGCAATCTGCTGACGAATCCGATCAAGATTGGCTGCGATGTCCATGGGTTTTTCCCGCAATTAAAAGAGGGTCGGTGCGCCCAGTTCGGCAAGGGCCGCGAGGACTTCGCACAAGGGTAGCCCGACGACATTGGTATAACTCCCCTCGATCTTCGGCACCATGAAAGCCCCGATCCCCTGGATGGCATAGGCCCCAGCCTTGTCGAAGGGTTCACCGGTGGCAATGTAACCATCGATTTCCGGGGTTGTCAAATCCTTGAAAAAGACCCGGGTCGTCACCGCGCCATGACGCCGACGGTCGGTGTCGCGATCGATAACGGCGTAGCCGGAAATGACCCGATGACTGCGCCCCGACAGGCTGGCCAGCATCTCTTTGGCTTCCATGGCATCAGCCGGTTTGCCGAGCAGGGTTTCATCCCGCACCACAACGGTGTCGCTGCCGATAAACCAGCGACCGGGCTGCGGCGCGGACCGGGCCACGGTTGCCGCCTTGGCCGCGCTCAGGCGCATGACATGGGCTTCCGGCGATTCTTCGGGCAAAAGGGCCTCGTCAACCTGGCTGGGGATGATGCGGCAATCGATGCCGACTTGGGCCAGCAAGGCCTGTCGGCGTGGTGACGCCGACGCCAGGACGATCTCCTGCGGGGATTTTGACATCATGATGTCCAATACGTGTTGGAGCAGCGACTACGATTGTGCGGTCGACAGAGCCGATTTTTCGAAGGACGGCTCATACAGAACCAGGCGATTCCGGCCGAGGGTTTTGGCCTGGTAGAGAGCGACGTCGGCGGCGTGGATGATATCGGTGATCCGGTTGCCGTCGGTCGGGTAGGCCGCGATGCCGATACTGGTTGTCAGGCGTCCCAGGGGGAGGTGGTTTTCGCCGGGGAAGAAGTCAGCTTCGATGGCCCGGCGCAGACGC
Source organism: Desulfuromonadales bacterium (assembly GCA_037383085.1). Classification (GTDB taxonomy): domain Bacteria; phylum Desulfobacterota; class Desulfuromonadia; order Desulfuromonadales; family BM103; genus JARRPG01. Next base: position 84,137 of record JARRPG010000007.1, on the reverse strand, counting down.
TCACCGACCAGGACAGACTCCTTCTTGCCGGTGGCCGGCAGGATAATACAGAATTCCTCCCCACCGTAACGGGCGACGATGTCCATCTCCCGGGCGGCCCGGCGCATCAATTCGGCGACCCGGGTCAGGGTTTTGTCCCCGGCGATATGACCGCAGAGGTCGTTGTAGATCTTGAAGTTGTCAAGATCGGCCATGAGGATGCAGAACTGGAGGTGCTGGCGTTCACTGCGACTGAACTCCTCCTGCAGACGGGTTTCGAGAAAACGGCGATTGTAAAGCCCGGTCAAGGGGTCGGTAATAGCCAGTTGTTCAAACTTGTCAGCATTTTCCAGGGTGGCCACACGATCAATCATCAAGACGGCATGGCCGGTAAATGTTTTGATGAGGTTCAGATCGGCTTCGGTAAAGCAGGCGCCGTTCTCCTTGTCGGCGAGATTTAACACACCGATCAGCCGCTCCTCGGTCTCGAGGGGCAAGCTGATGAAGGATTTTGTTTTAAAGCGGGGGCGATTCCTGGCCGCGACCCGCTGGTCATTTTCAATATCAATGACCAGCATCGGGCTGCCGCTTTTGGCGACGTGACCGGCAATGCCTTCACCGTAGGCCACTGACATGGTCTTGGCAAGAGAGCCGGCCATCCCCTTGGCCGCTTCGATCTTCAGGGTGCCGTCCGCGGCTTCGAGCAACATCAGCGAGCCACTCGTTGCCGCGAGCAGTTCGGCCGACATATCGAGGATCTTCCGGTACAGTTCCGTACGGCTGCTGACCAGGGACAAGGCGCTGATCATGGCCACCATACGGGTCGAAAATTGCCGTTCCAGTCGATGCTTCGCGGTGGTTTTCAGGCTCTCCAGACGGGTTGCCAGCCGATTGATCAGCAATTCGATCAACGCCTGGTCTCGCCTGTGGAGAAGGACGTCGAAGACCACCACCAGGCCCTGGCGATGGCTGTCGCCGTCGATCGGGAAAACGGTGGCCGGACCGGTGTCCAGTCCGGGGAAAAAATCAGGCAGGTCATCATCCGTCACGACGACCGGATGCGCCGGTCCTTCGGTCAGGTGAGAGATGAACCGTTCCTGGTCGAGTTGGAAGGTCCCCTGTTTCAGGCCCAGTGTTGAATGAACGGAGAGGGATCGATCGCTTTGCTGGAAGACGATCATGACCTTCGGCAGGTTGAAAAGAACGACCAGGGCTTCGCTGACCAGAGCAATGGCCTCATCGCCGTCAGCGCAGGTGCCAATATCGCGGCAGAGTTTCTGGACGGCTTCGAGCCTTTGGCTGGTGCGATTCAAACTGACAGCAGGGACCTGCCGCTCCATCAGATGCGGCAGGGAACCGGCGATCTCAGCAGCGATCGATTCGGCCTCCGCCAGGCTGAGACCCATCTCAGCGTCCGGGGGAGCGACCGGAGGTTCGTCGGCGCCAATGGCCCGGGGGCCGACAATCGACGGCACTGACAGGGCCTGCTGTTGGGCGATACCGCCCCCGATCAGGCAACTCGGCAGATCACGTTTTCCCGGCAGGGGAATCGACAGGCAGATGAATCCCTGGGGACAGGCAGCGACCACCGGTTGACTGGTCAGCAACGAGCGGGAAACGATGTCCTCCCAGCCACGGTAACAATCGGGCGTGCAGCGTTCCGACCCGGCTGTGGTCTGGCAAACCGCCTGAACGGCATGCTGCAAGCCGCGACGGCCATGCTGTTCGGAATAGCAGGCCAGCCGGAAAGGGGGGGGTCAACGTTTGCCCTCCGGTCGGGTCATAAGACATCAGTTCAGGAACAAGCAGGCTCAATATTCCAAAATTTATCAGGTCTTATGTCATCTGGCAATCTTCTTCATCCTTCCGGCAACTGATGACGCCATCTTTCGAGATCCTCCAGTGCCCGATTGGCCAGGGCCTGGCGGCGGTCACGTCGCTTGCGGACCGGTTGTGCCAAGGGAGGAAAGAGGCCATAGGTGATATTCATCGGTTGAAAATTATCCGCAGCGGCGCTGGCGGTGTAACGCAACAAGGCACCGAGAGCTGTGGTTGGCGGAGGTGGCACGAAGGGCCGGTTGGTGACACAGGCGACGGCCACCAGACCGGCCAGGAAACCGCTGGCGGCCGATTCCACGTATCCTTCGACTCCGGTGATCTGACCGGCGAAAAGAGTCTTCGGCTGATTTTGCAGTTGCAGGGTCCCGGTCAGGCAGGCCGGTGCGTTGATGAAGGTGTTGCGATGCATGCTGCCGAGGCGGTTGAAAACCGCCTGTTCCAGGCCGGGGATGGTGCGAAAGACGCGCCGTTGTTCGGGATAGGTCAGCTTGGTCTGAAATCCGACCATATTGTAAAGGCTGCCATGCTGGTCGTCCTGGCGCAACTGCACCACCGCAAAGGGTTCCCGTCCGGTCCTCGGGTCACGCAGCCCGACCGGTTTCATCGGACCGAAAGCCAATGTCATCTCGCCACGTTCGGCGAGAACTTCGACCGGCATGCAGCCCTCGAAGTGAATGATTTTCTCGAAACTTCGCGGGGTGACTTTTTCGGCCTGGCAGAGGCTGCGGACGAAAGCGAGATACGTATCGCGGTCCAAGGGACAGTTCAGATAATCGGCGTCGCCACGGTCGTAGCGTGAGGCCGCGAAGACCACGTCATGATCGATCGAATCGGCCGTGACGATCGGTGCGATGGCATCGTAAAAGTAGAGGTGGTCGGCGCCGGTCAGGGCGCTGATTTTGGTCGCCAAGGCCGCCGACGTCAAGGGCCCGCTGGCGACCACTGTCACGCGCTCGGGGTCAATATCGCTGATCTCTCGACGGTGTACGGAAATCAGGGGATGGTCGCTGATGGCCCGCGTCAGGTGGGCCGCGAAGTCCTCCCGGTCAACGGCAAGCGCCCCTCCGGCGGGAACCGCGTGGGCATCGGCCGCTTCGATAAAAAGACTGCGACAGCGCCGCAATTCCTCTTTCAGCAAACCGACCGCATTGTGCATACCGACGCCGCGCAGGCTGTTCGAGCAGACCAGTTCACCGAGTTGGTCGCTGTGGTGGGCTGGCGTCATCCGGTGCGGACGCATTTCATAGAGATCTACGGCAATACCCTGACGGGCCATTTGCCAGGCGGCTTCGCAGCCGGCCAGGCCGCCGCCGATAATCTGGACCGGAGTCATCATGACGGTTGCTTACGTGCGCGATGCACAGGATGCGAAAAGGGGAAAAGACCGGACGATTGGCCCGGCCGCACAATGGGCTATGGTGACCTGCCGGGTCAGGCCTTTCTCTTCGCTGTTTTCTTGGCCCGCGGTTTCTCTTCGGGCGCCACCAGGGTGATCTGGTAGTCACAGGTATCCTGGGGACATTTGCGGACCGTGCCGGCGCGTTTGGTGGTTTTCTCGACGACGATCGGGAACCCGCATTTTGGACAGGGCTCGGCAAAGGGCTGATCCCAGAGCGCATATTTGCATTTCGGGTAGCGGTTGCAGGAGTAGAAGATCTTGCCGTAGCGGCTCTTTTTCTCCATGATTTCACCGGCCCCGCAGCTTGGGCAGGTGATGTTGAGAGATTTCGGTTTGTTGAGCGGCTGATTGTTGCGGCAGTCCGGGTAAGCCGAGCAGGCCAGGTACTTACCGTAACGGCCGTCCTTGATCAACATCGGGGCGCCGCATTTGTCGCAGATTTCCTCGGAAAAAACCGGTTCTTCCTTCTGCTCGCCGTTGACTGGGCGGGTATACTTGCATTCCGGGTAGCCGGTACAGGCGATGAAATAGCCATTGCGGCCGAACTTTTTCGTCAACGGGCTGCCACATTCCGGGCAGCTTTCGTCCAGAGCTTCACCGACGAATTTCTCCTTTTTGACGGTCTCCACTTTGCTTTTGAAGGGATCCCAGAAGTTCTGCAGGAACCCCTTCCATTCGCATCTGCCGAGGGAGATGGCGTCGAGGTCGTCTTCCATGTCGGCGGTAAAGCGGTAATCAACATAGCGGTCGAAAAACTGCTTGAGAAAGCGAATCACTTCCCGACCCAGGTCTTCCGGGTAAAAGGTCCGCTTGACCAGCCGGACATACTTGCGATCGACCAGGGTATTCATGATGGCGGCATACGTCGAAGGGCGGCCAATGCCATTTTCCTCGAGGGTTTTGACCAGCGAGGCTTCGGTATAGCGCGGCGGCGGCTGAGTGGTATGCTCTTCACCTTTGAGCTCGGCGAAGGTCAGGGACTCCTGTTCGGCGAGATCCGGCAAGGTCCCCTCGGCTTCGTCACTTTCGGTGTCTTGGCCCTCGATATAGACTTTCATGAATCCGGGGAAGCGGACCACCTGTCCGGACGCCCGGAACTGGTAGCTTGTCCCGGCCAGGATATCGACCGTGGTGGCATCGAGAATTGCCTCCGCCATCTGTGACGCCAGGGTCCTTTCCCAGATCAGCTTGTAAAGGCGCATTTCGTCGCGATCGAGAAACGTTTTGATCTTGTCCGGATGACGGTCGATCCCGGTGGGGCGAATGGCCTCGTGGGCCTCCTGGGCATTCTTTGCCTTGCTTTTAAAAACGCGGGGCTTAGCCGGCACATAATCGTTGCCAAAACGTGAGGCGATGAGGGCCCGTGCTTCCTGGATGGCGGTATTGGACAGGGTGACCGAGTCGGTGCGCATGTAGGTGATCAGACCGACCGGGCCGTCACCGATGTCGATTCCTTCGTAGAGTTTTTGCGCCAGCGACATCGTCTTACGGGCCGAGAAACCGAGTTTGCGATTGGCTTCCTGTTGCAATGTGCTGGTGGTGAAAGGGGCCGCGGGGCGACGTTTCTTCTCGGTGCGGGTGACGGCTGACACTTCCAGGGGCAGCGGACGAATCGCCTCGACCAATGCGTCCGCCGCCTTGCGGCTGGCGATGGTCTGGTATCCCTTGGTCTCCAGTTGCTTGGCATTGTTGGCGATTTTCTGCCCATCGACGACCAGCAGGCGAGCCGGGAAAGTCACGCCGCCCGTATTAGCCATGGTGGCCTCGATGGTCCAGTACTCCTGCGGTCGAAAGGCCTCGATCTCTGCTTCCCGTTCACAAATCAGGCGCAGGGCGACGGATTGAACCCGGCCGGCCGAACGGCTGCCGGGGATTTTGCGCCAGAGGACCGGTGACAGGTTGAATCCGACCAGGTAATCGAGGATCCGCCGCGCCTGCTGGGCATCGACCAGTTCTGCAGAAATTTTGCGCGGTTTGGCCATCGCTTCGGCGATCGCCGATTGGGTGATTTCATGGAACACCACCCGGCTGACTTTCGGTTTGTCACCCTCTTCATCGACGCCTAGTGCTTCCAGCAGGTGCCAGGCGATCGCTTCGCCCTCCCGGTCGGGGTCGGTGGCCAGCACCAGCTCGTCGGCATTTTTCAGGGCTTTCTTCAACACGCCGAGCTGTTTCTTGGCTTTTGCCGAAACGATATATTTGGGCAGAAAGTCGTGTTCGACATCGACGGAACCATCCTTGCTGGGCAGGTCCCGCACATGTCCGTAGGAAGCCAGGACTTGGTAGCCCTTGCCGAGGAATTTTTCGATCGTTTTCGCCTTTGCCGGCGATTCGACGATGACCAGAGATTGTGTCATAAAAAAATCATTGTTTGATGGTTCGCAAAAATGAAAAAGGCCGCGAGTGAACCCGCAGCCCGAAGCAGATCAGTTCAGCAGCCGCGGCCAGTCGTCTTCGAGCAGGCAATCGTATTCGCGACGCCATTCATTCTGCGAATGCGCGAACATGGCCAGCACGGTGATGGTTTTGATCTCAGTCAGCGAGACCTCGTCGTCGGCAACCTGCAGGGCTTTGGCAATCACCTCTTCCTGCACCTCGGTGTCGAGTATTCCCATGCCACGCAGCCGCACCAGAAAGCCCCGGGCCTCGGCGGATAGAAGCCGGTTCTCTTCGGCGGAAAAGACCCGCTGGCTGAGGGCCGGGGTGCCCAATGAGACGGTCGTGGAAACCGGTGCGGTGAGCGTCTGATTTTCCATCCAGCAGAAGGCCTCATCGATCTCTTCGGCTTCGAAACCGACGGACAGCAATTCTTCGACCAGATCGCTTTCGTTGATCATGTCGCGATCATCGAGAAAGTATTGGGCGATAAAGCTGACTATGGCCAGGACGCGTTCTCTCAAGGATTCTCCATCGAACGGTTGCCTGCAATAGCAGGCTGACTGAGGACGTAACACCCGCCGGGCCGTTTTTCGACGTAACCCTGCAGTTCCAGCTGCAGTAAAATAACGGAAAGCTCCCGAGGTGTCAACCCACTTTCCCCGGCAATTTCATCGCTGTGACGAGGGCTAAGGGCCAGTGAGAGAAGCACTTTTCCGGCCGGGCCGGGCAGATGGATGGGGCGGCCCGAAGCGGCTTTGCCGATGTGCCTCGGACGGAATCGACACCGAGAAACTGCAGGACCTCAGCCGTTTCAGTGACCGGATGTGAGCTCTGTTTGATCAGCAGATTCGGGCCATAACTCGTTCTGCGATCGACGCCGCCGGGAACCGCGAGGACATCGCGTCCCTGCTCCAGGGCAAACTCTGCGGTAATCAGTGAGCCGCTTTTTCCCGCCGCCTCGACCACCGCCAGCGCCAGCGCCAGATGGTTCGGCAAGCGGCCGCAGCAGTAGAGCAGCGCCGGTGGATCAGCGATTGTTTTCAGGATCGATGGGTAGTTCGCATCCCACAGGGTCAGCAAGTGGGCGCCGCTTCGATCGCCGCTTGGGGCGTCTGGTAATGGGTCATGATGCGGATCAGTGCGGTGCGGCCCAATCCCGGAGTGAATTGCAGCCGCAGCCAGGCGAGCAGGTCGTCCATGGTGTCCCTTTAGGAGCGATTGTTTCATTGCATAGCAAAAGTGGATGGGCCGGCAAAGGCGACCCATCCACCTGGATCAACTGCATACGGCAGCGAGGCCGCCGGGTTTTGGTCCGGACCTGGTCTCCGCGGTAGATCGGCAGGTTGCCGGTCCTTGTGATCAGGGCTTCGGCAAAGCCGTCCCTGACCTCGAGAACGATCGCGTCACCCAGGTCGATATCGGGCAGGATCAGTTCTTTGCTCGAGTCGGCCTGCTGCGTTTGCGTGCGCTTGCGATAGATCTTGAGTTCGTGGCCGACCTGCAAGCCGGATTCCTCGCCGATATCAATCAGGATCACCTCCCACTGGCCCATCGCCAATTTGCCGATGTCATCGGAGAGCACATAGCCCTCGACGACGTTGTCGGCCAGCAAGCGGGGGATCCGGTCGGGGATGGGCCGGTAAGGGCGCAGCATCGATCCGCGCTGAATCTCGCGCAGCGCGTTGCTGATTTTGCCGACCGCGACATGCGGTGTGATTTCAGTGATTTCCACGGTGCCCAGCTCGATGGTGTGAAAACCGAGCGGCTTGCGGGTCACCGGGTGCAGGACCTTTTCACCGATGGTGAAGAGCTCGTAGACATCACCGGGTTCGGTGGCGGCGAGATCCTTCATCTCAAGGAAAACGGTATCCCCGGTGGCGATCATGACGCGGTTGTCGACGGTGTCGGCCAGCACGCCCAGACTGTCGACTTCGCCCTTGCTGATGAAGCTCTGGGCACCACCGTAGGTCGGAATCAGCAGGATTTCTTCCGGCGTGACCAAAGCGGCACCGACACTGCCGCTCGCTTCACCAACCGGGATGATCTCGATGCGACCATCGTAAATACGCAGTTTCTGACCCGGATAAATCAGGTGAGGGTTGCCGATATCCGGGTTGTTCGACCAGAGGTTCGGCCAATAATACGGATCCTTGATGAACCGCTGGGAAATGTCCCAGAGGGTATCGCCCTGCTTCACCGTGTAGATGATCGGCTCTTCCTTGGCGATGGCCGTCCCGCAGGTGACCACCACCAGCAGGCAGGCTGTCAGAATAAGACGTTTCAGGCTCATACATTCCCCCTTGGTTGCGCGACAGTCAGGTCAGGGTATCACCAGTTCCTGGGCTTTTTGCGTTGCGGTACTTTTCGGATACCGCTGGTTCAACACGGCAACGGTTTGCCGGGCGGCATCGGATTGGCCGAGCTGCAGTTCAGACACGGCGATTTTGTACAAGGCTTCGGAACTCTTCGGTGCCTCGGTGTAATCGTCGAGGACCCGTTGAAATTCGCGGATGGCGATCTGGTATTGCTGCTGGTTGAAATAGGCATCGGCAAGCCAGAATTGCGCATTGCTGGTGTAGCTGTTGTTGGGAAAACGCAGCAAAAAGGTTTCAAAACCGCGAATCGCCGCCTGGTAGCGTCCGGACGCGTAATCACCGAAGGCCTGCAGGTAGACCTCGGTCGGGGTCCCGGCGGCTTGTCCGGCCAAAGTCGACGAACCCGTGGTGCGCGGCAGGACAGGCATCGCTTCGGAGGCCAACGGCGCTTGGCGGGTCTTCTGCAACTGTGCGATCTCATCAGCCTGCTGCTGTTGCTGCTCTGTCAGGGCCGCGAGCTGGCGGGACAGGTCGGCGATGTCCTGTTCCTGGCGTGCGACCGTCGCCTGGAGCCGACCCATCTCGCCGCTCACGCTGCCGGATTGCGGCAGCGGCGATGGCGGTGTGCAAGCGGCCAGCAGGCCGACCAGACAGATCAAGGCCGTTATGTGGCCTGTCAGGTATTTGCAGGGGAAACCCATTATATTCAATTCGATCACGACCGGGAGAAGAAATTTCCTAAAAATTATAGGCTTTTTCGAGCCTTGTCAAGCATCATGGCCGGTCTGTCGTGAATCTGTAGCTGCAGGAAATGTGCCTTGCTGTGCTAAACTGATGGCAATCTTTTCTTGTGAGGTCCTTAACAGGTGCGTCCCGAACTTCTGGCTCCGGCCGGCAACATGGAAAAATTGCAGACGGCTCTCGATTACGGTGCCGATGCCGTCTATTGCGGTGTCGAACAGTTCAGCCTGCGCGCCCAGGCCGGCAACCTGACCCTGGACGAGCTGGCCGCAGGCTGTGATTATGCTCACCAGGCCGGCAAACGCCTTTACCTGACGTTGAATGCGTTCCTGCGCCCCGGGGAAGAAGCCTCGGCAAGGAACCTGTTGCAGGCGTTGCGGCCACTGCCGGTGGATGCCTTTATTGTGGCCGACCCGGGTCTGCTGAGACTGGTGCGGGAGATCGATCCGCAACGCACGCTCCATCTGTCCACGCAGGCCAATACGACCAATGGCTCGGCGGCGCAATTTTGGCAGTCCCTGGGCGTCAAACGGCTGAACCTGGCCAGAGAATTGAGCCTGGCAGAAATTGCCGCTGTCCGGGCGCAGACCGACGCCGAGCTGGAGGTTTTCATCCACGGCGCGATGTGCATGGCCTATTCCGGACGGTGTCTGCTTTCGGCGGCTCTTTCAGGACGCAGTGCCAATCGCGGCAATTGCAGTCATCCCTGCCGCTGGCGCTACACACTTCAGGAGGAAACACGTCCGGGCACATTTTTGCCGATCGAGGAGGACGCGCGTGGCACCTATCTTTTCAACAGCCGCGATCTCTGCCTGATCGACCATCTGCCGGCCTTGATCGATGCCGGTGTCAACAGCCTGAAGATCGAAGGGCGCATGAAAAGCCTCTATTATGTCGCCGCAGTGACGCGTGTCTACCGCGCAGCTCTGGATAGCTGGGCGGCTAACCCGGCCGGGTATCGGGTCGATCCCGGCTGGTCTCGGGAATTGGCCGCCGTCAGTCATCGGCCTTACGGAACCGGCTTCCTGCTCGGCGAAGAAACCGCTTTTGTCCATGCCGAGGACAGCCTGTATCGCCGGTCCTGCGAATTCGTTGGCGTCGTCAGGGATATGACGGCTTCAGGTGAAGCCGTGGTGGAGGGGCGCAACCGCTTCCGGACCGGTGACCGGCTGGAAGTGATCGGCCCCGGCATGCGTTGCGCGGAGCTGCTTTTCGACCAGGCTTTGGGTCCGGAAGGACAGACACTGACAACCGTTCAGCCGAATGCGACGGTCACCATGATGCTGCCGCCCGGGACCCGATGCGGCGACCTCCTGCGTCGCTGGCGCACGCCCTGATCGCGGTCTCAGGCCTGCCAGATCTGCCCGGAACGCACATCGCAGCAGGTCAACTGGCGGCCGTAGACGCAACCGGTATCGAGTCCCAGTCGGTGGGCGCTGATCAGCGGCTGTTCCTGGGGCGTGTGGCCGAAGACGATCGTTTTGCCCCAGTCGTAATCCGAGGCGAGGAACTCGCCGCGGATCCATAAGGTGTCGGAGGTCTTCTGGTCGCGCAAAGCGACACCGGGACGCAGGCCCGCATGGACGAAGATAAAGGACTCCGTGGCGAAGTACTGGTGGGTGCTGTCGAGAAAGCTGCGATGCTCTGCAGGCAGGGGCCAGCGCCCGGCGGCACGATAGCTGTTCAGGGTCATCAGACCGCCGTTGACCAGAAACAGGGAGGGATCCGCGCCGTCCAGGTAATCGAGAAACATCTGCTCGTGGTTGCCGCGTAAAAATATGCTCTCTGGGCCCTGTCCCGCCAGGTCAAGCAAATAATCGATCACCCCCGCGCTGTCCGGCCCTCGATCGATATAGTCGCCGAGGAAGACGATCCGGTCGTCAGGGGTTGGCATGACCTGGCTCATCAGTCTCTGCAAGGGGGCCAGGCAACCGTGGATATCACCCACGGCAAGCAGCCGTCCGGGGCCTTCATCGTTTGATAAATTTTCAGTCATTCGTTCATTCTAGCCGGTTCTGGTTTTTTGTGCAGGCGCGAAGGGCTTGTTTCCCAGCCGGGCTGACGGCATACTGAACGTTGAGTATTTGAGGTTGCCGCAATGGCAAAACACACAAAGGTTTGGCTCTTGATCGGACCGTTTTGATGACGACACGCAAAACGCGCAAAACCGTTTTTGCCGGCCATGTCCTGGATGTCGGGATTGAAACCCATGCCATGCCCGATGGTCGCAGCGCGGCCTTCGAAATTATCCGACATCCCGGCGGAGCGGCCGTTTTGCCGGTTTTTGACGATGGCCGTGTTCTGCTGATCCGACAATTCCGTCCGGCAATCGGCCAGATGATCTATGAAATCCCGGCGGGACGCCTCGAGGATGAGGAATCGGCACCGGAGTGTGCGTCCCGGGAACTGCGTGAAGAGACCGGTTATCTGGCGGGGGAATTGCTGCCGCTCGGCAGCTGCTGGAGTACGGTTGGCTTCACCGATGAAAAAATTCATCTTTTTCTGGCCCGCAAACTGAGGAAAACGGAACAGTCGCTCGAACCCGATGAGGTGATCGAACTCTGCCCGATGTCGCTCGATACGGCCCTTCGCAAGATTGACCAGGAGGAGATCCTGGACAGCAAGACGCAACTGGCCCTCTGTTTCTATCACAGACGCTGCCGAAAGGAGTACAGGTGATCGGACTGCCGGACAGCTTTGCATCGCCTCTGCATCTGCCGTTCAACCGGAGCTGCCTCGATCAGCAGTTCGAACTGCTTGCCCCTCTGGCGGATCCGGGAGGGGCGGGATTCAGCGTCTTCCTGCACGGCAGCCGGATGGGCGTTGTCCTGCGGGCAGACCAACCGCTTCTGCCCTTCGGCAAAGGGCCTGACCAGGCCCTTTATCTCGGTTCCTGGCAGGGCCATCCCTGTCGACTGGTTGCTCTGTCGCAGCCGGACGATTTGCCACCGGACCTGAGTCTGGTCAGTCTGGTGGAGGAAAATCCAAGACTGCCGATCGATCTGCTATCCCTCGGCGGAATGGCGCGGATGATCCTCCACTGGCACGAGCGCAGCCGTTTTTGCGGCTCCTGCAGCCAACCGACGGCATGGCAAGAGGGTGATTGGGGCAAGGTCTGCCCGAGCTGTAAGACCCCTGCTTACCCGGCGATTCATCCCTGCGCCATTGTTCTGGTCACACGCCCGGGGGAGGTGCTGTTGACCCGCAAGCCGAACTGGGCCGAAAATCGCTACAGCCTGGTGGCCGGATTTCAGGATTTCGGCGAGTCTCTGGAGGAGACGGCCCTGCGGGAAATCGCCGAAGAGACCGGGATTGTGGCCCATCGGGCGCGCTACGTCGGCAGCCAGTCCTGGCCTTTCCCCAGCCAGGTGATGATCGGTTTCACGGCGGAGTATGCAGGCGGCGAGATTCGGGTCGATACCTCTGAACTCGCCGATGCCCGATGGTTTGCCGTCAACGCCCTGCCCAAGCTGCCACCGAAACGCAGTATCGCCCGTTATATCCTCGATACCACCCTGGGCCTGTCATAAGAGGAGCGCACGGTGAGTGAGCAGACCGCAGAGGTCTTCTGCAAGCGCTACTTCGTCATGCCGCGCAGCGAGATCGGTTACCTGCGGTTTCTTCTCGAAGGTTACGACGGACTGGCGTTCGCACGGACGTTGGAGCAAGGCACCGGCCTGATTGAAATTGCTTATTCAACGCGAGTGCACAGTACGGCGACGGCACTCCTGCACGCACTGGGTCAAGAGATCCCTTGGCGCGAAGTCGCGCGCCCCACTCATATTCCATCGCTCTGAGCCAGATCCACCGAGATCTCGGGCGGATCGAGCAAGGCTTTCTTGACCGCACACTGGTCGATCGCGCGCAGCATCGGCCGATGATACCGGTCCGGGAATCCGGACGGCAGAGTCAAGATCATTTTGATGCGCTCGAGACGTTTGCTGTCTGGATTGCGTTCGCTCTCCATCGTCAGTTGCATTCCCTCCGTCGGCAGGTCGCGCTGCTGGCAGAAGCGCAGGGCAAAAAAGCCCGCACAGGTGCCGAGAGAAGCCAGAAACAGACTAAAGGGCGAGGGCGCGGAGTTGTCGCCGCCGTTTTCCGCGGGCTGGTCCGTAACGATGTCAAAGGTATCGATGGCCGCATTGACCCGGACACCGCCCGGAAAAGTGATCGTCATCATGATAAGTCCTCTCGCAAGGTTTTTGCGTTTCAGCCACGACGCAGACCGCAGGGGATGCGGTCATGGTGCCGGTTGGCAGATCTGCTGACCGGTTTGTCGCACCGCATTGAACGCCGCTCAGGAAGGGGTCGGTCCGCCTACTCGGCCCGCTCCTCCTGAGCGCCAAGCTGCCCGTATGCGGCCACTTTGCCGTTGACGATGTGGACATAGTAACGCTCCCAGAAGCGATTGATCGGAATATACCAGAGATATTCCTCGTTGCCACTGCCGGAAACGTTGCTCGGTTTGCCCATCTGCTGCATGACCTCGGCCTTGGTCATGCCGAGTTCCACATTGTGGATGCCGATCCAGGGCGCACAGCCACTGCAGAGCAGGATCAGGAGGCTGACAATAATCCAGTTACGCATGGGTATTTCTCCTTCCGGACAGGTCGCTGACAGGCTGCAATATCAGATGCTTTCGGCCAATGGCTGGCGCTGCTCGGGATCGTCATCATGGCGCAAGTAAACCGTGGTGCTGGGGAAGGCGATCTCCAGACCGAGGTCCTCGACGATGTCCATGATCTTCAGACAGACATCTTCCCGGGCCTCCAGATATTCCGCCCAGACAGTCGAGGTGGTGAAGCAATACACCATGATATCGAGCGACGAGGCGCCGAAATCGGTGAAGTTGACCAAACAAAACTCCTGGTCGATCGCCGGATGGTTGCGGAGCATCTGCCGGATGCGCGAGACGGCGTCGCGCATCTGGGCCGGCGTTGCGGCGTAAGTCACGCCGACGGTCAGCCGGATGCGGCGTTTCGGCATGCGGCTGAAGTTGTCGAGCGCCATATTGGCGATGATGTTGTTCGGGACAGAGATCAGGGTCTTGGCAAAGGTCCGGATCTTGGTCGAACGGAAACCGATCTCCTCGACCGTTCCTTCCATCTCCCCGGCCTTGATCCAGTCACCGATCTGAAAAGGACGATCGAAAATGATCATCAACGAACCGAAGATGTTGGAGACGGTGTCGCGCGCGGCCAGGGCAAAGGCCAATCCGCCGATGCCCAGAGACGCCAGTACACCGGTGACCGGGTAACCGAAAGTCTGGATCGCCATCAGGATCGCCATAACGACAATGAAGACGCGCAGACTTTTGCGGACCAGTGGCGCCAGGTGATCGTCCAGAGAGGACTGTGTGCGGGTTGCCCACTGGTGCAGGTAATGATCGATGACATCGACCAGGTTGAAGAGAAACCAGGCCACATCGAGAATCACCAGTGCCTTGAGGAACTCGGCCGAAAAGGTTTTCAGGTCGAAAGGCTCGGCTGGCAGGCCCAGGGTTTTCAGGGCAAACCAGAGGCCGATCAGGAAAATCAGGAATTCAGCCGGTTTTTCGAGGCAGGCCAGGAAGCGGTCATCCCACGCACTCTTGGAGCTTCGGGCCCAGGCCAGCAGGTTCCTGCGGAAGAAGAAAGCGAAAATCTTCTTGATCACGAAAGCCGCGAGGATGATGGCGAAAGCGATCGCATAGCGATCGATGGGGATCCCCAGAACTTCGTAGCTCATCCACTCTGCCATGTCACCTCTCCGGTTGCCTCTATGGCCAATTCAACATGCCAAATCAACGCCTTAAGCTAGCAGATGAAATCAGCAAAAGCAAGACGGACAGGCCTCGGGTCAACTTTGCCGATCCTCCGCTGACCCGATGAGTTTATGGTAAAATAAAAAAGTTCGAAATTATCACCAGACCAGGCTCTGACCAGGGAGAGGAAATCGATGAGCAAAAACAACACCAACACGTTCCAGACGCGCAAGACCTTGGATGTTGACGGCCAGTTTTACGATTATTACAGCCTCGCCGCCTTCGCCCGGCATCAGGAAGGCGTCAAGCGATTGCCTTTGACATTGAAAGTGCTGCTGGAGAACCTGTTGCGCAGCGAAGATGGGGAAACGGTCACTCGAGACGATATCAATGCCGTGATTGGCTGGCTGGACGCACACCATTCCAACCATGAAATTGCCTTTCGACCGGCCCGGGTTCTGATGCAGGATTTTACCGGTGTCCCCGCGGTCGTTGATTTGGCGGCCATGCGCGATGCGGTGGCCCGCGCCGGCGGCGACCCAAAGAAGATCAACCCGCAGATCCCGGTCGACCTGGTCATTGACCATTCGGTCATGGTCGACAAATACGCCATGCCGGAGGCCTTCTCCTACAACGTCGAGAAGGAGATGGAGCGCAACCGCGAACGTTATGCCTTCCTGCGCTGGGGCCAGCTGGCCTTCGACAATTTCCGTGTTGTGCCGCCCGGGACCGGCATTTGTCACCAGGTCAACCTCGAGTACCTGGCACGCACAGTCTGGACCGACGATCAGGCCGGCCGGCCACTGGCCTATCCGGATACTCTGGTGGGAACGGACAGTCACACCACGATGATCAATGGTCTGGCCGTGCTTGGCTGGGGGGTCGGCGGCATCGAAGCCGAGGCCGCAATGTTGGGTCAGCCGGTTTCGATGATTATCCCTGAGGTGGTCGGTTTCCAGATGACCGGCAAGCTTCGGGAAGGCGTCACAGCCACCGACCTGGTGCTGACCGTGACCCAGATGCTGCGCCAGTTCGGCGTGGTCGGCAAGTTCGTGGAATTTTTTGGTGACGGCCTGGGCAAACTACCGCTGGCCGATCGGGCGACGATTGCCAACATGTCACCGGAATACGGTGCCACCTGCGGCTGGTTTCCGATCGATGAGGTGACGCTCGATTATCTGCGGCTGTCGGGTCGCGATGATGCCACGGTCGCCCTGGTCGAAGCCTATGCCAAAGAGCAGGGCTTGTGGCGTTTCGATGGCATGAAAGCGCCCGAATACAGTGCCGTTCTGGAACTCGACCTGGCCACTGTCAAGCCCAGTCTGGCCGGACCGAAACGGCCCCAGGACCGGGTCGATCTGGAAGACTTGAAAAAGGCCACTGCCGCGACCATTGCCAAGGACGAAGAGGACAAAAGCGTGCCGGTGGCAGAGGCTGATTACGCCTTGAAGCAGGGCGACGTCGTGATTTCGGCGATTACGTCCTGTACCAACACCTCGAATCCCGCTGTCATGATGGGCGCCGGCCTGCTGGCAAAAAAGGCCGTCGAGAAGGGGCTGCACCAGAAACCCTGGGTCAAAACATCTCTGGCCCCCGGTTCCAAGGTGGTCACCGATTATCTCGAAAAGGCTGGGTTGCAGGACTATCTCGATCAACTTGGTTACAACGTGGTCGGTTACGGCTGCACGACCTGTATCGGCAATTCCGGCCCGCTGGTCGGTCCGATTGCCGATGCCATCGACGCGGGAGACCTGACCGTTTGTTCTGTGTTGTCCGGAAACCGCAACTTTGAGGGCCGGGTGCATGGGCAGACCAAGGCCAACTGGCTGGCATCACCGCCGCTGGTGGTGGCCTTCGGTCTGGCCGGAACCACCCTGATCGATCTGACCCGCGAGCCGCTCGGCCAGGGGACGGATGGCGAGGATGTCTATCTGAAAGATATCTGGCCGAGCGATGAGGAGGTCGCCGAGCTGGTCAAGCTGGTGTCGGCGGAGATGTTCCGGGAAAAATACGCCGATGTCTTCACAGGCGAAGAGAACTGGCGGTCGCTGCCGGTTCCTGAAGGAAAAACCTACGCCTGGGAGCCGGAATCAACGTACGTCAAGGAGCCTTCCTTCTTCGAGGTGCGCGACGACGTCCCGACCGGACTCGCCGGTTTTTCGGGTGCCCGGCTGCTGGCGCTGCTCGGTGATTCGATCACCACCGACCATATCTCGCCGGCCGGCGCCATTCTGGCGAGCAGCCCGGCGGGTGTCTACCTGCGTGAACGCGGCATCAGCCCGGCGGACTTCAATTCCTACGGCTCGCGGCGCGGCAATCACGAAGTGATGATGCGCGGTACTTTTGCCAACATCCGTTTGAAGAACGAGCTGGTGCCGGGTGTCGAGGGCGGATTTACCCGCACTCTCCCCGATGGGGAACAAACCACCATTTTTGATGCCGCTGTCCAATATGCCGAACAGGACACGCCGCTGATCATCGTCGCCGGCAAGGAGTATGGCACCGGGTCGAGCCGGGACTGGGCGGCGAAAGGGACCCTGCTGCTGGGGGTCAAGGCGGTGGTTGCCGAGAGTTACGAGCGGATCCATCGTTCCAACCTGATCGGCATGGGCGTCCTGCCGCTGCAGTTCAAGGACGGTGAGGATCGCAAGACTCTGGACCTCGATGGCAGCGAAACCTATGACCTGATCGGCCAGGAGGCGCCATTGGCGCCGGGGCAGGATCTTACGCTGAAAATTAACCGTGCCGATGGCAGCAGTCAGGAGGTGGTCGTCACCTGCCGGATCGATACGGCCAACGAGATCCAGTACTACCAGAGTGGTGGCATTTTGAATTACGTGCTGCGTAATTTGATGGACTGAAGTTCCGGCGTCAGTCGCCTCGCGGGTTGCTTGTCATGAAGGTCAGCGCCCCGTTGAGACCCTGGTGTCCTCTCGAGGACGTATTTCGGGCCGCGGCCGGGATTTTTCCGTCTGCGGCCTTGGTCTGTATGGCCTGACGACCGTCAGGGGTCCGCCTCGCAACTTGCCGTTTCCCATCGGCGGCGGTCTTTGCAGACCGCCCCGCGGTTGCCGGCCATTGTGGCCACCAAGGGTGTCGATTGAGCGTGATCGACGGTGAAAACCGAGAAGGTGAGTCATGGTGAAGGGTATCCTGGGTCTTTCTGTCCTTTTGCTTGGCGCTTTGCTGCTGAGCGACGTGTCCTGCTGGGCCGTCCAGGATGAAACCGAACCAACAGTGGCGCCCTCTCTGATTGACCGGACACACCAGGCCATTTCGCAACGATTGGCCGCGCCTTCGATCTGGTTCGATCATTTTTTCCAGGATCCGCGCGTTGATGAAGAAGCGGCTGGGACGTTCATTCGTCTGCGCGGCTCGTTGATTGTCGAGGAATCGGCAGGGGTCAGTTTCGACGGCAAGATCAAGGCCCGACTGCGGCTGCCGAATCTGAACAGACGTTTCCACCTGATCTTCTCCAGCGACGAGGACCGCCGACGCGACAAATATCTTGTTGATCCATCGCTCGAAGGACAGCCCACCAAAGAAAAGACCACGGTCGCCCTGGAATACACCCAGACCAGCCGTCGTCAATTGAACCTGAGTCATCGCCTGCGACTGGACTGGGACCACGGGCCCAATCCACAACTGAGGTCACGGGTCCGCTACTCCATGCCGGTGGCCGGCAGCACGCTGCTGGTTTTGACGCAGGCCGTTTTCTGGGAAAACCAAGAAGGCTTCGGTGAAGAAACGCGCATCGATTACGACATACCGATGGACGCAACGCGTCTGGTGCGTTTGACCGGCAACGGTTTTTTCTCCGAGTCGAGCCAGGGCTACGAGTGGCTGGGCATGGTGCAGTGGCTGCAATCCTTCAGTCGTCAACGGGCGCTGGCGGTTGGCAGTTATGCGATTGGTCAGACCCGTCCCCAAGAAGAGGTCACGGAATACGATCTGTTCGCCCGTTATCGTCGGCAGGTTGCGAAGCCCTGGCTGTTCATCGAGTTGACGCCGGAGTTGCGCTGGCGACGGGAAGATGATTTCAATGCGACGGCGCTTTTCACGCTGACGCTCGAAGTTCAGTTCGGTAAGTGATCATCTTCTCGGGAGGGGATGTCCGCCGACACCTTGGCTCCGATTGTCTGGGCGTTCGAGGCGAAAGCCGTTTTCATTGGGTGATTCGTTGGGTGATCATCATCTTCAGGGGTTCTTTGCGCAGAGCTCGTGGTAACGAAAACAATCCGTCGTGTGGTCGTTGACCATGCCGACCGCCTGCATGAAGGCATAACAGATTGTTGACCCGACAAAACGCAGGCCGCGCTTTTTCAGGTCACGGGCCATTCGATCGGAGCGGTCGGTTCGGGTTGGCACATCGGCTGCGGTCTGCCAGGCATTGATGATCGGGCGATCATCGACGTAGCGCCAGAGGTAAGCGGACAGGGAGCCGTACTCCTGGCCAATACGCAGGACCTCTCGGGCATTGCTGATCGCTGCTTCGATTTTCAATCGGTTGCGGATGATGCCAGGGTCCTGCAACAGACGTGCAACATCGGCCTCGGTGTAGCCGGCAACGCGCTCCGGATCGAAACCGCCGAAGGCCAGCCGATAACCGTCGCGTTTGCGCAGAATGGTCAGCCAGCTGAGCCCGGCTTGGGCCCCTTCAAGAATCAGCATCTCGAAAAGCTGCTGATCGTCATGCACCGGGACGCCCCATTGTCTATCATGGTAGGTGATATAGAGCGGGTCCGTGCCGCACCACTGACAACGTGATTTCATCGTCTTCTCTCCCTGTTGGACGGTTTTTTGGGGTATAATGGCATAATTTTGGGGCCCCTGCAGCAGATCAATGGCCCGCGTGCCATGAAGGAACCGATTCTTGACCAACGCTCTTCCTGTCAACCGCTCGGCAAATTCCCGTCAGCTGATGACGATTGCGGAACGCGCTTATGCGCTGATTGGGCAATCCTTCCCGGTTTGTTGCTACAGTGATGAATTCTATTTTTTCCCGCAGTTGGTGGTGGATGATCCACAACGATGGCTCTGGGATGATTTCTCAGCGGCAAAGGTGGCGTCTCTGGCGAGCGCCCTGGCTGGTCTGGAAGCCGAATTGGCGCGTTTGTCGACGGACCTGCTGGATGACGACGCCACCGACGTTACCCTGTTGCTGCAAACCCTGAGCACCTTGCGGGAGCACCTGACGCAGGTCGCTCCACAGCGATCGCAGCCAACCTTTCACCTGACCGTTCTGGCCGCAGGCCTGGCTGAAGCCTTACTCGCCGGAGATGAGGCCTGGTCGGCAAGGTCTGCCGGAGTCCCGGCTTTTCTGCAGCGGGCCGTGGCGTGCCTGGAGGAGGTCTCCCGGGAATTCCATCAGCTTGGCCTGCAGATGCTGGGCGACATCCAGGCCTGGGTGGATGATTTGGGCTCGACCGGTTTTTCGACCCAGCCGATCGCTGCAGCCCTGGATCAGTTCGGTGCCGCGCTGCAGAAGATCACGCCGCGTGGTGATTATCGTCTTCCTCCAACGGTGTATGCCCGCTTGGTGGCACAGCATCTTGACTGTCAGATGGATCTGGATGGCCTGCGCAACCTGCTGCAGGACGAGCTGACGACCATGCGGGAGATCCTGGCGGAGGAGACCGCGCGACTTTTGCCGGGCAAAGACTGGCTGCAGGCCGTCCGCGACATCCCCTTCGTGGTTGCCGAAGATGGTGACCTGCGCACTCTCTATCGGCAGACCCTGCAGGCGTTGGAAGACCATTGTCGCGATGTCGGCCTGTTACCGGACACCCTGCCGGCAAGCGTCCCTTTGGAGACCCGTAACGTCCCCGCCTGCATGACGGCAATTCGGGCCTCGGATGCCTATGCCGCGATTCCCGGGACACCACCACGGGGCGGTGTTTTTTATGTCATGCAGCAGGGCCGGGACCCGGCCGGGGAATTCCGCATGACCGCGGCCCATGAAGCCTGGCCGGGGCACCATCTGCTCGACGCCTGTCGCTGGGCCTTGCCGCGTTCCTTGCGGCACCCCTTGGAACAGCCCCTGTTTTACGAAGGCTGGGCCTGCCTGGCCGAAGAGATCATGTTGCGGACCGGGTTTTTCAGCGATCCCTGGGATCGTTTTCTGCTGGCTAAGCGTCGCGCGGAACGGGCCGGCCGCGGTCTGGTCGATCTTGGCCTTCAGGGAGGCGACCTCAACACCCAACAGGCCGTCGTCATCCTGACCGGCGTTGGCTACACGCCTGAGCAGGCCAAAGCGGTGATTCCGAAATACCTGCTGCGGCCCGGCTACCAGATTTGCTATACCCTGGGGTTGCAACAGGGGCTGCAACTGCTGGACCGTTTTGCCGGTAACGATCTCGGCGGTTTTGCCAAAACCGTGCTGCAGCAGGGTGAAATCGGTTTTGCGCGACTGACGGGGAAATTTCTGACGCAGCACGAAAGGAGAGGGTTGTGAAACCATTCTGGGGATATCATTCGGAGTGGAACCTGGGGAGCCCGGGAGGCTGGGACTACCAGCGGATCACCCAGATTATCGGCAAAGCGGTCTGGGAACGGGCCAACCGGATTCGACCCTCCGGCATCACGCTCGATTTCGATCACCCGCTATTGTACCCCATCGACGGTTTTGTCCGCATGCTGGTTGCGGGTCATCACCGTCTGTCCGGCAGCAACCCTGGATTGCTGGCGGTGATTGCCGAACAGGAAACGCTGCAGGATGTCACGGAAAACATCAACCTGGCCAAGCGACTGGATGCCATTGATGGTCTCTCGAGTGCCCTGATGGCACCGCATGAACTGGCTCTCGAGAATGGCCGGGTCTGTTACCATGGCCGGCCGGTGTCGATTGCTTTCGTTGATTTCAACACCGATGTGTTGCTGACCCTGCATCGTCAACAGGATCTGTCGCCGCTGTTGCAGCTGGTTCGCGAAGGCCGGGTGGTCAACCCGCGGGGCACCGAACCGATCAATGTCAAGAGCATGTTCGAGGTGCTGACGACGCCCGGCAACGAGCGTTTTTGTCGCGAATCGGTGCGGCGGACGCCGTGGACGCGCCGATTTCTCCCCGGTCGAACGGTCGGCCCCCGCGGTGAAGTGATTGACGATCTGTTCGCGTGGACACGTCAACACTGGCCGGACCTGGTCTTGAAACCGGAGCGTGGTTATTCCGGGATCGGCGTTCGCGTTGGCGTTGTCAACCCGGATGCCGATGAAGCGATTGAACTGGCTCTGCGCACGGGCCACTATATCGTTCAGGAGAAGATTCCGTTGCATCTGTGGGCCGAGGAGTGTGTCAGCTACGATTCGGAAGGCGGTGTCGAACTGACGCGCTACCAGACCGATTTCCGTTGCCTGTTCGGTCGCGAGGGCCTGTTCGGCTTCCTGGTCCGCTACGGCGGCGTACCGACCAATGTCGGCAGCGGCGGCGGTGTCCAGCCCCTGGCGTTGCTGCGTTCGAATCTGTCGACCGCGGAAGCGGCCAAGCGGATTAACGAGACCCTGATGATGATCGACCCCGCGGAGCTGCGCGGGGTTGTTGAGATGCAGCAGGAGATGGCTCTCGCGCACCGTTTTACCTATCTGCTCGGGCCGATCCGAATCGCTTTGCGGCCACGTCTGATCGTTGATGCTCACCTGGAGCAGCTGCGTCATTATACCGAGGCGGTCTGGAAGGATTGCCTGTTGCTGGAGAAAATGTATCTTGAAGGAGCGCTGCAGGAGATGATCGCTATTGAAGAGGAGGAGTTGCTGATTTCCCGGTCGCAACCCTGGCACGGTTCGGCCGCCATCTTCGCCTCCGATGGCCTGTTCAGTTTCGGCGCCCATCCGGTGACACCATGAAGATCGATGTCAACCCGAACTGGTGGAAGACTCTGTTCGACGAGACCTACCTGATGACCGATGCCCGATCGGTCTGTGATCCTGAGATCACCCGGCGCGAGGTGGATGCGGTTTGCGCCTTGCTGCCGGTGTGCGAATCACAGGCCATTCTCGATCTTTGTGGCGGACAGGGGCGGCACAGCCTGGAACTGGCGCGCCGGGGTTTCACCGCATGTACGGTCTTCGATTATTCACAGGCTTTACTCGACCACGGTCTTGCGCAAGCACGGGACGCCAGGTTGCCGGTTGATTTTGTGCAGGGCGATGCCGTGGCCACAGATTTGCCGGCCGTCTCTTTTGATCATGTCCTGCTGTTGGGGAACTCACTCGGCTACCTGCCGGAATCGGTTGATGATTTGCGTATCTTGCAGGAGGTCCACAGAGTGCTGCGGCCGGGGGGGCGGCTGATGCTTGACGTGACCGACGGTGCCGTCGTGCGCGAGAAATTCAACCCGAACGCCTGGCACGAAATCGATGATCGGATCGTTGTCTGTCGGCAGAGAGAGTTGGCTGAGAACACGATTCGTGCGCGCGAGATGGTCCTCTGCAAAAATCAAGGTCTGGTGCGTGACGAATGCTATGCCGTGCGGCTTTACGATCCGCCAATGCTGGAGCAATTGCTCACCGATGCCGGTTTTGTCGATCTCGACATCCGGCGAGGATTTAGTGCTCATGACCAAGACGGCGATTATGGATTCATGAACCACCGCCTGCTGGTCACGGCGCAAAAACCGACCGCCTGACGGTCTGGCCACTTCCTCTGCATCGACAACGACCGAGAAAAAGGCGGCTTTATCGGGATTCGCTGGCCCAGAGACCAACCTCTGCCTGGCGGGCGTCATCTTCAGCGACCAGGAAATCGTCTTTCAGGCGGAAGGAAAAGCGCCGATAGACAACGGCCAGCCCCTGTCGGACAAGCACACGATTGAGTAATTTTCCGGTGACAAGGGTCACGTAAGCCAGAAGCCGGCCGTGGCGGTCACGGGCGGTCTCATCGAGGGTGAGCTGGACCGACATCCCCTTGACATGGCGCATATTGAAGTCTCGGGCGCTCCGCGCAATCTCTCTCAAACGTGCAGCGGGAACGCCTTGTCGGAGGAGATAGTCGTCGCGGGGCGATGCTTTTTGCTCGGGAGCGTCGATGCCGATCAGCCGCACCGTGCCCCAGGGCGCAATTTCCAGGGTGTCGCCATCGTAAACCCAGGTGACGGTGCCGTGCCGTTCCCGCCGTGTGTCATCGGCAGCAACCGGTCCTACCAGGCAAAAAACCAGCAAACCGACGAGGCAGAGCCTCGGCATCAGGTCCGTCCCCAGAGAATGCGACAAAAGACGCCGGTAAAGAATCCCCAGACCAGGTTGTAGAGCAGGACGAAGACGGGCGTCAGGCGCCCCAGGGCCAGGCCCATCCAACCGTGGCCGGTAAAATGGGGGAAGACGACGAACAGCTGAAAGAGGGTCGGCAGGAGGCTGATCCACAGGCCCTTGCGTGCCCAGTGGCGACGTGATTTGTAGGATCCGACGGCCAGGAAATAAGCCAGTCCCCACAGGCCGCCCCAGATCATGCGACCGTACAGCCAGGAGGTGGAGAGGTCGGGCGCCATGCGGACATCAAATCGGGCTGGCAGGCCCAGCTGACCGGCTTTCCAGGCCACCAGGCTGTTAACCAGCGCACCCAGCACGCCGGCGCAGAAGCAAACGGACATCAGGGCGCTGGTACGTGTCATGCCTCCTCCAGAATCAGGCTCCGGGGGTCTTGAGGGCGGTTCCTTCGTTCATACTGCCGGTTCGGTAACCCTGCAGATCGAGGGCCACATAGGTGAAGCCGGCCTGCCTGAAGACCGCCAGAAGTTGCCGACGCAGTTCATCATCAATGATTCGTGGCAGCTCGTCAAGGGCGACTTCGATGCGCGCGACATCGCCATGGTAACGCACCCGGAAGGTCTGAAAACCCTTCTCCCGCAGGAAGGTTTCACAGCGGTCGACCTGCTGCAGGCGCTGCGCGGTGATCCGTGTCCCGTAGGGAAAGCGCGACGCCAGACAGGCGAAGGGTTGTTTGTCGGCCGTGTCCAGACCGATCTCACGACTTAAGGTGCGGATATCGTCCTTGGTCAGTCCGGCTTCAAGCAACGGCGATCGAACCTCGAGTTCGGTTGCGGCGTCGCGGCCTGGCCGGTAGTCGTCGAGGTCATCGCGGTTGGCACCATCGAGGACGACGCCAAAGCCGAAGGATTTGGCCTTCTCAAGACAAAGGCGAAACAGTTCTTTTTTGCAGTGGTAGCAACGATCGACGGGGTTTTCGGCAAAGCCCGGGATCTCCAGTTCATTGCTTTCGACAACAATCTGCCGAACGCCGATCTGCTGGGCCAGGCGGCGGCTTTCCCGGAACTCGTGGCTCGGGTAGGTCGGTGACGTTGCCGTCAGGGCGACAACCTGCTCGGCGCCGAGTGTCTCACGCGCCATGTAAAGCAGGAAAGTCGAATCGACGCCGCCGGAGAAAGCGACCACGGCACTGCCAAGCGCGCTCAGATGGTCTCTCAGGACGGTCTGTTTCTGCGCAATCGTGGTGGTCATGC
>JARRPG010000007.1:0-59286 GCA_037383085.1 Desulfuromonadales bacterium | reverse complement strand
GACGTTGCAATCCTTCGCCCGGAGGATGAGGCCTCGGGCTCTGTGGTCTCTGCGTCAGTCAAAGATGTCGGTTGACAGATAGCGTTCACCAGTGTCGCAGAGGATCGTGACCACATTCTGACCGGGTTGCAGACGCGCGGCAATCTGGCGGGCCGCAAACACGTTGGCGCCTGCGGAAATACCGACGAAAACGCCTTCGTTGCGGGCCAGTTCGCGGGCCGTCCGCATGGCATCCTCGTTGCTGACGGTGATGATCTGAGCATAAATTTCCGTATCGAGGACGTCGGGGATGAAGCCGGCACCAATGCCCTGGATCTTGTGCGGCCCGGGTTCGCCACCGGAGAGAACCGGCGAGTCGGCGGGTTCGACCGCGACGATCAGGGCCTGCGGGTTCACCGCTTTGATCGCCTGGCCGGCACCGGTGATCGTGCCGCCGGTGCCAACCCCGGCGACCAAGGCATCGACCTGATTGTCCAGGGCCTGCAATATCTCGGGACCGGTGGTCTCCCGGTGCACCCGCGGATTCGCCGGGTTGCAAAACTGCTGCGGCATGAAGGCTTTGCGTTCGGCCGCAATCTCTTCAGCCTTTTCGATGGCACCACGCATGCCCTGGGCGCCGGGCGTCAAGATCAGTTCTGCACCAAAGGCGCCGAGCAGCCGGCGCCTTTCCATGGACATGGTGTCCGGCATGGTCAGGACAACCGGATAGCCTTTGATCGTGCCGACCAGAGACAGGCCGATGCCGGTATTACCACTGGTCGGTTCAACGATGATGGCGCCCGGTTTCAGCCGGCCGTCTTGTTCGGCCTGCTCGATCATGGCCTTGGCAATCCGGTCCTTGACGCTGCCGCCCGGATTGGCACACTCCAGTTTTCCCCAGAGCGTCGCCCCTCCCTCCGGGGCGCTGAGCTTGACCAGCGGGGTGTTGCCGATGCGATCGAGTTCGCAGATGAATCGTTCAGCCATGTGGTCCTCCCGGGGGCGGCCAGGCCGCTAGATGAAATACATGAAACGGTGATCCAGCTCTTTTTCCATGCCCATGGCCTTGGCCTCGTCGCACAGGTCCTTGAGCGTCACCGAACTGAGATAGTCATTCAGGCGTTTGCTCGCTTCCAGCCAGACCTTTTGCGTCACGCACTCGTTATCAAACTCACATTCTTTCTTGCAGCCCTTGCCGGACTTGATGCAATCGACCAGAGCCATTTCCCCTTCCGCAGCCATAATGATCTGGTGGACGGTTATTTCATGCGGTTTGCGCACCAGGAAATAGCCCCCTTGAGGGCCGCGACGACTTTTCAACAGACCGCCACGCTTGAGGTCCTGAAAAATCTGTTCGAGGTAACGTGGTGAAATGTTTTGCCGGCGGCTGATGTCTTTAATCTGTGCGGGGAGTGTCCCGGCATGATAGGCCATATCGAAGAGCGCGCGCAGGCCGTAGCGACTTTTGGTTGAAAGGCGCATTGTTAATCTCCTCAAAAGTTTGTTGGTAAAATTCTTAGTAAAGTCTATCTTGTTTGTCAAGAATTAACTCGCCCGAAGACTTCCTCAGGACCCGCTCTTTCGTATATGATACAGGGAAGGAGTTGTGTTTTTCGTGACCGTTGATCATCATATCAAGGCCCCGGTGGCCTGGTTGCCAACCGGATTGGTCAGCTGGTACTCCGCCGAGGGTCTGGCTGTCGGCCTGGTCGCGTCCTGGGTCGCGCTGATCGGTGGCGCCGGACCCCGTCTGCGCACGGCCTGGCACGGTTCCCAGGATCCCTGGTCCTGCCATTGGTCGGGCGGGGATTTCAGTTTTAACGTTCCGGACGTCTCCGATTTGCCTTTGCTGCGTGAACGGATGCGCCAGGGGCAATTCTGTCTCGATATTGCCCGTGACCTTGGTTTCGCCTGCGTACCGGGGCGGTCGGTGGCGGCTCCCCGGCTGCTCAGTTGCAGCGTGCAGATCGAGTGTGTCGGTGGGCGGGTCGAAGACTGCGGACACGAGCGGGAGCTCACGGGAGATGTTGTGGTGTTGCATCGCGGGCAGGAAGTCGTTGAGGCATGTGGCCTGCAGGATCTCGCCCTGCAGCCCTTTCCTTTCAAAAGATAGCGCTGACTCGGCTGATTCAAAAAGCCGCCAGCCGGTGACATAATAACGCCCGTGGTCAGTCTCTGCTGATCACGGGCGTAATGGTTCTTAATTGCGGGACGGGAATTACGCGTCTTCGCTCGGCCAATGCAGATTGTCAACGAAGGAGGAGATTCCGTAAGTGACCAGGAAGGCGACGGCCGAGACCGCCAGGCTGGCGCCGAAAGGAATCAGGAACATCTTGTCACCAAGATAGTCCCAACAGAACATGACACCGGCGATCCAGCCGAGGGTGAAGCTGACACCGACGACGTGCTTGATCATTTCCAGGTAGATGACAAAGGTGTAGATCATGTCGCTGGCGGTTTCGGCCGTGTAGCCTTCCCGTTCCAGGCGACGATTCAGGCTGGCGGCAAAGAGACGGCAGGCTACCCACATGCAGAAGAAGAAAATGCCGGTGTAAATGCCGTGACGGGCCAGCAAACTGGCTTGGGCGTCGATGTTCTGAATGCCAGCAGCGAAAAAGAGAGAAGTCATCAGTCCGGCCAGGTAAACCGGGCGGGTATTTTTGACGACGGTGACTCTGATTTTCTGGAACATAAGTCAATCTCCTATCGGATTGGCTTGAATCCCCAACATCTCATCCAACGTGCCTCTATTTTCTCTGTTTGAAGACAGACAGTCCAGTTAGAATTGTATAATTTAATCTAATTTAATTACGGGATTAAAATTAAAATAAATAAATAAAATTAATAAGTTAATAGCCTAAGCTATTAATTTTAATCCCCTTTTTTGGGGATTATTAAAATTATTTTCCCTTAATTTTAATACTTTTCCCCGGTAGATTGTGTGACTAGGAACAGGGATGTAGGCGACCCAGAAATGCCGGTACAATGGTTTCAACGCGCAGCGGTCTGCGGCCAAGGTGAACCGATTGCAGGCCAGCGGCTTGTAATCGGCCGATCTCGTAGGGGGTAAAACCGCCTTCGGGACCAATGGCCAAAGTGATCGGTCCGGCGATTTGGCTGGGACAGGCTTGCCGGGCCTGCGGGTCCGCGACCAGTGCGCAGGTTCCATCGGCGAGTTCAGGCAAGATGTCTTCGACAAACGGCTTGAAGCGTTTCTGCAGGTCGATGCAGGGGGGGATCGTATCGCGCGCCTGCTCGAGTCCCCGATACACCTGTTCCCGGAGGGCGGGGGGCTGCAGCAAAGGGGACTGCCAGTAACTTTTCTCGACACGCCAACTGTTCAGCAGGACGATCTTTTTGATGCCCATGGCAGTGATCTCCTGAAGCAGCCGCTTGCAGACTTTGGGGCGGGGCAGGGCCAGGATCACGGTCACCGGCAAGGGATCTGGCGGGTTGTCGCAGAGACGGACCTGGAGATCGATGGCCACCGGGGACAGGGCCCTGACCGTGCCGTAACCCAGTCGGCCGCCGAGTCGGCCGACACGGACGACCTGCCCCGGTGTGACCTTGAGAACTTGGCGCAGGTGGGTGGCGCGGTGGTCGCGCAGCGTAACGCAGTCCGGTGAAAGGAAATCCTCGTCGTGCAAGAGAACCAGATTCATGAGCGGATCACCAGCCAGCGCGGGGGCAGGACCTCGAGAAGGTTCGCTGTGTTCGACAAGGGCCCACCAGTCTTTTGCCCTGATTGTGCCGCTTCATGGGTTCGCTTGCCAAAGGATGCGTTGCCGCTCGAAATCGATCTGGTACGGGTGTGTTTTGAGAAAATCCATGCCGAGCATCCCGTCGAAGGGCAATTCCTGGCCTTGCGGGTTGATCACCATCGCCTGGGCCTTGTCGATCCGAAAGGGGCCGATGGTGATATGCCGGAAACGAATCTTGTACGACCGGACAACGCCGCCACCGGCCACACGGGCCTTGTAGCGTGTGCCGCTTGGCAGGTCAAGATCGGCCAATGCCGATCTGTGCAGGACCGTACTGGTCGCCCCGGTATCGAGCAGCAGGAACAGTTCGACGGCCCGGTTGCCAAGGGCGACTTGCACGGGAACCAGGACCCGGTTGCCCTCGACGCGAATCGGTGTTGTCAAATCGTCAACGGGAGGGCCATCTTCCGCGGCGGCTTCCCCGAACGGTTCCGGTTCCCTGACAGGACGCGCAGGGGGTTGAACGAGGGTCTCAAAGGTGCCGAGAGAATCCTCCTCTTCGTCGATCGACTTGACCCGATCACGATAGGCTCCGGGAATTTTGCTCGGGTCATCGACGAAGTGCAGCTGTCCGGCTGCATCACGGTAGGAGAAAATTGCGGCATAAACGGACGTTACCGCTGCGATCATGAGACTGAGCAGAACCAGTTTAAGACGCCAGGTCGACATGGGCGATTTCCCGGGGTTTGCAAGCAAAATTCATAACCGGGTGGATCGGCTCAGGGTGCCGGGAAGAGATCCGGCGTGAAGTTCAGGGTCTGGAAATAATCGGCGTTGGTTTCCGCCCGCCGGATCAGCTCCACCGAACCGTCAGTGCGCAACAACAACTCCTTGGGACGCAGGCGGCCATTGTACTGGAAGCCCATGGCATGCCCGTGGGCCCCGGTGTCCTGAATGGCCAGCAGGTCCCCTTCATCAATCGGGGGCAGTTGGCGCTGGATGGCAAACTTGTCGTTGTTTTCGCACAGCGAGCCAACCACGTCATAGACCTGCGAGCGGGTCTGGTCCTGCTTGCCAATCACATCGATATGGTGATAGGCCTCATACATGCCGGGACGCATCAGGGCCGACATGCAGGCATCCACGCCGATATACTGCCGGTAGATCTCTTTGTGATTGATTGCCCGCGTGACGAGGACGCCGTGCGGCCCGGTAATCCAGCGACCGCTCTCCATATACATTCGCGGGGCATACCCTTGACGCGCTTGGAAATTGGCAAAGAGCCCGGCAATCTCAGCGGCCATGGCATCGAGATCGAGCGCCGCATCTTCCGGTTTGTAGGGGATGCCGAGACCGCCGCCGATATTCAGGAATTCGAAACGGATGCCGAGTTCTGCTGCGATCTCTTCAGCCAGCTGCAGCAGCATGCGTGCGGTTTCGACGATGTAGGTGTAATCGCGTTCATTCGAGGCCACCATGGTGTGGATGCCGAACCGCTTGGCACCGCGCTGCTGAGCCATTTTATAGGCCGGTATCAACTGCTCGTGGGTGACACCGTACTTCGCCTCGACCGGGTTGCCGATGATGATGTTGCCGGTGCGACGCGGGCCGGGATTGTAGCGGAAGCAGACCTGTTCGGGAAAGTCCGGGACCTTGGCAATCAGAGAGATATCATCGAGATTCAGAATACAGCCGCCGTCAGCCGCGGCCCGATCGAATTCTTCCCGGGTCGTGTTGTTGGAGGTGAACATGATGTCTTCGCCGCGGCCACCCGCCTGGCGGCTCAAAATCAATTCCGGAATCGAACTGCAATCGAAGCCGAAGCCGAGCTCTTCCATCAAAGCCAGGATCTTTGGATTCGGCAATGCCTTGACGGCAAAATATTCCCGGAATCCCTCGATTTTGCTGAAAGCCTGGTTGAGGCGTTCGCCTGTCTCGCGGATCCCCCTTTCGTCATAAATGTGAAAAGGTGTGCCATAATGGCTGGCCAGGTCGACGGCTATGGGAAACAGACGATCCTTGAATGCTTGTGACATGGGCATGATATCGGCTCCTCGAAAGCAGGTCGTGTCCGTGAGGGTTCAATAAAAAATGCAGAGAAGATATAACGGATAAAGGGAAAAAAGACAAGCGAGACAGGATTGTGCCGGTTTTCGCTGGTCGCACAGGAGAAATTTGGGCATAGTGTCCAGGGCTTTCCGCCAAGGATGATCGATATGAGCTTGTCTGCAAAGACCGCATTGCGCATTTTTATCCCCTTTGCCCTGGGCTATTTTCTCTCCTACCTGTACCGCACCGTCAATGCCGTGCTGGCTCCCAACCTGGCACGTGATATCGGTCTTGACCCGGCCAGTCTCGGCCTGTTGACAGCGGCCTATTTTCTGTCCTTTGCGGCATTTCAACTGCCTCTCGGTCTGCTGCTGGACCGCTACGGTCCGCGGCGCGTCGAAGCCGTCCTACTGTTGTTTGCCGCCGCGGGCGCTTTTCTGTTCGCCCGGGCCGACACGCTCAGCGGGCTGATCCTGGGACGGGCCCTGATCGGCCTCGGTGTCTCGGCCTGCCTGATGGCGGCTTTCAAGGCCTTCACCCTGTGGCTGCCGCCGGAACGTCTGCCGCTGGCCAATGGCATCCAGATGGTCTCCGGAGGTGTCGGTGCGCTCGCGGCCACGACCCCCGTTGAATTGGCCCTGCACATCACCGACTGGCGTGGGGTCTTCGAGATGGTTGCCGGTTTGACAGTTCTGGCCGCCTTCTGCGTCTTCTTGGTGGTTCCGGAAAAAGAGGTCCCGCAATCCGGGGGGACCCTGGCGGAGCAATTGTCCGGTCTCGGCGAGGTCTACACCAGTCGGTTGTTCTGGAGCATCGCCCCCTGGGCATTCACCGCTCAGGCCGCTTATCTGTCGATTTATGGTCTCTGGTCGGGGCCCTGGCTGCGGGATGTCGCCGGCTATCAGCGCATGGCCGTGGCCAACAGCCTGATGGGGATCGCGCTGGCCATGATCGTCGGCTACTTTTTCTTCGGCGCTCTTGCCGAACGCTTGGCCCGTCGGGGCATTCAACCGATGTCGGTGGCAGCCAGTGGTATGCTCCTGTTCATGGCCATTCAGCTGTTGCTGACCCTGCCATGGGTGCCGATGGCCTTGCCGCTCTGGCTCCTGTTCGGTTTCTGCGGCACCGCCTGTATCCTGCCCTATGCTGTTCTGTCGCAGGGCTTTCCAAAGCACCTGACGGGGCGTGCCAACACCAGTCTCAACGTTCTGGTGTTTGTCGCCGCCTTTGCTGCCCAGTGGGCGATCGGTGCCGTCATCGATCTCTGGCCGCAAACTGCTGATGGCGGTTATCACGTCGCCGGCTATCGGGTCGGTTTCGGCATGATCCTGGTGCTTCAGGTTCTCGCTGCGGGCTGGTACTGGCTGTCATCGAAGCAGGCAGGGCGGGCCGAAAAAGCCTGATTTGTGTAATATTCTGTCACGGCAGGCCCCGAGACTGACTGTCAGATCGGTTGCCGGAGTCGTGATGATGTCTGATTTGATCCAGAAAGTGGCCATTCTGGCCAACAGCGCCAAGTACGATGCCTCCTGTGCATCGAGCGGCAGTCGCCGCAAAAACCGCAAGGACCTCGGTGGCGGTCTCCCGGCAGGCGTTTGTCACAGCTGGTCTGCTGATGGCCGGTGCATCTCCCTGCTCAAACTGCTGTATTCCAATCGCTGTCGCTACAACTGCCTCTACTGCATCAATCGCAGTAGCAACGACCTGCCGCGCACCGCTCTTTCGCCGCGTGAAGTCGCCGAAGTGACGGTTAACTTCTATCGCCGCAATTACATCGAAGGTCTGTTCCTCTCCACGGCCGTCTTCGACGCACCCGACACGGTCATGGAGGAGATGATCGCCTGTCTCCGATTGCTGCGCCAGACGTATCGCTTCGGTGGTTATATTCATCTGAAGATGGTGCCGGGCGCCGATCCGCTGCTGGTACAGCAAGCCGGGCGTTACGCGGATCGCCTCAGTGTCAACGTGGAACTGCCAACACCAGAAAGTCTGTGCCGGTTCGCGCCCGAGAAAAGCCACGCCGCGATCTTCGCCCCGATGCAGCAGGCCAGTGAACTGATCCGCCAGTCGCGGAGCGAGCGACAGCGAACGCGCAAGGCACCGGAGTACGCTCCAGCGGGACAAAGCACGCAACTGATCGTTGGTGCCAGCCCGGAGAGTGATCGCACGATCTTGGCCTTCAGCGAGCAACTCTATCGGCAGATGGCCCTGAAACGGGTCTACTATTCCGCCTATGTTCCGGTCAGCGACGACAGCCGCCTACCGGCCTTGCCGTTGCCGCCTCTGTGGCGTGAGCATCGTCTCTATCAGGCCGACTGGCTGCTGCGTTGCTATGGTTTTACGGCGGCCGAACTGCTCGATGCTGTGCACCCGAACTGCGATCTGAACATCGATCCGAAAGCCGGTTGGGCGTTGCGCAACCTGGACCGGTTTCCGGTGGAGGTCAACCGCGCCGACTATGAAACGCTGCTGCGGGTGCCAGGGATCGGCATCCGCTCGGCGCGGCGCATCATCCGCGCGCGGCGGGTCGGGGCCCTGCATGGTGATAACCTGGCCGGACTGGGCGTGGTCATGAAACGCGCCCGATGGTTCCTGACGGCCCGTGGACGGTTCCTGGCAGAAGGTCCGTGGCGAGAGGATCGACTCTACCGTAAATTGGTCGGCCCGGCAGCTTTGGGGGCTTCGCAGGTGGCGCCGCAGCAACTTGATCTTTTTTCGGTGGTCGCGGAGCAAGGATGAAGATGACTCGAGAGAGCGACACGGGACAGGTGATTTATTGCTATGACGGCAGTTACGCCGGTTTGCTGACCCTGTTGTCAACCACCGTGGCCACCGGGCCGGCCGCGCTGCGCATCGCTCCATCGGCCGCCGTTGTCGTCGGACTGTTCGATGCCCCCTCTCTGATCGCGACCAATGCCGAGCAGGCCGCCCGGTTTCAACAGGAGATTGAAGGACGACTCGGCAGGCGAACGCTCCGGCATCTGCGCCTGGCCTACCTGTCGGAGCGGCCCGGGATCGAAGGGCATGTCCACGGTTACCTGCAGTTGGGTTGGCGGGTCGGGCCGGCCCTGAACAATCATCTGGCACACGCCGATGTGCACGCCGTTCTCACCGCCTCCCGGCGAACGGCCCGCGAGAGCCATCGCCTGCGTGGCCTGGTGCGTTTTCAGGAACTGAGCGACAGCAGTTACTATGCGCAACTGCGCCCTGATGCCAACGTATTGCCGCTGCTTGCCCGGCACTTTGCCGAACGCATGGACCGGCCCTGGCTGTTGCACGACGTGGGTCGCGATCTCGGTGTCATGGGGGACCAGCAGCGTTATTGGCTCGGCAAACTCGAGCGGCCAGCTGACGTGCAACTTGCCGCGACAGAACAGGACTGGCAGCGGCTCTGGCGGTGCTTTCATCGTTCGATTGCCATCGCATCGCGCCACAACCCATCCCTCCAGAGACAGGATGGCGTCAGATCGACATCGCAAATGAAGACCAGGGGAACGGCGCTGTTGCTGCACGCCTGTATATATTAGGGATCGGTTCCAGGCGGCACCGCCGCCAGGGCGGCCCCGACAATTCCGGCCTCGTTACGCAGATCGGCCGGCAAAACCTCGGTTTCGACAGTCAGATAAGGGAAGAATTTCGCATGTTTTTTGCTGATGCCGCCGCCGATGATGAACAGGTCGGGCCAGAACAATTCCTGCAATTGCTGAAGGTACATATCGAAGCGCCTGGCCCACTTTTTATAGGAGAGCCCCAGGCGTTCGCGTGTTGCGGCCGAGGCATAGTGCTCGGCGACCTGGCCGTTCAGGTCCAGGTGACCCAATTCGGTGTTGGGAACCAGAACGCCGCCGCGGAAGAGTGCTGAGCCGAGCCCGGTGCCGACAGTAATCAACAGCACGGTGCCGTCCCGTTGCCGCCCGGCACCGAAGCGCATTTCCGCCAGGCCGGCGGCATCGGCATCGTTGATGACGGTGATGCCAAGTCCGGTCTTCCGGGACAGAAATTGCTCGGTATCGAGGTCAATCCAGGCCGGATCGATGTTGGCCGCGGTCCGGGCAATGCCGTTCTGAATGGCCGCAGGCAGACCGCAGCCGACCGGTCCCTGCCAGTTGAAATGCTGAATCAGGTTGCCGATTGTCGCCGCGACAGCCTCCGGTGTGGCCGGTTGTGGCGTCGCCAGGCGCAGCCGGTCGTCGCTGAGCGCGCCGCTCTCGATGTCGACCGGTGCCCCCTTGATCCCTGATCCGCCAATATCGATGCCGAGAATCTGCATGGTGTTCACGCCTTAATGGGGCGGGAAGCCGAACCACTGAGGTTCGACCACCAGCACGCCGAGAACGATCGCCTGCAGGAGAATGAACGGAATGACACCGTAATAGATATCCGTGGTGCGCACCTCCGGAGGCGCCACCCCCTTGAGGTAAAACAGGCTGAATCCGAAGGGCGGGGTCAAAAAGGAGGTCTGCAGGTTCATGGCAACCAGAATCGCGTACCAGACCGGATTGATCCCCAGGTTCGCGGCGATTGGCGCCAGGATCGGCACGACGATGTAGGAAATCTCGACGAAATCAATGAAGAAGCCGAGGACCATGATGACCAGCATCGACAGGATCAGAAACCCCCATTTCTCTCCAGGCAGGCTCATCATGAAATCTTCGACGATCCAGTCGCCGCCGGTATACGTGAAAACCATCGAAAAGGCGGTGGCGCCGATCAGGATGGCGAACACCATGGCGCTGATTTTCACGGTCTCAAGGGAACTTTCCCAGATCATGCGAAAAGAGAATTGGCGATACAGGGTCGCTAGGATAATGGCCCCGATACCACCCACGGAGGAGGATTCGGTCGGTGTGGCCACCCCGGCCAAAATCGAGCCAAGCACCAGAATGATCAGCACCAGGGGCGGAACAATAGCTTTCAGCGCCTGAAAAATCTGCTGTTTTTTCGATCCCCGCATCTCCTCGAGCCGAATCGGCGGGGCCATTTTTGGTTTGGCGATCGTGATGATGACGATGTAGCCGACATAGAACACAACCAGGGACAGGCCGGGCCAAAGCGCCGCCTTGAACAGGTCGCCGACCGGTTCCTGGAAAACATCGCCAAGGATGATCAGCACAATCGACGGCGGAATAATCTGGCCGAGGGTTCCGGCCGCACAAATGGCGCCGGTGGATAGTTTCTTGTCATAGTTGTACTTGAGCATGACCGGCAGGGAAATGACGCCCATGGCGACGACGCTGGCACCAACCACGCCGGTTGAAGCCGCCAGCAGGGCGCCGACCAGGACCGTCGAAATCGCAATTCCGCCACGGATCTCGCCAAACAGAAAGCCCATCGACTCGAGCAGACGCTCAGCCAGATTCGATTTCTGCAAAATGATGCCCATGAAGATAAAGAGCGGGATGGCCATCAGGATCGTGTTGTTCATGATCGACCAGATCCGATGCGGCATCAGCGCGAAGATCTGCGGACCCTCGGCAAACAGGCCGAAGAAGACGGCGACGCCGCCGAACGTGAATGCCACCGGAAAGCCGACCAGCAGCAAAGCCAGGGCGGCCCCGAACATGACCAGACCAATCATGGATGGACACCTTTGTCTGATGAAGAGGGAAACATGAGAGAACAGCCGTTCACGTTAAAGAACATCGTCTTCGAGATGATGTACGGAGGGTTCTTCCAGTCCCCGGAAGACATTGATGTTGTGCGTAATGAAGCCGAGCGCCGAGACGATCAGAAAAACGAAGGAGGTCGGGATCACCGCCTTGATCAGCCAGCGATGCGTCAAGCCGCCCGGATCGCCGCTGATTTCGTTGATGGTATAGGCTTCATGGACATACCAGATCGAGCCTTCGATGATCAGGACGCTCAAAGGGATCAGAAACAGCAGGGTGCCGCCGATGTTGACGACGGCTTTCCAGCGGGGTGAGAAGTGGTCGTACAGGACATCGACCCGGACATGACCATCTTCCTTGAGTGCGTAAGCCATGCCGAACAGAAAGACCACGGCAAACAGGTGCCATTCCATCTCCTGCAGGGCAATCGATCCGGTGTTGAAGAAATAGCGCATGATCGAATCGTAGAAGACGTTGATCAGCATCAGCAGGTTCAAAAAGCCGGCAATCCAGCCCATCACGTCGGAAAAACGATCGAAAAATTTTTCTATTTTCAGCAGCATGGAACGTCCTTGGGACAAAAACCAGGCTCCCGGACGGGCCGGGAGCCTGAAATGAGCCTACTTGAGGTTGTCCTTGAGATAAGCGTAGTCGGAAATGGCGGTCCAGTTGCGGGCCTTCTGCATGTAAGCCTTCTGTGATTCGATGATCTTTTTGAATTCCGGATCTTTCGCTTCGTAACTGGCCAGCAGTTCATCGTTGGCTTTTTTCATCGCGGCAATGATCTCTGGCGGGAAGGTCCGAATTTTCACGTTCGGGTATTCCTTCTCGATCGAAGCCCAGTTGACGGCGCTTTCATGGTAGGAACGCGCATACATGTCATAAGCGGCGAACTCCATGGCCACGGTCAGGATCTTTTGCAGGTGCTTCGGCAGGGCGTCAAATTTCTCCTTGTTGACCAGGAACTGCAGTTCGGTGGCCGGCTCGTGCCAACCGGTGTAGTAGTAGGGGGCAATCTTCTGGAAGCCCATGTTGAGGTCAAGCGACGGCCCGACCCATTCCAGGGCGTCGATGGTGCCACGATCGAGAGCGGTGTAAAGCTCGCCGGGCGGAATGTTCGTCACCACAACACCGAGTTTGGACAAAACTTCCCCGGCAAAACCGGGAATCCGCATCTTGAGACCTTTGAGGTCATCCAGGGTGTTGATCTCCTTGCGGAACCAACCGCCCATCTGATTGCTGGTGTTGCCACCCGGGAAGGAGTAAACGCCATGCTTGCTGTAAACTTCCTGCATCAGTTCCATGCCGCCGCCATAGTAGAACCAGGCATATTGCTCGGGGGCGATCATGCCGAAGGGCATGGTGGTGAAGGGCATGGTGCTGATATCTTTGCCTTTCCAGTAATAGGAGGCCGAGTGTCCCATTTCATACTGGCCGGCGTTGACCATGTCGAGTATGCCGAACGCCGCTTTGTGCTTGTTGGAGGAGTCGATGCGGATTTCCATTTCGCCATTCGACATTTCTTTGACCAAGTCGGCCATCTTGATCACGGCGTCACCAAAAATCGGGAAGCCGGTACCCCAGGTTTGCGCCAGCTTCCAACGGTACTTCGGTGCGGCCTGGGCCTCCGAAACAAGTCCCGCAGACAGGATCAAACTTGTTGCAGCGAGGGTAACGATCAACAGCGAGATGAATCTGAACTTTTTGATCATGACTTTCCTCCTTCGGGCTGAAGTTGACACTCCACAATGTTCTGCACAGGATGCGTGTCGACCAAGTTTTCCAAACCAGTAAACTATTGCCTGAAAATCATTTCATGTCAATGTCTGTAGAACAATGTTTTCAATATGTTGGCATTTGTTGGCCACTTGACGAGACGTCTGGCGATGATAATTTTAAAGGAAATCCTGATAAATGGAGGTGTCCATGCCCAAAGCCATACGTATCCACGAAACCGGCGGGCCCGAAGTCCTGAAATGGGAATCCATCGATCTCCAGCCGCCGGGTCCCGGTGAGGTTCATCTGCGCCAGACGGCGGTCGGATTGAACTTTATCGACATCTATCATCGGACCGGTTTGTATCCCCTCGGTGAACTGCCGGCCACTCCTGGTATGGAGGGCGCCGGTGTCGTCGTTTCGGTCGGTGACGGGGTGACGGATCTGGCCCCGGGTGATCGCGTTGCCTATGCCGGCCTGCCCCCCGGAGCCTATGCCGAAGAACGCCTGATACCGGCCCATCGGCTGGTCAGACTGCCTGAGGATATCAGCGACCAGCAGGCGGCTGGCATGATGCTGCAGGGGATGACCGTGCAATACCTGCTGCGCAGCACCTTCCGGGTCAAGCCGAAGGACACGATTCTGTTGCACGCCGCAGCCGGAGGTGTCGGTTTGATCGCCTGCCAGTGGGCAAAACATCTCGGAGCGACCGTGATCGGCACGGTCGGCAGCCATGAAAAAGCGGACCTGGCCCAGGCGCACGGCTGCGATTATCCACTTCTTTACCGCGAAGAAGACTGGGTCAGCCGGGTGCAGGAGATCACCGGGGGGGAGGGTGTTGACGTCGTCTACGATTCGATCGGGCGGGACACCTTCATGAAGTCGCTTGACTGTCTGCGGCCGCTCGGCCTGCTGGTCAGTTTCGGTCAAGCCTCCGGTCCGGTGGACGCTTTTAACCCGGGTGTCCTGGCGGCCAAGGGCTCGCTCTTTCTGACCCGACCGACGCTGATGACTTACACCGCCGAACGGGCAGACCTGCTGGCCAGCGCCACGGAGTTATTCGATGTGGTCCGGTCCGGCAAGGTCAGGATCGAAGTCAAGCAAACCTACCCGCTCGCCGAGGCCGCCCAGGCCCATGAGGATCTCGCGGCACGCAAAACGACCGGCTCAACGGTGCTGCTACCGTAGACCGGCTGTGGATCTGTCCGGCGCCGCTTGCCGGTTGCGGCAAGGCAGATTACTTCTTCTGGAGTGAAGCAATCTCGTCATCGGTGAGCACCGGCTGTTTCTGCAATCTCTTGTAGTAGAAATTCTGGCCGTAGAGCACGGCGGCCGGGTTGTGACCGGTGACCCGATCCTTGACGACCAGGGTTGTCACCGGGGCTTCGGAATATTTATTGAACAGCATGTCATGGCCAACGCACAGGCCCATGATGATGTTCATATCCAT
Source organism: Desulfuromonadales bacterium (assembly GCA_037383085.1). GTDB lineage: Bacteria > Desulfobacterota > Desulfuromonadia > Desulfuromonadales > BM103 > JARRPG01. The sequence goes on along the minus strand of JARRPG010000007.1, from coordinate 44,782 downwards.
CTTCTGCTCGTTGAGAATGCGAGCCTGGGCAATCGGATTGCAGGCCGGTTCGAAAGTTCCGGGGCGGACTTTGTCCGCCTCTTCGAGCTGCAACTCGAGCTTGTCGATACTCCCCGCCTTGCAGCAGGCCGAGAAAGGTTCCAGCCCCTGGGCCTTCAAGATGTCGCTGAGACGATCGCACTCATCCAGCAAGCCGATGCAGGTCGCAATGCCGATCTTGCGGTAGTTCATCAGCCGGGCCAGGGCGATCAGATCTTCGATCCGGGTCCAGCGTGCCTGGACCGTATCAGAGTCCGGCAGGGGCTGATAGCAGAGTCCTTCGACTTTGGCGGCAATATAGGCCAGGTGGGCATCCGCATCATCGCCCTGATAGATGCGAAAAGAATCGTAAATCGCTTCGGCATAGGGCTCGGAAGGACAATACGCGGGCTTGCTGGGCCGGCTGTCAGGGTCGCCCCAGCAATTGGTGGTGCCTTGTTTCTGCCAGATGGCACTGCAGCTGGAACAGGAATGCTTTGGCAGGGACGTTTTGCGATCGGCCATGGTGACCTCCTCGTCATCAGATGATACGCGGAGCATAGCGGCCCCTTCGGCCCAGATCTGTCCACCCAGGCGCTGGATGATACGTTGGGCGCCGGCCAGTCGGGTGGTGTCGCCCGGCAGCGCGGGGTCCTGGATGTTTTCACGGTAAGCATCGAAAATGCGTTTCGCCTGGGGTTCGCTGTAACCGGTGCCGTTGTCCCGGACGAACAGGACTTTCTGCAGGCCTCTCTGGTACATCCCCAGTTCGATCCGGCCCTTCTGGCGGGAGGGTATGAAGTCCATGGCACTGTAGAAAAGCTGCTGGATCACATAGGCCATCATCTTCCGGTCGGAGACGATGGAGATCCATGGCTGAATGATAAATTCAACCTCCCGTTCCGGATGCCTGTTCTGTAAATCAGCGGCGATACCCTCGGCCAGCTTGTCAATCTGGATGAGTTCCCGGTGTGGCTGACTCAAGGGGACTTCGGTCAGCGCCAGACTGGTTTCCAGTTGCCGGTTCAGTTTGCTGTTGAAGTTGACCACCGATTCCAGAAAAAAACGAGTTTTGTCATTGAGTTCATCTTGGCAGCGATTTTTGAGCAAGCTGATCGCGGTGTTGATTTCGGAGGAGGTGTTGCGCAGGTGTTGCAGCATGTCCTCGGAGAAGTTTTCGTAATCGCGGCAGGCCAGGTTCAGGTCATGCGCTTCTTGTTGCAGGGTTCTCTCCCGCTGAGCGGTCTTGGCCAGGTAATGCATGCCGAGGTAGATCGCGGCGAGGACGAAAATGCTGAACAGCAATCGACAGGCCAGCTCCGGGAATGCGGGTGCCAAGAACTGCTGCCAGAAGGTGCCTTCACCGAACAGCACAGCGTGGAACATGGCGTCAGCCGCCATCGCCAGGGGAATCAGGACAAAACCCCAGAGAAGCAGACGAATCAAGGCTTTTTGCGACAGGGTGTTGAGCAAAGCGCAGTACGCCTCCTTATTAGAATGGACGCATTTTAATCACAACCGTTTAATCTCTGCAAGGGTTTTGACGCCGGAAAGAAAAAAATGACCCCTGGCCCGGATGCGTCTGGGCCAGGATCCGGTGGGGCCGATTGGCGACAAACCGGCAATATGTCCCGTCAATGAAGCCGACCGGAATGGTCAGGAAGCCAAGACCGCCGATCTCTGCAGGAGACACAGCGGACCGGAAAAATTTCTCAGGCGAGGGGTGCCACCGAAAGAATCGGCAACCGGTCAAATAATTTTGTTCAAGGGGTATTCAACGATGCCTTCGGCACCGAGTTCCAACAGCTCGGGGACGATTTTGCGGACATCGGTCTCTGGCATGATGGTTTCGATCGAGACCCAATCCGAATCATACAGGTGGGCGATCGTCGGCCGGTTGAGGCTCGGCAGCAGGCTGGTAATCGCCTCGATCCGGTCGCCGGGAGCGTTCATCTTCAGCCCAACCATTCCTTCCGCCCGCAGGGCCGACTGCAGCATAGTGTAGATACGTTCGATCTTGCCCTGTTTCCAGGGGTCTGCCCAGGCCTGCTTGTTGGCGATCAGCACCGGCACCGATTCCATCAATTCGCAGACGATGCGCAGGTTATTGGCCCTGATCGTCGAACCGGTTTCGGTCACCTCGACGATCGCATCACACAAGCCTTTGAGGATTTTTGCTTCGGTGGCTCCCCAGGAGAATTCCACCTCAACCGGAATGTTGCGCTCGGCAAAAAAGCGCTTGGTAAAGCCGACCAATTCCGTCGAGATGGTTGCTCCGGCGAGGTCTTCGGGCTTCTCAACCGGCGAGTCCGGGCCGACCACCAGCACCCAGCGTGCCGGTCGCCTGGACACCTTCGAATAGACCATTTCACCGACCTCAACCACGTCCGATTGATTTTCCCTGACCCAGTCCCGGCCGGCAATCCCCACATCAAGTTTGCCGCGCTCCAGGACTTTGGCCATCTCCTGAGGGCGCACCAGGCTGCATTTCAGCTCGTCATCGTCGCTGGTGGGAAAATAGCTGCGGGACGACGTCTTGATCGTCCAACCGGCCTTGTCGAAAAGATCGATCGTGGCTTTTTCCAGGCTTCCTTTCGGGATGCCGAATCTGAGTTCCTTGGCCATGTCAAACCTCACGCAAACGGTGAACGTGTCATTTCTTCTTATAGACCTCATCCGGGTCGAAGAGCGGATTGGAATGCTCGACCCACTGCCCGTCCTCCCAGCGGATGTAAAAGCAGCTGCGATTGCCGGTATGGCAGGCCGCAGGGCCGTTCTGTCGGACCTTGATGACGACGGTGTCAGTATCACAATCGGTGAGGACTTCCACGACATCCTGGGTGTTCCCCGACTCCTCCCCTTTCATCCAATACTTGTTGCGGCTGCGACTGTAAAACCAGGTCTTGCCGTCGCGCAGGGTATTGTTCAGGGTTTTCTCGTCCATGAAGGCCACCATCAGGATCTCCCCGGTTTCGTGATCCTGGATGACAGCCGGAATCAAACCGCCCATCTTTGCAAAATTAATCTGTGTCAAGAGTGCCGACCTCCCGTGAAATTTGCGAAAGACTACAACCTCATCCGAACAGTGTCAACTTTTGTCTCTGGTAAGTGCGCGGGGACTGAAGCCACCGGTTTGGGCCAGACAGTCTGTCGCAGAGGGGGAAAGAAGGTGCCACAACGCGGAAGGCGGCTTGCCGTGGCCTGATTCGGTTATCGTAAAACCACGTAAATCAGGATCAGGGGGAACAACGTCAGACTGACTCCGACCAAGGCATTGAGCGCCATGTTCAGTGTCATGATCCGGCTATGCCGCTGAATTTCTTCGCCGGTTTGCAATGAAACATAGCCGACCGGAAAGGGAAATCCGCAATACAGCATCGATTGACTGCCGTGGTAAATATGCGTCGTCAGTTTGAGCCCGACGAAAAAACCGCAGAGTGTTGAACCGAACGCCAGAAAAAGCAAGGGCACTTTGAAGGCATGATCATCGCCGATCAGGTCATAGAGGCCGCAGAGATTGAAATAGGTCACAATCAGGGCATTGCCGATGGTCAGCCAGCGGGCGCCGCTCCAGAGCCGGTAGGGGCGACTCCAGGTGGATTGTCGTCGCCGCGCGAGTTTCTGGTCAATCTCTTCATGGCTGAAGCCTCGCTCGGTGAGAACATAGCGCAGCGATCGATGGTCGATGTCGTCGTTGTCGACCATCAGGTCAAGCAGGTAACTCGAGGGCAGATCCCGCAGATATTGGAGATATTTCGGATCGGCAATGTTCATCATCAGGGCGCTGCCTCGGAAGCGGTTTTCAGCATGTTGCGGACGTCTCGAAGGGGTTGACGGCCGGTTTGAAGTCGACCAGATGCCCGGTCAGTCGGGCAAAAATATCCTGCCCGCCCTTGGCCGCATAGGGCTTGGCCGGGAACAGGCCCCAGACCGGTTTGGGCCAGGCGGGGTCGGTGGTGAAGCGTACAATATGGTGCAGGTGCAACTGGGGCACCAGATTGCCGAGGCTGGCGATATTGAGTTTGTCGGCCTGGTAAAGGTGCTGCAGGACGGTCGCAAGGTGGGAGGATTCCTTCAGCAACTGCACCTGGTCCGGTTGCGGCAAGGCAAAAATTTCCCGGATCCCGCTGCGGCGGGGCACCAAAATGAACCAGGGATAGCGACAATCGTTCATCAACAGCAGACGGCAGAGTGGAAAATCACCCACACAGTAGGTGTCCGCTCGCAGGCGTGGATGCAGTTCAAAAGAGGTCTGATTCATCGGCTTTCCATTACGTCGTGACAAGGCTCCGCCTGCAGGTTCAGCAACCAGGGAACATTCAGCCCCTGGTGGTTGATACGCTCCAGGATATCGCCTGCGGTCATTGTTGCACCTGCTTCTAACAGGAGTGCGCGTGCCAGGCCAATCAGGACCGCCAGGTTGCCCCAAAGGCTCCAGCCGGTCTCGGCACGCATCGTTTCAAGAATCTGTCGTTCCAGCTCTTCTGCCAGGTCACGGGTGGCTGCCACGAAATGGGTCGGCCAGGTGACCACCTGTCGGTCGAGTCCGGCCTGGTAAGCCCTTTTGTCCCAGGGATCGAGCCGGGAGAGATCCGCAACGCACCACGCGGACGGCCGGGTCGAGAGCAGGGCGCGACAACTGAGTGGCCGTTCAGGATAGACTGTGCATCGGCCGGCCGAATCCAGCAGAGGACAGGCGCCGAGCTGGCTGCGGTGGCTCCTCAGGTAGCTCTTCATGCTGGACAGATGCGGCACGGCTCGCCGCAGGCGTTCCAGGTAAAGTGCCAATTGCCGCTCCTGGTCGGTGGTCAACTGTTGGGCAATCCGCATCGCTTCGGGGAATGTGGTGTGCACAACCAGGGAACAGCATCCGGAACAACCCGCCTGGCAGTAGATTGTCCGGCCGGTGGTGTGGTAATCGGCCAGCCATTGCCTGGCAAATCTGTCGAACTGCTGATGTTGAAACATGTCAGACCGAACCGGCTTGTTTCCTTTGCACGTGAAATGTTGGCAATATAAGCTTTTCCGCAGATTGACGAAAGGGGGAAAGGCGCATTGAGGATTGCGCGTCGGCAAAAAAACCGGAAAAAATCATGCCATGCCCTTTAAAGACTTGCTTTTGACCCGGGAATTGGTTTAATAAGATAATCTCTCAGGAGTTTGTGTACGGTTGTCTGGTTTGAATAAGCACGTTCAATGCATGGGATTTTGACAGCAGACCGCACAGGCTGAAGGGCTTGTGCGGTATTCTTGTTTTCAGACCGGCATTCCGGACACAACCAAACAGAGCTCATTGTATTGAGCAGAAAGAAGGAGACGTAGAATGGCAGAAGGAACAGTGAAATGGTTTAATGATGCTAAGGGGTTCGGGTTCATTTCTCAGGATGATGGTCCGGATGTGTTTGTCCATTTTTCCTCCATCCAAGGGGAAGGGTTCAAGTCTCTCGCCGAGGGTGAGCGCGTCAGTTTCGACGTTGAGGACGGTCCCAAGGGGCTACAGGCTTCCAACGTCGTCAAAGTCTGACCTTGTTGGCCAATCAATCGAACGGGCCCCGCTGCAACAGCGGGGCCCGTTTTTTTGGGCGGTTTTCTTGACTCAAAGCCCTTCGATCGATGCAACCTGTCGCCATGTCCAGACGGCATTGATCAAAGAGATGTTCCCCACCACCCGCAGGTCGTTGCGCAAAAGGGTGGTTTCTTCCCGCAATCGTTGCTCAACCGGACACGCAGCCTGTGGCCTGCTTGCCGATCGAAAAGAATGTCTTCGACAGGCATGACAAGGCCAGACTAGTCGAACTGGGCCTTGAAATCGTGCAATTGCCGGCGCAGATTGTCCAGGTCGTTTTGCAGCGCCGCCAGGTCCTTTTCCAAACGGAGGATACGGGTGCTGTCATTGGTTGACGCCCTGTCATAAGCGGCCGGCACCGGCGGTGACGCATCGACCATCACCTCGCCCGCCAGCAGATGCATGAAACGCGGGTCTTTGCGGCCCGGTTGGCGCGGCAGTTTGACCACCAGCGGGTCTTCTCTGTCGATCAGGTTTTGCAGCAGCGTCTCGATTGCCTGCAGGTCGCCGACATCACACATCCGCATCGCCCGGCTGCGTAAGGCGCCGACGGTCTGCGGTCCGCGCAGGAGCAGCTCGGTGAGAACCGCCATCTCTTCCGGATCCAGGTTCAGCCGGCCGGTGAGGTTGTGGCAAAATTTCACGGCCCGGATCCCTTCGGCGGACTGGTGCGCCAGCTGATGCTTGCGCAGGACATCGAGGGCCTGGAGGACATCCGTCTCGTCCAGATGCATGACCGGTTCGCGGTTTGACTTCTGGTTGCAGGCGTTGGTCAGGGCGTTGAGCGTCAGCGGATAATATTCGGGTGTCGCCAGGTCCTTTTCGACCAGGCAACCGAGCACCCGGCACTGGACCGGATCGAGATCAAACGTCATAGGCGCCTCATCCTTGGCAAAAAAACGGCTAACTCTAATGCAGCGTCATTCCATCTTAGCGGTGTGAGCGGGAAAAGTCGATGTGGTGTGACCGCGCCGCAGGGAAATCCGGACCCCTCATCGGCTCCCCTGGCGATGAGCCGGTCTGCCGCCACGGTCGGACTGGCGGGGTGCCGCTGACAGCAACTTGCCGGCCAAATCCTCGCGACCACAGGTTTTCAGGGCGGACAGAACATCACGGCGGTTCTCGGGGAGATGCCAGAGTAACAGCGCTTTCTGCAAGCGTCTTTCCCGGGCGGTCCGGGGAACGTAGACGCTCTCACCGGAAAAGGGATCCCGGCCGGTGTAATACATGCAGGTCGCCAGGGAGCCCGGGGTGGGTGTAAATTCCTGGACCTGTTCGACACGCAGGTGATGCGCCTTCAGAAACAGCGCGACCTCAATCATATCATTGAGCGTGCACCCGGGGTGGCCGCAGATGAAGTAGGGGATCACGGCCTGTTTCTTGCCCAACTTGCGGCTTTGCCGGCGGAAGTTTTGAAGAAAGATCTGAAAGCGCTCCGGTCCCGGTTTGCGCATCACGCGGGTGACTCTGGGGCTGGTGGATTCCGGTGCGACCTTGAGCAGGCCGCCGACGTGGTGTCGCAGCAGGTCGGCGAAATAATCCGGTTGCCGCTCCAGCAGATCGAAGCGGACACCGGATGCGACGAACAGGTTTTTGACCTGCGGATGCTGGCGCAGCTGGCGAAGCAGTTTGACGGCGCGATCATCGTCTGTGGCGAGGTGCGGGCAGATCTCCGGATAAAGGCAGCTGTCACGGCGACAGGTGGCTTGCGCTTCGGTGTTGCGGCAAAACAGGCCGTACATATTGGCCGTTGGCCCGCCGACATCGGAGATCGTGCCGCGAAATTCAGGGTGATGGGTCAGGCGGTCGACTTCCGCCGCAATCGATGCGACCGAACGCGACTGGATGGTTTTCCCCTGGTGATAGTTGATCGCGCAGAAAGCGCAGCCGCCACAGCAGCCGCGATGACTGGTGATCGAAAAACGGATCTGCTGATACGCCGGGATCGGTTCCGAGTATCGCGGGTGCGGGCGCTTGGTGAACGGCAGGTCGTAAATCCGGTCCAGTTCTCCTGACGCGAGCGGCGGCGAAGGTGGGTTGACGATCACCTGCCGTTCACCGTGGCCCTGGGCCAGAGGCTTGCCGCAAAACGGGTTGGCCTGCTCGGCGGCACGCTTGAAGGATCGATTGTAAGCCGCCTTGTCGAGGGCGACCTCCTCAAAGGCGGGCAGTGCGATGATCTCCTGGTGACAGGTCTCGGCCAGATAAGCCGTGCCGGGCAGGTCGGTGATCTGGGTGATCTGTTCGCCGTCCCGCATCCGCCGTGCAAGGGTGACCAGGGCCTGTTCCGCCATGCCGTAGAGCAACAGGTCGGCCTTGCTGTCCACCAGGATCGAGCGTCTGACCTTGTCCTCCCAGTAATCGTAATGGGCCAATCGCCGCAGGCTGGCCTCGATGCCGCCGATCACCGTCGGCAACCCCTTGAAAGCACCTTTGACGGCCGCCGTATAGGCGATCACGGCGCGATTCGGCCGGGCTCCGGCCCGGCCACCGGGCGTGTAGGCGTCCTGATTGCGGACTTTTCTGGCGGCCGTGTAATGATTCACCATCGAGTCCATGGCCCCGGAGGAAACAGCGGCAAACAGCCTGGGCCGCCCCAAAACGCGGAATGCCTGCAGATTGCGCCAGTCCGGTTGGGCAATGATGCCGACCCGAAATCCCTCAGCCTCAAGCAGGCGCGCCAGCAGGGCGGTGCCGAAGGCCGGATGATCAACATACGCATCACCGGAGATAAACAGCACGTCAAGGGTCTGCCAGCCGCGTGCCGCCATCTCATCACGATGGGTCGGAATGAATGCGTCGATTGCCGTCATCAGGTCCCGCCTACTTCCTCTGCGCCTGCATGATTTTCTCGTAAATCGCTGCGGCCATCTGATGATAGCCGGCCGCATTGGGATGGATGCTGTCGCTTTTCATGGTCTTGTCGCCGAGCAGTTCAAGGAGGATCTCGCCTTCGAAGGGAATGGCATGTTTCTCGGCAAGCGCGGCGTAGAAAGGCGGCACACTGAGGCCGAAGCCGAGCTTCGGCACCCCGACCAGGATAACGTCAGCCCCCCGGGCCTTGATCAAATCAACCATGGCGGAGAGATTGCGGGCGGTTTGCTCCGGGTCTTGACGGCGCAGGAAGTCGTTGCCGCCTTCACAGAGGATCACCAGGGTCGGCGCATAAGTCTCCAGCAAGTCCGGCAGGCGTTTCAGCCCTTGCGCGGTGGTTTCACCGGGGACCCCGGCATTGATCACTGCCCGGCCAAGCTTCTGGCTTAAGACCTTCGGGTAAGACTGGTCGGGTGCCGCACCCGTGCCGTGCGTCAGGCTGTCGCCGAAAGCGAGGATCACGGCCGTTTGGTCGATGCGATCGATCTTCGGTCCGGAATCACAGGCGCCAAGCAGCAGGGCCAGAAAAACCAGGGTGAATGTCTGGAAAGTCTTTTTCAACATGCGGCTCTCGTGTCAGAATAAGAACGTTTGGCGACCTTCGCCATCATGGCATATTTCCCGGCACAAAGGAATTCACCGCGTGACGTCCTGGCTCCCTGAACATGGTTACCCGGCCCTGTTTTTGCTGAGTTTTCTCGCCGCGACCCTGTTGCCGCTCGGCAGTGAATGGTTGTTGGCCGTCATGATTGCCCACGGCTTCGCACCCGTCGGCGTTGTTTGGATTGCGACCTGTGGCAATACTCTGGGTGCGTTGACGACTTATGCCATCGGTCTTTGGGGTGGCCCGCTCCTGATCGGCCGTCTGTTGCGTATCACCCCGTCTGATCAGTTGCGTGCCGAGAAGTATTTCAATCGTTACGGCAGCTGGGTGCTGTTTTTTTCCTGGGTTCCGGTTCTTGGTGATCCGCTTTGCCTGGTTGGCGGTCTGCTGCGGACCGGCCTGGTCCGCTTTCTCCTGCTCGTCGCCTGTGGCAAACTTCTACGTTACCTGGTTGTGGCGGGGGTCATTGCGACGCAGTATTAGCTGCTCACAGCAAGGTTTGGTCAAACAAGCGCGGGTGCCGAGTTGCTGCCCCTGCAAAGGGAGCACTGGCCACGCCAGAGACGGGCGATCAAACATGTCCCGGTGTTGCGGCCTGGGGCGTTCTGCCGAGGCAAACCGGGACGATTCCTTCAGCGACCTGTCGGGTGGGGGGCGAGGGTCAGTTCTTCGACTGCGCTTTTTTGAACAGCTCGGCGAAGGTCCCCATGCCCGCACCGTCCTTCTCTTCGTAGGAGGTCGGCCCAGATTCGTCGGGCGTGTCGCGGACTGGTGCGAGAGCGATCCGCCTTTCCGCAAGATCGATCGACGCGATGGTGACCGGGATCTTCTGGCCGACCGTCAGAATGTCCCTGGGGTGCTTGATGTGCTGGTCGTTGCCGAGCCGCGAAATATGTACCAGACCGTCAACGCCATCTTCAAGCGTGACGAAGGCCCCGAAGGGGGCGAGGCGCGAGACCGTGCCGATGTGTGTGGAGCCGATCGGGTAACGCTGCTCAACCTGTGACCACGGGTCGGCAAGGGTGTCGCGGAGGCTGAACGAGAACTTCTCTTTCTCCCAGTCGATCGTCTTGACGGCGACATCGAGCTGTTGGCCGATCTTTAGTATATCTTCGACCCTTTCGACCCGGCCATAGGAGATTTCCGAGATCGGCAACAGCCCTTCCAGACCGCCGATATCGACGAAGGCACCGAAGTCACGTATGTTGGTGACGATGCCCGACACCACCATCCCCTCCGTCAACTGCGCTTTCAGTTCGGCTTTGCGCCGTTCACGCTCTTCCTCCTGGAGGACGCGATGAGACACGACAATATTGCGACCCTGCTCGCTGAATTGGCTGATCCGAAACGCGCGGCTGGTGCCGATGAGCTCTTCGCTGTTCTCCTGGCGACGCAGCCCCAGCTGGGAGAAGGGACAGAAGGCACGAACGTTGCCCGGCAGCTTGATTTCGTAACCGCCTTTGATTTCCTTTTCGATGCGTCCTTCCACCGGAATGCCGCTGTGCGACGCGGCTTCGAGTTGAGCGGTTCCCGAGGAGCCGCCGCCAAGCCGGGTGGTGAACCGCAGTTCACCGCCTTTGCGCGACATGAAGTAGACGCTCAGCGTAGCGCCTGCGGTGACCGACAGGTTGCCATCGTTGTCGCGCAGTTCCTTGACGTCAAGGACGCCTTCACCTTTTTGCCCGACATCGAGAAAAACCCATTCGTCACCGATCTGCAGGACGGTTGCTTCGATCTTCTCTCCCGGTTCGAGTCGGCGGCTGCTGATCAGGCTCTCTTCGAGCAGGTCCGCAAAGCTGGCTTCTTCAGGGCTGTTCGGGTCGGATGGGGTGTGGTCGTTGCTCATCAGGGGCCTCTTCTTGTGACGTGTCGTTTTGTCGGCGCGATTTTTCCTTGGCTCTATCTATGATACCGCTTTGCCGGTAGACTGTCAGGATGTTAAACGAAAATCGCCACGATGTCATCGTCATTGGCGGTGGGCCGGCAGGCCTTTTTGCGGCCGGTTTTGCCGCCCGTCAGGGGGCCCGCGTTCTCCTGCTGGAAAAACAGGGGCGGTGTGGTTCGAAGATTCTGATCACCGGTAAGGGCCGCTGCAACGTGACCCACGATGAAGCGAACCCCCGTCTCTTTGCGGAACACTTTGGCCGGCAGGGCAAGGCTTTGCTGACCGCACTTTACCGGTTTGGGCCGCCGGACACCGTGCGTTTTTTTGCCGAGCGGGGCGTGCCTCTCAAGGTGGAGCGGGGTGGGCGGATTTTTCCGCAAAGCGGTCGTGCTGAAGATGTCCAGGCGGCCCTGCTCGGCTTTGTCCGCGATGCCGGCGTCGCGATTCGGACCGGCTGTGCGGTGAGCCAGCTGCTGTGTGAGCAGCAACGCGTGACTGCGGTCCGCATCGGGCAAGTCCACATGTCGGCGGGCAACGTTGTTCTGGCCACCGGGGGGTTGTCCTATCCGGAAACCGGCTGTACCGGTGATGGTTATGACTGGGCGCGGGCTTGTGGACACCGGGTGGTGCCCCCGGAACCGGCCCTGGTCCCGGTCCGACTGCGGCAGAACTGGACTGCAGAGGTCAGTCGTTTCAACCTCAAAAACGTGCGCCTCTCCCTGTCTGCTGACGGGCGCGTGGTTGATGAGCGTTTCGGCGAGGCCTTCTTTACGCGGTCCGGCATTGGCGGACCGATCGTGCTCGACATGAGCCACCGCATCCGGGACGCCCTTAAACAGGGGCCGGTTCAGCTGCTGCTCGATTTGAAACCGGCGGTTTCCGACCAGCAGTTCGATCAGCGATTGCAGCGGGAGCTGGCCGCACACAGCAACCACGATTTCGGTAATGCTCTGGGCGGACTGCTGCCGCGCGCCATGATCCCGATCTATCTCAGGTTGTCCGGCATCGATCCGAAGAAAAAATGTCATTCGGTGACCCGGGAAGAGCGCCAACGGCTGAGGCAGCTGTTCAAAAGCTTGCCTTTGGATGTGTCCGGTTGCGGAGGGTTCGATCGGGCAATCGTCACCGCTGGCGGTGTGGCTCTCGAAGAGATCGATATGCGCACCATGCGCTCGAAAAAAATCGCCAATCTTTTTTTCGCCGGTGAAGTCATTGATCTGGATGGCCCCACCGGCGGGTTCAACCTGCAGGTTTGCTGGTCAACCGGTTACCTGGCCGGTGTGCATGCGGGCGAGCAGTGACCGAGACTTTGTTTCACGGGGCAAACCTGTTATACATACCGGGTCGCTAGGAATGCTGATTTACGGTAGAATGTTGTCGAGACAGACCGACACTCAACAGATCCAAGGGAGGTCAGAATGCAGGATTGGGGCAGTGGTCCCTCGAATGAAGACCTGGAAAAAAAGGTCATCGAGATCAGGGATTATATTAAGAAAAAGTTCAACCCGCAAAAGGGGATACTGCCGATACTGGTCGTCGTTATCCTGATCGTTATCGGAGCCTACACCAGTATGTACGAAGTCGACACCGAGGAGACCGGAGTGGTTCTGCGCTTCGGCAAGTTCTCCGGCTTCTCTGATCCGGGACTGCATTTCAAGCTGCCCCTCGGTATTGACCGAGTGTACCTGGTACAGACCGGCCGTGTCCTCAAGGAAGAGTTCGGTTTTCGCACTGTCACTCCCGGCGTTCGTTCAACCTACACCAAGCGCGGGTTAGAAGAGGAGTCACTCACCCTGACCGGGGACCTGAACGTCAGTGATGTCGAATGGATCGTTCAGTACCAGGTCGCCGATCCGTTCAAATTCATCTTCAATATCAAAGATCCGGTCGAGACGGTGCGCGATATTGCCGAAGCGATGGTGCGCAAGGCCATCGGTAACGCGAACGTCACCGAAGTCCTGACCACTGAACGTGCCCAGCTCGCGGCTGAAATTGAGCAAGATTTGCAATCCACCTTAAACCAGTATGACATCGGTGTGCGGATCGTTACGGTCAAGTTTCAGGATGTCACCCCGCCTGATCCTGTCAAGGCGGCCTACAACGAGGTCAATGAGGCTGAACAGCAGAGAGAGAGCCTGATCTTCCAAGCCCGCGAGCAATTCAACCGGGAAGTTCCACGGGCCCGCGGTGAGGCGAAGAAGGTTTTGCAGGAAGCCGAAGGCTATGCTGTCGAGCGGGTCAACAAGGCAAGGGGTGAAACCAACCGCTTCCTGGCGCTGCTCACCGAATATCGCAAGGCCCCCTCGGTCACGCGCAGCCGGATTTATCTGGAGACGCTCGAAGAGGTGTTGCCCCGACTCGAGGAAGTCTACGTTATGGATGACAAAACCGGCGGGTTGCTGCCACTGCTCCCCCTGCGCAAATCAATGGAAGGAGGGGCCAAATAATGAAAGCACCTGTGATTTTTGTTCTTGTCATCGCACTGGTCTTCGTTGGCATGGATGGCCTCTACGTCGTGAACGAGGCGGAGCAGGCGATCGTCACCCAGTTCGGCAAGCCGATTGGTGATGTCGTCGGTTCCGGGCTGCATCTGAAAATCCCCTTTGTTCAGAAAGTCACCCGTTTTGAAAAACGTATCCTGAAGTGGGACGGTGACCCGAATCAGATCCCGACCAAGGACAAGCGCTTCATCTGGATCGATACCACGGCGCGCTGGCGGATCAAGGACCCACTGCTGTTCTACACTACGGTTGCAACCGAACGTGGCGCCATGAGTCGTCTTGACGATATCATCGACTCGGTCGTGCGCGATGCTGTGTCCGGCCGTTTACTGGTCGAACTGGTTCGGGGCAGCGATTACGAGGGCCAGGAAGGTGGTGGTGAAGAACGTTTTGAGGTGGAAGGGGTCGTCATCACCAAGGAGAATCTGGTCGGCCGCGAGGAGATCATGGCCGGGATTCTCGAAAAGGCCCGAGCCAACACGCCCGATTACGGCATCGAGCTGCTTGACGTACAGATCAAGCGCATCAACTACGTCGAACAAGTGCGGACCCGGGTTTACGAACGTATGATCAACGAGCGGAAAAAGGTCGCTGCCCAGTATCGTTCCGAAGGCGAGGGCGAAAAAGCCGATATCCTTGGCCAGATGGAACGTGAACTCAAGGAAATCAGTTCCGAAGCTTACCGTAAGGTTCTTGAAGTTCGTGGCGCCGCTGACGCCGAAGCGGCAGCGATTTACGCTGAGGCCTACAACCAGGACGAGGAGTTCTATGCTTTCCTGAGGACTCTCGAATCTTACAAGAAGTCGATCAAAGAGAACGGCCGATTGGTGATCTCCACCGACTCGGACTACTACAAGTACCTGAAACAGGCCAAGTAGTCCGGACGGGAGAAGGTAGCGTTGAGTTCTCGCCAAGCACGCCGTGCATTGCTCGACAGACTGGTCACACAGGATGTCGGGCAATGCACTTTTGATGAACCCCTCTCCGATCACAACAGCTGGCAGATCGGCGGTCCGGTTGATCTGCTGATTGAGCCGGGCAGCGCTGAGCAGGTGGCCGCGGTTGTCCGTTTTGTCAATCAATTCCGGATTCCCCTGGTCGTCATCGGCCAGGGGACCAACCTGCTCTTCGATGATGCCGGCCTGCGTGGTGTCGTCCTCAAACTGGGCGAGAATTTCTCCGCTATCAGCATTGAAGGTAACCGCATCATTGCGGAATCCGGTGCCTGGGTCCCCGGCCTGGCGCGCCGGGCGATGCGGGCCGGGTTGTCGGGCCTGGAGCACATCATTGGCATCCCCGGCACGATCGGTGGCCTGGTGTTGATGAATGGCGGCAGCCACCGGCAGGGCATCGGGGAGAATGTGCGCCGGGTCGAGGTCGTCAATCCTGATGGCACCATTGCCTGGCTGGATCAAGCCGACTGCTGTTTTGCTTACCGCAGCAGTGCCTTGCAGGGAACCGGCGCGGTGGTGGTTGGTGTTGAGCTGTGCTGCCTTCCCGAGAAGGTCGCAAAAATCCGCCAGCAGATGCTTCTGGACCTGCGTGAACGGCGGCGCAAGTTTCCCCGCAAGCTGCCGAATTGCGGCTCGGTCTTTCTGAGCACCGCAACCATGCATGCCACGGTCGGACCGCCGGGGCGGATCATCGAGGAGGCCGGCTTGAAAGGGACCCGGATCGGGCAGGCGGAAGTCTCCCGGCAGCATGCCAACTTCATTGTCAACCGCGGCGGCGCCACCTCAAGCGAGATCCTGGCGCTGATCCGACATATCCGTGACGAAGTCAAAAGCCAAATCGGTTTTGATTTGCAATGTGAAGTCCGCTATGTCAGCCCGGAGGGACGGGTTCTGCCGGCGCATCGGGCTGTGTAATGAGCCTGCCGGCTTTTTGGGCCTAACGCGGCGTATCTCGGCGGTCGATGATGGCGATGACACAGGGTGAAATATTGCTGCAGACCGAGGATGTGCTCATTCGCATCATGCGTTTGCAGGCACACGGTGCGACCCCCTGGCATCGGCACACCGCTGTTTGCGATAGGATGCTGCTGCTTGAGGGAAGGGTTGTCGTTGAGTGCCGTGATCCTGAAGAGGTTGTCGCCCTCCAGCATGGCGATCTCTGCACGGTGGATTCAGGCCGTGCTCACCGGGTTGTCAATGCCGGAGATCGGCTGGCGCGCTATCTCCTCATCCAGGGCGTGGGGCGTTACGATTTTGATACCATCGTCTGAATGGCTTCTCGCCTGCTAGGCGTCCAACAGGGTGACCTGTTCCCGGAATGCGGCCAAGCTTTTGGCCCGTTGCAACCTGCCGATCGTCTTTTTGAGTTGAGGGTGATCGATAAAGCAGAGCACGTTTTTCAGCTTGTCGAGGACCTGGCGCTCACCGCAGAACACCTCGGCATAACCTGCCAGAAGATTCTCCAGGAAAAACCGGATCATTGCTCTGACCTCGACGTCTGTTGGCGGTTGTTGATTTCTTTGGCGCAACCGCGTGAACAGGAGCGGATCCGCCAGGGCCCCACGGCCGAGCATCAGGCCCGCGGCGCCGGTTTCGTCAAGAACCCGGAGACCTTGCGCCGCCGTCCTGATGTCACCGTTGGCGATCACCGGCAACGCGGTCGCCGCCACGGCCCGCCGGGTGAGCTGATGATCGGCGTGCCCGGCGTATTTCTGAGTGACGGTTCGCGGGTGCAGGACCAGAAAGTCGAGGTCATGTTCTTCGAAAAGCGGCAGCAGCGCAAAGATCTGTTGCGGGTTGTCATAGCCGGCCCGCATCTTGATGGAAAAGCTGCCGGGGACGGCCTGGCGCAGTGCCGGAACGATCTCGGCCAGGATCTCCGGATGCTGTAGCAGGGCACCGCCGGTTGCGCCACGGGTCATCCGTCCATAGGGACAGCCGAGGTTGAGATTGATGTGCTGTGTTCCGGCCGCGGTGGCAGCCCGGGCGGCGGTCACCAGGGCCCGCGCATCGTTGCCGACCAGCTGCACCACCAGCGGCACGTCGCTGCAGCAGCTGCCGGCGTCCCGCAGGTCACTGCGTGACAAGCGCTTGCGGCTGACGTTGCTGACGCGCATGAATTCGGTGAAGACCACGTCAGGGCGTACCCAGTCGATCAACAGGGCGCGCATAGCACGGTTGGTCAAACCCTGCATCGGCGCCAGCATCAAGGGCCTGCTGCCTGGCTGCCACGGCAACGGCTGCTGCTTGGCCGGAGGAATCACCCTGTCCATTCATCAGCACCCTGAATCAGGCAACGCATCAAGCTCTTCCCAGCGTTGGTAGCTTGCGGTGAGTTCCGCTTGCAGTTGCCTGATCCTGGCATTGACCGTCGCCACCTGATCACCGGACGTCCGGTAGAAATCGGCATCGGCCAGCTTCTCATGCAGGGCGGCCATTTCGCTCTCAAGCCCTTCGATCTGTGCCGGTAGCTGGTCCAGTTCGCGTTTTTCCTTGAAGCTCAGTTTCCGCGAACGCTGCGGCCTTGGTTTTGCTTTGGCAGAGGTATTGGCCTGGCTGATAGGCCCTTCCGGTTGCGGGCGTTGACGCAGCCAGTCATCGTAGCCGCCCACGTATTCCCGAACCACGCCTGGGCCTTCGAAAGCGATCGTACTGGTCACCACCCGGTTGAGGAAATCACGGTCATGACTGACCAAAAACAGCGTGCCTTTGAAATCCGCCAACAGCTCTTCGAGCAGGTCCAGGGTTTCCAGGTCCAGGTCGTTGGTCGGTTCATCGAGAACCAGGACATTGGTCTGGCGGATGAACAATCGGGCCAGCAGCAGCCGGTTGCGTTCGCCGCCGGAGAGAATTTTGACCGGACTGCGTGCCCGGTCCGGGGTGAAGAGAAAATCTTGCAGGTAACCGATCACGTGTCGTGGTCTGTCACCGACCATCACGGTGTCCTGGTCGCCGGCAAGGTTTTGCTGAACGGTACGCTCCGGGTCAAGCTGGTCCCGCAACTGGTCAAAGTAGGTGATTTGCAGGTTGGTCCCGCGCCGGACCCGTCCCTGCTGCGGCTGCAGGTCGCCGAGGATCAACTTGAGCAGGGTCGTTTTGCCGACGCCGTTTGGACCGATGATGCCGACCCGGTCGCCGCGCAGCACCAGGCTGGAAAAATTCTCGACCAAGGGGCGGTCCTCGTAGCCGAAGGACAGATTTTCGATTTCGGCAACCAGCTTGCCACTGCGTTCGGCCTCTTGCAGATTGAATGTGACCTGGCCGATCTGCTGACGACGTTGCTGATACGCAGCGCGCATATTCTGCAGGACCCTGACGCGTCCCTCGTTGCGTGTCCGGCGCGCCTTGACCCCCTGACGAAGCCAGGCTTCCTCTTCGGCCAGCTTTTTGTCGAAGCGGGCCTGCTGGCGGCCTTCGGCCAGCAGCAATTCCTCCTTGCGGGTCAGGAAGGTGTCGTAGTCGCAGGTGAAGTCGTACAGCCGTCCTCGATCGATCTCGATAATTCGATCGGCGAGTTTGCGCAAAAAGGTGCGATCATGGGTGACAAAAACCAGGGTCAACTTCTGCCGCTGCAAAAATTCCTCGAGCCAGGTAATGGTGTCAATGTCCAGGTGATTGGTGGGTTCGTCGAGCAGCAGAATGTCCGGGTCGCAGGCCAGAGCCCTGGCCAGAAGAACCCGCCGCAAAAGACCGCCTGAGAGGTTCGCCACGGGCTGGTCGGCAGCGAGATGAAGCCGCGAAAGAACCTGGGCGACATGCTGCTGATGTTGCCAGCCGCCGCATTTCTCGAGTTGGTTCTGGACCTTTGTCACGGCCTCTGCCTGGCCATCTTCGGCGGCATCAAGGCGCCGGCTCAGATGATGATAACGGACCAGCAGGCGGCCTGTTTCGCCCAGGCCGGCGACCGTCACATCATAAATCGATCCCTGCAGATCATCGGGGAGATCCTGCTCGAGCCGGGCCACCCGCAGCCCCTGCTGGCGGTCAACCTGACCTGTATCGGGCGGCAGTTCGCCGGCGATGACCTTGAGCATGGTTGATTTACCGGTGCCGTTGCGACCCAGCAGGCCGATGCGTTCCCCTTGTGAAATGGACAGAGAAATCTCGTCGAACAGCGGCAGCCCACCGAATGAGAGGCTGATATGGCGGAGGTTGACTAATGGCATGGTGTCACATCATCGGCAAAGAGGGGCGATTATCGCAGAGACGTCAGGGAATGGAAAGAAAAATGGCGGGGACCGGTTGAAGGACCGTCGCTTGTTCCCGGGGCTGGCCGAGTGCGTTCGGTCAGGCCCCAAGCGAAAGAAGACGGCGGGCACAATTCTTCCGGGAATCGAGTGGACAGCACGCTCAATCCACGTTATGTATGCCTGATCAGCCCCCTATGACGGACGTTGCATTCTGTAATGTGCTTAGGCAACAATCAACCTTGCGGTCAACAGCCGTCCGTGGTTTTCGGAACGGGGCCGTTCCGCCAGGGAGGGAGACGTCTCCCGAGGAGTTTTGCATGCTTGAACTGGGTCACATGAATCTGCTGACGGTTGACGCCGTCGACGCGCGGGGGGCCTGGCTGGTGACCGGCCGGGACGGCGCATTGCTGCCGAAACGTGAAATCCACGCAGCACTCTGTCCGGGCGACCGGGTCAGCGTCTTCGTCTACCGTGACAGGACCGGCAAAACTTTAGCGACTTTGCAAAAACCTCTGGCGACCCTCGGCGAATTCGCCCTGATGCGGGTCCGCCAGGTGAATGCACACGGAGCTTTTCTGGACTGGGGCCTGGAGAAAGATCTGCTGGTCCCGCACAAGGAGCAGCCCGAACCGATGAAAGTGGGCCAAACCCACCTGGTCAAAGTCCGTCTGGATCGCCAGGGGCGTCCGATCGGTACGGCAAAGATCGAACCTCTTCTGGCGCTGCCCGATGAGACGATTGCCGAAGGCCAAAAGGTCACGCTGATCGTTTATCAGTTTACGCCCCTTGGCGCCAAGGTGATCATCAATCATCGCTTCAGCGGCCTGCTCTATCGTGACGAAATCGGCCATCGGCTCAAGTACGGTGATCGGCGGGAAGGTTATATTCGTCGCATTCGTCCGGACGGCAAGATCGACTGCACCCTGCACCAGGGCACGCGCGACGACCTGGCCGAAGCTCGGGCCGTGATCATGAAGGCGTTGCATGCCGGACAGGGTTTTCTGCCATTGCATGACAAGAGCCCGCCGGCCCAGATACAGCATTGCTTGGGATTGAGCAAAAAACTGTTTAAAAAAGGGCTTGGCGGTCTCTACAAAGAGGGCCTGGTGACTCTCGATGAAGACGGCGTAAGGTTGAAAAAGTCGCCCTGACCCCTTTGACAGATCGGGTTTGCTGTTGTAGTTCTTTGACTGAAGGCCTGATCGCCACGATGCGGTGGCGAAGTGGACAACATCGAGACCAAGGAGATGAGGATGGCAACCTATACCTGTGAAAAATGCGGCATGGCGGTGAACGCCACCTGTGCCAAGTGTGGCGCCCCGCTGGTCAATGACAGCCTGGAAAAACCCGATGGCGGCAACGTCCAGATATCCAAATGCCCCAATGGCCACGGCAAGATCAAATCCCCGATGTGCTGTGGCGAAGATATGACCTGCTCGCTCTGACCGGGTCTGTCACACACCACAAAAAGGCAGCCTCGAAGGCTGCCTTTTTGTCTGTTGGGGGCTGTGGCGCCGCCAGGCGCCGCATTCATCATGAAGATCAAGTATGTTATGCTATGAAGAATTGTGACGTGAGCGAGAATCATGCCGACCGATGTTGTGCTGAAGCCATTTTGGAAGACCCTGAAAAGTTCCGATCAGGCCGCGTTGTTGCTCGATTATGACGGCACCCTGGCCCCCTTTCGCGTCGCCAGGGATCAGGCCATACCCTATCCCGGGGTGCGGGAGAAGCTGGCCGCCATCCGCCGGGAAACGCGAACCCGCCTGGTTGTCATCAGCGGCCGTGCGATCGATGACCTGCTGCCATTGCTCGGTCTCAACCCGCCGCCGGAGATCTGGGGATGCCACGGCTGGGAACAGCTTGATGCCGATGGACATCGCCCCGCTGTGAGCTTGCCGGAACCCGCCCGCCAAGGGCTTTCGGCCGCCCGTGACTGGGTCGAAAAGGCAGCGTTGCAGGACTTTTGTGAAGTGAAGCCCGCGTCGATCGCCATGCATTGGCGGGGCTTGCCTGAAAATCAAAAGACCGCATTGCAGGGCCAGGTTGAAGCCGGCTGGGCATCGATTGCGCAGCAGTACGGGCTGGTGATCCATCCCTTTAACGGCGGACTCGAGCTGCGTTGCCCGGGCCGCGACAAGGGCACCGCGATCCGCACGATTCTCGACCAGGTCGTGCCGGGGCAACCGGTTGCCTTTCTCGGCGACGACCTCACCGATGAGGACGGTTTTGCCGTCATCAAGGGCCAGGGGCTTGGTGTTCTGGTCAGCCGCCAGGAGCGAAAGACCGCGGCCGACCTGCGCCTGGTGCCGCCAGAGGAACTGCTCGATTTCCTCGCACAATGGCTGGCCCACGCGCCGAAAGCCCAGCGCATGGCGACAAGGAGGGTCGGGAACTGATATGAATAAACGTCTGGTTGTGGTGTCGAACCGATTACCGATCGCGATCAGCCAGGAGGGTGGATCCTGGCAGATCAAGCCGGGCGCCGGCGGCCTGGTGACCGCCCTTGAACCGCTGATGAAGAGAAATCGTGGCGTTTGGATCGGTTGGCCGGGGTGCGGACCGGAAGCCCCGCTCGATCGCTTGGTGACCCGGTTTGCCGAGGAGCATGGCTATGAACTGAAAACGGTCCCTCTGGAAGAGCAGGAGGTCGAGAAATACTATCGCGGTTTCTCCAATGAAGCGCTCTGGCCGCTGTTTCACGACCTGCTCGGCAACTGTCACTTCGTGCTTGACAACTACCGGACCTACGATGCCGTCAATCGTCGCTTCGCCGAGATCACTGCCGAGAACAGCACCGATGACGATATTGTTTGGATTCACGATTACCAGCTCATCCGCAGCGGCTGGTATCTCCGCCAACTGCATCCGCATCGCCTGCTGGCGTTCTTTCTGCACATTCCTTTCCCGACGCCCGACCTGATGCGGCGTTTGCCGTGGCACGAGGAACTGATCGAGGCCCTGCTGGCTTACGATCTGGTGAGTTTCCAGACGCTGCGTGATCATCGCAAC
The DNA here is from genome assembly GCA_037383085.1 of Desulfuromonadales bacterium. Classification (GTDB taxonomy): domain Bacteria; phylum Desulfobacterota; class Desulfuromonadia; order Desulfuromonadales; family BM103; genus JARRPG01. Next base: position 23,179 of record JARRPG010000007.1, on the reverse strand, counting down.
TTCGTCCATTGCGCCACGTCGTTGATCGAAGGCGTGCAGGTGCGCGGTCGGCATCGCAAGCATACCGTTCTGCGCTTTGGTGACCGGCTTCTCAAGGTCGGCCACTTCCCGATCAGCATCGATTTCGAGGAATTCGCCGGGCAAACGGACACCGAGGAGGTGGCCGAGGCGGCCTGGTATCTGCATGAGAATTACGAGCGCCGTCAAGTGATGCTGGGAATCGATCGCCTCGATTACACCAAGGGGATCCCGGAACGCTTCCTGGCCTTTGAGCGGGCGCTGGAAAAGTACCCTGACATGCGTCAGAAGGTTTCGCTGCTGCAGGTGGTGGTGCCGAGCCGGACGATGGTCCCCGATTACATCGACCTCAAGGGGCACCTCGAGCAGCTCTCGGGGCGCATCAACGGCCGCTTTGCGGAACACGGCTGGGTGCCCTTGCATTACCATTACCGCAGCCTCGACAAGATCCAGCTGCTGGCTCATTACCGAACTGCGGAGATCGCCCTGATCACACCGCTGCGCGATGGGATGAACCTGGTGGCCAAGGAATATTGCGCCTGTTCGATCGACAACCGGGGGGTTCTCGTGCTCAGCAAGTTCGCCGGCGCGGCCGATCAGCTCGGCAAATATGCCCTGTTGGTCAATCCTTACGATATCGAGAAGACTGCGGACACGATCTACCAGGCTTTCAGCATGACCGAGGCTGAGCGCCGCCGCCGCATGTCGCGGCTGCGCAACCAGATCAAGCGGAACGATGTGCATCACTGGCTGGAGAGCTTTATGAACGCCCTGCTCCATAAGCCGAGGGACAAGCGGTCATGATGTCGCAGGCTGCTGCCGATACCGGCAGAATCGCTTGGACCGATTGCGAAAAAAGCACTTGGAGACACCCGGTATGATTGTCGATGCCAACAAATACGACGCCGTCCTGTTTGACATGGATGGGGTCCTGACCATGACGATGCCGATCCATGCGGCGTGCTGGAAAGAGATGTTCGATGCTTACCTGAAAGAGCGTGCCGAGGAGCGCGGCGAGACCTTTCAACCGTTTGATCTGGCCCGCGATTACCCCCCCTATGTGGATGGCAAGCTGCGTTACGACGGCGTCCAAAGTTTCCTCGCATCACGCGGCATTACGCTGCCTTTCGGGACACCCGAAGACGCCCCCGAACAACTGACGATCTGTGGTTTGGGCAACCGCAAGGACCGCATGGTCACCGAGTTGATCACCACGCAAGGGGTGGAGATTCTGGACGGGAGCCTTGAATTTGTCCGCGAGGTCCGGCGGCAGGGTTTGAAGACGGCGGTGGTTTCCGCCAGCAAGAACTGCACGATGATCCTCGACGCCGCCGGTATCCGGTCCCTTTTCGATTGCATCGTCGACGGCCATGTGGCGACGCAGCAGCAACTGTCCGGCAAGCCGGCACCAGACACATTTCTGCAAGCGGCCCGCGTCCTGAATGTTGACCCGGGCCGCACCGTGGTCATCGAAGACGCCATCGCCGGTGTCGCGGCAGGTCGGGCCGGTGGCTTCGCACTGGTGATCGGCATCGACCATCATGGCGATAAATCCCTGCTGCAAGACCATGGTGCCGATATCGTCGTCAACTCGCTGGCCGAACTGCTCTAAAGACAGGACCCGCGCATGATTCGACATGAAACGCTGAATCCGCCGATTCACCTTTATCCGGTCAATGAATGGAAGATCATCGAGACCGAATTCTATGCCCGTTTTCTGTCGCAGACCGAAACCCTGTTTGCCATTGGCAACGGTTATCTGGGTATGCGCGGCAACCATGATGAGGGGATTCCGCACAGTCAGGCCGGGACCTTCATCAATGGCTTCCATGAAACCTGGCCGATCACTTACAGCGAGGGCGCCTACGGTTTTGCCAAAACCGGTCAGACGATGCTGAACGTCACCGATGCCAAGATTTTCAAGCTCTATGTCGATGACGAACCCTTCTATCTGCCGACGGCCAGTCTGCAATTGTTCGAGCGGACTCTGGACATGCAGGAGGGGACCCTGGAGCGGCGCGTTCTGTGGGAGACGGCGGTGGGCAAACAGGTCCTGATCGAATCGAAACGCCTGGTTTCTCTGCGGCATCGGCACGTCGCGGCCATCTCCTACCAGGTGACGATCCTCAACGCCGACGGCCCGGTGGTGATTTCCTCCGAGGCGGTCGGCAACCAGGTCAACCAGGCCAGCGTCGATGACCCGCGGCAGTCCAAGGGATTGAATCACAAGGTCCTGCTGCCACAGAACCATTATGCCGACCAGATGCGTCTGCTGCTGACCCACAGGGCCCGCAACAGCGGCATGACCCTCGCCTGTGGTATCGATCATCGGATCTCATCGGAGTCGGCCTATACCTGCAACAGCGAATGTGATGGCGACGTCGGGCGAGTGGTCTTTTCGATCAATGCGCAACGCGGCAAGCCAATCCAGATTTACAAATTCCTGACCTATCACTCGTCGCGTCATGCGGCGACCAGCGAACTGGCCACGCGTGCCGAACGGACCCTCGATCGGGTGGTTGCCGAGGGATACGACAGTCTTTTAACCGAACAGCGGACCAGCATGGCGGCGTTCTGGCAGCACAGTGATGTGCAGATTCTCAGCAGCACGAAAACCGCCGGGCGCCCGCGACAGGAAATTCAGCAGGCCATGCGCTGGAACCTGTTCCAGATTTTGCAGGCCTCGGGGCGTGCCGAAGGCACTGGAATCCCGGCCAAGGGTTTGACCGGCCAGACGTATGAAGGCCATTATTTCTGGGACACCGAGATTTACGTCATGCCGTTTCTGATTTACACGGCCCCGGAGATTGCCCGCAATCTGCTCCGATTTCGCTACAGCATGCTGGAACAGGCGCGCATCCGGGCCCGGGAAATGAACCAGAAGGGGGCGCTTTTCCCCTGGCGCACGATCAACGGGGAGGAGGCGTCCGCTTATTATGCAGCCGGAACCGCCCAGTACCATATCAATGCGGACATTATCTATGCGCTGAAAAAATACGTGGATATCACCAATGACAAATCGTTGTTGTACAATGAAGGCGCCGAGATGCTCGTCGAGACAGCGCGCATGTGGGAAGATCTCGGTTTCTATTCCGATCGCAAGGATGGCAAGTTCTGCATCCACGGAGTCACCGGACCGGATGAATACACTACGGTTGTCAACAACAACGCCTACACCAACCTGATGGCCCGGGAAAACCTCTTTTTTGCCGTCAAAACAGTGAAGGAGATGCAGGACGCTTATCCCGACCAGTATGAAAGCCTCAAACATCGGACTCGACTTGACCCCGCCGAGGTTGACGCCTGGCAGAAGGCCGCCGATCACATGTATGTGCCCTTCGATCGCAAGCTGGGGATTCATCCGCAGGACGAAGATTTTTTGGAACTGGAGAAGTGGGATATCAAGAATACGCCCCGGGACCAGTTCCCGTTGCTGCTCTACTACCATCCGCTGGTGATTTATCGCCATCAGGTCATTAAGCAGGCCGATGTCGTGCTGGCGATGCTGTTGCTCGGCAATATGTTCACCGGTCGGCAGAAACAACGCAACTTCGACTATTATGACCCCCTGACTACCGGCGATTCCTCCTTGTCAGCATGCATCCAGAGCATCGTCGCGGCAGAGGTCGGACAGGTCGAAAAGGCGATGGGGTACGCGCGCTATGCGGTGTTGATGGATCTCGCCGATATTGGTGGCAACATGGCGGACGGTTGCCATATCGCCTCGATGGGGGGCACCTGGATGGTCGCTGTCTACGGTTTCGCCGGCATGCGGGACTATGACGGCCGGATCACCTTCAATCCGAAAATCCCCCGCTATCTCGATCATCTCAGATTTTCTCTGCAGATTCGTGGACAGCGGCTGCAGGTGGATTTGTCACCGGGAAAAGCCGAATACCGGCTTGAGGAAGGGATCGAACTGGAAATCGTTCACCAGGGGCAAAGCTGTCTTCTCAAAGAAGGCAAGACACAACGCGTGCGCATCAAAAAACATCGGCAACCAGCGGCTTCGCCCACGAAAAAGCGCGCATCGGTCAAATCGACGGATTGACCATGCCGTCACAGTTCATGATCGTAAGGTGCTCGCTGTTTGTGGCGGGATGACCGGGATTTTCCCTGCCAGATCAGGTTGCCTATCGTCAGGAGAATGGCCAGGCCCAGCGCCCCGCCGCCGACCCAAAGCCCGATTTGATCGATCCGCTGGCGTTCGCCTTCCCGTAAAGTTGTCAGTGCGTCACGAATTTCGGTCAGCTGCCGGTCAATGGCTTCACGGGTTTGCCCGGTTTCCTTCTGGTAGACGCCGAAGGCATTTTTCAGGTCCTGCAAGGCCGCTTGCTGGGCCCGGATCTGTTCTGCCGCAGCGCTCTGAGCGGTCTGTTGTGCCTGGATCTGTTCCTCCGCAGCGCTCTGCGCCGCCTGTTGCTGCCTGAGGTTCTCCTGCAGGGTCGAGAGAGTCTTCTCGAAGGATTGCAGCGCGCTCTCCAGCCCCTGCAAGGATTGTCCCTGATCGGTCAACATCTCCTGCAACGCCGTGACCTGTGTTGTGTCTGAATTCTCGATCCCGGCCACCTTGTCGGCCAGTTGGGTGAGGACACCCTGCTGTTTGTCCAGGACCTTTTGTTGGGCGGCAAGATCCCGTTGGAGGTACCAGACTTTCTCCTGAATCTGTTCGATCTCGGTCAGAACAAGAGCCTGTTGGGCAAAGGAGAGGGCCGGCAACATCAGGGCAGTCAGAAGCAGCACAAAGGGTTTCAAGGGTTCATCCTCCGTTCGGTGCCCCCGTTAAGGCGACAGCTTTCTTCCCAGGCACGCGGTTCAGTTTGCGGTCTTTATCCTGCCAGGCGTTGACAATCATGGCAAGAACTGCCCTGGCAAAGACCGTCGCCGGGTTATTTCCCCCACTTCTCCTTGATACGTTGGACCGCGGTCTTGACGTTGCTGCGATCGCCGAAGGCCGACAGGCGAAAATAGCCTTCTCCGGACGGGCCGAAACCACTGCCGGGTGTCCCGACAACGTGGCATTCCTGAAGCAGCTTGTCGAAGAAGTCCCAGCTGCTCATCCCCTGCGGCGTTTCCAGCCAGATGTAGGGGGCGTTGACGCCACCGTAGCAGTCGATCCCGGCAGCAGAGAGCCCTTCACGGATGATGCGTGCGTTCTCCATGTAGTAATCAATGGCTTCTTTCACCTGGGGCCAGCCGGCGTCGGAATAGACGGCGGCTGCGGCTTTCTGAACCGGATAGGAGACGCCGTTGAACTTGGTGGTCTGACGGCGGTTCCAGAGCTTGTTGAAACTGTACTCCTGGCCATTGGCAGTGGTCCCCATCAGGGCCTCGGGGACGACGGTCAGACCGCAGCGCACCCCGGTGAACCCTGCTGTCTTGGAGAAGGAGCGCAATTCGATGGCACAACGTTTGGCGCCTTCGATCTGATAAATCGAATGGGGAATCTCCGGTTCGGTGATGAAAGCCTCGTAGGCCGCATCGAAGAGGATCACGGCCCGGTTGGCCAAGGCGTAGTCGACCCATCGCTGGAGATCTTCGCGTGTGGCAACGGCGCCGGTCGGGTTGTTCGGGTAGCAGAGATAGATAATGTCCACCGGGATGTCCGGAATGGCCGGGGTGAAGTTGTTCTCCTTGGTGCATGGCATGTAGTGGATACCGGCGTAGTAGCCCCGTTCATCCGCCTTGCCGGTCCGGCCGACCATGACGTTGGTATCATTGTAAACCGGATACACCGGATCGCAGATCGCCACTTTGTTGTTGAGATCGAAGATATCCAGAATGTTGGCGCTGTCGCACTTGGAGCCGTCGGAGATGAACATCTCCGAGGGTTTCAGACTGACGCCATGCGGCTGATAGGACTTGTCGATAATCACCTGAGAGAGCCATTCGTAACCCTGCTCGGGGCCATAACCGTGGAACGACTCCGGCGCAGCCAGGTCGTCGACACCCTCATGAAACGCTTTGAGAACGGCCGGTGCCAGGGGCAGGGTCACATCACCGATACCAAGACGGATGACCTGGGCGTTCGGGTTGGCATCGGTGAAGGCTTTCACGCGGCGCCCGATTTCCGGGAACAGGTAGCCGGCTTGAAGTTTCAGGTAACTGTCATTGATTTGCGCCATATGAATGATCCCTCCGGATGTGTTTAATGATGGTCGATGCGATTTATTTCAGGCCGAGAACATCTTGCATATCGTACAGGCCGGGGCCTTTGCCAGCCAGCCACCCGGCGGCTCGCACGGCCCCCCGGGCAAACATGTCACGGCTCATCGCCCGGTGCGTCAATTCGATGCGCTCACCCATGCCGATGAAGTAAACGGTATGCTCACCGACGATATCGCCGCCGCGGACGGTCTGCATGCCGATCTCTGCCGGTGTTCGTTCACCACACATCCCCTCACGGTGGTAGTTGGCGACCTGGTCGTAATCGCGGTCCAGGGCATCGGCGACGATCTCACCCATGCGGACCGCCGTGCCGGAGGGGGCATCCTTCTTCTTGTTGTGATGCAGCTCGACGATCTCCACGTCGAATCCCTCACCGAGGGTTCGGGCCATGTCCTTGAGCAGCTTGAAACAGACGTTGACACCAACGCTCATGTTGGGTGCGAAAACGATCGGCACCTTCTGTGCGGCCTGGCGAATCACCGCCCGCTGGTCGGGATTCAGTCCGGTGGTGCCGACCACCATAGCTTTGCCGAGACGTTCGCAGGCAGCGGCATTAACCAGGGTGACCTCAGGCCAGGTGAAGTCGATCAACACATCGGCTTCGGCCAGCGCCTGCTCCAGAGAGTCGGTAATGGTCACACCGAGGTCGCCACAACCGGCCACGTAACCGGCATCCTCGCCGCATTTCGGGTGGTCATCGGCTTCGACGGCACCGGCAATCTGCATCCCGGAGTTTTCGGTGACCAGGGTGATAATACGGCCGCCCATTCTGCCGGCGGCTCCCGTCACTGCGACCTTAATCATGCGCAATCCTTTGGCCTTGAAGGCGCAAAGACACGCAGAAATTCATGCATTCGCTTGCGTGTCTTGGTGGTTTGGCGGCAAAAATCAAATCAGGGCATATTTCTGCAGAATCGTCTTCAGCTTCTCCAGGGTCTCATCCCCCATGTTGACCAGCGGCAGGCGGATGTTCGCCTCGATTTTGCCCATCAGGGCGAGGGTTGTTTTCACCGGCACCGGATTCGATTCGATAAACATCGCCGTATGGAACTCCAGAAGCTCCAGATGCAACCGTTGCGCCGTCAAGAAATCGCCGTTTTGCACGGCTGAAACCATCGCCTTCACTCGGCCCGGAATCGCATTGGCCGAGACCGAGATGACCCCCTTTGCCCCACAGGCCATCATGGGAAAAGTCAGAAAATCGTCGCCGGAAAGGACGTCGATCCGGTCACCGGCATTGGCCAGGATCTGGCTCACCTGGGTGAGGTCTCCGGAAGCTTCCTTGATTGCCACGATATGATCGAAGGCGGCCAACCGCGCGGTCGTCTCGGCGCTCATGTTGACCCCGGTTCGCCCGGGAACATTATACAGGATCTGGGGCAGGGCAACGGTTTCGGCCAGCGTCCTGTAATGCTGGAAGATCCCTTCCTGAGAGGGCTTATTGTAGTAGGGGCAGACCAGCAGTAGTCCATCGGCGCCCATCGCCTTGGCATTTTTCGACAGGTGGATGGCTTCTGCCGTGTTGTTGGCGCCGGTTCCGGCAACCACCGGGATGCGCTTGTTGACCTGTTCGATACAGACCTTGATGACATACGCGTGTTCTTCAAAATCGAGAGTCGCCGATTCTCCGGTTGTCCCGCAGGGCACGATCACATCGGTTCCGTTTTCGATCTGAAATTCGATCAGTTGACGGTAGCTTTCTTCAACGAAACGGCCCTGGCGATCAAAGGGGGTGACGATGGCAACCATGGATCCACTGAACATGACGCACTCCTTGCCTGAAGATCAGTTCACTGTCGATTTTGTCAAGACACCTACCTAACACAGTGCCGGGTCATTGTAAAGGTGTTCAGCGGCGCGGTTGCGGTGTGGCCAGCACCCCCGGAGTGGCCATGCTTTCGACCACCTGGTCGCCGACCCGGACCAGGCTGCTGACGCGGTATTCATAGGCCCGGCTGTTGTCGAGGCCGCGATCGACCAGGTGTGTGGCCTCAAGCGGTTCGGCGTTGACCGGGATGATCGGGAAGGGACGTCTGGCATCGCGCCGATAGAGGTTGTAACCGAGCAGTTGCTGGCCGGGGGCGAGCTCGGGCACGCCCCATTCCAGGGCGATCTGGGCATCACCCGGGACGACTTGCAGACCGACCGGGGAGGGCGGCGGCGGGATGACAGACCTGTGAACCAGCGCAGGAGGCCCTTCGAGATCACCGATTGTCCGTGCCGTTACGGCATAGCGATACCCCGTATCTTGGCGAATGTCGGAGTCGCGCCAGTAGAAGCGCGACCCGATACGCTGCGCCGGATCCGGATAGCGCAGGTCGATCTCGGCAACGACCTCCTGGGGGTCGCGGCAGGTCGGACAACCCTCCTGGGCATCGTAAGCCAGTCGCCTGATACGGAAACCAACCAGGTCCTCGACGTTCGTGCCGTCGAGGTTGCGCAACGGCAGGCTCCAACCGAGGATCAACAACCGCCCCTGCTGCTGCAGGGTCACCTCACGGGGGGCTTCCGGAACCGTGGCCAGTTTCGGCCGGACCGGACCTTTCTTGCCGCAGCCCAGCAGGAGACCGGCCAGCAGAAAGCCGAGAACGATGAGGGCCGCGGGCCGCGGGCCGCGGAACGCGAGGGAAGCCAAGACCTTCATCGGAGTCACGCCTGCAACTTCCTGCGGGCCATGGCGATTTCTTTTTCGACGGCTGGCCGGGCGGTTCCGCCGGTCGCTTGGCGGGCATTCACGGAGGCCTCCAGCGTGACGTAATCGGTGATGTCCGCACCGATGCCGGCGTGAAAGCTCTGAAATTCCTCGAGGGTTAAATCATCGATCTGCTTGCTGTTTTCAATGCAGTAGCGGACCGTTTTGCCGACGATTTCATGGGCCTCCCGAAACGGCAGACCTTTGCGGACCAGGTAGTCGGCAATATCGGTTGCGGTTGAGAAACCGCGACCTGCCGCGATCCGCATCGCCTCGGCATGGACAGCCATCTCGGTAATCATGCCGGTAAAAACCTTCAGGGACCCGCGGACCGTATCGATGGTGTCGAAGAGCGGTTCCTTGTCTTCCTGCATGTCCTTGTTGTAGGCCAGCGGCAGCGACTTCATCAGCGTCAGCAGGCTGAGCAGGTTGCCATAGACCCGGCCGGATTTTCCCCGGACCAGCTCCGGCACATCCGGATTCTTCTTCTGCGGCATGATCGAACTGCCGGTGCAGAAACTGTCCGAGAGTTCGATAAAGGCAAAATCGGCGCTCGACCAGAGAATCAGTTCCTCGGCCAGCCGCGAGAGGTGCATCATCAGGATAGCCGCAAAACTGCAGAACTCGAGCGCAAAATCCCGATCGGAAACCGTATCCAGGCTGTTGCGGGTCACGCCGTCGAAACCGAGCTGCTCGGCAACCCACTCCCGGTCAATGGCGAAAGTCGTCCCGGCCAGGGCCCCGGCGCCGAGTGGCAGCAGGTTCAGCCTTTGGCGCAAGTCGTGCAGGCGCCCGGCATCCCGGCTGAGCATCTCGAAGTAAGCCAGCAGGTGATGGGCAAACAGCACCGGTTGCGCGGTTTGCAGGTGGGTGTAGCCGGGCATGATGACATCGAGGTGGCCTTCGGCCTGGTCGAGCAGTGCTTTCTGCAGCTCCAGCACCGCGCCGGCGATGGCATCCACCTCGTCGCGCAGGTAAAGGCGCACATCGAGCGCCACCTGATCGTTGCGTGACCGGGCGGTGTGCAACTTGCCGCCGACCGGGCCGATCTTCTCGATCAGCCGGGCTTCGATATTCATGTGGATGTCTTCCCTGCTGACCGAGAACGCGAAGCTGCCGTTCTCAATCTCCTGCTGAATCTCGTTCAGACCGGCGACGATGGCATCGGCTTCGCTGTTGGCAATGATTCCCTGGCGCGCCAGCATTCGGGCATGGATAATCGATCCCTGGATATCGTAGGCATAAAGGCGCTGATCAAAGCCGATCGAGGCGGTGAATTCTTCGACAAAGGCATCCGTCGGCTGGGTGAAACGCCCGGCCCAAAGTTTGTCACTCATGGTCTTTGACCGTCCTCTCTGAGAAAGCTGCGGCGTCGAGCCTGCGGGCTGCCGCGAAATCGTGGTCATCCAGTCCCTGGCGCCCCGGGATAGGCCCGGACCGCTGCCAGCTTTTGCCGTCCGGTTGATAGATCGCATGGATCTTCAGCGGGAAACGGGTGGTGCGCGGGTCGAGTTCGTGGAACAGCGGCAGGTTGAAATAATAGAGCCGGGTCGCCGTCCCGAACAGGAGTCGGCAGACCGGCAGACCATCGAAATCGTCGGTATCGAAATCCCTGGTCTGGGCGGCCGCGATCTTATGGCTCCGGTGCATGATCACCATCGAGCGACCAAAGGTGAACGCGGGGTTGTCACCGAGCCCGGTGGACTCCTCCGAGCTGTTGCAAAAAACCGTCGTCGTCTCCCGGACACCGGGTGTATAGGCGAGGTATTCGCCATAAAAGCCGTTCACCACATCGCGGAAGGCCTGGTGCTCCGGTTTCGGGTTGCATTCGATGACGCAGAGCAGGTCGAGCCGTTGACGGGTCTGGTGGAAGAGTTCATTGGCTTTGTCGATCACCGTGGAGATGTTCGACTGGTAGAGGTCGCGGTAGATGTAGTCGAGGCAGATCAGCGACATGAAGTTGTAACCGGTAGGCTGGCAGCGGACCAGGGGGAAGACCTTGCCCCGGTAGAGATCATGAAACGGATCGATCGTCTCCTCGCCGAAGAAGGGGTGACTCTTGGCCTGGATGAACACCCGCAGGACACCGTCGTTCTCCTTGATGATCGTCAAGCAGCAGTTGACCGGGGCACCGTCGATGTCGCCGGCCTCGCGATCTTTACGCACCGAAGCCAAAACTTCCTGATTGTCGGCGGCAAAACGTTCCAGCAGGTCAATGTAGGTCAGCAGATCGATATGCTCGATACCGATGATGGTCACGGTGTTGGCGGCAAACTGCTGATCAATGAACTCCAGGGTCTCGGGCAGCACGCGGTAGGGCAGGGCCGCTTCCGGGAAGACCAGAAAATGCAGTTTCTTGAGGTTGCCTTCACCTTTGGCGACCAACGCCAAGATCGACCGGATCTGTTGCCACTTGTGGCCGGGGTCACTCAGCTTGCAGGCGTAATCCACCGGCCCCAGCCGGTTGGGGACCTGGCAGATCATGCAGTGCAGGTGGTGTCTTTGCGGCAACGCCAGTTGGACCTGTTTCTCGACGATCTGGAACATAAACGATGGACTCAGAAGTTGTTGAAACCGCCGGTCGCGAGGGCCCGGTCGGCAAGCTCATCTGCGGGTTCGCCGGGGTCGACGATGGCGTTCGGGAAGACCGCGGCCAGAACGTGGCGGGTTCCCGGTGTCATATCGTAGTCGGCCAGTTCAGCAGCCGGGACCCAGCACGCCTCAGTGACCTCGGCAGCATTTAGGTCCAGGACCGTGGTTTGTGGATGGGCCTTGTAATAGAGGATCACATAGTGATCCCCGGCCGCGCCGACGCTGATATGCTCATAAACATCGAGCAGTCGATCGATGTGGATCCGAAGACCGACTTCTTCAAGGACCTCGCGGTGCAATGCGGCGAGGATCGCTTCACCGTGATCGATCTTGCCTCCCGGCATGACCCACTGACCGCAGAACGGTTCGATACAGCGTCGGGTCAGCAGCACCCGGTTCTGTTCGTCGATGATGCAGGCGACGACGGAGGTCTTGATTGACTGTTTTTTAAAATCCATCATACCGAGGCGCGAAGTGCGAGGTGAGAATCGCAAGAGGTTATTCCCGCTTCGCCTCTCGCGCTTCCTATCTTTTGGCCTCCCGCTGCATCGCGGCGATCCGCAGACGCAGTGCGTTGAGCTTGATAAAGCCCTCGGCATCGGCCTGGTTGTAAACCTCGTCGGCTTCGAAGGTGGCGAAATCAACGTTGAACAGGCTGTCGGTGGCCGAGTCGCGACCCACCACCCGAGCATGTCCCTTGTAGAGCTTGATCCGGGCCTTGCCGTTGACGGTCTGCTGAGTCTGGTCGATCAGCGCCTGCAGGGCCAGCCGCTCGGGCGCGAACCAGAAGCCGTTGTAGATCATGCTGGCGTACTGCGGAACCAGGGAGTCGCGCAGGTGCATGACCTCGCGGTCCATGGTGATCGATTCCACGGCCCGGTGAGCTTCCTCGAGAATCGTTCCTCCGGGTGTTTCGTAGACTCCGCGACTTTTCATGCCAACGAAGCGGTTTTCCAGCAGATCGACACGGCCGATACCGTGTTTGCCGCCGAGTTCATTAAGCTTGGCGAGCAGCTTGGCGGGCGAAAGGCGTTCACCGTTGATGGCGACGGCATCGCCCTGTTCAAAAGCGATCTCGACGTATTCCGGCTGGTCCGGCGCATCTTCCGGGCGCACTGTCAGCACGTACATCTCTTCGGGGGCTTCCGCCCAGGGATCCTCAAGTACATCCCCTTCGAAAGAGATATGCAGCAGATTGCGGTCAGAGCTCCAGGGAAACTTCTTGCTGGTCGGGATCGGAATGTCGTGTCTGCGGGCGTAGGCCTCAAGCGCCGAGCGGCTGTTCAGGTCCCACTCGCGCCAGGGCGCGATGACGGTGACCGACGGGTCGAAATGATAATAGGCAATCTCGAAGCGGACCTGGTCATTGCCTTTGCCGGTGGCGCCGTGGGAAACGGCGTCGGCCCCTTCCTGCTTGGCCACGTCCATCTGTGCCTTGGCGATCAGCGGCCGGGCGATCGAGGTGCCGAGGAAGTAGCGGCCCTCGTAGATGGCATTGGCGCGGAACATCGGGAAGACGAAATCACTGGCGAACTCCTCTTTCAGGTCGAGGATGTGGCAACTGCTGGCGCCGGTCTTCTTCGCCTTCTCGGGGATATGGTCGAGCTCTTCACCCTGACCCAGGTCGGCCGAATAAGCGACCACTTCGCAATCGTATTCCTCGATCAGCCATTTGAGGATGATCGAGGTGTCCAACCCGCCCGAATAGGCAAGGACAGCTTTTTTTACGGTGCCTTTGTTGCTCATTATCGAATACTCCTTGATTTTTTTGGGAGTTGCGAAGGGCGAAAAACGTGAAAAAACTCAGCTCTGCTTCTCGCACCGCGCTTCGCACCTCGCACTTCAAAGCTTGATCACATAGGTATCTGCTATTTTATCATGCAAGCCTTGCTTCTGCCGGTCGAAGGCCACCATCAGGTAGCCGATGCCAAGCAGGATGCCCGAGAGAAACTTGCCGAGAACTTCGCGCAGAACGGCCCGCCCGTAGCTCACCGGGCGGCCGCTGGTCCGAATGACTTTGATGCGCAAGGCCATTTTTCCGGGGGTCTGGCCGCAATAACCGACGAAAAAAACCGCGTAACCCATACTGATCGTAACGCCAAACAGCCAGAGAACAATGTTGACGGCAGGATCACCCGTGGCGGCGAAACCAAGCTGACCGACGATCAGTGCGATCAACAGGCTCAAGACAAACTGGACGATGCCGAGCAACGCCGAATCGATCAGGTAGGCGACCGCCCGTATCCAGAACCCGGCGTATACGGTTTTCATATCTTGCGCTGTCATGGCTAACGCCGCCCCGCACTGGTAACAATGGCTGGCCGGGAATTGAACGGCACCGCAGCGATGACAGAAGATGCGGTCCGGCGACCGGTCCGCCGCCATTCCTACGTCACCCGGCGGCTTTTCGAAAGAAAAACTCGTCTGACATCGCGGACAGTTGACCTTGACCGGCCGGTCCGGCAATCGGGCCGGGTCAACGGTTTTTGTGAATTGACAATTCGGGCAGGTAATATGCATCAGTCTCAGGATCTGTTGGCGCGCTTGGTCATCCCATCAAGGTCGCCAGGATGGCTTTCTGCACATGCAGACGATTCTCCGCCTGGTCATAGATCAGCGCGTGGCGACTCTCCATAACATCGTCGGTAATTTCCTCACCCCGATGGGCCGGTAGACAGTGCATGACCACACAATCCGTCGCCGCACGTGCCAGCAAATCCCGGTTGATCTGATAGCCTGCGAAAGCCTTTTCGCGTTCGGCCTGTTCAGCTTCCTGGCCCATACTGGCCCAGACGTCGGTGTTCAGAACATCGGCGCCACTTGCCGCTTGGTGTGGGTCATTGGTGTAGAGGATGTCGGCACCGGCCTCAGCGGCACGCTCCTTGACCAGTGCATCCGGTTCGTAGCCGGCCGGGGTCGCAACCCGAAGCGGAAAACCCAGGACGGCTGCAGCATTGATCCAGCTGTTGGCCATATTGTTGCCGTCGCCGATCCAGCAATAGGTCAGCTTCCTGAAGGTCTCTTTGTGCTCGCTGACTGTCATCAAGTCGGCCATCACCTGACAGGGATGATACATGTCCGTCAGACCGTTGATCACCGGAACCGAAGCATAGCGGGCAAACTCTTCGAGCGCATCCTGCGAATAGGTGCGAATCATGACGCCGTCGACATAACGCGCCAGGCAGCGGGCGGCGTCCTTGATCGGCTCGCCGCGGCCCATCTGAGTATTGGCCGCGGCCAGAAAGAGGGCATGTCCGCCAAGCTGGTACATGCCGACTTCGAAGGAGACCCGGGTTCGGGTCGAACTTTTCTCAAACAGCATGGCAAGGGTTTGTCCCGCCAGCAGGGGATGCGGCTGGCCGGTTTTCTGCCTGGCCTTGAGATCTTTGGCGAGCGTCAGGATCTGTTCGAGCGCAACGTCGCTCCAGTCACTGAGGCAGAGGAAATCTTTTTTCAACGGGTGTCCTCCTTCCTGTCGGTGGCACGAAATCGTCCAGCCTTTCAAACGGTCTGGGCATGGGCCATGACATCATCGAGGATTTCGATCGCTGTGTCGATCTCATCCCGGGTGACGATCAACGGCGGGACAAATCGCAGGACCTTGTCCACCGTGCAATTGATTAACAGGCCGCGCTCCATGGCCGCAACAACCAGGGGTCCTCCCGGGATGGTCAATTCCATGCCGACCATCAGGCCGCGGCCGCGCACCTCTTTGACGAAGGGATATCTGTTTTGCAAACCGCTCAGTCTTTGCTGCAGGTAAGCACCCATCAGGCGTCCGTTCTCCAGCACACCGTCTTCTTCAAGAGATCGCAAAGCAGCCAGAGCGGCGGCACAAACCAGGGGGTTGCCGCCGAAGGTCGAGCCGTGCGTGCCCGGCCCGAGGTGTCCGGCGAGGGTCTCTCGGGTCAGCATGGTGCCGATCGGTGGCCCGCCGGCGAGGGCCTTGGCCAGCGTCATGATGTCGGGGACGAAGTCTTCCTGTTCATGGGCCCAGAGGGTCCCGGTGCGCCCGCAGCCGACCTGGACTTCATCAAGGATCAGCAGCATCTGGTGGCTGTCACACAACTCCCGGATTGCCTTCAGGTATCCTCGCGGCGGGACATTCACGCCCCCCTCGCCCTGAATCGGTTCCAGCATAATGGCGCAAACCTGTGGGGTGATGGCCTGGCGCAGGGCGTCGAGATCCCCGAAAGGCACATGCCGGAAACCAGGCAAGATCGGATCGAAACCGTTGCGCACCTTGTCCTGCCCGGTGGCACTGATACCGGCCATCGTCCGGCCGTGAAAAGAACCCGTGGCGGTGATGATTTCATAGCGGTTCTCACCGGCTGTGTCGCGGGCGTATTTGCGGGCCAGCTTGATGGCCGCTTCATTGGCTTCCGCCCCGGAATTGCAGAAAAACACCCGGTCGGCGAAGGACCGTTGACAGAGCCACTCGGCCAGTTCGATCTGCTGGGGGATATGATAGAAGTTGGAGCAATGCAACAGCGTCGCGGCCTGATCCTGCAGGGCTTTGACCACCCTGGGCGGGCAGTGGCCCAGGTTGTTGACCGCGACGCCGGCGAGAAAGTCCAGATAAGCCTTGCCGTCAACGTCCCAGAGGCGACAACCTTCGCCGCGTGCCGCGACGAGCGGATAGCGCCCGTAGGTCTTCATGACGTGCCCTTCGGCTCTTGCGATCCAGTCGTTGGTTTTGCTCATCGTTTGTTATCCTGTTTGATCAAACTCTTCGCCCGCAGGCGACCTCTCCGGAGGTTTGTCACTGGAGGAGATCCTTTGCGGTCATCCGTCACGCGCCACACGTTTCGGTACGTCTGCCTAGCGGAACTTGGCGACCGCTGTGCCAACCCCCTGGTCGGTGAAGATCTCGAGCAGGCAAGCGTGTTCCATGCGACCATCGACAATGTGTGATTTCTTGACACCGGCGGCGATCGCATCGAGACAGCAGGTGACCTTCGGGATCATGCCGCCAGCGAGAGTGCCATCCGCGATCAGACCCTGGATATCGGCAATGTCGATGGTCTGCAGCAACGCTCCGTGCTTGTCCAGGACCCCCTCGATGTCGGTCAGCAGGATCAGCTTTTCGGCCTGCAGGGCCCCGGCGATTTTGCCGGCCACCAGGTCGGCGTTGATGTTGTAGGTCCGGCCGGCATCATCAAAACCGACCGGTGCAATCACCGGAATGAAGTTCGCCTTTTCCAGCGATGAGATGATCGTCGGGTTGATTCCGGCCACTTCGCCGACCATACCGATATCGATGATCTCCGGTGTCAGGGTTTCGGGATTGGTCGTGGTCATTTCCAGTTTGCGGGCGGTAATCAGTCCACCGTCTTTGCCGGTCAGGCCGACGGCCTTGCCACCGTGCTTGTTGATGTTGGCCACAATCTCCTTGTTGACCCGGCCGCCCAGAACCATTTCGACGACATCCATGGTCTTGGCATCGGTGACCCGCATGCCCTGCTCAAAGCGGCTTTCGATCCCCATTTCCTTGAGAACCTTGCCGATCTGCGGGCCGCCGCCGTGAACCACAACCGGGTTCAGGCCGATATACTTCATCAGGATAATGTCCCGTGCGAAGCCCTCTTTGAGACGTTCGTCGACCATGGCGTTGCCACCATACTTGATGACAATCGTCTTACCGTAGAACTGGCGGATCCAGGGCAGGGCCTCGACCAGGACGTTGGCTTTATTAATCAGTTCTTGCATCGTCGGTCTCTCCTGGACGACTAGAGGATGTAACGCGAGAGATCTTCGTTATCGGCAATCTTCGCGAGACGGTCGCGGACAAAAGCCTCATCGATACGCAGCGACTTGCTCTGGCGCTCCGGAGCATTGAACGACAGCTCTTCGAGCAGGGTCTCCATGATCGTATGCAGGCGCCGGGCGCCGATATTCTCGGTGCGCTCATTCACCCGGGCAGCGGTCCGGGCAATCTCCCTGATGGCGTCGTCAGAGTACTCGAGCCGGATCCCTTCCGTCATCATCAGGGCCTGGTACTGACGGGTCAGAGCATTGTTCGGTTCTGTCAGGATGCGGACGAAATCAGCTTCTTCGAGGCTGTCCAGTTCCACCCGAATCGGAAACCGGCCCTGCAGCTCGGGGATCAGGTCGGAGGGCTTGGCAACATGAAACGCGCCGGCCGCAATAAACAGGATATGGTCGGTCTTGACCGGACCGTACTTGGTGTTGACCGTACTCCCTTCAACGATCGGCAGGATGTCGCGCTGAACACCCTCCCGGGACACCTCCGGCCCGTGGCCGCCTTCGCGGCTGGCGATCTTGTCGATTTCGTCGATGAAAATGATGCCGCTCTGTTCGGTGCGCTCCCGGGCCAGTGCCTGGACCTTGTCCATATCGACCAGCTTTTCGGCTTCGGTTTCGATCAGCAGATCACGGGCCTCCGAAACTTTCATGCGTCGCCGCTTGGTTTTTTTCGGGAAGAGATTGCCGAACATCTCCTTGATGTTCAGCCCCATCTCCTCGGTTCCCTGAGGACCGAACACCTGCATGTTGGGGACCTGGGAATCCTGGGTCTCGACTTCGACCAGACGATCGTTGAGCTCTCCCATACGCAGCAGGCGGCGCAACTTGTCGCGTGTCGAGCCAGCCGCTTCGCGGTCCTCCGCCGGTGACTTCTCGCCGGGCAGCAACAGGTCAAGCAGCCGCTCTTCGGCAAGGTCCTCCGCTTTGATCCGCTGGCTGCGGGTCTCCTCGGTCTTGACCATCAGGATGGCCAGTTCAACCAGGTCGCGAACCATGCTCTCGACATCCCGGCCGATATAACCGACTTCGGTGAACTTGCTCGCTTCGACCTTGACAAAGGGCGCCTGGGCGAGTTTTGCCAGGCGTCTGGCGATCTCGGTTTTGCCGACCCCGGTCGGGCCGATCATGATGATGTTCTTCGGTGCGATCTCTTCCCGAAGTTCCGGTTCAACCTGCTGACGGCGCCAGCGGTTGCGCAGGGCGACGGCGACCGCGCGTTTGGCACTCTTCTGGCCGACGATGTAACGATCAAGCTCGGAGACGATCTCGCGCGGGGTGAAATTGTTCACGGCAGCGTCTCCAGGAGGATGTGATCATTGGTGTAGATGCAGATATCCGCGGCGATTTTCAAGGATTGCTCGGCGATTGCCGCCATCGACAGCTGACTGTGTTCGATCAGCGCCCGCGCCGCCGCCTGGGCAAAGGCCCCACCTGAGCCGATCGCGGCGATGCCGTGTTCCGGTTCGATGACATCACCGACCCCGGACAGGACCAAGGTGGTTTCGTGATCGGCGACGATCAGCAGGGCCTCGAGATGGCGCAGGACGCGATCGGTGCGCCATTCCTTGGCCAATTCGACGGCCGCCCGCTGCAGATTGCCGCGATACTCCTGCAAACGGGCTTCGAATTTTTCGAACAGGGTGAATGCATCTGCGGTGCTGCCGGCAAACCCGGCCAGCACCTGGTCATCGTACATGCGCCGCAGTTTGCGGGCCGAGTGTTTCATGATGGTGTTGCCGACGCTGACCTGGCCGTCGCCGGCCATGGCGACGTCCTTGCCGCGCCGGACGCAGAGGATTGTCGTGCCTGTGAACATCGGGAAACCTGCTTTCTCTTTTGCGCTAATGCATCGAAAATACAGCAAAACAAAAATATAACATAAGCCCTTGGGCAAGCAAAATAAAATGCCTGCTTCTCTGCCGCAGGACACGCCGGAAAAACCCTGGGAGCGCTGTTGCCGAGGCCACCACAAATCTCGCTGCGAAGGGGTGCCAAACATGCGCCGGCGGACCCGGCACCCGCTGTCGGGACAAGGACTGCACATCAGCCGTGAACGCAAGCAGAAACTTCAGCAGAGAACCGTGTCAAAAGGACCTGCCGACCCTGGCAGATTGTTGCCGGGCGCTGACAGGATATGTGGCGGGAAATCGGCGAAGAGCAGGGAGAGCCGGTGCCGCAGGTGCCCGATCCGGTAGGTTGCCCGCGGAGCAGCGAAGGACTTCGCGGGCACGACGCATCGGTGTTTCACTTCCCCCCGGATTTCGAACTGCCCGAGCGCAGAAGCACTCGCCTCTGCCGGCCGCGGGAAGGGACGAGGGTTCAAGCGGTCACGGCATCCCGAACCAGCTGGCTGGCCTTGGCCAAAGCATTGGCCAAATGCTCCGGCTGGTCCCCGCCCGCCTGGGCGAGGTCCGGGCGGCCGCCGCCGCGACCGCCGACTTCGGTGGCCAGGGCACCGACCAGTTTGCCAGCGTGCAGTCGGCCGGTCAGGTCGTTGGTGACAGCGACCAGCAGATTGACCTTGCCGGGCTGGCGACAGCCGATGACAACAACTCCGGAGCCCAGTTTGTCACGCAACTTGTCGGCCATCTCCCGCAAACCCTTGCCGTCGGTGGCCTCCACCTCGGCAGCCAGCAGCCGGATGCCATCGATCTCGGTGACCTGGTTCATGATATCATCAGCCTGGCCGGCCTTGAGGCGGCTTTCCAGGGTGGCCACTTCCCGTTCCAGCTCTTTCTGGTGTTCCATCATCTTCGCCAGGCGCGTCTCAAGCTGCTGACGGTCGCTTTTGACCAGACCGGCCAGGCGCGTCAAGGTGTCTTCCTGTTCCTGGACCAGATCGATGGCCCGGGCGCCGGTCACCGCTTCAATCCGACGCACCCCGGCAGCGATGCCGCTTTCCTGGGTGATTTTGAACAGGCCGATATCGCCGGCTGCGGAGGTGTGTGTGCCACCGCAAAGCTCCATGCTGAATTCACCGAGATTGACAACGCGGACGGTTTCACCGTACTTCTCGCCAAACAACGCCGTGGCACCGGCGGCGATGGCATCATCGGCGGCCATCTCGTGGGTTTCCACGGCCTGGTTTTCGCGGATCCGGCGATTGACTTGCTGCTCAATACGATGCAGTTCCACCGCCGTCAGGGCGGAAAAATGGCTGAAGTCAAAACGCAGCCGGTCGGGAGCAACCAGCGACCCGGCCTGCTTGACATGATCACCAAGGATATCGACCAGGGCGGCATGCAGAATGTGCGTAGCGGTATGATTGCGGGCGGTCGCCTTGCGTGCTTCATCATCGACCAGCAGTCGTACCTCCTGACCGATTTGTGCGGACCCCTGCCGAATGCGCCCGACATGAACAAACAGCTCCGGCAGCGGTTTCTTAGTTTCGTCTATGGCGATTTCAAGACCGGGTCCGGAGATCGTGCCGCAGTCGCCAACCTGGCCACCGGACTCGCCATAGAAAGGGGTTGCCGCGGTGACGATTTCGACGTTTTCACCCGGTCCTGCCTGGCTGACCTGCTCGCCATCATGCAACAGTGCAAGGATGCGGCTGTTGGTGGCCAGTTCCTGATAGCCGGTAAACTGGACTGTGATGCCCTGGTCGAGCAACTGTCGATAGATCACCTCGATGGCTTGCTCGCCGGAGCCTTTCCAGTGTTCCCGGGCTTTCTGGCGCTGCTCTTCCATGCAGCGTTCGAATCCGGCCTCATCGATCGAGAAACCGTCGGCTTCGACGATATCTGCCGTCAGGTCAGTCGGAAAGCCGTAGGTGTCATAGAGCTTGAACAGGACATCTCCTGGGATCACCGTGGTTTGCCGTTGTTTTAAGCGGTCGATTTCTTCGTTGAGAATCCGCAGGCCTTTGTCCAGGGTCTGGATGAACCGCTCTTCTTCCTTCTCAACAATCTTGGCGACGAAGGCTTTGCGTTCGGCCTCCCGGGGGTAGGCTTCAGCCATGAACTCGAGGACGAAGACGGCCGTCTTGTGCAGGACCGGATCGGCAAAGCCGAGCATTTTAGCATGGCGCATGGCGCGCCGCATGATCCGCCGCAACACGTAACCGCGCCCTTCGTTGCTTGGCATAACGCCATCGGCAATCAGGTAGGCGGTGGCCCGGCTGTGGTCGGCCATCACCCGCATGGAAACGTCGTCATCCGAGCGGTTGCCATAGGTTTTGCCGGAGAGATTTTCGATGTATCCGATGATATCCCGCAGCAGATCGGTGTCGTAATTCGATTGCACCTTCTGGATCACGGTGGTGATCCGTTCCAGTCCCATGCCGGTGTCGACCGCCGGTTTGGGCAGCGGAGTCATGGTGCCGTCGGCCTGGCGGTCGAATTGCATGAAGACGTTGTTCCAGATTTCCATATAACGATCACAGTCGCAGCCGACCGTGCAGTCCGGTGAATCGCAGCCAATTTCGGGCCCGTTGTCATAGAAGATCTCCGAGCAGGGTCCACAGGGACCGGTGTCGCCCATCGCCCAGAAATTGTCGTCCTCGAATCGGAAGATGCGTTCGCGGGGCACGCCTTCCTGGGCGTGCCAGATATCGGCGGCTTCGTCGTCATCGGTGTAGACCGAGACATAGAGCCGGTCCTTGTCGATGCCCAGATCGACGGTCAGAAATTCCCAGGCGTAGGCAATCGCTTCCTTTTTGAAATAATCCCCGAAGGAGAAGTTGCCGAGCATTTCAAAAAAGGTGTGATGGCGGGCCGTCCGGCCGACATTCTCCAGGTCGTTATGCTTGCCGCCGGCACGGACACATTTTTGCGATGAGGCGGCGCGGACGTAATCCCGTTTCTCCTGACCGAGAAAACAATCCTTGAACTGGTTCATCCCGGCGTTGGTGAAGAGCAGGGTCGGATCGTTGTGGGGTACGAGAGAAGACGAGGGCACGATCGTATGGCCGCGGTCCTCGAAATATTTGAGAAATATCTGACGGATTTCACTACCGGTTTTCATCGTCTGTTGCAGGCCCTTTCCGTGTTAAATGATCCATGATGCAGCTCATCGTGAAGCCGCGTCTTTGCAGATAATGGACAACCCGGCGTTTCTCACCGGCCGTGGCTGATGGGTAACTGAAATCGGCAAATTTCCTGGCCAGCAGTTCTCCGAGGACGGTGTCTTCATCGCAGGTTTCGCGGGCCGTCGTCAGAGCCTGTTCGGCAATTTCGGCGCTGATGCCACGTTGCTTTAAATCGCGCAGGATCCGTGGCCCGACGCCGCGCCCCTGACGCATCAGGGCGGTGGCCCGGTTGATGGCAAAGCGAAGGTCGTCAAGATAGCCGTACTTGCGACAGCGTCCGATCACCGCGTCGATCTGGTCCGCAGCAAAGCCCTTGGCGATCAACCGTTGACGCAGTTCGGCCTGGCTGTGATCGCGTCGGGTCAGGATCCGCAGTGCCGTTGACCAGGCGCGGGCGGCAGCGGGATTCGGATCAACTTGTTCCGTCACTTTCGTCTTCGTCATCGGCGCCACCGAAGGCGTCCCAGGACAGGTCGGAAGTTGACGAGACGCCGGACACCTTGAGTTTGAAATCGTCCGGGTTGGAGCACTGACGCAGCGCTTCCTCGAAACTGATCAATTTGCTTTTCATCAGGCTCATCAGCGATTGATCGAAGGTTTGCATGCCATAGGACTCGTAACCCTTTTGAATGGCTTCCGGGAGTTGCTTGGTCAACTCCTTGTCATCGATCATCTGGCGGACCCGTGCCGAGGCGACCATGACTTCGACCGCAGGCACACGGCCCTTGCCGTCGCTGCGTGGCACGAGACGCATCGAAATCACGCCTCTTAAGACCGACGCCAACTGAATCCGCATCTGCCGTTGCTGGAAGGGGGGGAAGACCGAGATGATCCGATTGACGGTTTCGGTGGCATCAATGGTATGCAGGGTTGACAAAACCAGATGACCGGTTTCGGCCGCCAACAGGGCCGTC
>JARRPG010000006.1:0-55942 GCA_037383085.1 Desulfuromonadales bacterium | reverse complement strand
GATCAGGCCGGCCTGCAAAACATGCTGCGGGCTGCGCACCGAGGCGACGATAATCTCGGTGGCATAACCGTAATTGTCGAAAATGGTGCGGATCTGGTCGACGATCTCCATCCCGTCGTGACCGATATCGTCCAGCCGGCCGACGAAGGGCGAAACATAGGTGGCGCCGGCCTTGGCAGCCAGGAGCGCCTGTAGTGGCGAGAAAACCAGGGTGACGTTGGTTTTCAGGCCCTTCTCGCTCAAGACCCGGGTGGCCTTGAGTCCGTCCTCGATCAGTGGCAGCTTGACAACGATCTTGTCAGGGTCGATCTGCGCCAGTTCTTCGGCCTCGCGAATCATTCCTTCCGCGTCCGTGGCCACGACTTCCGCCGAAATCGGACCATCAACCAGGGTGATGATCTCCCTGAGCACAATCGATAAAAAATTTCATCTGTTTGCTCCTTCAACAAGAGAGGGGGAAAGTTCGTGTCACTGCTCGGCCTTCTGCCGATATGTCTCCCGGCATTCCGGCGAACAGAAATAATGGTCCTGGCCCTTGATCTTTGCTGCCACCGCGTCGGAGCGGGGCACAAAGGTCCCGCAGACCGGATCCTGTATCATCTCCTCGCCGCGCGGGGTCTTCTCGGGTGGTGGTGCCGGCGGCTTCTGCAGGGCCTGCCTGATCATTTGATAGACCGTATAACCCAAAAAAAGGACGATTAGCCAGAGAAGCAGTCGGACCAGCATGGCGATTACCAGTGGCTATGCAGCGGTTGCAGCGCGGTGACGTCCTCGCTGCCCGCAGCCAGTTCGCGGATGGTTTGCTCCAGCACAGGATGCCGGAACGCGGCAGCGATTTCCTGCAGCGGAGCCAGCACGAAGGCCCGTTCCTGAAGCCGCGGGTGCGGGATCACCAGGTCCTCTTCACAGACCACCCGGTCGGCATACAGCAGAATGTCGATGTCCAGGGTTCGCGGCGCCCAGCGGACCGGCCGCGAACGGCCGAACTCATCTTCCACGGCAAGACAGCGGGCCAACAGTTGCCGCGGATCCAGTGTGGTTTCGATGGCCAGCACCGTATTCAAAAATTTCGGGTTGTCCGGCGGGCCACCGATCGCTTCGGTTTCATAAATACCGGCAGCCTGGAGCAGGACGATATCGGATCCATCCGTCAGGGTGTCGCGACCGCTGCGCAGAAAGGCCAGCCGGTTGCCGAGGTTGCTGCCGAGCCCGAGGTAGGCTGTGTTCATGGTGTGCGAGACTCCTTTGTCCGGTTAGGATTTAACCACAGCGACCGTGGCGGGTCAACCACGCCGCCGGCCGCGCAGACCCGGTCAACCTGATATACTTGATGCGGGTTTCGGGATTTTCAATGGCATCACCGTCCCAGGGTTCGAGGGTGACATGAGCAGGCAAGCGCAGGACAGATTGCCGGCAAAAACCTGCTGGCATGCGCTCGAAGAGTCCGCGGTTCTGGACCGGGTGCAGAGTGACCGGCACGGGCTCACCACCGGCGAAGCAACCGCACGGCTGGCCCGCTATGGCCCGAACCGGCTCCCCA
This sequence comes from Desulfuromonadales bacterium, assembly GCA_037383085.1. Classification (GTDB taxonomy): domain Bacteria; phylum Desulfobacterota; class Desulfuromonadia; order Desulfuromonadales; family BM103; genus JARRPG01. The sequence goes on along the minus strand of JARRPG010000006.1, from coordinate 54,402 downwards.
CCCGGCCGCCTCCGGGCCTTTGTCTGATTTTCCTGCACCAGTTCTTAAGCCCCCTCATCTACATTCTGATCGTTGCCGGCCTGGTTTCCCTGATGCTCAGCGAATGGACCGATGCCGGGTTCATCTTTGCCGTGATTCTGCTGAATGCGTTGCTGGGCACCCTGCAGGAGTGGAAGGCCGAGCACAGCGCGGCGGCTTTGCAGCAACTGCTGAAAATCTTCTGCCGGGTTCGGCGGGACAACCGGGTCCAGGATCTGCCCGCCGAAGAACTGGTCCCGGGGGATATCGTGCTGCTTGATTCGGGCGCCCGGGTGCCGGCGGATCTTCGGCTTATCGAGGTCCGCAATCTTCTGGTTGACGAGTCGCTGTTGACTGGCGAGTCCCAGGCCGTCAGCAAGCAGCGTGAGCTCAGCCCGGCAACGACGCCCCTGGGAGAGCGCCGCAACCTGGCTTTTGCCGGAACCAGCGTGACCCAGGGCCGTGCGATCGGCGTGGTGGTTGCCACGGCGGCCGCGACGGAAGTCGGCTCGATCGCCGCCGCCGTGGCGGGCACCGCCCTGGCCAAACCGCCGCTGGTGATCCGCATGGAGCAGTTTGCCCGCCAGGTCAGTTACCTGGTGGTCGGCTTCGTCGTGCTGCTGGCGATCGCCGCTGCCGTTCAGGGGACGCCCTTCGATGAGGTGTTTCTGATGGCCGTGGCCCTGGCGGTGTCGGCGATCCCGGAAGGTCTGCCGGTCGCCATGACGGTGGCCTTGTCGATTGCCACCACCCGCATGGCGCGCCGCAAAGTGATCGTCCGCAAGCTGACCGCGGTGGAAGGGCTGGGCAGTTGTACCTGCATTGCCAGCGACAAAACCGGCACCTTGACAGTCAACCGGCAGACCGTGCGCAAGATCTGGTTACCCACCGGACGCTCTTTCCAGGTCACCGGCGAAGGTTATGCCGGCGCCGGCGAGGTGCGTGGCGCGGATGGCCGACCGCTGGACGCGCAGGAAAAAGGCTGGTTGCGCGACCTGGCCCTGGCCGGCGTTTTGTGCAACGAGGCCTCCCTGCGCCTGGTTTTGGGCGAGTGGCTGCATCAGGGCGATGCCATGGATGTCGCGCTGCTGGCGCTCGCCCACAAGCTTGGCCTCGACCCGGAAGCGGAAACCGACCGTCATGTCGTCCTCGGCGAGGTGCCCTTCGAATCAGAACAGCGCTATGCGGCGCGCTTCGTTTGCGGGGATCAGGCGGTTTGTCTCGTCAAGGGTGCGGTCGAGCAAATCCTCGATTTTTCCACAACGATGTTGACGGCGACGGGGCCGGTGCCCCTGGATGCCCTTGCGGTGGATGCCGCCGCGCTGCAGATGGGGCGCGAAGGCTACCGGGTGCTGGCGATCGCCCGGGGGGTGGTGGACGCCGAGGTGGCGCCCTCGCCCTCGGCCATCCCGCCCTTGACCCTGCTCGGTTTGATCGGCTTGATTGACCCGCTTCGGGCGGAGGCCCGGGAGGCGATTGCCGTCTGTCGTCAGGCCGGTGTCCGGGTTGTCATGGTGACCGGCGATCACCCCGCCACGGCCTTCAGTATCGCCAGTGACCTGGGCCTGGCCCAAACCAGGGACGACATGCTGGTCGGTCGGGACCTCGAAGACCTGGATCCGCAAGAGCCGTCCTGGCGGGAGCGTATCGGTCGTGTCGGTGTGTTCGCCAGGGTGTCGCCGCTGCAAAAGCTGACGATCGTCGAAGCCCTCAACCAGCAGGGCCATTTCACGGCAGTGACCGGTGACGGGGTTAACGATGCGCCGGCGCTGCGCAAGGCACATATCGGCGTCGCCATGGGCACCGGCACCGATGTCGCCAAGCAAACCGCGGCGATCATCGTTGCCGACGACAACTTTGCATCAATCGTCGCCGGCATCGAAGAAGGACGCTTTGCCTACGACAATATCCGCAAGGTCATCTATCTGCTGATTTCCACCGGCGGCGCCGAAATCGTCCTGTTCAGCCTGGCCCTGGTCAGCGGCCTGCCAATCCCCCTCGGTGCCGTTCAGCTGCTGTGGCTGAACCTGGTCACCAACGGCATCCAGGATGTGGCCCTGGCCTTCGAGGGCGGTGAACCAGGCGTCATGCAGCGACCGCCCCGGCCCCCCGATGAAGGTTTGTTCAACCGCCTGATGGTTGCGCAAACCCTGGTTTCGGGCCTGACCATGGGGACGCTCGCCTTTGCCACCTGGGCCTGGCTGCTGGCCCAGGGAACAGGGGTGACTGAGGCCCGTAACTTTGTGTTACTATTGATGGTATTGTTGGAGAACGTGCATGTCTTCAACTGCCGGTCCGAGCGCGTTTCCACCTTCCGGGTGCCCCTGCAGCGGAATCCGCTGCTTATCGGTGGGGTCGTGGTTGCGCAGGCGGTGCACATCCTGGTCATGCAATGGCCGTTCATGCAGGATGTGCTCGGGGTCGCCCCGGTCAGCCTCGCGGCTTGGTTTAGTTTGCTCGGGTTGGCTTTTCTGTTGCTGACCGTTATGGAAATCTTTAAATATGTCCGTCATCACCTCAAGGCCAACTGAGTCTTAACAAGGAGCCGTTGATTCCATGCCGACAGACCCGCGTGTGCCGATCCTCCATGTGATCGAAACCCTCGCCGAACGTTATCTCAAGGGCAAGGTCAAGACCGTCAAGCTGGCCATGCTGACGCTCCTTTCCGAGGGGCACCTGCTGCTGGAAGACATTCCGGGGCTGGGCAAAACGACCCTGGCCCTGGCCCTGGCTCATGCCCTCGGCCTGTCCTTCGGCCGCATCCAGTGCACCAGTGACCTGCTGCCCTCGGACATCACCGGCCTGTCGATTTACAACCGCGATACCAACCAGTTCAACTTTATCGAGGGGCCGATTTTCAACAACCTGGTGCTGGCGGACGAAATCAACCGGGCGATGCCGAAAACCCAGAGCGCCCTCCTCGAAGCCATGGAGGAACACCGGGTGACCGTGGAAGGCAAGACCTACCGGTTGCCGGAACCTTTCATGGTGATTGCCACCCAGAACCCGATCGAACAGGTCGGGACCTACCCGCTGCCGGAATCACAACTCGACCGTTTTCTGGTGACCACCGGGATCGGCTACCCGCCGGAGGCGATGGAGAAGAAAATTATCCAGACCGGCAGCATCCGGGAAAGTATCCGTGACATCGCGCCCCTGTTGACCGTCGATCAGCTGCTGGACGCTCGTGACGCGATGCGCAAGACGGTGCAGCTCTCGGCCAAGATCACCGAATACATCTACCGGCTGGTGGCCGCGACCCGGGAACATCCGATGCTGGTGGCCGGGATTTCCACCCGCGGAGCGATCAGCCTGGCGGAGACCGCACGCAGCCATGCCTTCCTCGCCGGCCGCGATTATGTCATCCCGGAGGATGTCAAATCCCTGTTCAAGCCGGTGTGTGCTCACCGGCTGATTCTCCGCCTGGAAAACGAAACCATCGACCGCAAGGAGCTGCTGCAATCGCTGCTCGACGAGATACCGGTTCCTTTGGCCTGAAACTGACCCCAGCAGGGGCGATCTACATCGGTATCACCCTGCTGCTCGGTTTTGCCGCGGTCAATACCGGCAACAATCTGATCTATCTCATGGTCTCGGCGCTGCTCGGTTTCATGGCGATTTCCGGTGTGCTGGGCAAGTGGAATCTGTCCGGCCTCCGGCTGACCTGCATCCCTCCCGAAGAGGTCTATGACGGGGTGCCGACCCTTGTCACGATTCGCCTGGAAAACCGCCGGCGCTGGCTGCCGGTCTTCCTGATGGAAGTCTGCCTCGATGACCAGGCGGTGCTCTTTCCGCTGGTCGATCCCGCATCAACCGCAGACAAAAGCCTGACCACCGTGTTGCACGGGCGCGGCCGCCAGCTGCTTGCGACCGCCACACTTCGCTCGCGCTTCCCGATCAACTTTTTCGTACGTCGGCTGACCGTGCCGATCGATCGCGATGTGACGGTTTTCCCCCGGCCGCTGCCCTGCCCGGTCGCTGACCAGGCTGCCCCGGAGGGCAGGCAGGGAGAGGTTCTGCAATGGCAGAGAGGTCAGGACGGCGACATCAGCCGGATCGGCAATTACCAGGGTGATGTGCCGTTGAAACGGATTCACTGGAAGCTCTCGGCCCGGCACGACCGCCTCAAGGTCAAAGAGTTCTCTGCTGCGGCCCAGACCCCGGTGATCGTCGATCTGGATGCCCTGCCGGCGCGAGATCTCGAGCAGCGCCTGCGCTTCGGCAGTGACCTGGTCTCCCGCCTGATGAAGTCCGGGCGGCCGGTCGGGCTGCAAATCGGTGCGATCCGCCTGCCGCCCGGCACGACCCGGCAGCACAGACTGCGACTGCTGACAGCACTGGCCCTCTATGGTCAAGATTAAATCACAGCTGAATATTCTCAGCAGCCTGGTGGCCATTCTTGCCATGGCGCCGGTCGTCCCCTATCTCGGGCCGGTCACCATGGGCGTGGCCGTGGGCGGGGTTCTGTTGGGCGGCTGGTCTGATCACCGCGAACGCTACCTGCTGAACCCTGTTCTGGCGACCCTGCTGGCCTGTCTCGGGGTCCTTTACCAGGCCTTGCAGATCACCCGGGCCGATGTCGCCAGCCCGGTTGCCCGGGCGCTGGTGATCCTGCTGGTGCTGCGTCTGCTGATGCCGAAAGAATCGCGGCATTACCTGCAGATCTTTGCCCTGGCCCTGTTTCTTCTCGCCAGCGCCTCCCTGGTCAGCCTCGACCTCGGCCTCGGGTTCGGTTTCCTGACCTACCTGACCCTGATGGTCTTCGCGGTCACCCTGGGGCTGGTTCTGCTGACGGTCTTCGTCACGGACAAGCGGCTGGCGCTGCCGCGCCGGGACCTGGGCAAACTGGTCAAGGTCGGCCTGCTGCTGCCGGTGGTCTCTCTGATGCTGATGGTGGTCTTCTTTTTCGTGCTGCCCCGCACCCGTCATCCGCTGTGGCAGTTCGTCAACCCGGCGGCCCAAGCCCGGGTCGGCCTGGCGGAAAGCGTGCAACCCGGTGCCTATGCCAGTATCGCCGCAACCCGCAACCTGGCGTTCCGGGCCGAAGTCGAAGAGCTTGCGCCGGAGGATCTCTACTGGCGCACCCTGGTGCTCAATCGACCGGAAGGCAACCGCTGGATCCGGGTGGAGCCCCCTGAAGAACGCGTCCGGGTCGTCGCCAGCCGGCGCACGGTCACGCTCCGACTCTATCCCGAAGCCCGTTCCGACCGCTACCTGATCACCCTGGATAAGCCGCTCATGGTGTCCGGCGTCCGTCATCAGGCCGGCGACGATCTGGTTTACGTGGCGCGCAGCGCCCTGGATCATCCCTACCGTCTGGAAGAGACCATCGCCCTGGGGGCCGACCTTCAGGCGAGCGCAGAGGTGCCGCGCGACTTCTACTTGGTGCTGCCGGACCAGGTCTCGCCGCGCCTGCGACAGCTGGGCGCCCGGATACGCGCGCAAGCAGCCACCAGCGCCGAACGATTGCAGGCGCTGGCCGATTTTTTCCGCGCCCAGGGCTTGTCCTATGCCGAGAATGATCTGCCGGGCGGTGCCGACCCTCTCGATGCGTTTCTGTTCGACAAGAAACGCGGCTACTGCGAATTCTTCGCCTCGGCATACCTGGTGCTGGCCCGGCTGGCCGATCTGCCGGCGCGACTGGTGGGGGGATATTACGGCGGGGAATACAATCCCCTGGGCGGATATTACCTGGTGACCGAGGATCGTGCCCATGTCTGGGTCGAGGTGCTCACCGACGACCGGCGCTGGGTCCGCATCGATCCGAGCCAGTGGGCGATCAACGCCGGCGAAGCTCTGAACAGTCGGCAGCGGGCGACCTTGAGCGCTTGGCAGAGGCTGATGGACAGTCTCAACTACCGCTGGACACAAACCGTCCTGCTGTTCGATTTCACCCGGCAGATGGAGCTTGTCCGGGACACCCGGGAGAGGCTCCGGACCTGGCATTGGCCGCGCTTCGACCGCCGCTATGGCTTCGGGTTGGTTGCTGTGGCCCTTGTGGTCGCGCTGGCTGTGGCCATCGGCCGCGCCCGGAGACGATCGCCGGAAGCCCGGCTTGTGTTGGAGCTGCAGCGTCGCCTGCGCCGGCGTTACGGACCGGAGGCTGTCACACCGGCCAGCAGCCTGCTCGAGTTGGGCGAGCGGCTTGATAATGACTCGTGCCGGGAGTTTGCTCGGATCTATCAGCGGGCGGTTTTCCGGGACCGGCCGCTGCGTGCCGAGGAACGGGTTGCTTTGCGCGACCTGTTGCGAAAAATTTAGCGGGCCCAGGCCCTTTACGTCTTCTTGTTCTGTCGCCGACGCCGCGGCCGGCGGTGGGTGCGCCGGGTACTCTCCCGGCCCGGGTGGGGGATGTTGTCGTGGCGGGTGTGCAGGGCTTTCTCCCAGGTTGCCAGCAACTCCTGATCACGGCCACTGGCTGCGGTCCAAAGCCGGAACATCTCGAGAGCGCGCGGTGTCTCCGGGTGATGCAGAAAACGTTTCTGGCCGCGATGCCCCAGGCCACGCGCGAACCGGTAGCAGCCGACCAGCAGCTCCCGCGCCTGGTGGCGCAATCCATGAGCCAGGCGGAAATGGTTGGCATAAGGGGTCAGCAGATGGCCCGCTGCCTGGGCCACCTCGTTGAGCGGACGGGTCGTTCTGACCGGGCACTTTTGCCAGAAGGCCTCGAGAAAAAGCGCGGCGAGCACCATCGCTTCGTCGACTTTGCCGGTCTTGGTAAAGAATTGATTGAGCGCGTCGAGCAGACGAAAGGTGATTTGGCCCGGTTGGTATCCGGCCATCATCGGCTGCAGCAGCTGCAATGCGTCGGCGCTTTGCAGAACCGGCGCGCCGACGCCATGCCGGAACAACTCGAGGATCTCTTCACGGACCCGCGCCGGGGCCGCTGCGGCGATCTCAGTGCTGTTTGCAGCGATTGCCTCTCGGGTCTCCTGGTCGAGCTGGAAATCGAGCCGGGCTGCGAACTCCAGGGCACGGAGCATGCGCACCGGATCTTCGCGAAACCGGGTGGCCGGATCGCCGATGACGCGCAGGCGACGGTTCTTCAGATCCTCGAGACCACCGACGTGGTCAATGATCGAGAAGTCGGCAATGTTGTAAAACAGGGCATTGATCGTAAAATCCCGGCGATAGGCATCCTCACGGGGGGTGCCGAACTGGTTCTGGATGAAGAAGGCATGCTCGGCCGGGTCCTCGGGCAATTCCTCCGGCTGCGGGTGGCGCCGGAAGGTGGCGACCTCGACGACCTGGTCGCGCCCGAAGCGGATGTGGGCGAGGCGGAACCGTCGGCCGACCAGAAACCCGTTGCGAAACAGATTCTTGACCTGTTGGGGGGTGGCATCGGTGCCGACGTCGTAGTCCTTGGGGGTGCGGCCCAACAGCAGATCGCGGATACTGCCGCCGACCAGGTAGGCCTGGTAGCCGTGCCGGTGCAGGCGATAGAGGACCTTCAGCGTGTTCTCGTCGATCTGGCGGCGGGAGATGCTGTGCTGCGAGCGGCCCAGGATGACCGGCGCGGCGGAGCCGGCTGCGACAGAGGATTCTGTTGACATGGAGTTCCGTAAAGGTTCTGTGCCCGTTAAAGGGTCACATGGTAAAGTGCCCCCTGTATAGCAGATTTCTCGCCGCGAGTGAAGCCTGGCCGACCGGTGGAGCGGCAGAGACGGTTTCGGTGGGAGCGGCAGCCAGTACCTCCCGGTTTTTTAGAAGCAACAAGGATTCGCCATGGATCTTCTGGTCATACTCGGCCCGACGGCCTCCGGCAAGACGCAGTTGGCGGTCCAGGCGGCCCAGCATTTCGACGCCGAGATTATTTCGGCTGATTCCCGTCAGGTCTATCGCGGCCTGGATCTCGGCAGCGGCAAGGATCTCAACGAATACGGTTCTGTCCCCTATCATCTGATCGATGTCGTCGATCCCGGTGATCCTTTCAGCCTGTTCGATTTCCTGCAGTCTTTCAAGGCGGCCTACCGGGCCATTCGGGACCGGGGACGGTTGCCGATCCTGGCGGGCGGCACCGGCCTCTACCTGGACGCGGTGCTGCGTGGTTATACTCTGGTTAAGGCCGATCACAACCCGGAACTGCGCGACCAACTGGCGAACCTGGACATGACAACGCTGCAGCAAAAGCTCTGTCAACTGCAGCCGAACCAGCACAACACCACGGATCTGCAGGATCGGCAACGGTTGATCCGCGCCATCGAAATTGCCACGGCCGCACGGTCGGCGGGCGCCGACCGGACTCTCGAGCTGCCCGATTTGTCATCCCGGGTTTATGGTCTGCGCTGGCCGCGTGATGTGCTGCGCCGGCGGATTACACAGCGGCTGCGCGCGCGTCTCGAACAGGGTATGATCGAAGAGGTTGAGCGGTTGCACGCCGCCGGCGTCAGCTGGGACACGCTCGATGAATACGGCCTCGAGTACCGGTTCGTTGCCCGCTACCTGCAGGGGCAACTGAATCGCAATGACCTGTTTCAAAAGCTGAACAGTGCGATTCACCAGTTTGCCAAGCGCCAGGACACCTGGTTCCGTCGCATGGAGCGGCAGGGGGTCGCTATCCATTGGCTGGAAGGGCCGGACCAGCCTCTGGCCGCCCTGCTGCAATCCTGCCGGGAGGAGGCATGAATCGGTCCTGGCCGCAGGCCGTCGACCGTTACTTGGCCCGGCAGTCGGTGCAGGGGCCCTGGCGACTGACGGGCCGGCGCCGCGACGTGTATCGGGGTGCGGTGGTCATCCCGTCCCTGGCCGAAGGGACTTCGCTGATGGCGACTCTGGACAGCCTGGCGGGCAACCCCCCTTCGGTCACCGAGCGCTTCCTGGTTGTGGTCGTTTTCAATCGCGGCGAGCAAACTGGTGACGCAGAGCGACAGCAGAATGAGCGCGATCTGCTCAGCTACCAGGCGCTGGCCGAGACCGCAACGCTGGACCTGGCCTGGATCGATGCCACTCGAGACGGTTTGGCAATGCCCGCCGCGCAGGCCGGGGTCGGTTTTGCCCGCAAGCTCGGCATGGACCTCGTGCTGCCTGTCCTGGACTGGTCGGCCGATCCGTTGTTGATCTGCCTGGATGCCGACACCCTGGTCGAAGAGCATTACCTGTCTGCCATTGAGCAGCATTATCAGCATTCCCGGTGCGGCGCGGCGGTGGTGAAATTCCGGCATCAGGCCAGTGCCGATGCCCAAGGGCAGGCGGCGATCGACCGTTACGAGCTGTTTTTGCGCAGCTACGTCTACGGGCTGGCCCTGGCCGGATCGCCCTATGCCTTCCAGACGGTTGGCAGCACCATGACCTGCCGGGCGCGGTCTTACGTGCGCTGCGGCGGCATGAATCGTCGCAAGGCCGGCGAAGATTTTTACTTTTTGCAGAAATTGGCGAAAACCGATGGCCTGGAGGCCATCACCGCAACCACCGTCTATCCCCAGGCCCGGGTTTCCGCCCGGGTTCCCTTCGGCACCGGGCGCAGCATGGCCCGTCTGCTGGCTGGCGACAAGGCCGGCGTGTTGTTCTATCCGGTCACCGCGTTCCAGATTCTGGCCACATGGCTGCAGTCCGTGGAGGACAAGATCATGGCTGCGCCGGAGGATCTGCTGGTCGGTGCCGAGCGGATTTCACCCGCCCTGGTCGGATATCTGACCGGCCTCGACGCGCTCAAAGCCTGGTCGCGGATTCAGAAGACCCATGCCAATCGCACCCGGCGGCTGGCAGCTTTCCATGGCTGGTTTGATGGTTTCCGGACACTCCGGTTGATCCATCACCTCTGTGCATCGGGTCTTCAGCGTGGTGAGCCGGAAGATATTTTGCCGGCATACTTTGCCTGGGAGGGGGTTGAACCGCCGGTGGCGGTCCCGGAGATGCTGACCGCACTTCGGCTGCGCGACCCGCTAGTGCTTGACAAAAGGTTAAAAATCGAAAATGCTGTGCATTGATGATTTGGAGGGGTTTTCCGCCCGCTTGTTGCGGGAACTAAAGAGAGATGGATGAGCGTGTCCGATCCTCCCGAATTTACGGTCGAGCAAAAAAGCAAGCGACGGGCAACACGGGCGCCGCTAATTGTTGAGAAACTGCCGGTCGAAGATGGTCAGAAGACCTTCTTCGGTTATGCCAAGAATCTCAGCCGCGGTGGTCTGTTCATCGCAACGGTCAAGCCGCGTGACCCGGGGGATGTCTTCACGATCGAATTCTCCCTGCCGGTCAAGCCGAAAAAAGCCATCCGCTGCCGTTGCGAAGTGGTCTGGAAGTACCATTTTCAGCGGAAAATCTCCCGTGAACCGGGCATGGGATTGCGGTTCCTCGATCTGTCGGCGGCCGATGGTGACGTCATCGAGACCTGGGTCGAAGACCAGGCGGAAAAGCGCGCGGAATAGTTTGACTTGGCGGCTTCGGCTGGTTATTTTTAGCCTTCACACCGATAAAATTGATGGTTCTGCGCCACCTGTCCCGGTGGCGTTGAAAGGAGCGAGCAGATGACCCAGGAGCCGAAGCTGCTTGATGCGATCAAGCAGGCGATTCAGACCGAAAAAGATGTCATGGACTTTTATCTCAAGGCGGCGTCGTTGACCGCCAACGCGCGCGGCAAAAAAGTGTTCGAACAGCTGGCCGGTGAAGAACGCGAGCATGCCAGCCATTTCTTTTCTATCTACACCGGTTCCGATCTCGGCACCTTCGACGAGTTCATGGCCCGCCCGCCGAAGAGCGATCATGCCATGCTCAAGCAGCTGGAGAAAGCCCTCGACGAGAATGTTCACGAGCGCCGGGCCATGGAACTGGCTCTGCAGGAGGAAGAGGATCTGGCAAAAAACCTGCGCATGACGGCGACCCACATCATCGATCCGGCGGTCCGGGCCATCTTCGAGCGGATGGCGGTGGAAACCGAACACCATTATGCGATTATCGAATCGGAGTATGCCCGGATGATGGGCATGGTCCACGAAACGGACATTGATACCTATGTGCGTGAATAAAAAATCGGCCACCGGGCTGCTGCTGTTGGCGCTCCTGATAAGCGGCTCCACCGTGGCGGCGGCGGTCCCCGGAGCGGTTCACGAAGTGCATCGCCTGCCGGCCAACGACGAGTTCCAGAGCACCATCGAAGCCCGCTGTACGATTTGTCATACCCGGGAACGGGTCGACCAGGCGATCGGTGAAGGGGAAGATCTCGATGCCCTGTTGCAGCGTATGATCGAGCGCGGCGCCATCCTCAGTGATCGGGACAAGAGTGTGCTCGGCACCTTCTGGGGATCGCCCCACGAGAACCGCGAGCAGCCGACACCCGAAGCAAAATAAAGAAGTATCTAGACACAATGAAAAAAGGACCGACCCTGCCGGGTCGGTCCTTTGCGTTTCCGCCGCGCAACCGCTTTAGGGCTGCCAGATTTTCAACAGGGCTTCAGCCATCTCGGCCGGACTGTCCGCCACGCTGACGCCGCATTCACTGAGGAAAGCCTTCTTGCTGGCCGCATCCCCCTTGCCGCCGGAAATAATCGCGCCGGCATGACCCATACGTTTTCCGGAAGGGGCCGTGGCGCCGGCAATGAAGGCGGCGACCGGCTTGGTCATGTGATCGCGGACGAAGGCGGCCGCCTGTTCCTCGGCATCGCCACCGATCTCGCCAATCATGATCACCGCTTCGGTGGCCGGATCCTCTTCGAACATTTTCATGACATCGAGATGGCTGGTGCCGTTGACCGGGTCACCACCGATCCCGACGCAGGTGGTCTGACCGATATCGCGCGTGGTCAACTGCCAGACCGCTTCGTAAGTCAGGGTGCCGGAGCGCGAGACCACGCCGACCGGCCCCTTCTTGTGGATGTAGCCGGGCATGATGCCGATTTTGCATTCTTCCGGGGTGATCACGCCGGGGCAGTTGGGCCCGACCAGGCGGCAGTTTTTGCCTTCCATGAACTTATTGACCTTCACCATGTCGAGCACCGGGACGCCCTCGGTGATGCAGATGATCAGCTCGATACCGGCGTCGACCGCCTCCATGATGGCATCGGCGCTGCCGATCGGCGGCACATAGATCACCGACGCGTTGGCGCCGGTCTCCTTGACGGCATCCTCGACCGTGTTGAACACCGGGAAGCCGTCGATCGAGGTGCCGCCTTTGCCCGGCGTCACTCCGCCTACCATCTGGGTGCCGTAGTCACGCGCGCCCTGGGCATGGAAGAGACCGGTGGCCCCGGTGATCCCCTGGGTGATGACACGGGTGTTCTTATCGACCAAAATACTCATGGTAAATTCTCCTTAACCCTTGACGGCTTTGACGATTTTTTCAGCCGCATCGGCCATGCCGTCTGCGCTGACGATATTCAATCCGGACTCGGCCAGCATTTTCTTGCCGGTGTCGACATTGGTGCCCTCGAGACGGACCACCAGGGGGACCTTGACGCCGACCTGCTTGGCCGCCTCGATCACGCCGGTCGCGATCACGTCGCACTTCATGATGCCACCGAAGATGTTGACCAGAATGCCTTCGACCTTGTCGTCGGAGAGAATGATCTTAAAGGCTTCGGTGACGCGCTCGATCGATGCACCGCCGCCGACGTCCAGGAAGTTGGCCGGTTCGCCACCGTAATACTTGATGATATCCATGGTCGCCATGGCCAGGCCGGCGCCGTTGACCATGCAGCCGATGTTGCCGTCCAGGGCGATGTAGGAGAGATCGTACTGCGATGCTTCGATCTCCATCGGGTCCTCTTCGTCGTAATCACGCAGGTCGCGAATACGCAGATGTCGGAACAGGGCATTCTCGTCGAAATTGATCTTGGCATCGAGACAGAGCAGGTTGCCTTCTCCGGTCAAAACCAGGGGGTTGATCTCGAGCAGCGAGCAGTCGGCTTCGACGAAAGCCTTGTACAGGTTCATCAGCAAAGGCACCGCCTGCTTGACCTGGGCAATCTCGAAGCCGAGCTTGAAGGCCACTTTGCGGGCCTGGTAGGGTGACAGACCCACCGTGGGGTCGACAGCTTCGAAAAAGATCTTCTCGGGGGTCTCGGCCGCCACGTCCTCGATATTCATGCCGCCCTCGGCCGAAGCCATCAGGGTGACCTTGTCGGTGGCCCGGTCAACCAGGAAAGAGACATAGAATTCGTCGGCGATGTTGCAGCCGTTCTCGATCAGCACCCGCTTGACCACCTTGCCCTCGGGACCGGTCTGATGGGTCACCAGGGTCATGCCGAACATTTCCCGGGCCAACTTCTTGACCTCGTCGGCGGTCTTGGCGATCTTGACCCCGCCGCCCTTGCCGCGGCCGCCGGCATGGATCTGGGCTTTCACCGCCCAGGGGCCGTCGCCGATCCGCTTGGCCCAGTCGCGCGCCGAGTTACTGTTGTAGACCACGTGTCCTTCCGGGACCGGAACCCCGAAATTACGCAGGATCGCTTTGGCCTGGTACTCGTGAATATTCATGGGAATCTATCCTCCGCAAAAATTGAGGGTGTCTGACGTTCTGCCGGCGCTGCGGTGACAGAACGCGATGATGGTGTCAACGATGACCAGTAATAAACGTGTCGTAAAATCGACGTTTGTCAAATCCCCTGCAGGGAAAATCGATTTTTTGGGGTTAAAAAAACCGCCGGGTCGGCCGGGCCACGTCGTGGTCAGACCTCTGACCTTCAGCCGCCACAGAGTAACTCGTTTTGCCGTCGCTGTCTAAGAAAAAATTTATTAAACGTAAATAAAACAGTGGTTTAGCTCTTCGCCAGGACCCGACTGGCCCATTGGCTCGACGCCGACTCTGCGGGTGGCAGGCGCGCTCGACGAACTGCGCCGATGGCGACCGCTCAGGTCCGGGATGGGCTGCGCCGCAACCAGCGGCCTCTGATCTGCGGATCAGCGGTTATGATCGTGTGGCGTCCCAGGGTGGGGCGCCACCAGGGGCGGGATCGGCGAGGCCGTTTCGGCGCCGGGGGAACAGACCGGGCAGCTTTGCATGGCAAAGGGTTTTTCCAGACGGCAGGTTGCCAATAAATCAGCGTTTTTGAAAATCTCCGGGGTGGGCCCGTCAGCCATGACCCGTCCCTGGTGCAGAACGATGGTCCGGGGACAGACCTCCAGGACCATGTCCAGGTCATGGCTGGTGATGATGCGCGTGTGATGAAAGGCTTTCAGCAGTCCAATCAGATCGCGCCGGGATTTCGGGTCCAGACCGTTGGTCGGTTCGTCGAGCACCAGGATGTCCGGCATCATGGCGAGCACGGTGGCGATGGCGACACGTTTCTTTTCACCGCTTGAGAGATGGTAGGGGGCTTTGTCGCGCAGCGCCAGGGCGGCGACGTGTTGCAGGGCTGTTTCGACCCGGGTGGTGACATCCTCGGACGCTAAGCCGAGATTGACCGGACCGAAGGCGACGTCATCGAAGACCGTCGGCATGAAAAGCTGATCATCTGGATCCTGGAAAACCATCCCCAGGGTGCGGCGGATGACCGGCAGAGTCGCCTTCTGCAACAGCGTATCGCCGACGATGATTTGGCCGGCGGAGGCTTGCAGGGAGCCATTCAGATGCAGCAGCAAGGTCGATTTGCCGGCTCCGTTGGCACCGACGATGGCCACCGCCTCGCCGTGATCCACGCGCAGGGACACATCCTGCAGGGCGACGGTGCCGTCCGGGTAGGTATGCGTCAGGTTGCTGGCCACAAGGCGATGGTGGCTCATCCGATCAGTCCTGTCAGCCATTGGCCGAAGCGCAGTGGCAGGTTATCGATCCGCAGGATAATGAAAAGTGCCAGCCAACCGGCCAGGAAAAGCCCTTCCGGGCGGCCGAAACGCCCCGGGTGGCGGGTTGCCTGCACCTGCCCGGAAAAGCCGCGGGCCAGCATCGCCAGATGGATCCGCTCGGCCCGCTGCCAGGTGCGCAGCAGCAGATGGCCGGCCAGTGAACCGAAGGTGCGCAGACCCAATCCCTGCTTATCGAAGGTCCGCAATTGCCGGGCCCGCGCGGTCCGCAGCGCTTCCTCGGCGAGCACGAAGATGTAGCGGTAGAGGAACAGCAGCTGCATGACGAAGACCCGGGGCATGCCGAGCTTTTCCAACGCGCTGCAAATGGCTGGGAAACCGGTGATTGCGACCAGGACAATGGCGGCCGTGGCGGTCAGGATGGCCCGCAGCAGAATCGACAGGCAGGAGACCCAGCCGCCGGAGATTTCCAGACCGCCGAGTTGCATGATCGCCTGTTGGTCGAAGAGCGGGTTGAACAGGCCGACCAGCAGGGCGAAGGGAATGACGATCAGAACCTTGCGCAGGATGTAACCGACCGGCAGGTCGCCCAGCGTGATCAAGGCCACCGGATAGAGAAAGAACGGCAGCAGCGCAGAAATTTCATATTTGCCGAAGGACACCACGCAGAGGATAAAGCCGAAGGTCGTCAGCACCTTGGCCCGCGCTTCGAGACGATGCAGCGGCGTCTGGTGCAAGGCCAGCAGGTCGAGCTGCTTGAAATCGAAAAACGAGCCGTCTCGGGCTATCATGGGTGGTCTCGCCTTGTTGCTGAGCGTATCACAGCGGCCGGGCACGCGCGGTGCGCTTACGCAGCAGGTACCCGATCAGCAGGCAGACCGCCAGGGTCAGGCCGCCGCCGACCAGTCCGGACAGGCTGGTGGCAAGGCGCGCGTTGCCGGCGCCGGAAGATCCTGCGGGCAGTGCGTAATCGGGCAGCAGGGCCGTCTGCTCCTGAAGCTGCGCCAGAACCTGATGCTCCCGGCCTTCGGCCTCCGGCAATTCCGCCGAACCAGTGACCTGGGTAATCGCCCATTCCAGGCCGTCAGGCGACGCCGAGGCGTACCAGGAGAGCAGCCCGCCGGTCAACAGCGTGGCGACTGTGATGACGGCCAGTAGCGATCGGATCGGCAGGCTGCCGATCGGCTTCTGCCGGCCGGCGATCTGCAGGATGTCCGGACGCGCCTGGTAGACGAAGGACACCACCAGGGCCGTCACAAGCCCTTCGACCAGGCCGATCGCCAGGTGAATCGGCTGCATCAGAAGCAGGAAGGTTGTCAAGGGCAAGGCGGCGATGCCGGAGGCGACGGTTTGCAGGACCACCCCGAAGGAGCCGAGCTGCAGGGCGACCACCGCGGCGATGATCATAGCCGTCACCATGCGCGACAGGCGCGGGTCCTGGCCGACCAGCTTCCGGTAAACCAGCGGGTAGGCGATAAAGGCCGGAATGACGCCCAGGTTGAAGATATTGCAGCCCAGCGCCAGCAAGCCGCCGTCAGCGAAGAACAGGGCCTGAACCACCAGCACCGAGGCAATTGCCAGGAACGCCGGGGCCGGGCCGAGCAGCACCGCCAACAGCAGTCCGCCGCCGAGGTGGCCGCTCGAACCGGTCGCCGGAATGGTGAAGTTTATCATCTGCGCGGCAAAGACAAAGGCGGCCAGGACGCCCATCAAAGGGATGATGCGCTCATCGAGAGATTGGCGAACCCGAGCCGAGCAGTAGGCGATGGTGCCGGCTGAAACGGCCCAGAAAGCCGCGCCAACGGCCGGTGAGACCAGGGCGTCTGCCATGTGCATGAGACCGGTCCTTTCCGCAGTGCTGTCGCAGCAGTAACACGAAATGCAGTTTCGTAACACGCTAAGGCAGCTGCGGTGTGTTGTCAAGCGGCAAGTCATTTGCCGGCCAGCGTGACCAGGAGCCCGGTCTCAGGAGGGCGGATCCTCCACCCGGCCGAGAAAGACCAGCCGGCTATGGCAGCGGGTGCATTGCAGCTGACGATGACGGGACAGGCGGTTGTGCCGGATGGCGGTGAGGAAGTGCTCGCGGCAGTTGCAGGCGTAGCGAAAAGAACGATGCACGATGCGGGCCGGCGTGGTGGGATAGGCGTGGGTGCGCAATGGGTCCTGTCGGAAACAGTCGCGCATCACCTGCTGCCACTCGGGGCCGTGCGGTCGCGGTCGCCGGGTCCGGCCGCGGCTGCGCCAGAAAACCACCAGGTGAGCCACTTCATGCGGGATCGTCCGGGTCAGAAAATCGTCGCTGTTTTCCATAAGCAACGCCAGGTTGAAGCGCAGCTCCAGGCGGTCAGCGGGATGCAGGCGTGCCTGGCCGGCGCAGCGGCCCCGCAGTGTGAAGGCGATGTCCGCCGGCGGCAGGTCGATCGCATAATAACGCCGTGCCGTGGCTTCGGCGCGTCGAACAGCCTCCTCGGCGGCGACTCTGATGCGGTCTCTGGGGTCTTCTCGGTTCATTGGTGAGGACGATCCTTGCCGGCCGCGGCCATGCCCTGGCGCTGTGCCGCAGGGGTCGGTCAGGTCAATCGGCATTGGCCCGGAGTGTCTTGAGCAGGTCCCGGGCCGGCTGGTAGCCGGAATGAATACTCAGGGCTTTTTCGCAATCGTCGCGCGCCGGGGCAAACTGTTGCATGTCATGATAAGTCTGCGCCCGTCCGAAGTAGCCATCCGGCCGATTCGGATTGAGCTTGACGGCCTGGCTGAAGTCCTCGAGTGCCCGTTCATACTTTTTCAGAACCCGCTGACAGAGACCGCGATTGGCGAAACCGCGATCGCTTTCGGGATCGTAGCGGACCGCACTGTTGAAGTCCTGCAGCGCCCGCTGGTGATGCCCCATGGCGAAGTAAGCCATGCCGCGATGGTTGTAGACCAGGCTGCGCACCTTGCGGTCGAGGCGCATGCTGAGCAACTGGCCGTAAAGGGCGATCGCCGTTTCCAGGTCGTGGCTGCTGTGAGCCTCGAGGGCCCGTAGCATGATTTTTTCCAGGTCGCTGCCCATCGATCGCGCAATCGGCGTCACCGGCGACGGCTTATCGGCCGCCGTGGGATGGGAAATCGCAATATCGCCGGCCTCATGCGGACTGCGTCCGGCGAGAGCACGCCGCTTGTGACCATGGCGGCGGAGTTCTTTCTGGTAGTCGCGAATTTCCTGGAAGATCAGGTCGGAGAGGGTCAGGTTGGCGTTGAGCGCGGCCAGCTTGCGCCGGATCGATTCGTTCGGCAACGAGATGTCGGACTTGTAGACCAGCTCGTGTTCGACCTCGGCCCAGGCATCCTGCAGGATGGTGCGCAGCTGGATTTCGCAGACTTTGCGGACGCCGGCCAGCAGGTGGCCGTTCTGCCCGGTTTCCAGGCGAATGGCAAGATGGACGGAGTCGTAACCAAATTCGCGGAACGAGTGCTGACTTGCCTTGAACTCGGTTTCGACGACTTCGTAGTGGGCGCCAATCAGGTTGGCGACGGTTTCGATGTCCTCGAGAAAGGGGCAGATGATCCGCAAGCCAAAAAAGTCGTTGACCGGCGCCAGCCGTCGTCGGCGGCCACCGCTGTTGAGTTTGCGTAATTTGTCATAAAAGGCATCAAAACTCTTGACCCGGGACTTGATCGCCGGCGTCAGGCCCTGCTGCTCGAGAATTTGGCGGACCTCCTGGGAGAGTTTCTGCAGGGCGGCCTTGTGCTCCGGCAGCTGCTTCTCGTAATGGGCCTTCACCCGGCTGCGTTCAGGCAGCCGGGCCGGCGGCGCGGTGGGACTCATCATGGCTCAATCCGGATGGTCATCGAAGGTTCTGGTCTTGTTGGTTGGCGTTGCCGGTCAGATTCTCGGCGCTCTCTTGGCCCGCAACCGGTCCCCTCAGCTCTGTGACCTGACGGCAGCCTCAAAGATAGCATTGTTTGTCGGGAATTGCGACGCTTATGGCTGTCGCCTCGGGACCGACCGGTGCCGGACTCGCTTTTCCCAGGCCGGCCCGGGTTGACGTTGTCCGGAATAATGGCATAGTTATTCCGGACGGTTAGAAGTCGCGATTGCCATTAAAGCAGAGGATGTTCACGCATGAACGAGGTTTATCTGAATGGTCGCTTTGTGCCCGGTGAAGAGGCGGTGATCTCCGTCTTTGATCAGGGCTTCCTCTATGGAGACGGTATCTTCGAAAGTTTCCGCTCGGTGGGCGACCGGCTTTACCAGTTTGCCCAGCACTACCAGCGGCTGCGCCAGTCCGCCGAGGCCCTGCGCTATCCGATGACCTTTTCCCGGCAGCAGCTCGAGGCGATTCTCCTGGAGCTGCGTGAGCGCAACGCGCTCCAGGACGCCTATTATCGGATTACCATCACGCGGGGGCAGGGACAGATCGGTTTCCAGCGCGTGATGGACAACCAACTGACCTGCCTGATCGTCGGCCGCGAATTCAAGGGCTTCGATGCGGATTACTATCGCCAGGGGATTGCGCTGCAGGTTGCCGAAACGCGTCGCAACGCCCCGGAAGCGATCAACCCGAAGATCAAGTCGATCAGCAATCTCAACAGCCTGCTGGGCAAACTCGAAGCGATCGCCGCCGGCACCTTCGAAGTGATCATGCTCAACAACAAGGATCAGATCTGCGAGGGGGCGTCCTCGAACATCTTCTGGGTCAAGGACCGGTGGGTGTTTACCCCGGATGCTTCGACCGGTCTGCTGGAAGGCGTGACGCGGGCGACCATCATGCGCTTGTGCGAGGAACGGCTCAACCTGCGCGTGATCACCGGTGAATACAAGCTGCAGGATTTGAAATTCGCCGACGAGGTCTTCATCACCTCAACCTCCCTGGAGGTCATGCCGGTCGTCAAGGTGGACGATTTCACCATCAACCAGGGGCAGGTCGGTCCGGTGGCTCATCACCTTCGCGAAGAGCTGCATCGGGACATGGGCAAAGCCGTTTGAGCGAGAACCCTCAGTCGATCCCCAAGAGGCGATCGCGGAACCGTTTGTCAATCGGCTGCTCGCCGAGCCAGAGACTGAAATAGGCGACCGCGAAGTCGTCGCCGGGGATGGTGCCGAGGCGTCGATCGTTCAGGCGCAGTTCGGTGCCGGTTCCGGGCCGGTAGATCAGGCGGTAGCGATCGCCCAGCGTGACATCCCGAAACAGGCCGTAAAGTTGCTGCAGGCGTTGCGCGAGATGTCGGTAGGCCTGTGGCGTCAGGTTGCGCCGCAGCAGCGTGTCGGAGGATTCGGCGAAATCTGACGCCGAGATGTTGCGAAAATAACTGAGCTCAAGCTGTTTGGGGACCGGCGCGGTCCATTCGACCCCGGGTTGCGACGCCGGCAGGTAAAAGGCCCCGGCGTAGACATCGAACAACAGCGCCCAGGTCAGTACCGCGGTGCCGCGTAGAGGCAGTTCGGTTTCCGCCACGCGCACACTGTCGGCAAAGTGCACCCCCTTGATCTCGGCCGCCTGAAGCGGAGCCGATAGCAGCAGGCTGGCACCGATCAGCAGGGTACAGGAACGAAGAGACAGGACAGATCTCATGGGGCAGCGGCCTTTCTTCTTTGGTTTCGATCCATCATAACAAAAAGCGGTTCTTGCGTACCACAGGGGGGTGTCCCGTACCCCGTAAAGCTCTTCGTGGGCCGGGACTTTTGCCGCAGACTTCAGATCGTGTAAAATAACTTTTATTATCGATGATCAATTCGTTTTAGGACCAACAGGACAGCGATGAATCTTTATCTTTTTGCAGGCATCGTTCTGTGGGTTTTTATGACCCTGCTCTTTCCCCTCGCCCTGTGGCGCAAGGACAACAGCCTGGTCGATATCGCCTACGGCCTGGCTTTCGTGCTGGTCTGCTGGACGGTCACCGCCCGATACGGCATCGACCACCCGCGTCAAGTCCTGGTCCTCAGCCTGATTACCCTCTGGGGCCTACGCCTGGCTGGACACATCTTTCTGCGCAAGCGCGGCGAGGAGGGCGAAGATGCGCGCTACCGGCAATGGCGTGAATCCTGGGGGGAGAGCTTTGTCTGGCGCAGCTACCTGCAAATTTTTCTACTGCAGGGGGGCGTTATCTACCTGGTCAGTCTGCCGGCTTTGTTGGTCTTCAGCCGCCCCGGCGGGTCGCTTGGCCTGCTCGATCTTTGCGGGGTGCTGATCTGGCTGATCGGCTTCGCTTTCGAGGCGATCGGCGACTGGCAGCTGCTGCGCTTCAAGCAGGATCCCGACAACCGGGGACGCATCATGCAAAGCGGATTGTGGCGCTATACCCGGCATCCCAACTATTTCGGCGAAGCCACCCTGTGGTGGGGGATCTTCCTGATCGCTCTCGGCGCGCCGCTGGGCGGGCTAGCGATCGTCAGCCCGCTGCTGATCGATGTCCTGCTGCTGAAGGTCTCCGGCATCCCGATGCTGGAGGAAAAATACGCCGGGAATCCGGAATTCGAAGCCTACCGGGAGCGGACCAACGCCTTCTTTCCCGGGCCGCCCCGGCGTGGAAAGGACAACCCATGAATCGTCCAGCAGCCGAAAAAGGCCAGAATATTGCCGTGATTGGCGGCGGTGTGGCTGGAATCGTGGCCGCCTACCTGTTGCAGAACGCGCACCGGGTCAGCCTTTTTGAGCAGAACGATTATCTCGGCGGTCACACGCACACCATCGAAATCACCGACGGCCCGGACGCCGGCCTGGCCGTTGATACCGGCTTTATCGTCCTCAATGACCAGACCTATCCGCTGATGCACGCCTTTCTTGCCCGGCTCGAAGTCGGCATCCGGGTCTCGGAGATGTCCTTCAGCATGCAGAATCAGGAGAACGGCCTGGTTTATGCCGGCACTGGTCTCAGCGGTTTGTTTGCGCAACGCGCCAACCTGGTGCGGCCGGCCTTTTACAGCTTCCTGCTCGAAATCGGCCGCTTCTGCAAACAGTCCCGGAATGATCTGGTGGCCGGCCGGGTGCCGCCGATCACCCTCGGCGAGTACCTGGAGCAGGGCGGGTTTTCGGCCTACATGCGCGACAACTACCTGGTGCCGATGGCCGCGGAGATCTGGTCCACCGCGCCGCGCCGCGTGACCGCCTTCCCGGTGGAGCCTTTTTTAAGGTTCCTCTTCAATCACGGTCTGCTGACCTTTCGCAACCGGCCGAACTGGCACACCGTAGTCGGCGGCAGCTTCGCCTATGTCAAGGCCTTCCAACGCACCTTTGACGGGTCGGTATTTCTCAACAGCGGTGTCCGTGCGGTGGAACGGCTGTCCGATGGGGTGCGGCTGAAATTCCGCGATGGTGCGGCGCAGACCTTCGACCAGGTGGTGATCGCCACCCATGCCGACCAGGCCCTGCGGCTGCTGGCGGATCCCGACGAGGAGGAGCAGCGCCTGCTCGGTCCCTGGCAGTACCTGGAAAATCACACCGTGCTGCATCGTGACGCCTCGGTGCTGCCGCGCCAGAAACAGGCCTGGGCCTCGTGGAACGCGGTCCGCAGATCCAACGTGCAGGATGCCTGCCCGGTGTTTGTGACCTATTACATGAACCGCCTGCAGGGTTTCACCGCACGGCACGACTACTGCGTGACCCTGAATCGCCCGGAGCCGTTCCCGCCGGAAAGCGTGATCGCCGAGATGGTCTATCATCACCCCTTCTTCAGTCACGCGTCGATGGCCACCCAGGCCGAACTGCCGGGGTTGAATGGCCGGCGACGCACCTGGTTCTGCGGCAGTTATTTCGGCTACGGTTTCCATGAAGATGCGGTGCAAGCGGGCGCTGCCGTCGGCAAAGAGTTCGGGATGGTGCTGTGAACTCAAGGATCTACCAGGGTGAGGTGATGCACGCCCGGCTCGAACCGGTGCAGCACCGGTTTCGCTATCCGGTCTATTTCTATGCCTTCGACCTGGAGGAACTGCCGGCGCTTGACCGCAGCAGTGCCCTGTTCGGCCACAATCGCATCCGGCCGGTGGCGATTCATGACCGCGATTACCTGTGGCCCGAAGCGGACACCCTGCGCAGTAAAGTCGAACGTGTTCTCGAAGACGCGGCCCCCGGCTTGGTCCCGGGCCGGATCGTGATGGTCACCGCCGCACGCTATTTTCACTATGTGTTCAACCCGATCAGCTTCTTTTACTGTTGCGATCAGCAGGGCGCACTCGCTCATATCGTTGTCCAGGTCAACAACACCTTCGGAGAAATGCACCTCTATCCCCTGGCGGTCGCCGAAGCGGCGCAGGCTGACGGCAAATACCTGCTGCATGCCGACAAGGCGTTTCACGTCTCGCCGTTCTTCTCGCTGCAGGGGCGCTACGAGTTCCTTCTGACGGATCCCGGGGAGACAATCGACAATACGATTCGCTATTATAACGGTGAACAGCTCTCCCTGGTGGCGCGCATACACGGCCGGGGAGACCCCCTGACGCCGGCCGCCCTGGGCCGGACAATTGTCAAGCATCCGGTCAGTGCCAGCCTGACCATGCCGCGGATCCTCTGGCAGGCGGCGCGCCTTTACGTGCAAAGGAAATTGCCCGTGTACAACAAGCCTGTTCCCGAACATCGGCTGACGGTGCGCCCGGTGCCGCCGGCCTGGGTCGATCGTCTCGGCATGCGCCTGGTGATGCGGTTTCTGCAGCAGCTGCCGCGCGGCGAACTCTGCCTTGGACTGCCGGACGGCAGCCAGCACCGTTTCGGAGCCCAGGACGGGTTGCCGGCGGTCTCCCTGGCGGTCCGGGAATATCGCTTTTTCCGCCGCGTCATGCTCTCCGGCGACATCGGTTTCGGTGAGGCCTACACCGATGGCGACTGGACCAGCGACGACCTGCCGGGTCTCCTGACGCTGCTGGCAAGCTGTCAGGACGAGATGGATGATCGCGGGCTGATGACCGCTGCGGTGGGCCGTTTGGTCAATTACCTGCGTCACCTGCGTAAGCCGAATACCGTGCGCGGCAGCACGCAGAACATCCGCGCCCACTATGATCTGAGCAACCGCTTCTTCGCGACCTTCCTCGATCCGAGCCTGACCTACTCCTGCGGACTGTTCCGCACCCCGGAAGACACCCTGGAGCAGGCGCAGCGCAACAAGCTGCACAGCGTGATTGACAAGGCCGAACTGACCGCTGAGGACCATGTCCTGGAAATCGGCTGTGGCTGGGGGAGCTTTGCCATCGAAGCCGTGCGGCAGACCGGCTGCCGGGTAACCGGCATCACCGTCTCCAAAGAGCAACTGGATCTGGCGCAACAGCGGGTGGCCGAAGCCGGCTTGACCGACCGCATCGACCTGCGTTTCTGCGACTACCGGCATGTCGCCGGAGAATTCAGCAAAATTGTTTCCATCGAGATGCTCGAAGCTGTCGGCCATGCCGGCCTGAAGCCTTTTTTCGCGGCCTGTGACCGGGCGCTGCAACCGGGCGGCCGGGCGGTCATCCAGGTCATTACGATTGCCGATCGCAAATACCAGGCCTATCGGTACAGCTCCGACTGGATCCGCAAACATATCTTCCCGGGTGGGCACCTGCCCTCCCTTGGCGTCCTGAAAGAGATCGTCGCCGATGCATCCCGGCTGCAGTGGCACGACCCGGACACCTTCGCCGCCGATTACGCCCGGACGCTCGCCTGCTGGCGCCAGGCGCTGCTGGCGCACCGTCCGGAGATCCACGACCTCGGCTTCGATGAGCGTTTCCTGCGCACCTGGGAGTATTATTTCGCCTATTGCCAGGCCGGCTTCAGCGCCGGGCTCATCGACCTGGCGCAGATCGTGCTGCATCAGCCGGAGCGCTGAAGCGGTCGGGTCCGATGATGAATCGCTTGGTGTCAAACAGCATCAATCTGCTGCTCTATCAGGGGGGGTGGTTCGCCTGCGTCTTGGGCGGGGCCTGGGGATACCCGGTAATCGGCGCTCTGCTGGCGGCGGCACTGGTTGGGGTGCACTTGCTGCTGGTGCCGGATGCCCGGCGTGAGGGACCGTTGCTGGCGGTGGCCTGCCTGATCGGCGTGGTCGTCGACAGCCTGCAGCAGGCTCTCGGTCTCTTCACCTTTCAAGCCGATCCGGGCTGGCCGTTCTGGCTGCCGCTCTGGGTCTTCGTCATCTGGGCCCAGTTCGCCACCCTGTTCCATTACGCCCTGCGCTGGCTGCGCGGCCGCTACTGGCTCGCGGCCCTCTTCGGCCTGCTCGGCGGGCCGCTCGCCTACTGGGCCGGGGTCCGTCTCGGCGCGGCAAGCTTCGGCAGCCATCTGCTGCTCAGCCTGCTGGTGCTGGCGGTGGTCTGGGCGGTGGTGACGCCTCTGCTGGTCCGGCTGAGTGAATCCTTCGACGCCGGTGACGGTCACTACCGTCGGCCCTGGTGAGCGGGTTCAGCCGCTCAGCCAGCGGCCGGCCAGGTAACTGCCGCTGGCCACCAGCGTACAGAGCAGCGTCCCCCAGAGAATGTCGATGACCACGATCTTGATCGGCCAATCGCGCAGCGTGGCCAGATTGGTCAGGTCATAGGTGGCGTAGGTAAAGAAGCCGAACAAGGCGCCCCAGACCGCCGCCTTAAGCGGTGACTGCGCGATCAGGGCCGGTTTCACGGCGAACAGCAGAATACCCGCGATATACATCAGGTAGAAGACCATGGCGGCCGGCCAGTTGACGTTCGGGCTGAGCAGGTGCGCCAGGTTTTTCTGGTAGAGATCCCTGGCGACCACCCCCAGCCAGAGCAGGTCGATGGCAAAGAAGATCGGGATCGTCAGCAGGTAAAGTTTCAGGTAAAAGAATGCGTTCATCGGTAAACCTCCATGCCCGGTTCATTCAGGGGGCCTTACACCTTTACGTTTTGTCTCCGGCCGTGTTTGCTTCGGCTGAGGCCGCGGCGTCCTCCATGGCCAGGGCCAGGATACTCCAGCCGGCCTCCGGGGTGAATTCATGCTCCGGCGTAAAAACGTGGGCCGACTGATCGTCATCGATGGCAAACAACAGCAGGCGGTGCTCGCGATGTCTGGCCAGGTAATCCTCGAAGGTGAATTCTTCGGTGAGCTTGGTCTTTTTGATTTCGGCGCCCTGGTCAAGCCGCTTCTCGAATTCCTGGTAGGTGATGACGTTGTCGAACAAGGGCCGACCACCGAACTTGAAGGCCGCTTTGTCGCTCGGTTTGCCATTGTCCGGGGGTTGGTTGCGAATGGCGTAGATCCGCTGCGGTTCGAACTCGAGGCGATAATACTGGCAGGCCAGAGCGTTCAGTTCGATATGCGGCGAGATGGCCAGCAGATGGCCGATGCCGATCAGGTTCAGATGCCGTTCGGCATGTTCGGAAACCGGGTTGCCCCAGTAGGCGTCGAGACCCTGCATTTTGGCGCTGCTCACCGAAGACCAGTTCTGGTCAGCAAGCAGGGTTTTGAAGCCGTTCTCCGTCAGGGCTTTGGCGATCCTCCGGGCCGGCAGGTTGGCCCCGACGATCAGGAAACCCTTCGGCTCCGGCTCGGCCACCTTGAGCCACTTGGCGATCGGTCCCGCGGTGGCACTCTGCAGCACCACGGTGCCGATGATCACCATGAAGGTCAGGGGCACCAGCTGCGGTGCATTGAGATAGCCGACTGCTTCGAGCTTGATGGCAAACAGGGCAGAAATCGCCGCGGCGACGATGCCGCGCGGGGCGATCCACGCCAGCAGGTGGCGCTCGGCCATGCTCAGCCGCGAACCGAGCGCCGAGACGTGCACGCTCAGCGGGCGAACCAGGAACTGGATGACCGCAAAAACGCCCAGGGCCGGCCAACCGAGTTCCAGGAAACCGGGCAGGTCCATGCGCGCGGCGAGAATGATAAACAGCACCGAAATCAGCAGGACGCTCAAGCTTTCCTTGAAATCGAGCAGATCTTCCAGTTCCAGGTCGGGCCGGTTGGCCAGCCACAAGCCCATCATGGTCACGGAGAGCAGCCCCGACTCGCCCTCGAGCAGGTTGGATGCGGCGAACAGGCCGCACACCAGGGCCAGGGCGAAGACGTTGTGCAGGTACTGCGGGATCCAGTGTTTGCGCACCAGGGTGGCAAAGATGTGCCCGGCACCGACCCCGAAGGCCAGCCCGATCAGGACGATCTTGGCAAACACCAGCACACCCGTCAACAGCCCGCCCTGGAGGCCCCCGGCGACGATGAATTCATAGGTCAGAACGGCCAGCACGGCACCGATCGGGTCGATCAGAATGCCCTCCCACTGCAGCACGTTGGCCACCCCGGCCGAGGGGCGCACGGTGCGAATCATCGGCATGATCACGGTGGGCCCGGTGACCACCATGATGGCACCGAACAGGCAGGAGATCTCCCAGGAAAAATCGAGCAGGAAACGGGTCGCCAGGGTGGTGATCAGCCAGCTGACGGCGACGCCGAAGGTGATCATGTTGCGGATCACCTTGGCGAGTCCGGGGATCTCCTTGAAGCGCAGCGTCAGGCTGCCCTCGAAGAGGATGATGGCGACCGACAGGGAGACAAAGGGGAAAAGAAGATCACCGAACAGCTGGTCGGGCTGCAGCCACTGCAGGACCGGGCCGGCCAGGATGCCACAGCCGAGCAGAAAGATAATCGCCGGCAGCCGAAGCCGCCAGGCCAGCCACTGGCAGGCGATCCCGGCACACAGAATCAGTGCCAGAGTGATCAGGGCGTTTTCATGCATGAGGGCTCGGCTTTGCGATCATGAGCGATGACGATAGGTTCACGGCATATCCGGATCCGCGGGCACCCGGGCGTTGTCCGGGCGGCTCCTGGCGGCCAGGACCAGGATGATGTAGCCCGCGACACCGGCAATCAGCGATCCGCTCAAGATGCCGATGCGATGGGTGGTCAAGTAGGTCATGGCGTCCCCGCCGGTATGTTCGAAGGCCAGCCCGCCGATAAACAGGCTCATGGTAAAACCGATCCCGCACAACGCGGCGACGCCCAGCAGCTGCTGCCAGTTGGCCTGGTCGGGCAATCGGGCCAGGCCCAGTTTGACCGCCGCCAGCGAGAAGCCGAACACGCCGATCAGCTTGCCGGCCACCAGGCCGAGCATGATCCCCAGCGGCACAGGATGAAAAAGATCGCCAAGGCCCATGCCGCCAAGGGGAATGCCCGCATTGGCAAAGGCAAACAGCGGCAGGATCAGGAAGTTGACCCAGGGATGCAGCTGATGTTCGAGCTCCGTCAGAGGCGAGTGGTCCGGCCTGGTGTGGCTTTTCAGGGGGATCGCAAAGGCCAGGGCGACGCCGGCCAGGGTGGCATGGACGCCCGACTTGAGCACGAAAATCCACAGCAGCACGCCAACCCACAAATAGGGGGCCGGTCGGTCGATCTTCAGACGGTTGAAGATCACCAGCAGGGCCAGGCAGATGGCGGAGAGGACCAGCATGCTCGTCGAGAGGTCGCCGGAATAGAACAGGGCGATGATCACGATGGCCCCCAGGTCATCCATGATCGCCAGGGCCAGCAGAAAGATTTTCAGGGACGGCGGCACGCGGTCACCGAGCAGCGCCAGGATGCCGAGCGCGAAGGCGATATCGGTGGCTGCCGGGATGGCCCAGCCGTTCAGGGCCACCGGATCGGTCCAGTTGATCAGGACATAGCAGAGCGCCGGCACCAGCATACCGCCCAGGGCGGCCACCCCAGGCAGAGCGATCTGGGCCTTGCTGGAGAGTTGCCCGACCAGGAGCTCCCGCTTCACTTCCATGCCGATCAGGAAGAAGAAGACCGCCATCAAGCCGTCGTTGATCCACAACAGCAGCGGTTTGGCGATATGCAGGTGGCGTCCCAAACGGACTTCGAAGGGTGTTTCCAGGAAGAAATCGTACCAGGCGTGCAGCGGCGAGTTGGCCAGCAGCATGGCCAGAACAGTTGCCGTCATCAGCAGGATGCCGACCGAGGTCTCCTTTTTCAGGAATCGATGCAGTGGGTCCAGCATGGCGTCCCCCTCTTCAAAGCGCTTAAAGCGCGCAGAGCACCAGGATTTAAATGGTCCGAATGATTCTCCAGTATACTCGGAGAGGAACAAGAAAGCGACCGCGCCGCCCGCAAAAAACAGATTGTGAATCGGCCAGGCCCGTCTGCCCGCCATGCCTCCGACTGATCGGGTCCCCGGATTTTGCGCGGACTGGACAGTCCGGACTTCTTCGTTAGAGTTTGTGGAGACACAGCAAAACAATTGGACCCAGGGCGGAGCAGGCGCCTGAGCGGCGCCCGCTTGCCCGGTGACGGAGGACCCTATGAACGACCACACATCAGGATTCAAGGCCGGCGACTTGCTGCTGGTTGTCGATGTGCAGAAGGATTTCTGCCCGGGAGGGGCCCTGCCGATTACCGGCGGCGACGAAATCGTGCCGGTGGTCAATGCCTGGATTGCTCAGGCCCGCGAGGACGGCATTCCGATCTACCTGTCGCGGGACTGGCACCCGCAGCACCACTTCAGTTTTGACGAGAGCGGCGGGCCCTGGCCGCCGCACTGCCTGCAGGACTCCGACGGCGCGGATTTTCATCCGGATCTGATCGTCCCCGACACGGCCGTGATCGTCACCAAGGGCACCCGCTTCGACCAGGACCAGAACTCGGCCTTCGATCAGACGGGACTGGCCGACTGGCTGCGCCGGCAGGAAATCCGGCGTATTTTCGTCACCGGTCTGGCCCAGGATGTCTGTGTGCGGGCCACGGTTCTCGACGGTTGTGCAGCGGGCTTCGAGATGGTCCTGGTGACGGCCGCGACCCGGCCGGTGACCGCCGATGGTGGCACGCAGGCGCTTGCGGACATGCGCGAAGCCGGGGCCCGAATCCTGGACTCCTGAACCATCCCGACCTTTTCGAGGATTCTGTTATGCAAGGCGACCCGATCGCAAAGCAAGGAGATGAAACATGGATTTGAAATTGAAACAAAGGCGTGCGCTCGTCACCGGATCGACGGCCGGCATCGGTCGCGCCATCGCCGCCGGTTTGGCGGCCGAGGGCGTCGAAGTGATTGTCAACGGCCGCAGCCCGCAGCGGACAGCAAAAGTCGCCACCGAGATCGCATCGGCTGGCAGTGCGCATGGCATCGCGGCCGACCTGTCCTCAGCGGCAGGCGTCGACACGCTTTTCGAGCAGGCGTTGGCAGACGGCCCGATCGACATCCTGGTCAACAATGTCGGTATTTTCGAGCCGAAACCCTTTGACGAGATCACCGATGACGATTGGCAGCGCTTTTTCAACCTCAACGTTCTTTCGGCAATTCGCTGTACCCGCCGGGTCACAGCATCGATGCGCGAACGGGGCTGGGGGCGGATTCTGTTCGTCTCCAGTGAATCCGGTATCAATATCCCGAAGGA
The DNA here is from genome assembly GCA_037383085.1 of Desulfuromonadales bacterium. GTDB lineage: Bacteria > Desulfobacterota > Desulfuromonadia > Desulfuromonadales > BM103 > JARRPG01. The sequence continues at coordinate 24,425 of JARRPG010000006.1, read as the reverse complement.
AATGATCCATTACGGTATGACCAAGACGGCCCTTCTGGCGATCAGCCGCGGCCTGGCCAAGGACCTTGCAGGGACCGGGGTGACGGTGAATGCCCTGTTGCCCGGGCCGACCTGGACCGAAGGCGTGGCCACCTTCGTCGAAAAGCTCGCCGACGAGCAAGGCCAGAGCCTGAAGGCCTACAAAAAGGAGTTTTTTAAAACGGCCCGTCCCAGCTCACTGATCCAGCGTTTTGCCGAGCCCGAAGAGGTCGCCAATCTCGCCGTCTATCTGTGCTCGTCGCTCGCTTCGGCCACCACCGGGGCAGCCTGCCGCGTCGATGGCGGAGTCGTCGATACCTGCTGCTGAATGAGGGGAAACAGGGGCTTCTGTCGCCTCACGGTTGCGCGCTTGACTTTGGAGGAAAAGAATGCGTCTTCGCCAGACCTTGCAGGAGATCAAAGACCGGGCGGCCGAGCGGCTGCCCGACAACGCCCGGCAAGTCATGCGCCGGGCGACCCGGCAGTTGGCCGAATCGGGACAGGTCGAAAAGACCCTCGGTGCCGGTGACACGATGCCGGCCTTTACGCTCAGAAACCACCAGGACGTGCCGGTCGACAGCGCCGAACTGCTGCGCCAGGGACCGCTGGTCCTGCAGTTCTACCGCGGCATCTGGTGACCCTACTGCAACGCGGAGCTGGAGGCTCTGCAAAACAGTTACGCGGCTTTCCAGGACGTCGGTGCGATCATCGTTGCCATCTCGCCGATGACCGCCAGCCACAGTCGCAAATTGATCGATCGCCACGCTCTGTCCTTTCCCCTGCTGCAGGATCCCGGCAACCACATCGCCGATCGTTTCGGCCTGCGGTTTACCCTGCCGGAGGACCTCCAGGACGTTTACAAAGAGCTTGGTCTGGAACTGCCCCGCTACAGTGACGATCCGGGCTGGACGCTGCCGATTCCGGCCCGCTACGTAGTCGCGGCCGACGGCACGATCGTTTCCGGCGCGGTCAGCGCCGATTATCGCGAGCGTCCGGATCCGGAAGAGACCTTGGCGATTCTGCGGGGTCTGTGCGGCTGGTTGGGAGGTTAATCAGATGCGTCTGGGGTGTCTCCGGAGGACAACTCCGGGACGCCCAGCTCCTCGCGCATGTAGCGTTTGACATACTCACGGCTTCTCAGGGTGGTTTTGATCCACAAGAAGCCCGCCAGGACGCCGCAGCCCAGAAGGAAAAAACGCAGCTCCGGCAGGGCCACCATCAGGAACAGAGTGACCGGAGCGATCACCGCCACCCCCCAGATGCCCCGCCGGCGCAGTTTCTCGAGAAGCTCCCGGGCATCGGCCGGGGTGTTGATGCCTATTTTTCGTAGCGACTGGCACAGGGATTGGTACTCTTTCTGGCGTTTGGACTGGATGCGTCCGAAAGGGTCGTTGAGATTCATCGGTTCATTTCGGTTGTGGGTTGGCGCGGCGGGGGCCGGCGCAAAAGTCGATCTGCCTTATTGTTAAGCCAGCCAGCACGCGGCAGTCAAGCGATTCCCGACCTGGAGCCCTTTGCCAACGGGCGTCCTTGGCAAGCACCTTATCGCCACTTTTTGTTGGATTTTTTCGTGACAAATGAGTCGTGGGGGCGTATTCATGACGGGTCGATAGTGCCGTCTCTAGAAATTTCCATCGAAAGTCGTTCAAGAGCGTGCTGACCACCTACCTGAAACTCTTTGCCGCCGCCTTCTTCTGGGGCGGCACCTTCGTTGCGGCCCGCCTGCTGGCCGGCAATGCCCACCCGGTCTCGGCGGCCTTTTTCCGCTTCAGCGTGGCCTCGCTGCTCCTGCTGCTGGCGGTCTGGAAAGTCGAAGGGGGACTGCCGCGGCTGAATCTGCGCCAGGCCGTGGCGGTGGCCGGTCTCGGCCTGACCGGGATCTTCGCCTACAACCTGTTCTTCTTTAATGGCCTGGCCCTGATCGAAGCGAGCCGGGCGGCGCTGATCATCGCCCTGAACCCGGTGGCGATCACCCTTTGCTCGGCGCTGATCTACCGTGAGGTGCTGCCGCTCAGCCGGATCGTCGGCATCCCGCTGTCGGTGACCGGTGCCCTGGTGGTCATTACGCGCGGCCATCCGACCCTGATCCTGACCGGCGGCATTGGCCGGGGGGAGCTGCTGATTTTCGGCTGCGTGCTGTCGTGGACGCTTTACTCGGTGATCGGTAAGACGGCGATGCGGGACCTCTCGCCGCTCGCTGCGGTCTGCTGGTCGGCCCTGGCCGGCACCCTGTTCATGCTGCCGCTGGCCGTCTATTACGGCAGTTTCGGCGAAATGCTTCACTTCTCCGCGCTGGACTGGCTGAACATCGTCTACCTCGGCCTGTTCGGTACCGTGGTCGGCTTCTTCTGGTACTTCCAGGGGATTCAGCGCATCGGCCCGTCGCGTGCGGCGGTCTTCATCAACTTCGTACCGGTTAACGGCGTGCTGCTCGCCACCCTGATCCTCGGCGAGTCGCTCGGCCTCTCCGTGATCGGTGGGGGGCTGCTGGTGGTGGTCGGTGCCTACCTGGCCAATGCACCGCGCCCCCTGTTCTGGCTAAAAAAGGGCCCGCAAAATTGAGCGGCACTTTGGGAAAAGCTTCGCGCGACATCTGTCGTCGATGCTGCCGACCTGCTGAGCCAGGGAATCGTGTCCCGGGAATTGTCTTTTGCGGCTGAATCCCCTGTGTTAAATTCATTGCTGTTGATTGTCTCGACTGAATCTGTGGTCGGGGTTTTGTCAAAAAGTTCCATGTTATCTGGTCTTTCGCTATGAACAAACGGCTCATTTTCAGCACGATTCTGCTCGCCCTGTTGATCCTCACCCTCATCCCGAATACCCGAAAAGCCCTCTTCGAAAAGCACCTTTTCCAGGCGGTCGACGCCAAGTCGACGGAATATGTGGACCAGAGCTTAACCAACGCGGGGACCGCCTTTCTACTGGCCCGTGGCTTCAACGCGGTGGTGTCGGTTTTCCAGGAGAGTGAAGTGCAACTGGAACCCGGCGGCGTGGGCGTGTCCCTGGCTTTGGGTCAAGCCCTGGATCCGGTCAACGATCTCGTCGAGCGGTTTTCCTGGGTCATGCTGGCCAGCCTGACCTCTTTGGGGATTCAAAAATTCCTGATTGAGATTACGCCCTTCATCAGTGTCCAGATTCTGCTCGCCATGGCCTTGTGTTTTTTGCTGGCGGGCCTCTGGTTGCCGCGCGAGTCACGATTCAATTTCCGCCAGATCGGCATCGCGCTCCTGTTCCTGGCAGTTCTGGTGCGGTTTGCGGTTCCGGCGATGGCTTTTTTGAATCATCAAGTCTATGTCACCTTTCTGGAAAAGAGCCATGACCAGTCCGTGGACGTGCTGCGCCAGTCAACCAGCGCCTTGGAGTCCTATGCGTTGGAAGATATGGATGAGCAGGCTGAGCCCGAGGGCAAGGCACCGGTTCCCGAAGAGGAGCAGAGCTGGCTGAGCCAGATGCAGGAAAAATTCAGCACTGCGGTGGACCAAGGCCGCAAGTCCCTGGATGTCATTGCCAAGTTCAAAGCGGTCAAGAGACTGGCGCAGGGGATGATCGAAACGATCGTCGATCTGATTGTTGTCTTTGTCCTCAATGCGATTGTGCTGCCGCTGGCCTTTCTGTGGGGCATCATCAAGCTGGGCCAGCTGATTGCCCACAGAGGCTTCAATCTGTTCGCCGTCGGCCGAGCAAAGATCGACCGTTCCAACCCATAGTGTCCAGGTCCGCTTGCGGAGGATTCGACTGGTGAACGATGCACAGAAAACGCCCCTGAAGATCGATCAGATGGACCCCGATCCCTTCACGCAGTTTGCCCGTTGGTACCAGGAGGCCGAGCAGGCCGGAATCGCCTTGGCCAATGCCATGTGCCTGGCGACCGCGACCGCGCAAGGCCAACCCTCGGCCAGGATGGTGCTGCTCAAGGGTTTCGACGCGCGTGGCTTCGTCTTTTACACCAATGACCAGAGCCGCAAGGGGCGCGAACTGGAAGAAAACCCCTGCGCGTCCCTGGTGTTCTATTGGTTGCCCTTATCGCGCCAGGTGAGGATCGAGGGGGCCGTGGAACACGTCACGGCAGAAGAATCCGACGCCTACTTTGCCAGCCGCCCCCGCAGCTTTCAACTCGGTGCGCATGCGTCCCGCCAGAGTCAGGTGATTGAGGATCGGGAGATCCTGGATGTTGCCTTCGAGAAGGCGTCCCGGACATTCTCGGGGCAAGATGTCTCGCGCCCAGCGCATTGGGGCGGCTATCGGGTCGTCCCTGAAGCTATTGAGTTCTGGCAGGAGGGGGAGAATCGCTTGCATGATCGGCTGCGCTACCGACGCAACGATTCACAGGCTTGGGAGATCGACCGCCTGGCACCTTGAGATCTAGTCCAGTGAGGTGCGAAGCGCGCAGCGGGAGATGAGAAACAAGGGCCCTCGAAATACATACATCCAGATTCACCAGATAAGGAAAATCATGAACCGTCCGATTGCCATCCTGCTGATCGCCCTCATCATCCTTGGCCTGGGATTCAGCACTTACGCTCTTTTCCAGGGCAAATTCGTCGCCGCCCTTTCGGTTTATCCCCTCTTGATCATCGCTTATGTCTGTTTGCGGCTTGGCAAAAGATAGGTGACGGGTCAAGCCCTGAATCGTGAAAAATCACCATGAAGACGAAACCTTTGATTCAACAGGGATGAAAGGGATGAACAGGATAAAACCCAATTCGTTGTTGGTTTACTCTGTGACCTCCGTGGTAAATGCTTTAAGGCTTAGATTCTGCTTGTTCGCACCTCGCACTTCTCGCCTCTCCATGGCCTGTAATTAATTATGACCATTTTTGTATTTTGTCTTTGCCATACAACATATTGTAGATTACAATCCGAAAACTACAATATAGAGTGTTCGTGATGCCAGCCGATTCAAAATCGCTTTATGCACATACGATGGCCCTGGACGGGATGAAACAGGGCAAATTATGGAGGTTCGTCGATGTCTGTCAACACTGCCAAAAAGAAGCTTGAGCTTATCGGAATCCCCCTGCAAGCCGCCTCTCTGGATATCTGGGACAACAAGTATCGCCTCAAGGATGCCGCCGGGCGACCGCTCGATGAAGACCTGTCTGCCACTTTCCGGAGAATTGCCAAGGCGTTGTCCGCGGTTGAACAAGACGAGGTGAAACAGCGCTATTGGTTCGAGCGATTTCAATGGGCCCTGGAGAACGGTGCCATTCCGGCCGGTCGCATCACCTCCAACGCTGGCGCCCAGGAGCACAAACCGGCGACTTCGACCATCAACTGCACGGTTTCCGGGACAGTTGGCGACTCGATGGATGCTATTTTAGGGAAGGTTCACGAAGCCGGTCTGACGCTCAAAGCGGGCTGCGGGATTGGTTACGAATTTTCCACCCTGCGACCCCGCAATGCCTTTGTCAGCGGCGCCGGGGCCTACACGTCGGGGCCCTTGTCTTTCATGGATATTTACGACCGTATGTGCTGCACGGTCTCTTCGGCAGGCGGCCGCCGTGGCGCCCAGATGGCGACCTTCGACATTTCTCACCCCGATGTCCTCGAATTTATCAAGGCCAAGCGGGAGGACGGTCGCCTGCGTCAGTTCAACCTATCACTGCTGATCACCAATGCGTTTATGGAGGCGGTTAAGCAGGATGCGGACTGGCCGCTGTGCTTCCCGATCACCGCAAAAGAACTTGAGCGCGATGAACTTGACCTGCAGAATCCTGCCCAGGTGATCTGGAAAGAGTGGCCGGTGACCGATGGCTACCTGCAAAACCAGGACGGCCTGGTCGCCTGCAAAATCTACCGCACCATCCGCGCCAAGCAGTTATGGAACGTCATCATGTCGTCCACCTATGATTTTGCCGAGCCGGGTTTCATCCTGATCGATGAGGTCAATGACAACAACAATAACTGGTTTTGCGAGAAAATCCGCGCCACCAACCCCTGCGGGGAACAACCCTTGCCCCCCTATGGGTCCTGCCTGCTCGGTTCGATCAATCTGACCCGTTTTGTCGAACAGCCCTTTACGGCAGACGCGCATTTCGACTGGGAGCGTTTTCAGGACGTTGTCGCTGTTTTCACCCGCATGCTGGACAACGTGGTTGAGCTCAACGGCCTGCCGCTGCCGCAACAGCGCGACGAAATCGTTGGCAAGCGGCGTCACGGTATGGGTTATCTCGGTCTCGGCTCCGCCATCACCATGCTGGGTATGACCTATGGCGATGCCGATGCCGTGGCGTTCACCGAAAAGGTCACCCTGCAGTTGGCCCTGGCCGGCTGGCAGCAGGCGCTCGAATTGGCCCGTGAGAAAGGGCCGGCCCCGGCACTTCTGGAAGACTACGAAGTCACTGCGGAGATGTTGCGCAAACGTCCCGAGATGGCCGCTGACGGCATCACTTTGGGGCAACGGATCCCCGGCCGGATTCTGCACGCACGCTACAGCCGTTATATGCAGAAACTGGCCAAGGAAGCTCCGCAACTGGTGGCCGAGCTGGCCGAGGTCGGTGCCCGCTTCACGCACCACAGTTCCATTGCGCCCACCGGCACCATCTCGCTGTCGATCGCCAACAACGCCTCCAACGGCATCGAGCCCAGCTTCGCCCATCACTATTCACGCAACCTGATTCGTCCGGGCAAGAAGACCAAGGAGAAGATCGATGTCTTCTCCTATGAACTGCTGGCCTACCGCGAACTGGTGAATCCGCAGGCCATGCCAGGCAGCGACAAACCGGAAGAACGTCTCCCGGACTACTTTGTCACCTCGGAAGATATCTCGCCGAAACAGCATGTCGATATTCAGGCCGCGGCGCAGAAATGGATCGATTCATCGATCTCCAAAACCGCCAACGTCCCCAGCGATTACCCTTACGCCGATTTTCAGGATATCTACCTGTATGCATACCAGCAGGGTTTGAAAGGGTGTACGACCTTTCGCTACAACCCGGAAGCGTTTCAGGGGGTCCTGGTCAAGGAGAAGGACCTGGAAGAGACCCTTTACCAGTTTACCCTTGAAGACGGCAACGTCGTCAAAGTGCGCGGCAACGAAGAGATCGAATACGACAACGAACGCCACACAGCGGCCAACCTGTTCGATGCGCTTAAAGAAGGCTATTACGGCAAGTTGTGAAAAGGAGACAGAAAATGGCGACGAAAATAGACAAAAAAATTGTTGCTTACGAGGTCATCAATCTCAATGAACAGCGCATCAAAGCCGCTCAGGAAGAAAAGCGTCAGCTTGAAGATATGCACGAGAAAGTCGAGCGGCCTGAGATGCTGGTCGGGGCCACCTACAAAATCAAGACACCACAAAGCCCGCACGCCCTCTATGTCACCATCAACGACATGGTCTTGAATCATGGCACGGAACACGAGACACGCCAGCCTTTCGAGATCTTTATCAACTCGAAAAACCTGGATCATTACCAGTGGGTGGTGGCGCTGACCCGGGTGATGTCGGCGGTCTTCCGCAAAGGGGGCGATGTCACCTTCCTGGTTGACGAGATGAAGGCGGTCTTCGACCCCCAGGGCGGCTACTTCAAGCCCGGGGGCGGTGGCTTCATGCCGTCGCTGGTGGCCGAGATTGGCTTCATCCTGGAGCGGCACATGAAGATGATCGGCCTCCTCCAGGAAGAGCAAATTCCGGAAGCCCAAAGAGAGATGCTGCAGGCCAAGCAAGCGGAATATGAGGCCGCGAAAGGCCAGTCCATGGGGGAGGAATCCGGCGATTTCCCCGCTGAGGCCAAACTGTGCAGCCGGTGCTACAGCAAAGCCGTTATCCTCATGGCCGGTTGCCTGACCTGCCTCAATTGTGGCGATTCAAAATGTGGCTGAAGGGGACTTTTCTGCTCTCTTCAGACCCGATTCACTTCTCACGACGGCATGCGGCCCAGCCGTGTGTCTGACCAATAAGGAGTTCACCTTGTCGCATTCAAACTGGGATATCCGCTGGATGGCATTGGCGCAGCTTATTGCAACCTGGAGCAAGGATCGCGGCCGAAAAGTCGGTGCCGTTATCGTCGGGCCGGACAACGAGATTCGCTCCACGGGATTTAACGGTTTCCCCCGTGGGGTGAATGACGACGTCGAGGAACGCCACGAGGCGTCGACAGGAGAGAAGTATCTCTGGGCGTCCCATGCCGAAAGAAATGCCATTTACAATGCGGCGCTGCTCGGCGTCTCCACCAAAAACTGTACGATTTATGTGCCCTGGTACCCCTGTATCGATTGTGCCAAAGCGATCGTGCAATCCGGAATCGATAAAATCGTCTGCTTCGAACCCGACCTGACGGACAGCAACTGGGGCAAGGGTTTCGAAAAATCACTGATCATTTTACGTGAAGGGAATGTCGTCACCAGGACCATTGACCAGAAAAATTACCTGAAGATGGTCCTTGATAAAGAACTCAAGGTCGGTAATGTTGAGATCGGGCCTTTCGGAGACAGTCCTTTGAGCGTCGTGAAAGCTTAGTATGAACTCACAAGAAGGGGGCACTTGAAAACAAGTGCTCCTTTCAAATGTTCCAATTGACAATGTCACGTTCCAAAAGAAACGACACGTATGCAGATCTGGGTTGATGCGGATGCCTGCCCCAAGGTTATCAAGGAGATCCTGTTCCGCGCTGCGGAGCGCAAGAAGATACGGCTCACCCTGGTGGCCAATAAACCGCTGCGTATACCACCTTCGCGCTATATCGACACAATGATTGTCAGTGCCGGCTTCGATGTCGCCGATGACAAGATCGTGGAAATGCTTGATCCCGGCGACCTGGTTGTCACCGCCGACATTCCGCTGGCGGCCGCGGTCATCAAGAAGGGGGGCCATGCGCTCAACCCACGCGGGGAATTCTACACCGAGGACAACATTGATGAGCGTCTGGCCGTGCGCAACCTGCTCGATGAACTGCGCGGTTGTGGTGTGGATACGGGCGGCCCGGCAGCACTCAACGTCGGTGACCGGCAGGCTTTCGCCAACCAGCTCGACAGGTTCCTGGCCAGGCATTGACTTGGTCTGCAGGGGGCTGAAAGGAGTCGGACCAGTTTAAGTGACTGCAGTTATTTTATTTTGCTTCGATAAGCGGCCCTATTCTTGTTCTATGGCTCGATTTCTGTGGCTAAAATCAGCGCCATATGCCGTTAATCCTTCGCGAACAACGAAACCATCCTGCTCACAAACACCTTGCGGCGTTTTCCTATGATCTTGAATTTCTCCTGAAATTTGACAGCGAAAGCCAAGCTTCCTACCGCAACACTTTCTGCCCATCAGACTGGAACCACAGATAAACTTAGGGTTGAGATAAAAGCTGGGATTCGCGGTAAAAATGAACTGCAAAATATTAAAATGACTTATTTTTTAGTTCATGGTGTGCCAATTTTTGGTACACGCGAGGAGGTCGCAAAACGAAGGGTATCTCGATTTTAAGTTGTTCCAGTGGAGAATTTGCTGTGTCAATTTATGGTACGGTTCCAGGCGAACTGGAAGCATTTCGCACCCGTTTCAGACCTGTGCCGGGGTCAATTTCGTCACAGGAGAGAGACTTTATCACACACCATTTGATGATGCCGACCATAATTCTTTAAGGACAAAAACTCTTTGCATTTTGTTCAGGTCCCACAGAAGGTCCGGTAGGGTTGGTCCGAAGGCGGCGCCGGAGAGCGGTAAAAGGTCTGTTCCGGGGTGTCGTCGTAGGGTTTGGCCAGCACCGACAGCAGCCGTTCCAGCGGCTGGTAATCCTCCTGTCCGGCCGCGGTCAGGGCTTCCTCGACCCGATGGTTCCGCGGAATTACTGCCGGATTGCGGGAGCGCATCAACTGGCCGGCTTCCGTCAGGGATTGTGGTTGTCGTTCCAGTCGTGCCTGCCAGCGTGCCTGCCATCGGGTCATGTCATCGTCTTCGAACAGCGGGTCCGGCTTGCTGGCACCGTCGGCGAGAGCGCGGAAGGTGTTGGTGAAATCGGCCCGTAACCGCTGCATGCCGGCCAGCAGCTCCTCGATCAGGGTTTCATCCCCGGCTTCTTCATTGAAAAGCCCCAGTTTCTCCCGCCATCCCGTCAGCTGAAGCTGCCGGAAATGGGTGGTGAAAGCCGCGATTTTCTCCTGGGCGATAGCCAGGGCCCTGTCCGGGTCGGGGGCGATCAAAGGCAGCATGCTTTCCGCCAGTCGGGCCAGGTTCCACTGCGCGATGGGCGGTTGATTGGCATAGGCATAACGGCCATGATGATCAATCGAACTGAAGACCGTCGCAGGATCATAGGCGTCCATGAAAGCACAGGGTCCGTAATCGATGGTTTCGCCGCTGAGGGTGGTGTTGTCGGTGTTCATGACGCCGTGAATGAACCCGACCAGCTGCCATTGCACCAGCAGCTCGGCCTGGCCGATGATGATCGCCTCCAGCAAGGCCGGATAGGGATCGGCAACGGACGCCAGCGCCGGGTAATGGCGGGAAATGCAGTAATCGGCGAGCAGCTGCAATTCTTCTCTGTCGCCCCGGGCGGCAACGTATTCAAAAGTGCCGACGCGTAGATGGCTGGAAGCGACGCGGGTCAGAATCCCACCCGGCAGGACAGTTTCCCGGTAGACCGGTTCCCCGGTCGCGACCACCGCCAGGCTGCGGCTGGTCGGGATGCCGAGGGCGAACATCGCCTCACTGATGATGTGCTCCCTAAGCATCGGTCCAAGCGGTGCACGGCCGTCGCCGGCGCGGGAAAAAGGTGTCTGGCCGGATCCTTTCAACTGGATATCATAACGTTCTCCGGACGGGGTCAGCTGTTCGCCCAGCAGGATCGCGCGACCGTCGCCGAGCATGGTGAAGTGGCCGAACTGATGACCGGCATAGGCCTGGGCCAACGGGTCGGAACCGGGCGGAGTGCGATTCCCCGCGAGCACTTCGATCCCCTCGGGTGCGCATAGAGCATCGACATTCATTCCCAGCCTCCCGGCCAGGTTCCGGTTGAGAATCACCAGTCGGGGGGCTGCAACCGGCACCGGACTGACCCGCACGAAGAACGATGACGGCAACCGGGAGTAGCTGTTGTCGAAATTCCAGCCGGCATTCTTCACGGCAGAGTTGGTTGGTTCGCTCATGCTCATGACTCCGAATGAAAGAAGCAACCGACAACGGTTGCTCTTTCATTTATTCTATCATTAGCTTGGGGGTTTGCGGAATGGGCGGTGCTCCTGCCAATGTTTCGGCTCGTTTTGCACTTGAGGTCATGGGGAAAAGATTCTAACAAGGCACGGGTTGCGAGAGAGAAATCAGCCTGTTTTTGACTGGTTAATGATGCCGTCCTTGATGATGCATCAAAGGACGTTGTGCGCTGTTGACTTACGCAAAACTTACGCATATACTTTTTGTAGTGATTTGGAGGTTGTCATGAGTCCGCTCACCCCGAAACAGAAGAAAGTGTTGGACTTCATAGAGTCCTATGTTTCCCAGCATGATTACCCACCATCCCAGCAGGAGATCGCCCGTGCGTTCGGTTTTCGCTCGCTGGGGACGGTCCAGAATTACCTGGTGCGACTCGAACGCGAAGGCGTTCTGGTAAAAGACTGGAACGCCCGACGCGGCATGCGGGTCCTGCGTCCGAAAGTCGACTCGGCAGAGCTGCCGCTGGCCGGAATCGTCGCCGCCGGGAAACCGATCGAAGCCTTGGAGAATCCCGATACTATCGAGGTGCCGTCCTCCATGGTCGGTGACGGCAGGAATTTTGTTCTGAAAGTCCAGGGCGACTCGATGGTTGGTGATGGCATCCTTGATGGTGACTACGTAGTGGTGCGCAAGCAGACCACGGCCGAGAACGGACAGACAGTGGTCGCCATGCTTGGGAATGAAGCGACGGTAAAGCGCCTCTATTACAAACTTGGGCGGGTTGAACTGCATCCTGCCAATCCGGCGATGGCGCCGATTTTGGTTGAAGCCGAGGAAGATTTTCGTATCGAGGGGGTTGTCGTTGGCGTTATTCGGCATTGTCTTAAAGCGTAAGTATGAACCGAGACATTCTGCACTTGGTCGTTCCGGCCTTTCCGATAGCGTTGGCCCGGGTGGCCGATTCGTCATTGAGAGAACGCCCCGTTGCCGTTGTGCCCGGCCACTCCGACCGGGCTTTGCTCCAACACGTCTCACCTGAAGCCAGAGCCGATGGCGTCTTCGCGGGCATGTCCGCCTATCGTGCCCGCCGACTCTGTCCCTCCCTGATCCTCATTCCCCCCGATCCGGAGTTGTTAGCCAAAGGGTCAACGGGACTTCTTGAGATCTCGCGAAGCTACAGTCCTTTAACCGAAACAAACGCACAAGGCCGTCTTTTTCTCGACGTATCCGGCTGCCGGCGCCTGCTGGGACCATCCCGGGACATTGCCGCAAAGCTGGACCGGGAGATCGCCAACCGCCTTCGTCTCCAGGGTTCAGTCGGGGTCGCCGGCAATAAACTGGTCTCTCGTATCGCTTCAGATTATCTCGACAAGCCAGGGGTCTGCGATGTTTTGCGCGGTGCCGAGCGTAACTTCATCGGTCCTCTGTCGGTCTCCGTCCTGCCGGGGATCGGCCAGGCACGTCAAGCCGTGCTCATGCAAGATCTCAACTTGCAACGCGTTGAAGAGGTAGCGGCCCTCGCCATCGCACAACTTCGCATCGCGTTTGGCCCGTTCGCGCCGTTGCTTCACCAAAGAGCCTGCGGTGTCGACCCGTCGCCCGTCCAACCGCCCAAGCGGACCCCGGAAGTCAGCGAGGAGTCGTTCCTTTCAGAGGAGGAAAACGATGACCAGGTCCTGCTCGCTGAATTGTGCCGACTGGTCGAAGCCAGCGGCCGGCGGCTGCGCAGTCTGAAGAAGGACGCGGGGGCGTTGACGTTGACGGTCAATTACGCCGATGGGGTCTCGCACAAACGAACATCGACACTGACTGTGCCCAACAACCAGGACCACTTGCTATTCGAGACAGCCGAAGACCTGTTCCACAAAGCCTGTCAACGCCGGGTTCGGGTCAAAGGGCTGAATCTGGTTTGTTCGAAATTTACAACAGAGAAGATACAAATGGACCTTTTTGCGGGCCATGCGGAAGGCAAGACTGACTACGCAGCATTGCAATATGCGCTGGACCGGGTGCGCGATAAATACGGTATGCAGTCGCTTCAGTGGGGGCGGACCTTGAGATAATGAAAACGTATGTACCCTTGCATGTCCACTCAGCCTTCTCACCGCAGTGGGGCGTGCGGTCCTTGGAGGAGATCTGCACGGTCGCCAAAAAGCTGGGCCTTAAGCGTCTGGCTCTAACCGACCGTAACGGTCTGTACGGGCTGCCACATTTCCTGGAGACCGCCAAAGCTTATGACCTTGCCCCGATTATTGGTGTGGAAGCGAACAGTGAAGGTCAACGAGCTGTCCTGTTGGCCCGCAATGAAGATGGCTATAGCAACCTCTGCCGTCTGCTCTCCGATATGCATGCCCACAGCAACTTCCGCCTGAACGAGAGCCTGATCATACATCGCCAGGGATTAACTATCCTCTCCGATGATCCGGAGGTGCTGAAGCCGCTCCTGCACCAGTCCAGGCAGCACCTTTTTGTGGAACTCTCTCCGGGGCACCAGATGCATCGTGCTTTGGCTCTGTCGCGTCAACTAAAATTGCCGGCAGCGGCCTCGACCCGGGCGGTCCTCATCGATAGCGACGACCTTGAACTGCATCGGATAATCCGGGCGATTGCTCTCAATACAAAACTTTCCAGGTTGCGGAGTGAGGATACAGCCTGTGAATATGACTGCCTGTGTTCTGCGCAATGGCTTTCCGAGAAGTTCCCCCATTGCCCCGAAGCCATCGAGAACACGCTCCGTATCGCTGATGCCTGCAAAACTGACTGGGATTTTTCGGCAACCATCTTCCCGGCTTATCGCGGTCTGACAGCAAGAGAAGCCGATGAAGAATTGGAACACCGTACCCGGGAAGGCGCAATGAGGCGCTACGGTCGCATCGATGAACGCGCAGAGATGCGGCTTCGCAAAGAACTGGAGATGATTCGCAGCAAAGGTTTTGCCCATTATTTCCTTGTTGTCGAAGAGCTCGCCAGACAATCACCACGCACCTGTGGCCGCGGCAGTGCCGCTGCCTCGCTGGTCGCTTACTGCTTGGGAATCACCCATGTCGATCCTATTCGGCACAATCTATTCTTCGAACGATTCCTCAATCCCGGTCGGGTCGATCCTCCCGATATCGATATCGATTTCCCATGGGATGAACGTGATGCCGTCCTTGATTTCGCGTTTGCCCGCTACGGTGCACGTCGGGCAGCCATGGTCGCTAACCAGGTCGGCTTCAAGGGCCGGGCAGCGGTTCGCGAAGTGGCCAAGGTATTCGGTTTGCCCGAAGCTCAGATTAAGACATTGACCTCGCGCATCTCAGGGTACTGGAAGGCCGATCAGACCGCCGGGGCGATCGCGCATCATCCTCTGTTTCAAGGCGAGAAAATGTCTGCCGACTGGCAGGAAATTCTGCGCCTGGCCGGTCGATTGCGTGGGCAAATGCGCAACCTTTCCCTGCACTGCGGTGGGTTGGTGGTTGTTCCAGACGAGATCCGCCGCTACGTGCCAGTCGAGATCTCCGCCAAGGGTCTACCGGTCATCCAGTGGGAGAAGGACCAGGCCGAAGCCGCCGGGCTGGTCAAGATCGATATCCTCGGCAACCGGTCCCTGGCTGTCATTCGTGATGCCCTGGCGGCGATCAAACGGAACACCGGGCGCGAGATCGACTATGCGACCTGGCAGCCTTTAGAGGATGAGAAGACAAGAAATTTGCTGCACGCCGGCAAGACAATGGGGTGTTTCTATATTGAGTCCCCTGCAACGCGGCAACTGCTCAAACGTATGTGGATCAGCAATCCAAGAACCGGCGAATGTGATCTGTTCGAGCACCTGGTCATGGCCTCATCGATCATCCGTCCTGCGGCCAATGCCTTCATCCGCGAGTTTGTCGCTCGCATGCGTGGCAAGCAATGGGCAGCACTCCATCCTTTGCTCAACGAGGTGCTGGACGAGACCTACGGCATCGCCATCTACCAGGAACAGATTACCCAGATGGTCATGGCCATGGCGGGTTTCTCGGCGTTCGAAGGCGACCAACTCCGCAAGATCATCAGCAAGAAGCACAAAGAAAAGAAACTGGCCGATTATCGACAGATGTTTCTGGACGGGGGGCGCAGCAAAGGAGTTGCGGAAGACATCCTGTTTACGGTTTGGGACCAGATCCTCTCATTCGGCGGTTATTCCTTCTGCAAACCGCATTCGGCCTCTTACGCCCTGGTGAGTTGCAAATCGGCGTGGCTGAAAGCCAACTACCCGGCCGAATTCATGGCGGCGGTCATCTCCAATCAAGGTGGATTCTATGCGCCGTTCGCCTATCTTTCCGAAGCACGCCGTATGGGCCTGAAAATCCTGCCACCGGATATCAACACCAGCGACCTGTCGTATCTCGGTGACGGTGATGAGATCCGCGTCGGTTTGATGCAGATCCAGGGGCTCGGTCATCAGGCCGCCAGAGATCTGCTCCGGGAGCGGGAGAAGGTTGGACCTTACAAGAGTTTTGGCGACCTCCTGAACCGGCTCAGTCTCGACCTTTCTGATGTGACCCTGCTGGTCAAAGCTGGGTGCTTCGATGCTCTTGAAGGCAGACAGAGACGACCTGCCCTGATTTGGGAGATGTTGGCCTGGCGGAAAAGCTTTGACGACGATGGAGCGGGCTTACTCTTTGAGCCGGAAAGAACTCAACTCCCAAAGCCGGAACCTTACGATCAAAAGACCATACTATCCCAAGAGCTCGAAACGCTCGGAATGCTGCTGTCGTGCCATCCCCTGACGCTGCATCGTAAGGAGGTCGGGCGCGTCAAGCCAATCCGGGCAGATCGAATGTCCGAATGGGTCGGCAAATACGTCACCATGATCGGTTGGTGGGTTACCGGGAAAACGGTCCAAGACAAGGACGGACGTCCCATGGAATTCGTCTCCTTCGAGGATACTACTGCCATCTACGATGTAACCTTTTTCCCGAAAGTCTATGCACGCTTCTGCAAGAAGCTGACACGCCACCGGCCGTATTTGCTCAAGGGCAAGGTTGAAGAGGAATTCGGAGTGGCGACCCTAAATGTGGGGTGGGTGGGATATCTTGACGACAACGGAACGGGGTTCTAGCCGACACTGAATTTTTGTTGTGGTCTGGAAAGGTCGAGGATTTCAGTTTTGTTAATCTTTTTATCGAGAAACGGTTGAAAATTTAATAGTCGTCCAAATCAAACGGCAGATGAGTCGAGTTTTCGAATAATTCCCGCAAGCGATATTCACGACATATAGGTGATGGCGTCTCAGCTTCTGACTATGGCCGTGATTGTCATTGCAGTTACGGCTATGGTTATAGTTTTCGGCATCATGATGATTATAATCAATGGCATTATGACGATTTCATTTCATTCGATCTCTGGCTCGCTTCATGCCATCAAAAATTGGCGCGGAGATGTCATCCGGAAAATCCTTGGGTAACTTGCTACCCACTTCCTCAATGACTTGATCCATATCCCCGAGAATCTGTTGAATAATCTGTGCCATGCTTTCCTCAGGGTAAGCAGACATGACATCGTATGCCGGTGTCAGTTGAAATGCTCCGCCCGGCGCCAGGAATATACTGAAGTTCTTGGCATGCCCGTCAATTGCTCCCAACACCCAAAAAAGAAAGACTTGTGTCATAAAGATTTTTCTGTCCTCTAAGCTGTTCGTTGAACCCAGCAGCAATTTCATGATCGATTCAGCACCAGGCCCTCCATCGGACTCGTACTTTAACGCTGGCGGCACATTCAGTGCCTGGCACATGTCCTCTTGGGGTAAACGTATTAGCCATGACTTGTCAGTTGACCAACGTCGGTCGAACCGTTCAACAACTAAAGTGTTGACTCCTTCAAATGACATTATTTCGGTTTTTGCGACTGGTATTTCGTAGGCTTTGAAAATTGCGTGGCATAGCCATTCGTTTTCTACACTATCACTCAAATCCATGCCGCTATGTTCAATGCGACCAATCGGGAGTTTGAAGATATGGCTTGTTGGCGTTGTCCCCAACGGGAGATGCCACTTGTCATTCAACTTGAGTAAAGCGGTTTTCTCCTGTGCGCCGGCGACCGAAATTCTAAATTCTTTGTCTTCTCGCATGCCAAGGGGCATGGTTCTGTAACTTTTGAGCGTTTCGGCTATGGCAGTATCATCCAACGGTTCAGCTTCAATTTTTTGAACATCGACTTCTAAATCTTCAGGGAAAATTTGAATCGCGCCGACGCAGTCTCTACCTATATGCCACAATAGGTCGAAGCCATTGTTTGATTTGGCGCCAAACCTTTTCTGAATCCGGTTTCTTATTGGTTGGCTGTCAGGGAGAAGATTGTCGAAATAGTTTTCAACGACCTCACCTGAATAAACTTGGTCTGTCAGGGGAAGTGACAGCGAGAGGGGACGACCCGATTCGCTAGTGAGCCAATTTTTGTCGTAGCGAAGTTCGAGTTTACCTGTCGAGCCTCGAGAAAGAAGTCCCACTTTCTTGCCATTCATAAAGATATAAAGCTCAGAACCTTGACGTTTGCGACCCATTTACCAGGTGTCTCCTTCGTGCTGGTTATATGACCTTTCGCGTGGCTGAACGATCATCTCCATATCCAAAGCGGCAAGCAGCCGGAAGAGCGTGTCGACTCGGGCGTAGGATTCTCCTCGCTCAATTTTAGACATGGTTGGCTGGTCAATCCCAACTGATTTGCCCGCCTCTGTTTGGCTAAGACCTTTCCTTTTTCGCGCGGACCGCAATATCATCCCAAGGCTTGTCGGCGATGTGGTCTTTGTTCTCATGGTGTGCTCCTTCCGAAAATGCCTGCTCGGTCTTATAGCTATTAAGCTATAAAATAGAAATATAGTCAATAGGCTATAAAATGAAAATATAGCGTATTAGCTATAAAGTCGACACGGCCCCTAGGGGGTTGGCGCTAAGAATTAGTTCTTCTCAAAAGACCGTAGTTAATTGATAGTTCGGGATGGTGCCAAATAAAGGGAGATCGTGCGCCGTAATTTAGGAGTACATGAGCAATTGACTAAAAGCTGGGATGGAGTTGGATCTATAGACACATCTTTCTTGTGGCTAAAATTTGAGAAGAAAGTTGGCCTTTCCCATTTATCAGGGTCGGTAAGAATTTCGCCTTTAGATCAATTGAAAATTATCCAACCAATGCAATAGGATAAATAATAATTAAACTGGACAGTTCGAGTTTAGTTCGGGGAGCCAGGCTGAACTCGTACACAAGATATAAGCCCTCGATAAACTCGGGGCTTTTCTTGTAAGTCACGACATATACAATGAAAAATGGCCCTTCCGTCCTGGAGGGGCCATTCTCGTATTGCAGTATTCATAGGAAGAACCACTAATTGGTTTGTTCCCAAGCTTGAAATTTTAGGAGAAGGATTTAAAGGATGATCCGCATGCTTAGCTATTAAATGTGAATATGCTCAAAATACGCTTCTCTGAGATAAAAAAACCATTCCCAAGGACAGGCAAATTTTTTTAACCATATGCATAAAATGCTTTATCAATGATCCGAACCACAATCTCTCGTATCACCAAGCATTTTTTCAATGGTGTGAGGTACAGCGTCCCAAATGGATTCTATGTTTTCCAAAGCCGCTTTGGGGCTGCCCGGAAGATTGACGATCAAGGATTGTTTACGGACACCGGCGGTTGCACGTGAAATAATGGCCATGGGGGTTTTTTCAGTTCCCTTTCGTCTCATTATCTCGCCAAAGCCGGGAATTGTCTTGTCGAGAATCTCCGATGTTGCATCTGGGGTGACATCGCGCGGTGAAACCCCCGTACCTCCGGTTGTCAAAATCAATTCACAAAAGCCCTTGTCAGACCATTCCATGAGTCTGGAGGAAATAATTTTCTTTTCGTCCGGAACAACTTCTGTGGCTACAATGGTGATCCCTTTGTCTTCCAACCACTGAGCCAATGCCGGACCACTGGCATCATCACGTTCCCCGGACGAGCCGCGATCACTGACCGTCAGAATGGCTGCCTTAAAGGTCATTGTTTCAAGTCCTTTTATAAATGCCGCTTTTACCGCCTTCTTTATAGACCAGATGCATTTCGCAGATCGTAATGTCACGATCAACTGCTTTACACATATCGTAAATCGTCAGGGCCGCAGTGGAAGCGGCCACCATCGCTTCCATCTCAACGCCAGTGCGTTCTACTGCGACCACTTTGCTACGGACGAGAATAGTCGATTCCGACTTGTCAATCTCGAAATCGATGCTCACAGCATTGAGCATCAAAGGATGGGAAAGTGGAATGAGGTCTGGTGTTTTTTTAGCGGCCGAGATACCTGCAAGGCGAGAGACATTGAAAACATCGCCTTTGTTGATACCTTGATTTTGAATACGTACCAATGTGGTCGGCAGCATACGGACTTTGGCCTCAGCGATGGCCGTGCGCAGAGTCGGTTGCTTGGCACTGATATCAACCATGATGGCTCTGCCATCGGTGTCAAAATGACTGAAACTCATAATGTTCGCGCTTCTTTTAAGGGTGCAACGGTAATTGGGTCTCCAGACTTGATTTCGCCACCAACCAGAACTTTCGCGAAGATACCCTCACGGGGCATGACGCAATCTCCTGCTTGGTGGTAGATCTCACAGCGTGTATGACAGGTCTTGCCAATCTGGGTAATCTCTAGGCGTGCCTGCCCGATCGTTAGCTGTGCCCCAACGGGTATGGCTGTGAGGTCGATTCCCTGGGTCGTAAGATTTTCAGCGAAGTCACCATAATCAACATTAAGTCCAAGTTGCTGCATCTTCTTGATGCTTTCAATGCCAAGGAGGCTGACCTGACGATGCCAGTTGCCAGCGTGGGCGTCACCAACGATCCCGTAATTGACTTTCAGTGTAGCACTGGAAACCGGAGTTTTGCGGAGGCCTTTCTTCTCACTTAAACACACGGCAACAAGACTTCCCGACATGTCATCCTCCGAAACGGGACATTTCCACCGTGCCATCTTCTTCTGTAAAACGGTGTTGTCCCTTCTTGTTGCTAATAACATCAAAGAGGGCCTGGCTTAGGACCTCTCTGCCTAGTTTTAATGCAGGCTTTAAGTCCAAAGCCCAATCGGACAACAGACAGCTTTTGGCCATGCCCTGGGATGTGACCCGAATGCGATTACATTTATGACAGAAATGTTCAGAAAGAGGTGTAATGATACCGATCGATCCCTTGGCGTTGAAAATGTGGTAGAGTTTCGCAGGTCCACAAAGACGGCTGTTTGCAAGTGGTTTCAATTCATACCGCATCGCCAATCGGGAAATGATTTCATCCCCTGGAACCATACGGCTTTGCCATGCTTTGTCACGTATTGTCGGCATGTATTCAATAAACCGAATAGACCATGGCCTCTCCATGCTCAGCTCTGCAAATTTATTGATTTCATGATCATTGATGCCCCTCATGACCACCATATTGAGTTTCACAGGAAAGCCGAGCTTCTCAGCAACCTCAATCCCACGCAAAACCTGTTTCAGATCTCCCCCGCGAGTTATTCTTGCATAGGTGTCAGTTTCGAGAGAATCAAGGCTGATGTTGAGGCGATTCAAGCCCGTTCGCTTGAGAGCTAGAGCGTTTTCTGCGAGCAGCATCCCATTCGTCGTGAGAGTCATCTCCGATAAACTGGAAATACCTCCGAGCCGACTCAGAAAGGGAATCATCCCCTTACGGACCAAAGGCTCTCCACCTGTGATCCTGACTTTTTCGATGCCTAGGTCGACAGCGGCTTCGGCGATCTTTATCAAGTCTTCGTAGCTTAAAATATCGGTATGAGAGCAGGGAATGACTCCTTCTGCAGGCATGCAATAGCAGCAACGCAGATTGCAGCGATCCGTGATCGATAACCTAAGATAATTGATCAAACGGCCGAAATGATCACGATTGCGATGATTGCAACTGTTATTCTCAAGCATGAACAATAACAGCCTTTCTGGCAATACTTGTAAAACCATTGACAACATTCTTAAGACATATTGATACTGACCAGTACCAAAATCAACAAAATTAACAAGTTGTATTATAATGTAGTCTTTATATACTGACATTGCCGTGCATAAAACCCGACAGGCAAGGAACCTGTTTTTGTGCTCTGTCAAATGCACTTTTTATGATTCTGATGAATCGATCACCAGCTAAGGGATTGGATTTGAACGTTCCTGTTCCGGTCGTCACTATCATCGCCCGTAGCGGCACTGGCAAAACTACATTGCTCGAGAAGTTGATCGCAGAATTGAAGCGAAGGGGCTACAGAGTCGGTGCCATCAAACACGATGCCCATAACTTTGAGATTGATCGCACGGGGAAGGATTCCTGGCGTTTGACCCAAGCAGGCGCTGACACCACGGTGATCAGCTCTCGTGACAAGCTTGCCATGGTGAAGCAGTACGATCCGAACGATGAGCCAACGGTAGTGGACACGGTACAAAGCTATTTCCAGGATGTAGATCTGGTCCTGACCGAAGGCTTCAAAAAAAGTCCGATGCCGAAGATCGAAGTTCATCGTCGTGAGCGGTGTGAGCCACTTCTTTGTCGTGGTGAAGAATACGATCCGGCATTGATAGCCGTCGCATCCGACAGCGAACTGAACGTTGACGTCCCACTTTTCAACATTGACGACAGCCAGGGGATCTGTGACTTCATCATCGCGCGTTATCTCGCTTAAATGTTAAAGAATACAAGTAGAATGGAACTTCAAATTAAGGAAAATAATTGCAAGAGTTGCATGACTGCAACTGGTTTTTTAATGACATGTTGTTCTTATCATATTGTTTTTAAGGTTAAAAATTGATGCTCCTGCGACAACTCGCTTACCTTTGCCTTTTCACATCGCTCGCGAATCCCGTATTTGCCGCATTGCAAATTCAACCAATTGTTGTGTTCGCCGGTTCCGCCTCTCAACCAGCTATTGAGGAAGCGGTAGAAGCCTTTCAGGCCGAAACAGGAATTCCGGTCGTTCTGCATCTGGGTGGCTCCGGCGCAATGTTGAGTCAAATTCAGCTATCCGGTCAGGGTGATGTTTATATTCCAGGGTCGCCGGATTACATGGAAAAAGCCATCGCAAATGGCTTAACGGCAAAGTCACCGACCATAATTGCCTACCTTGTGCCGGCCATGATTGTTGCCGAAGGAAATCCGCTACACATAAAATCTTTGCATGACTTGAAAAGGGAAGAACTGCGGATCGGTCTCGCTGATCCGGATGGCGTCTGTGTCGGCCTTTACTCTTTTGAAATTTTAGAATTCAACGGGTTGCTCGACGAACTAAGGCCTCGCCTGACCGGCATGGTGGAAAGCTGTGCCAAAGCTGCGGCTATGGTCCCCCTCAACCTGGTCGACGTAGTGCTGGGATGGCGCGAATTTGAGGCGTGGAGACCAGAGGTCATGGATGCCATCATGCTCAAGCCGGAAGAATTGCCCCGGTTGGCTTACATTCCCGCCACTGTTCTGAAAAAATCCCTTTATCCTGAACGCGCGGCTGCTTTCATCGCCTATTTAAAATCCTCGAAAGGGCAGGCAATCTTTCAGAAAAGGGGATATCTGACCGATGAAAAAGATGCTCGACGGTTCGCCCCCTATGCACGGATTGGAGGCACGTACATTGTGCCGAAGGACAAGTAATGCCACGTCGCGACTTGCTCTTTAAAATCACAATGTTTTTTCCTCTGGCAGTCCTCCTGACTTATTTTTTACTGCTGATTGGCAGCCAGTCTGTTTTTTTCAGTTTGTCTGATTTTTTGACCCAATTCTCCCGTTCGGACATCCGCTCGGCGATTACTCTGAGCCTGGTGGCTGCAACCGTCAGCAGCCTGATCGCCATTATTATTGCATTGCCTTCAGGCTATGCTCTCGCCCGGATCGATTTTCCTGGCAAGCGTCTAATCGACACCTTTATTGATCTGCCGATGGTATTGACGCCTATTGCTTTAGGTACATTGATTTTGATGGCATGGAACACTCCTTTCGGCCAACTGCTTGCCGACCATGGTATGACGTTACCATTCACCGTGGCCGGTGTCATTCTTGCCCAGTTTACGGTCGTTGTTGCAATCAGCGTGCGAATGCTCAAGGCCACTTTTGAGCAAGTTAATCCTCGTCAGGAACAGGTAGCGCGATTGCTTGGCTGTACCGCTTTCGGCAGTTTTCTTTATGTCACGCTGCCCTTGGCTGGCCGAGGGATTCTCGCTGCATTTATATTGACCTGGGCTCGGGCGATAGGCGAATTTGGAGCAACAGTTATGGTTGCCGGAACAGCCAAAGGAAAGACTGCAACCCTGCCAAGCAGTATCTACCTGGCTATGTCGATTGCCGATTTGCCACGGGCCGTCACTCTGGTAGTTATCCTGATTTTCATCTCTTTGCTGGTTTTGTTCGGTGTCCGTCTGGTCCTGGAGCACAAATTATGATTCGGGTCGAACAACTCGTCTCACGACGAGGTGATTTCAACATGGGACCGGTCGATTTAAGCCTTGATAGAGGGGCATACTTGACTATCCTTGGCCCGTCTGGATCCGGGAAAACACTTTTTTTAGAGACCTGCATGGGGCTGATATCACCAACCAGCGGGCGCATCCTTTTCGATGGCCATGATGTGACTCGCATTGCTCCAGAGCAGCGTCAAATATCATACCTGCCTCAGGATCTGGCTCTCTTCCCACACCTCAGCGCCCGTGAGAATATTTTATTTGGTGCGAAACGTCGTCAATTGGACCCCAAAGTCGCCAAGCAGCGCCTGGACAGTTTCACAGGATTGCTGGATCTGCATAATATTCTTGATCGCGCTGACATTTCATCATTGTCCGGTGGCGAGAAACAACGTATTGCCCTCGCGCGTGCCTTGCTGCCTCAACCGAAACTGCTTTTTCTCGACGAGCCTTTTTCTGCTCTCGATGCCACGATCAAGCGGCAACTCCAGGTCAAGCTGCGAGAGATCAATCAGTTGTTTAACGTGACTATTCTCCATGTAACCCATGACCAGGAAGAGGCATTCATGCTCGGAGAACGTCTCGCCATAATGATTGAAGGCCAAGTTCGCCAAACCGGGAACCGCGATGATATCTATTACCGGCCGGAGACACTCGATGTTGCCCGCTTCCTGCGGAATCAAAATATTTATTACCTGACATTGGAAGAGACTTTGCCAGATGGTTCATTACAGATGGGAAACAACATTCGGCTGATCGTACCTGCAATGGCGGCTGCACAGAAGGGACAGCCTTTTGCTGTCGGAATCCGGTCAGAGGAAGTTGTTATTATTCGCCACAATAAACCGATTGGCCCTGAGTTGCAGGAGAATTTGTTTCACGCCTCCGTTATTGACA
>JARRPG010000005.1:0-76117 GCA_037383085.1 Desulfuromonadales bacterium | reverse complement strand
GCACCTCCTCTTCAGGACTTGTCATGAATTCATTATAACAGCCTGACAGCAGAGTCATGAATCGCGTGAAAAAATCTTCAATGCAGATTGGCAGACGGCGAAAATTGAGATATATTTCATGATACAACGTTATCTTTTTTAGACGGGCGAAACAGCAGGAGCCGTCGTGGAGAAACCGCCGTAAAAGAGGCGATCTCCTGGGCTTTTCACTTGACAAAACGTTGTTTTAACCATTATCAAGGATGACGATATCTGCTGCTATGGATTTGATGATTCCGGGCAAAGCGAAAGCAGGATCGAACCGTTTTGCCTGTCTTCACGTCAATAACCCGAAGGAGGTCGTTCCATGAAACCAGACCTGGATGTGGTTGCCCCTCCGATTCCCGAGGAGATTCTCCAACGCGTGGAGGCCCGAGGAATCAGCCGTCGCGACTTTATCAAGTTCTGCACCGCCACCACGGCGGCCCTGGCCCTGCCGGTGACGATGATCCCGCGGGTGGCCCGGGCGGTCGAGGACAACCGTCCACCGGTCATCTGGGTGGAGTACCAGAGCTGCTCGGGCGATTCCGAGGCATTTTTGCGGGCCAATGCACCGACCGCCGGTGAGATCATTCTCGACCTGCTTTCGATTGAGTACGCGGACGTGATCATGGCGGCCGCCGGCCACCAGGCCGAGGCAGCCAAGCACCAGGCGATGGAAAAGTATCAGGGCAAGTACATCCTGGTGGTCGAGGGCTCGATCCCGAAAGGTTCCGACGGCGCTTTCTGCACCATCGGCGGGACCAGCTCCGTTGAAGACTGCAAGAAGCTGGTGCAGAATGCGGCGGCCACCATCACCGTCGGCACCTGCGCCTCCTTTGGTGGCATCCCGGCCGCCGCGCCCAATCCGACGGAGGCCGTTTCCGTGGCCGAGTTGGTCCCCGGTGCAGCAATCGTCAACCTGCCGGGTTGCCCGGTCAACGCCGAAAATATCACCGCCACGATCGTCCATTACCTGACCTTCGGCACGCTGCCGGCGGTCGACAGTCTCGGTCGGCCCAAATTCGCCTATGGCAAGCGGATCCATGACAACTGTGAACGGCGTGGGCATTTCGATGCCGGCCAATATGCGGAATCCTTCGGCGATCTCGGTCATCGCCAGGGGCACTGTCTGTACAAGCTCGGCTGCAAAGGCCCCGAGACGTTCCATAACTGCCCGACGGTGCGTTACAACGAAGGCGTGTCCTGGCCGGTGATGGCTGGTCACGGCTGCATCGGCTGTTCGGAACCCGGTTTCTGGGACACCATGAGCCCCTTCTACCGGCGCCTGCCCAAGGTCCCCGGATTTGGTATCGAGGATACGGCCGACAAGATCGGCATCGGCCTGGCGGCAGCCACCGCGGTGGCTTTCGGCCTTCACGGTGTCGCCAGCTGCTTCCGCAAGGGCGACGCCATGGAAGAAGACAAGATCGTCAAGGAGGACTAACCGATGGCTCAAAGAATTGCCGTTGATCCTATTACCCGCATTGAAGGCCACCTCCGTATCGAAGCCCAGATTGATGGCGGCAAGATCGTCGATGCCTGGAGCTCCTCCACCGCTTTTCGGGGAATCGAGACGATTCTCAAAGGCCGCGACCCGCGCGATGCGCATCATTTCACCCAGCGTTTCTGCGGTGTCTGCACCACCGTGCATTCGATGGCCAGCATTCGCGCCGTGGAGGACGCGCTGAACATCCAGGTCCCCGACAACGCGCGGCTGATCCGCAACCTGATCATGGGTATTCAGAACGTCCAGGACCATGTCATCCACTTCTACCATCTGCACGCCCTCGACTGGGTCGACATCACCAGCGCCCTGCAGGCCGACCCGGCCGCAACGGCCAAGCTGGCCCAGTCGATCTCCGACTGGCCCAAATCGAGCACCACTTACTTCAAAGGTGTGCAGGAGAAGGTTGCCGCCTTTGCCAACACCGGACGGCTCGGTCCGTTCCAGAATGCCTACTGGGGACACAGTGCCTACAAACTGCCGCCGGAAGCCAACCTGATGGGCGTGGCCCATTACCTCGAGGCCCTCGAATGGCAGAAAGACATCATCAAGGTGCATGCCATTCTCGGCTCGAAGAACCCGCATCCGCAAACCTTCCTGGTCGGCGGCATGTCGATTCCGGTGGACCCGGACAGCCAGAACGCCATCAACGCTGACAAGATTGCCTACATCCGCAAGCTGCTGCGCAGGGCCAGGACCTTCGTCGAGCAGGTCTACATTCCCGACCTGCTGGCGGTGGCATCTTTCTACCTCGATTGGGCCGACATCGGCGGCGGGGTCGGCAATTTCCTGTCTTACGGTGATTTTCCGATGGATAACAGCCCTGGCACCGGCAGCCTGTTCTTCCCACGCGGGATCATCATGGGCAAGGACTTGGCCAACGTCATGGAAATGGACGAGAAGCAGATCACCGAATACGTGACCCATTCCTGGTACAATTATTCCTCGGGCGACGACAAGGGGCTGCACCCTTACGAGGGCGAAACCAACCACCAGTACACCGGCCCCAAACCGCCGTACGAATTCCTCGACACCGACGGCAAGTATTCCTGGGTCAAATCGCCCCGTTACATGGATCAGCCGATGGAAGTCGGCCCCCTGGCCCGGGTGCTGGTGGCTTATGCGTCCGGTGTTCCGGAAGTCAAGCAAACCGTCGATTTCGTGCTGGGCAAGTTGAACGCTCCGGCCACGGCCCTCTTCTCAACGCTTGGCCGCACCGCCGGCCGGGGCATCGATGCCCTGCTGCTGGCGCAAAAGAACGAAGTCTGGCTCGATCAACTTGCCGACAATATGGGCCGCGGCATTCTCGAGGTCTTCAACAAGGAAAAATGGGATCCGGCGACCTGGCCGAAGGAAGCCCAGGGTTTTGGTTATCATGAGGCACCGCGTGGCGCCCTCGGCCACTTCATCCGCATCGAGGATCAGAAAATTGCCAACTACCAGGCGGTGGTCCCCTCGACCTGGAATGCCGGCCCGCGCGATGCCGCCGGTCAAATGGGCCCCTACGAATCGAGCCTGATCGGCACGCCAATTGCCGACGCCGAGAACCCGCTCGAAATCCTGCGAACCATCCACTCCTTTGACCCCTGTCTGGCCTGCGCGGTCCACGTCCTTGATGGCACGGGAACGGAGATCGTCAAGGTCCGGGTCCTCTAAGGGAAGGAGGCGCACGCATGCTTGAAATACACTATGTCTGGCAATGGCCGGTCCGTATCACCCACTGGATCAACGTGCTGTCGATGATCATGCTGTCAATCACTGGTTTCTTTATTGGCAGCCCATTCATGACCGCGCCGGACACGTCCATGTACGTCATGGGCTGGATGCGTTTTTTGCACTTCACTTTCGCCTATCTCTTCACGATCTCGGTACTGACCCGGATTATCTGGATGTTCATCGGCAATCATCATGCCTCCTGGCGGGCCTTCTTCCCATTTTTGACCGCCAAGGGCCGCGAGAACTTCATCAAGATGTTCCGTTATTACACCTTTACCGGCAAGAAGATCTCCTATGAGGTCGGTCACAACCCGGTGGCGGCAACGGCTTACCTCGGCATCTTCGCCCTGTTTCTCTTCCAGATTGTCTCCGGCTTCGCCATGTATGGCCAGTACGAACCTGGCGGTTTCTGGGACACCCTGCTCGGCGGGCTGAACGTTCTGGTCGGCAATCAGTGGCTGCGGCTACTGCACCATGGCGTGATGTGGCTGCTGGTCGGTTTTATCATCAACCATATTTACAGCGGCTGGCTGATGGACGTCAAAGAACGCAACGGCACCATGAGCGGTATTTTCAGCGGCTACCGCTTCATCGAACCGGAGGATCTTTGATGTCTGTCCTGGTCCTCGGACTGGGCAATGCGATCATGACAGATGACGGTTTCGGGGTGAAAGTGATCGACACGCTTTCATCCCGTTACTGTTTTCAGGGCCCAGTTTCGCTGGTCGACGGTGGCACGCTCGGCCTCGACCTGCTGCCCCGTCTGGAAAAGGTCGCGTCGCTGCTGATCATCGATGCCATCGACATGCGGCAAGCCCCGGGTACGATTTTCCGTCTCGACGGGGATGCCGTTCCCCGGGCTTTTGCCAGCAAACTGTCGGTTCACCAGATGGGCCTGCAGGATTTGCTGGCCGTGGCCGAACTGCAGGGTCACGTCCCGGACGACCTGGTGGTCTGGGGGGTTCAGCCGGAATCGATTGCCATGGGAACCGAATTGACCGCAAAGGTGGCCGCGGCCGTGGAACCCTTGATCAACCAGGTCGTGAACGAGTTGCAGAACTGGGGCATCACCCACGAAAGGCGAGGTGACATGTGAAAACCAAGGTGCGAGGGATCGGTCTGGCAGGTCTGCTGGGGCTCATCGCCGTGCTCTGTGTGAGCGGTTGCAGCGATACGCAAGTCAACTATCCCGACCGACAGATGCCGGCCGGCCTGATGTCCGATCAAAACCAGCTTGAAGCCGGCAAGACATTGTTCATGAACAAATGCGCCCACTGCCACGGTAAGCCCAGTGAAGGCCGGTCTGATCGGGCCGCCTTCTTCGAACCACCGGCACCTGATTTTACCGACAAACATTTCCAGGAGATGGACCCCGCCTATCTCTACTGGCGCATCGATGTCGGCAAAACGGTCGAACCCTACCGGTCCCAGGGGTCGGTGATGCCGGCCTGGGGCGTTCATCTGTCGGAAACACAGATCTGGCAACTGGTGGCTTACATCCGTTCCAGGGCGCACTAAGAACAGACCAAGGATGCTGTGCTGCAGAGACACCAGAACCGGTCCGGCAACCACTGTTGTTTTTTAGGGAAAATTTTTCCTTTTTTATTCTGGCTAAATTTGTTAAAGTGCCGCATTCGCTCGCTCAGATGAAAACAGAACAGTGTCTCGACACCGACTGTCGGCCCGATGAAACCGTTGATTTTTACACCAGGACGCTTTATAGTTAACTATAAAAGTCATAAATACACGGCCTGACCAAGCGCTCTCATACCCGGCTTGTTGCTGAAAGATTGCAGTGACAGGCCTGTTCTTTTTTAACCAACGCAGGCAATCAACTCAGGGAGTCACATCATGTCAAACCTTACCGCCCAGGATCTCGGTCTGAAGACGATCGGCACGGTGCATCACAATCTCAGCTACGATCAACTCTACGCCCATGAAACGAAACAGAACGAAGGCAAGGTTTCAGCCAATGGCACCGTGATGGTTGACACCGGCAAGTTCACAGGTCGCTCGCCCAAAGACAAGTATTTCGTCCATCAGAAGCCCTCTTTTGAGCATATCGCCTGGGGCAAAATCAACCAGGCCATGGCCCCCGAAGTCTTCGACGAGCTTTACGCCGAAGCCATCGACTACCTGTCCGGCAAGGACCTGTATGTGACGGACGGCTTCTGCGGTGCCAACCAGAAAACGCGCAAGTCGGTGCGTTTCATCACCGAATTCGCCTGGCAGTCACATTTCGTCAAGAACATGTTCATCCGTCCCGGCGCCGAGGACCTGAACGGTTTTGCGCCTCAATTTACGGTTTACAATGCCTGCAACCTGACCAACGAGAAATGGGAGCAGCATGGCCTCAACTCGGAGGTGTTCGTCGTTTTCAATATCGAGAAAAACGTCGCCATCATCGGCGGCACCTGGTATGGCGGCGAGATGAAAAAGGGCATTTTCACGATGATGAACTACTGGCTGCCGATGCAGGGGATCCTGTCCATGCATTGCTCGGCCAATGTTGGCAATGAAGGCGACGTCGCCCTGTTCTTCGGCCTGTCCGGAACCGGCAAGACCACCCTCTCGACGGACCCCAACCGCAAACTTATCGGTGATGACGAGCATGGTTGGGACGACGATGGCATCTTTAACTTTGAGGGGGGCTGTTACGCCAAGTGCATCAACCTGAGCGCCGAGAATGAACCGGAAATCTACAACGCCATCAAGCGCGACGCGCTGCTGGAAAACGTCGTCTCCAATGACGATGGTGTGATCAACTTCGACAGCGACGCCAAGACCGAGAACACCCGGGTTTCCTATCCGATCGAACATATCGAAAATCACGACCCGAGCCTGAAAGGCGATCATCCGAAAAATATCATCTTCCTGACCTGTGATGCCTTCGGTGTCCTGCCACCGGTCTCCAAGCTGACCAAGGAACAGGCGATGTACTACTTCCTGTCCGGCTACACCGCCAAGGTCGCCGGCACCGAACGCGGCGTTACCGAACCCCAGGCCACCTTCTCCTCCTGCTTCGGCGAAGCGTTCCTGCCCCTGCATCCGACCGCCTACGCCAAGCTGCTGGGTGAAAAGATGGTCAAGCACAACGTCAATGCCTACCTGGTCAATACCGGCTGGGTTGGCGGCGGCTACGGGGTCGGCAATCGCATGAGCATCAAGGCGACCCGGGCCTGCATCAATGCCATCCTCGACGGCAGCATTAATCATGCTGAGTTCGACCAGACCCGCTGGTTCCGGCTGCAGATTCCGAAGTCTCTGCCCGGCGTCGAAACCACCCTGCTGAATCCGCGCAATGCCTGGCAGGACAAGGAAGCTTTCGACAACAGTGCCAACCGGCTGGCCGGCATGTTTATCGAAAACTTCAAGAAATACATCAAGAGCAGTGATGATTTCGATTACACCAAGGCCGGGCCGCAGGTCTGAAGGGCAGGCCATGACCTGATCTCGTCACTAAGGGCGCCTGCATTGGGCGCCCTTTGTTCGTGGTCAAAAGCTCTGCCCGCCGGGACGGCAAGCCCAGGGGTTTTTCGCTTTGACAAATGCGGCCGGACCGCTAAATTTAAGACGGAGAGCAACATCCAACCAGGGAAGGCTGCATGCTTCTGGATATCCTGACCACCGGCGGCACGATCGATAAAGTCTACTTCGACGCCAAAAGCCATTTCGAGGTGGGCGAGCCGCAGATTGTCGAGATTTTGCGGGAGGCCAATCTGGTAATCGAATATCGGGTCATCCCGTTGCTCCGCAAGGACAGTCTCGACCTGACGGACGCTGATCGACAGACCATTGCCCAGGCGGTACGCGAATCTCCAGCCGCTCGGATCGTCATCACCCACGGCACCGACACCATGATTGAAACGGCGCAGTCTCTCGGTCATATTTCAGGGAAAACCATTGTCCTGACCGGGGCCATGCAACCCGCGCGTTTCCGGTTCACGGACGCCGTGTTCAACATCGCCAGCGCGATCATGGCCACCCAGACCCTTGCCGAAGGCGTCTACATCGTCATGAACGGGCGTGTTTTTGACCCGGGAAAAACGCGCAAGAACCGCGCCTTAAACCGGTTCGAGGACATCTGATCCAGTACCGAGCAGCCTTTTGTGCGGCAAGCCCCTTGCCGCCCTAAAGGGCTTCGGCTGAAAAGGAAAAGACCATGACAAAACGTTGGCAGTGCTCGGTCTGCGGGTATATCCACACCGGGGAGGAACCTCCCGAGACGTGTCCAGTGTGCGGCGCCGATCGTTCGCAGTTCGTGCTGATCGAAGAAAAGAGCAGCCGTTTGCTGCCGTCAATGCGCGACCATTTCCGGCTTCATCCCATCGTCGCCCATTTCCCCAATGGCCTGATCCCGACGGCTCTCTTTTTTGTCGTCCTGGCCCTGGCGGCCCAGAGCAGCCGTCTGGAAGAAACAGCCTTCTGGCTGCTCATGGTGGCTGGCGCCGTGATTCCGGTGTCCCTGATCTCGGGGCTGTATGAATGGCGCAAGGAATTCGCCGGCCGCCGGGCGGCCATCTTTACCAAGAAGATCGTCCTGGCCAGCCTATTGCTGGTCCTGGCCTTGCTGGCTCTGATTTTACGCGGCGGACAAGCCGGGCTCTTGCTCCGGAATGACCTGCAGAGTTGGCTTTACGGTGGGGTTCTGCTGGGCATGCTGCTCTGTGTGATCTTGCTGGGACACTACGGCAGCATCCTGGTGGCCAGCCTTTACAGCACCTCTTCACAAGAGTCTGTCGATTAGCATTGACCCTTTAGAGGATCTGGCTCAGGAAAAGTTTGGTGCGTTCATGCTGCGGGTTGTCGAAGAACTCCTGGGGGGTATTCTGCTCGACGATCTGGCCGTAATCCATGAACATGACCCGGTCGGCAACACTTTTCGCAAAGCCCATCTCGTGCGTCACCACCAACATGGTCATCCCTTCCTTGGCCAGGTCGATCATGACATCCAGGACCTCCTTGATCATCTCCGGATCGAGGGCCGAGGTCGGTTCATCAAACAGCATGACCTTCGGCTTCATGCACAGGCTGCGGGCGATCGCCACGCGTTGCTGCTGTCCCCCGGAAAGCTGGCCAGGGTATTTGCTGGCCTGCTCGGCGATGTGGACCTTTTCCAGATACATCATCGCCGCTTCTTCGGCCTCTTTCTTTGGTGTCTTCCGCACCCAGATCGGCCCTAAAGTCAGATTCTCGAGAATCGTCAGGTGGGGGAAGAGATTGAAGTGTTGAAAGACCATGCCGACTTCAGCCCGAACTTTCTCGATGTTCTTGATATCATTGGTCAGCTCGGTGCCATTGACAATAATCCGGCCGCGTTGATGCTCTTCGAGGCGATTGATGCAACGGATCAAGGTCGACTTTCCAGACCCGGAGGGTCCGCAAATGACGATGCGCTCCTTTTCCTGGACTTCCAGGTTGATATCGCTGAGCACATGAAATTCACCATACCACTTGTGCATACCGACAATTTCAATGATTTTGCCATGCGTCCGGCTTGTCTCGGCGGCTGTCAGCTCACTCATAACGGGCTTCTTCCTTCGTTTCGCAACCGGTCAGTGTCCGGTGTGCAGATCCTTCTCCAGTTTCCGGCTGTAACTCGACAAGGCATAACAGCAGACGAAATAGAGCAGCGCCAGAAAGATATAGGCCTCCGTCGAAAAGCCGGTCCACTTCGGGTTTGAAAGGGTCACCTTGGTCGTTTTCAAAACGTCGTAAAGAGCAATAATGACCACCAGAGACGTGTCCTTCAAGGCCGATAGCATCTGTCCCACCGTTGGCGGGATGACGATCTTCAAGGCCTGCGGCAGAATAATCAGCCGCATGGTTTGATTGTAGTTCAGCCCCAAGGAGTCGGCGGCCTCGTATTGACCACGTGGCATGGCCTGCAGGCCGCCGCGGACCACCTCGGCGATATAAGCGGCAGTGAACATAATGATCGCGATCTGCGCCCGCAGGACTTTGTCGAGACTGACGCCCTCCGGCAGAAACAACGGAAACATGACCGAAGACATGAACAGCAGGCTGATCAGCGGGACGCCGCGGATCAACTCGATGTAGACCACACACAGTGTTTTGACCGCCGGCATCCGCGAACGGCGACCGAGAGCCAGGACAACGCCAAGCGGATAGGCACCGACAATGCCGAACAGTGAGAGCATGAACGTCAGCGGCAAACCGCTCCATTGCGATGTTTCGACCAGTGGCATGCCGAAAAACCCACCGCGCATCAGGCCACCCATGACGATCAGGCCGACCAGCCAGTACCAGAAGAGGGATTTTTTCCAGGCCGAACGATTCTTGGAATAGAACAACAGCGCGATCATCAGCAACATGGCGAGGGTCGGTCGCCATTGTTGACCATCAGGGAAAAAGCCGAACAAGATGAAACTGATATTGCGCGGGATGACCGACCAGCAGGCCCCATCGATATCGCGACAGGCTTCGGCGGAACTGTTCCAGAGGCTGTCGACAAAGGCCCATTTGAACAGCGGCGGGACCAATTGCAGCAACAGGAGGATGACAACAACCGTCAGAATCGAATTGTACCAGGAGTTGAAGAGGTTGCCGCGTAGCCAGCCGATGACGCCGACCTGGGTGACCGGAGGCTTGAGGTATTCACGTTTCGCTGCTGGGGGATTGGTCATCGGCTTATCTCTCCACCAGAGCCATTTTTTTGTTATACCAATTCATAAATACCGATGTTGACAGGCTAAAGAAAAGGTAGACCAGCATGATCAGCGCCACCCCTTCAATCGCCTGACCCGTCTGGTTGATCGTCGTATTGGTCACCGCCACGAAATCGGCGTAGCCAATGGCGATCGCCAGAGAGCTGTTTTTGGTCAAGCTGAGCATTTGATTGGTCAACGGCGGAACGATGACGCGGATCGCTTGTGGGAGAACGACGAGATGGAGCACCTGACCGGGGCGCAGACCGATCGCCATGGCCGCCTCGACCTGGCCACGACCGACCGATTGGATGCCGGCACGAACGATCTCGGCCACAAATGCCGAGGTGTACAGGACAAGTCCAATCAATAGTGCGGAAAACTCCGGGCTGACCGTGACCCCGCCGACGAAGTTAAACCCGCGCAGTTCTGGAACATCCAGGGCCGTCGGCATACCGTAAGAGAACCAGACCAGAAGCGGCAGGATCAGGCTCAACCCAAAGGTCACCCGCACGGCAGGGAAAATCTTGCCGGTCCGTTCCTGACGACGGACGCCCCAGCGATGCAGGCCATAGCCGATCGCCAAGGCAGCAAGCACCGCCCATCCCATAGCCGGATAAGCGCTATTGGCCTCTGGAACGGCGAAGATCAGTCCACGATTGCAGAGAAAAACACCTTTGACCGGATTCAGGGCCTGTCGCGGCGCTGGAAACGCTTCGTAAAAAATCGCATACCAGAAAAACAGTTGCAGCAGGACCGGAATGTTCTGCATCAACTCGATGTAGCCGGTCGACAATTTGGACAACAACCAATTGCTTGACAGCTTGGCGATGCCGATGATGGTGCCGAGCAGGACCGTAAAGACAATCCCGATAAAAGAAACTTTGAGGGTATTCAGCGCACCGACCAGCAGGGCCCGCAGATAGGTGTCGGCGGCCGAATATGCAATCATCGACTCACCGATCTCGAATCCGGCCTCTTTGTCGAGAAAGCCAAAGCCGGTCGCTATGGACTGCCGGGCAAGGTTGGCCTGGGTGTTGCTGAACAGGTAATAAGCGATGAATGCGACAAGGAGAATGACAATCAGCTGAAAGGCAATCGCGCGTTTTTCCGGGTCGCGCCATGGTGGCACGGCACTCGGAAGACCCTCTGCTGCGATCATATTGTCAGGCGATTTTGCCAATCGACATCCTGTTACCACGTAAGGGCCGGAGCAGCCAGCAGGGAACTGCTGTAACAGAATAACAAAAACGGGGAGACAAGCTCAAGCTTTGCCTCCCCGTCTTGCCACAAAAGATTTACTTGAAGGGTGGTGAGTACATCAAGCCCCCGTTAGTCCAGAGGGCGTTCAGACCGCGTTCGATGCCGAGAGTCGTATTGACACCGACATTCCGCTCGAAAACCTCGCCATAGTTGCCGACCTGCTTGATGATATTGTAGGCCCATTTTTCATCCAGGCCGAGCGCTTTGCCATTGCCTTCGATGACGCCGAGGAAGCGCTGCACCATGGGATCTTTGCTCTTGAGCATTTCATCCACATTCTGCGAGGTGATGCCGAGCTCTTCGGCATTGATCATCGCCAATACGGAAAAATCGACGATATCGCGGAACTGGTCGTCGCCATGGCGGACGGCAGGAGCCAACGGCTCTTTGGAAATAATTTCCGGAAGAATCGCATAGTCCTCCGGTTTGGGCGAAATGGCACGTGTCCCGGCAAGCTGGGACGCATCGGAGGTGAGGACATCACAGCGACCGGCAAAGAACGTCTTGGCCAGCTCGGTGGTCGACTCGATCACCACCGGGTTCCATTCCATGTTGTGGGTGCGGAAGAAGTCGGCGGCATTCTGCTCGGTGGTCGTCCCCGGCAGGACGCAAACGGTGGCGCCATTCAATTCCCTGGCACTCTTGACACCAAGTTTTTTCGGAACCATGAAACCCTGGCCGTCATAATAGTTGACCGCCACAAAGTTCAGCCCCAGCTGAGTTTCACGACTTAACGTGCGTGTCGCATTGCGGGTCAAAACGTCGATTTCCCCGGACTGCAGGGCGGTAAACCGCTGCTGTGCGGTCAGGGGTGTGAACTTGACCTTGCTGGCATCGCCGAAGATTGCCGCGGCTACAGCCCGTGCGGTGTCGACATCGAGCCCCTTCCAGACACCTTTTTCGTCCGGCATGCCGAAACCGAAAACCCCGCCATTGACACCGGCCTGGATGAATCCCTTCTCCCTCACGGCGTCCAGATCTTTACCGGCAAAAGCAACCCCCGCAGCCAGTAAGGACAAGATCATGACCAGCACTGTCAGTCTGCTCCATTTCATTGGCCTGTCTCCTCAAAGTTTGGGTTAATGAACGGCATCTCTTTAGGATGCATGGAAAGCTCTAACCATAGAGGATTAAATATACTTCGTATCCCAGCCCTGTCAATTGCGGTCGCTCAGAATCTTGCCTTCTGAGAGGGTTTTTTATGGGCCTGAGAGACCGTTCGTATCCCGAGCAGGTCTTCTTGCCACTCAAAAACCTCACGTCAAAACATCGCAGAAAAAATCAACCGTCGCCTGACAGGATTGTTATTCCTGGATGATTCTGCGACACTTGAAATAGCTGTAAAGACGAAGGATTGAACCATGTGTCTTATTCTGATTGCCCATCAATTCTCCAAGGAGCGCCCCCTGGTGGTCCTGGCCAACCGGGACGAGTTTTATCAGCGGCCCACCGCAGCAGCCGGCCCCTGGCAAGAATGCCCGGAAATGATTGCCGGTCGGGACCTGGCCTCCGGGGGCACTTGGTTCGGTGTCCGGGGCCGGCGCTGGGCCGGCGTGACCAATGTCCGCGAAGGCTTTCAACAGGGTCACAGCAGCCACTCCCGAGGCTGGCTGGTCCGCGACTATTTGTTGGGCCAGGACGCGGCCCCGAAATACCTGGCGAAGATCGCCGGGGACGCCGACCAATATGCCGGCTTCAACCTGTTGCTGGGCGACGGTGATACGCTCTGGTTCGGCTCCAACCGGGGCCCGACGGCAAAACAGCTCTCGCCCGGCCTCTACGGCTTGAGCAATCACCAGCTCGATACGCCATGGCCCAAGGTCCGGCGGGGTAAAGCCGCCTTGAGGGCTCTGCTCACCGGACCATCCTTCACCATCGAGGACGCCTTTGCCATTCTGACCGATACCACGCAGGCAAGCGATGCCGAACTCCCTGATACCGGCGTCCCACAGGCCTGGGAACGGGCGCTCTCCGCAGCCTTCATCGATTTCGACGATTACGGCACGCGATCCTCCACCGTGCTCATCAAGACAGCGGCAGGAACTTATCATTTCATCGAACGCAGCTACAACGGCTCTCCACGACATGGGCAGGAAAAGGTCCTGACGTGGCAGGCTTAGTTCTGTTTCCTTGACAGACGTAATTTATTGAATGAAAATGAGCCCTTACCTTGTTGACAACGGTTTCCGGAGGACAGCCATTGCAACTCAAAGATCTGGGAGAGTTCAAGCTGATCGAACTCATCCGTGAGCGGGTGCCTGACGCAGCCGGGGTGCGGCGCGGGATCGGCGATGATGCGGCGGTGCTGACGCTGCCCACCGGTCACAGTCTGCTGACCTCCACCGACATGTTGATCGAAGGGGTTCATTTTCAGCATGCCTGGACCCCGGCGGAAGATCTCGGCCACAAAGTAGTTGCCGTCAACCTCAGTGATATCGCCGCCATGGGCGGTGTGCCGCGTTATCTCTTCCTGGGTCTGGCCTGTCCGGGGACAACAGCCGTCGATCAGATCGAGGCCTTTCTCAAGGGTGTTCTGGACGAGGCCGCCGCGCACCAGGTCTGCCTGGTCGGTGGTGATACCTGTCAATCGTCGCATGGCTGGCTGATTTCAGTAACCATCGAAGGCACTGTCGCCGAGGGTCGGGAGGTGAGCCGGTCCGGGGCCCGGGCCAATGACCTGATCATGGTCTCCGGCACGCTCGGCGACAGCGCCCTGGCGTTGCAGCTTCTGCAAAAGGGGCAGTCACCACCAGCCGATTTGCGCCATCGTCATAACCGGCCCAGCCCGCGGGTCGCCCTCGGCCGACGCTTGGCCGAACAGGGCCTGGTCACGGCCATGATCGATATTTCGGACGGTCTGGCCGGAGATCTCCAGCATATCCTGAAGGCTTCGCGGGTGGATGGCCTGGTCGAAACGAGCCAGCTGCCGCTGTCCGGGGTCTTTCGCGCCTCCCTGGCACAAGACCCCGCGCTGCTTGAACTGGCCCTGTTCGGCGGTGAAGATTATGAGCTGCTGTTCACGGTCCCGGAGGAGCATGTCGCTGCGGTCATGGCCCAGGGCGATGCCTTGGCTCTGCCGGTCACCTGTATCGGCACAGCGCAGCCCGGTGCCGGTCAGCTGCTGCTTCGCGATGAAACCGGTGAACTGCAGTCGGTGAGCGGCCGGGGCTATGACCATTTTTGCCGTCCTTAAGCGCCTTGCTCAAGACGGCAGGAAGGATTCACGGCGGGCGGTTTGGCCCGGGATTGATCGCCGCGGTGGGTGCATCTGACAGCGCATTGCCCGCTGCGGAAAAATCAGCTGGGGACGCCGCTATCATCGGGTTCCCCTGTCATTTATGATGATTCCCTGCCCTGCAAGGAGCAACTCATGCGTGTCGAAATCAGCCACAAATTCATCATCGGCTTTCTCGTTGTTATCGTGTCCGGTGTGGTGGTCAACCTGGCTGTCCCTTCGCTGAAAATCCCGCCGGAATTTCAGCAGTTCTTCAGCATTAGCTGTGCTTTGGTGGTCGGCTTGATCATCGGTGCCGTCTTCTCCCGCGCTTTTGCCGACAATATCCGCCGGCTGAAAGCGGCCGGGGAGCGGATCAGCCATGGCGACCTCTCCGAAGACGTGACGATCCATTCCGGCACATTTCCGGACGAAACGATGGATCTGGCCGAGGCGATGAATCAATTCCAAGCCAGCCTGCGCGACCTGGTCGGAGACATCCGGACCATTGCTTACCGGGTGGCCGGTGCGGCACAGAACCTCTCCGGCACCTCGCAGCAGATGTCAGCCTCCGCCCAGGAGGTTGCCGGCACCGCCGACCAGATCAGTAAAGGGGCGGAGACACAGGCGGCGATGATCGAGGAATCGAACCGGCTGTTCAAGAATGTCGCGGTCTCGATCGAACGGGTCTCCATGGCGGCGAAAGAGGTCTCCGACTCGGCGGACCAGACGCTGGAAACCGCATGCAGCGGCAACGCGCAGGCCAATACCAGCCTGAACAGCATCCGGCAGGTTCTGGCCGAAGCGGAAAGCAGCGGTCAACAGATGGTGAATTTCATTGCTCAGTTGCACAAGATCACCAACATCGTTGAAGTCATCAACGGCATCGCCCGCAAGACCAACCTGCTGGCTCTCAATGCCACCATCGAAGCGGCGCGCGCCGGTGAGTACGGACGGGGTTTTACGGTCGTTGCCGAGGAAATCCGCCATCTCGCCGACTCGACAACCGTCTCGGCTGATGAAATCTCAGCGCTGGTGCAGTCGATCGGTGAAGAAGGCCAGCATGTTCAGACGTCCATGGCTCAGGTCATCGAGGAAATGGAGAGTGGTCGAGAGGCCGTGGACCGGACCAGCCTGGCGTTTGGCGCGATTACCCGCAATGCCGAGGGAACCCGCACCAAAGCCAGCAGCATTGCGGACCTGGCGGAGCAGCAGATCACCAGCGCACAAAGGATTCACCGGGCGATCGATGAAATCGACAAGGTGGTCGCCGACAACGCCACGGCGACTCAGGAGGTGTCCGCAACCACACAGGAACAGTCGATGGCGATGGAGGACATGGCGGCGGCGGCGAAAGAATTGTCGTCACTGTCGGAAACAATGCTGAAAAGCATTGAGCAATTCAAGTTGGTCCCGCATGAACGCAATTGACAACACCACCCTGACCCTGCTCTTCAAACTCGGTCACGACACCTATGGCCTGGAGATCGACGCCATTCAGGAAATCGTCGAAGACCCGGTTGAGCATGTTGTCCCGAAAGCTGGCGGCGTTGTGCGGGGCGCGATCAATTTCCATGGCAACATCCTTGCTGTGATTGACCTGCCGGTTCTGCTCGCGATCCCCGAAGGCCGAAGGGATCGCCGTCGGCTGGTCCTGACACCGGCGCTGCGGGCCCTGGTCTTGACAATCACTGAGCTCGAACGGATCAGCAAGCTGGACCTGTCAACCTTGCAGCCGCCGACCCAGGAGCATGCCGGACGAGCGGTCCGCGGTATGCTCAGCCATGAGAATCGGACGGTGCACTTGCTGGACATCGGCATCGTCCTGCAAAAACTGGACACCCTTTCTTTGGACTAGGAGGTCACCATGTCGCGGCGGGTCATGATTGTCGATGATGCTTTGTTCATGCGCAACCTGCTCAAAGACATTTTTGTGCGCGCTGGCTATCAGGTCGTTGGCGAAGCGGACAGCGGCGAGACAGCGCTGGCGATTTACCAGCAGACCCGCCCGGAGCTGGTGACCATGGATATTGTCATGCCCGAGAAAAGCGGCCTTGAAACAGTCCGGGACATCCTTGCCGCTGACCCGGAAGCCTGCATCCTCATGATCAGCGCTCTCGGCCAGGATATGCTGCTTGCCGAAGCCATTGTCGCCGGAGCGAAGGACTTCATCATCAAACCCTTCAAGGAGGAGCAGGTCCTCGACATCGCCAAACGCCTTCTCGAAGAGGCTTGACACAACGGCAGACGATTATGGACATGTCCCATTACCGGGAGCTTTTCTTGAGCGAAACCCGGGAACATATCGAGCGCCTGAACGAACTGGCCGTCTCTCTGGAAGAGGCCCCGGACCAACGGCAAACCATCGATGCCCTGTTCCGGGAGACCCATTCCATCAAAGGAATGGCGGCGACCATGGGGTTCTCCAGCATGGCCACGCTGGCCCACCATCTGGAAGACCTGATGGACAGCTGCCGTTCTTCCGGTCAGGCTTCTGCGGCGGTCATCGATTCTCTTTGTCAGGGCATCGATCTGCTGGCAGGCCTTTTGGACGATATCCAGAACGATCGTCCGGAACGCGATATGGCAGACTCTCTGGTCCCTCCTGGAGAGCAGGGACCGTCCGCGTCATCCGCAGAACCGGTGGCAACACCGGACCGCCTGCCGGCCGGCGTGACTGCTATCGGTGACCCGGAGGCCGGAGACCTGACAACGGCGGCAGCCGAGTTTCAGGAGACACCCGCCTGTCAGGTTCAGGTCCGGCTCGCGGAAGAGACCCCGGCATCGGCGGCCCGTTGCCTGCTGATCCTGCGGGAGCTCGAGAAGATAGGCGCCGTGACATCAAGCCGTCCGGACATCACGACGCTGCGCCAGGGCCTGCCTTGCCCGCAAATTGAAGTCTGGCTGCAAACGACACGCGATCATGCCGCCATCGAATCGGCACTGTCGGGGATTAGCAGCGTTGCCAGCGTCCGGGTGGGCGAAGACCGGCGGGCGGTACCGCGCCGGGAGAACCGGGCGGAGACACGCTCCATCCGGGTTCGCACCGATCTGTTGGACCAGTTCATCAACCTGACCGGTGAGCTGGTCACCCAGCGCAATATTCTGGCAGCAGCAAGCCGGCGCAAGGACTGGGACGAGGTCAATCAGGTTCTCGCCCAGGCCGAGCGTCTGATCGGCGATCTCCACCATCAGGTTCTGCAAGCCCGCTTGATGCCCCTGGAGAGCATAACCGGACGTTTGCCACGGATCGTGCGTGATTTGAGCCGGTCATCCGGCAAGCAGGTGACGCTGAAGATGACCGGGACCGAGATCGGCATCGACCGGGTGATCCTCGAGGAACTGAATGATCCCCTTCTCCACCTGGTGCGTAACGCCATTGATCACGGCATCGAAGCGGTTG
This sequence comes from Desulfuromonadales bacterium, assembly GCA_037383085.1. GTDB lineage: Bacteria > Desulfobacterota > Desulfuromonadia > Desulfuromonadales > BM103 > JARRPG01. The sequence continues at coordinate 58,328 of JARRPG010000005.1, read as the reverse complement.
GCGAAATCCATCTTGCCGCCCGGCGCGAAAAAGAGACCGTGATCATCGAATTTTCCGACAACGGCAAGGGAATGGATCCGCAGGGTCTCCGTCGTAAAGCCGTCGCAGGAGGCCTGATTACATCGGCTCAGGCCGAGCAACTGAGTGATCCCGATGCCCTGATGCTGATTTGTCAACCGGGGTTTTCCACCGCCGGCCAGGTGACCGACCTGTCCGGGCGCGGCGTCGGAATGGATGTGGTCAAAGCAGCCGTCAATCGCCTGGGGGGAACCCTCGAAATCAGCTCCGAGATCGGCCACGGGACGGTTTTTCGCCTGCGCTTGCCGCTCTCGATCGCCATTATCCGAATCCTCCTCGTCCAGTGTGGCGAAGTCCCCCTGGCCATTCCGATGACGCGTGTCCACAAGACCCTTGAAATCCCCGGTTACGCTGTTCAGAGAAGCGGCCGGGATCGGTCCTTCCGTGATCAGGAAGAAGACGTGACACTGGTCTCTCTGGCTGAGGCGCTGGGGTTGAGTGGCGGACCGGCCACGGGGTCGATCGCACTGTTTGTGACGGAACGCCATGGCCGGCGTGTCGGCTTGCAGGTGGATCAGTTCCTGGGGCAACGGGAAGCTTATATCAAACCGGTCGGTTTCCCACTGAACCGGTTGACGGGTTTGAGCGGTGCCGTGATCGAGGCGGATGGCCGTGTCGTTTTTGTCATCGATCCGCCGTTGTTACTGGAGAAACATCTGCTTGCCGAGACGCATCGGCCAGAAAACCGAATGCCCTTGCGTGATTTCGACAGCGGGCAGTTGGAGACGTTGAAAAAAATCAGCAACATCGGCATGGAACAGGCTGCGGCCGCATTGTCCCAGATGCTTGACCGAGACATTCGGTTGCAGGCTCCGCAGGTCTCCGTTACCCGCAGCAGCCAGGTTGCTGATGAACTGGGTGGTGACACCGCAGACAGGGCGGTCGGCGTGGCCCTGGAGATCCAAGGAGATGCGCAGGGACAACTGCTGTTATTGCTGCCGCAGGAGAGCACCGACCAACTTCTCAGCCTGTTGTCCGACAACCCGGGGGAAGCTCTGGAGATGACCGAGGAGACTGCCTCGGCCCTGAAAGAGGTCGGCAACATTGTTGCCTCAGCATACCTCAGTGCGCTCGGCAACCGGCTGAAAAAAGATCTGCGCCCCGCGATCCCCCGGCTGGCCAACGACACGATCGACATGCTCCTCGATATTCTCCTGCCGTCCGGCGACCTGGGGTTACAAATTGAAACCCTTTTTTTCGCAGGGGGAAGCGACCACCCGCCGGTTCGCGGGCACGTTTTCCTGTTTCCGGATGCGGCGACCGTCGACGTCTTCCTGTCCGCTGCGGCAGAGTTTTGACGCAGCAACCCCGCACCAATCTATCATGCGCCGCGTTTTGGCGGCACCCGTCTTTCCAGACACCCGATACGAACAGGTCAGGCTGAACGGCTGCGGCAACTGTGGGACACCGCAAGCAGCGGTGGTGGAGTTTGCCCTTGCCAGCGACAAAATGATGGTTTACCTTGCCCTGACAATCACAACCGGTTTCCTCTTGGCAAGAATTTTCACGAAGGGACAGGCCATGATCTCCCGCCATTTTTTGCTGCTTTGCCTGCTCGGCGTCCTGTTGACGCTGGTGACCCCGACGGCCTGGGCGGTACCGCTCGACGACGTTATCCGCAGTCTTGAGGCGCCCTTTCAGGAAACGACCGCCGCGGCACGGCGCATCGATGACTATGCTGCCGACTTCTCCCAGGAGTCGAAAATCGCCTCGCTCGATCGCCTGCAGCAGGCCCATGGACAGGTCATGGTGGCCTTCGACTATGCGTCGGGACCGATGGTACCGACCATCAAATTCCGCTGGCAATATGAGCAGCCCACATCCCAGGAAATTGTCACCGATGGCAAAACCATGTGGGTCTACCTGCCCGACAACCAGCAGGTCATTCAGTCAGACCTGGCGAAGGTGTACCAGAGCGGACAGAACAACCCGATGTCGTTTCTCACCGGGCTGGGCAACTTGTCGCGTGATTTCGTGATCAGCTGGGGAACACCCCGGCAGGATGCCGAGGGGAATTTTATCCTCGGGTTGTCGCCGCGCCAGGCGTCTTCTCTGATCAACAAACTGGTGATCGTCGTCAATCGTCTGGCCGTCGATGCCGACGCCCGGTCAACCGTCACATCGGATCCGCCCCAAGCGGACCAGCCCGAGCCAGTCAAAGAGGGAACACCGCCTGCGATCCGTTTTCCGATCCTGTCGACGGCGATTTATGATGCCAACGGCAATCGCACGCAGATTACCTTTGTTAATGTCCGCATCAATATCGGTGTTGCCGAAAAGACCTTCGACTTCACCCCGCCGCCGGGTGTCGAGGTGATCCGGCCGACTCAACAAGAACTGGGTTTCTGATCTTCCAATTTGACCGTCGACAGGACGGAAGTATCGGTTTTTGAGGATCGCCGGGTCAGCCGCAATCGGTTTTGACGATGCGTTCAGCGAAGCCGGTGAGGTCCACCTGATTGACCAAGAGGGCTACACCGAATGCGCTGCCTGGGATGACGTTTGTCCGGTGGATATGTTGCGCTGGAAAGAAACCGCCTGATCGCAGCAGAGTCGGTCCCGCAAGAGACCATTTCAACCTGGAAACGCCCGGCTCGGTTGAGGAGTCGGGCGTTTCTGTCACGGCTGTTGACTAGATCTCCCGCGGCCGGCAGACATTGGCCTCATTGTGGACTTTGGCACCACAATTCAGGCAAACATAACGGGGGTCCTGGAACATCTTGTCAATCTCTGGGTCGCGGTCCTTATACTGCAGTTGACAGGCATGCAGGTCACAGTGCTCTTCAGGGTTCTGACAACTGAATTCGGTCATCGCGTCTCTCCTTGGTGGTTTTGTGGTGATGTTTTCCTGATTATAACGTATTCACCGGCCAGTGAAACACCTTCTTTACGGAGATTTCTCCGTGCCTCATCCTGCGGTCTGGAAATCGTGGAGCGGTCGCTGCCGGACTTCCGGCTCTTTGTGCATTTCGACGATAACCCTCAAAAAAGACCAGGCCTTGGGAAAACGGGCCAAAGAATTTCCGACACGCAAGCATTTTTTCTTGACATACCTGACCAAACAAGTAAGATATTAACCACAGAGCGCTTCTTCATGTTCTGCCTCCTAACACAAACCCAAACCCCATTGCCCCACGGTCCCTCCTAACCGTGGGGCTTTTTTTGGGCGCACATCGAAGCCTGCCCAAGCCCGGCACGGATCTCTTCTGCAGGCTTTCCCGGTGACGCTTTTCGTGCTATAAAGCTCCGCATATCGGCAGCAAGAAACGGAGACAAGCTTTGCAGAAACATCCTGTCAGTCTGGTCAGCCTGGGCTGCCCGAAAAACCTGGTGGATGCCGAAATCATGCTCGGCCATCTGCCGGAGGAACGCTTCATCATTACCACCGACGAGGCCAACGCAGAGATCATCATCGTCAATACCTGTGCCTTTATCCGGGAGGCCCAGGAGGAGTCGGTGGAGACCATTCTTGAGGTTGCTGAGCATAAGAAAAACGGGCGCTGCAAATTACTGATCGTCAGCGGCTGCCTGCCGCAACGCTACCAGGAGGAGCTGCAACAGGAACTGCCCGAAGTCGATTTTTTCATGGGAACGGCGGATGCGCCGCGGATCGTCGAACTGCTCGATCAACATCTGCAGGGTGCCGGCCAACACGAAATCGGGCTGCCGGATTATCTCTATGACCACAACACACCGCGGGTCACTTCCTCACCCTTCTACTCCGCCTATGTCAAAATTGCCGAGGGCTGCGCCAACCACTGCTCGTACTGTGTCATTCCGAGCCTGCGCGGGACGTTGCGTTCGCGCAGCATTGCCTCGGTAGTCGCCGAAGTGCGTCGGTTGGTCAGCCAGGGTGTCAAGGAAATCAACCTGATCGCACAGGATGTCACCGCCTTCGGCGCCGAGCGAGCCAGCGGACCGGAATTGCCGTCACTGCTACGGGAGCTGGTCGGCATCGCCGATCTGCAGTGGTTGCGTCTGTTGTATGCCTATCCGGACGGCATAACCGACGAGCTGCTCGATCTGATGGCCGAAGAAGAAAAAATCTGCCCTTACCTCGACCTGCCGATTCAGCACATCGACTCCGGGATTCTCGCCGCGATGAATCGGCGGATCGATGAAGACGGCATCCGCGCGCTGCTGAAACGGATTCGTCAGCGAATTCCGGACATCACCCTGCGGACGTCCCTGATTGTCGGGTTTCCGGGCGAAACCGACGCCCAGTTCCGCAAGCTGCTCGCCTTTGTCGAAGAGGGTCACTTCGAACGCCTGGGTGTTTTCCGCTATTCCCGGGAAGAGGGGACTCCCGCCGCCCAACTCGAGAATCACATCCCGGAACGTGTCAAACAGGCCCGCCTGAAACGCCTCATGAAATCCCAATCAAGGGTCTCCTTCAACAAAAACCTGGCCATGAAAGGCCACATCGAACCGGTTCTGGTGGAAGGCTACAGCGAAGAGACCGAACTGCTGCTGCGAGGCCGCAGTATTCGCCAGGCGCCTGATGTGGATGGCCAGGTTTACATCACCGCCGGTCAGGCCGATGTCGGCGACATCGTGCAACTGAAAATAACGGATTCGTCGGAGTATGATCTGATCGGTGAGATCTGCGAGGACTGACCTTGCCCTGGAACCGGCCACTGATCATCATCGTCCTGGTCCTGCTTTTGGCACTCACCTGGTGGCGCCTGCCGAGCAGTGATCCGGAGGTGCGTCGCAGCCAGTTGGCCATGGGCACAGTGGTCGAGATCGTCGCCGGCGGCCTGGCGAACGAGCGCCTTGAAAAAGCTGTATCGGCGGCGTTTACGGAAATCGCCCGGCTCGACCGGCTGCTGAGCCGATATCAGCCGGAGAGTGACGTCTCCCGTTTGTCTGCGCCGGTGACCGAGGTCCGGGTGGCTCCGGAGACCGCCGAGGTCATCGCACTCGGTCTCGATGTGGCCCGTCGCAGTCAGGGCGCCTTCGATCTGACCCTCGGTCGACTCAAGGGCCTCTGGGCCTTCGAGGAAGACACTCCCCGGATACCCGATCGGGCGGCGATCAGGGAGGCTCTCGACGGGATCGGTCCAGGGGCCCTGACCTTGTCGGGGCAGTTGGTTCGGAAACGCGCGCCGTCCCTGATGGTTGACCTCGGTGGCATTGCCAAGGGCTATATCGTCGACCGTGCCGCACAACTCCTCCGTGACCTGGGTGTCTCTTATGGCGCGGTCAATGCCGGCGGCGACATGATGTTGATCGGACAGCCGCCGGAACGCCCGTGGCGCATCGGCATTCAAGACCCACGCGCAAAGGGCAGCGTGGTGGCAACCGTGCAGGTCAGCAATCGCGCCGTGGTCACCTCGGGTGATTACGAGCGGTTTTTTCTGCGCGATGGGCAACGTTATCATCATATTTTCGATCCAAAATCCGGCATCCCGGCACGGCTCTGTCAGAGCGTGACCGTCATCACAGACAGTGTCGCTCTGGGCGATGCCCTGGCCACGGCAATCTTCGTCCTCGGTCCAGAAGCAGGTCTGGATCTTCTGGCAGACTACCCGCACAGCGAGGCTCTGATCATTGCCGCTGACGGATCTCATCACGCCAGCCCCGGCTGGGCTGCCAGCGTGGTGTCGCCATGAACAGCCCCTGGCAGATCATGACGCGCGGCGACTGGCTGGTCACCGTATTGCTGCTCGGCATCGCCCTGCTCGGCATCGGCTGGCTCGCTGCGACGCCACCGGGCAGTCGCGTGGAGGCAACCTGTGGTGGGCAAACCTGCTTTGTCGCCGACCTGGAACAGCCCCAGGAGGTGGATCTTGCCGGGCCACTCGGCATGACCCACCTGGTCATTGACGGCCAGGGAGCACGGATCACCGCGTCCCCCTGCCCGCTGCAGATCTGCATGACCATGGGCCCGGCCCGCCACACCGGGGATCTGCTGGCCTGTGTCCCCAATCGCATCCTGGTCAGCATCGAACATGCCGAGGACGAGACCCCCTATGACCTGCTCAGCCGTTGATCCGAAGCGTCTGGCAGCAGCCCGGCGCCGGGTCTTTCTGGCCCTGTTCATCGCCCTGGCGGTCAGTGTGCATATTCTGGAAGCCCTCCTGCCGTCGCCGATCCCCTGGCTGCGCCCCGGACTGGCCAACGGCATGACCCTGGTGGCGCTCTACCTTTACGACGGCCACGCGGCCTGGAGTGTCAGCCTGACCCGCGTCGGCATCGGTGCGCTGCTCCTCGGCCGCCTGTTCAGCCCCGGTTTCTGGCTGGCGCTGGCCGGTGCGCTGGCGGCGACAGCTGTGATGGTTCTTTTGCATTGCTGGGCCGGGCGACGCCTGAGTCCGATTGGTGTCTCCGTGGCCGGCGCCGCCAGCCACGTTTGCGGCCAGGTGCTGATCGCCCGCTGGCTGATCCTGCGCCACGATGCGCTGTGGCAGGTGCTGCCGCCCCTGCTGCTCTTCGCCGTATTGTCGGGAATTTTGACGGGGTGGCTGGCTACCCTCCTGATCGATCAGATAGGGCAGCATCCGGCGTTTAAGACCGTTCCCACTGGTCCCGGAAAAACAGAAGATCGGGTTGCTTAAAAACCGCTTGTGAGAAAGCAGACCGGTCAACAGGACGGGAGAAAACGGCCTGCCGGGGGAGGCCGTTCAGCTGAGGGTCACGTCAGAGACTCGCCCTGACGGCCTGCAGCGTCTGGCGATCAACCGGGTAGGTTTCCTGGCAATATTCGCAGGTCACCGTCGTGTCCTCCGCCGCCACAATCATCTGGTCCAACGCCTCGGCGCCGAGGGTGCGCAGCACCGTGAGAATCTGCTGGCGGCTGCAGCCACAGTGAAAACTCAGTGCCGTGGTCCCCAGGATCCGGTAGCGCGTCTCTCCCAGGATCTGTTCCACAAGCGCTTGCGGAGGCAGTCCCTGGCGCAGCAGCGATGTCGTCGGTGGCAGACTTTCCAGCCGTGCACTGAGTGTCTCGGCCGCAGCCTCATCAGCGCCGGGCAACATCTGGACGAGGAATCCGCCGGCTGCCGCCACCTCTGCCTGCTGGTTCAGTTCAACACCGAGCGCGACGCTCGAAGGGGTCTGTTCCGAGGTCGTGAAATAATAGGCCAGGTCTTCAGCGATTTCACTGCTGACCAACTGCACCATGCCGCGATAGGGCTCTTTCATCCCCAGGTCTTTGATGACCTGGAGAAACCCGGCCCGACCAACGGCACCGGCCACATCAAATCGGTTATTGCGAGGCGGCAGTCCAGCCTGCGGCACCTGGAGGGAGGCCCGGACATGACCAAGAGCATCGGCCTCCGCATGCAGCTTGCCCAAGGGACCGTTGCCCTCGACAATGATCCCGACCCGCTGGTTGTCTTTCAACAGGCTGCCCATCAGGGCGGCCGCGGTGGCCAGGCGACCGATCGCGACGGTCGCGGTGGGATCGGTCTCCTGACGGTGATGAATTTCGGTCACCAGAGCGGTGGTCGAGGCAACTGAGACGCGGATCGTGTCCTCTTTGGCGAGAACCCGGATCAGGTGATCATGCATGACAATCCTCCAGACAAGGAGCCCATTTTAGCGTATTCTTTGACCGCCGGTAAAGGCACCGGCCCGGACCGGCAAAGGATGCAGACAAGAGGAATTCCCGGTACAATAATGCAGACCTGTTGCTTGCTCACGGGAGCAATCCCAAGCGATCCCATCGGGGGACACAGATGCTCGAAAATCTACCCTGGTTGCCCTACCTGATTCCGCCTTTGCTCGGTGCGCTGATCGGTTATGTGACCAACTACATCGCGATCCGCATGTTGTTCCGGCCGTTGCGTCCCTGGCGGCTGTTCGGATTGCGCCTGCCGCTGACCCCTGGCATCATTCCGGCCAAACGCGGCGAACTGGCCGAGCGGATGGGGGAAATGGTTGGCAGCCACCTGTTGACCGCTGATGATGTCCGCCAGGCGCTCGAGAAACCGGTTTTTCGTCAGGAGTTGAAACGTGCCGTCAACGACAAGTTGGGGGCCTTCCTGGATCGTGACCTGGGGCCGCTGGACACCCTGGTTCCACCCAATTATCAGCGGCGTTTTCGGGAACTGGTGGCAACGGTCCGCAGAAAAGCCATGGCACAGGTGACCGACTACCTGGCCAGCGACACCTTCGAAAGACAACTGCGCCAGGTCCTGCGTGAGAAGAGCGCCGCTTTGCTGGCCCGGGACCTGGAAAGCTTTTTGACCCCAGGACGGTATCAACAGCTTCTCAACCATCTCGAACAACGCCTGACGACGATCTTGCAGGCCCCCGAGACGGCCTATGCGATCGAGCATTTCCTCGACCAACGCATCGAACGCCTGCTGAACAGTGACCGGACGCTGCGCGACATGCTGCCGGACGATCTGGTGGATGTCGTTTTGCAGCAACTCGAACGGGAAATCCCGCCGCTGCTGGAGCGATTTGGCGGCCTCCTCTACGACCCGGAATTCCGGCAGCGGCTGGCGGCCCGGATCCGGCAGGGAATCGACGGGTTCCTCGACTCTCTGGGGGGGCTGGCTGGCCTGCTGAGCGGCTTCATCAATCTTGAGCAGGTCTATAACAAAATCCCGGGATTTCTCGATCGCGCCGGTGAGGAGATTGCTCACTGGCTGCGTGAGGAACGGACCCAACAACAGGTTGCGGCCATGCTCCGGGAACGCCTGGAGCTGCTGCTCGACAAACCGGTCAACAGCTTTTTCGAAAAAGCCCCCTATGAAAAAGTCGCCGGAGTCCGTCTCTACCTGAAGAAGCGCGCCGTCGCTGCGGTGCGCAACCGGCGGACCCTGGAGATGCTGTTGAGCCTCGCCGAGCGCGGCCTGCAGCGCATCAAAGACCGCTCCTTCCGCAACTTGCTTGACGACAACCTCCCCGAGAAGGGTGTTGAAAAGCTCGAGAGTCTGCTCGGTGACCAGCTGCTCAAATTGGCCCGATCCCCCGCAACGACGGTCGCCATCGATCGGCTCATCCAGGACAAGCTGGAAGAGATGATCTATCGCCAGCCTCTGGGTCGTCTTACCGAACGCCTGCCGGCCGATGCCCGGGAGGAACTCGAGGACGGCCTGTATCGTCAGGTCGGCGAAGTCCTGCAGAAGGAGGTTCCACCCCTGATCGAGACATTGAATATCGCCCGGATGGTGGAAGAGAAAGTCAACCAGCTCGACATCCTGCAGGTGGAGGGCCTGCTCATGGGGGTCATGAAAGAACAGTTCAAATACATCAACCTGTTCGGGGCCATCCTCGGTTTTCTGATCGGCCTGATCAACCTGGCCGTCTGGTGGCTCACTTAAACCTTGGAGAAAAAGATGAATTCACGCTTTCGCTTCGGCTGGGAGCAGATCAGACGGGCCTGGGACGGGGTCCTCGGCACCACGGACAACATCAAACGGCCCCGCGTCAGTGCCGACCTGCCGCCGGCCGATGCCGACAAGGTCAAGCAACTGATGGACGCCTGCCTGGCTGGACGGGGGGGCGAAGTCTCCGCCCGCCAGCGGGCCGCCATCCTCGGCGAGCTTTACCTGACCCTGGACGAAACCGGCCGTAAACATTTTCTCGAGACCCTGGTGGACAACTTTCATGTCAACCGCGAAGCGGTCAAGACCACGGCGCGGCATCTGCTCGAAACCGCCGACGAAAAGAGCTTTCGCCAGGTCGCCAGCCGCATGAGTGAGGTTTTGGTCTCGCCGCAGCAACGGTTGCTGCGCCAGTTCAACGCCCTGCCGCAAGGGGTCAAGTTTCTGGTCGATCTGCGGGCCGACCTGCTGGGATTCTGCCGCAATGAACCGAAATTCATGGTCCTTGACCTGGAACTGAAGGCCTTGCTCGAAACCTGGTTCGATATCGGTTTTCTTACCGCCGAGCGAATTACCTGGCAGAGCCCGGCGGCGCTGTTGGAGAAACTGATGGCCTACGAGGCAGTTCATGCCATTCACTCGTGGGACGACCTGCACAATCGACTGGAGTCGGACCGGCGCTGTTATGCCTTTTTCCATCCGGGCATGTCCGAAGAACCTCTGATTTTCATCGAAGTGGCGCTGGTGGAAGGCCTGGCCAGCAATGTTCAGGAGTTGCTCGACGAAAGTGCCCCGGACATCGATCCCGAAGAGGCCGATACGGCGATCTTTTACTCGATCTCCAACACCCAGAAAGGCCTCAAGGGAATCAGTTTCGGACCGTTTTTGATCAAGCAGGTGGTCACCAGCTTGCGCCAGCAACTGCCCAACCTGAAAACTTTCTCCACCCTGTCGCCGCTGCCCGGTTTTCGCCGCTGGCTCACAGACTACTGCGCGGTCATCAAACCGAAAGAAGACGCGCCCCTGTGGTCGGCCCTCGAGGAGGCGGCGCATCTGCTGCAGGTCGAGCCGGACCTCAATGCGGTGTTCGATACCCCGCACTGGTGGCATAATCCCGAGGTTTCGGAAGTCCTCAAGGAACCCCTGCTGTCTCTGTGTGCTCATTACCTGCATGAACTGCGGGAAAAGGATGGTGCACCTCTCGATCCGGTGGCCCGGTTTCATCTCGGCAACGGGGCCCGCATCGAGCGCATAAACTGGCTCGGGGACACCTCGACCAAAGGAATGCAGCAGGCCTGTGGCCTGATGGTCAATTACCTTTATCCGCTCAAAGAGATGGAGCAGAATATCGAGGCCTATACCACTGACAAGGAGATCGTCGCCGCCAGCCGGGTCCGTAATCTGCTGCGCGACGACGAGGATGGCAGCGGCCAAATCACCCGGCTGCGCCGCTTGCTGTCACGCAAACGCGCCCCCGAAGACAATGCGCCCCCTGAAGAATGATCAACGAGGCAAGCCGATGAATCTCAAACCGGAAATCGTCGAACAACTGGAACGTGTCCTGGCCTCGGTCGAACAGCTCTTGCCGCAGGCGGTTGAACCGATCGACTGGACGGCCACAACGGCGGCCAACTGGCGACGTCATTCCTTCGCCGGCTACCTGGAACCAATCGAGGATATCGCCGCGACCCGCCTGGAAGACCTGATCGGCATCGATCGGCAAAAGGAGATCCTGGAACGCAACACCCTGCAGTTTTTAAGCGATTACCCGGCCAACAACGCCCTCCTCTGGGGGTCTCGCGGGACTGGCAAATCGTCTCTGGTGCGGGCGCTGCTGAACCGGTATGCTCCAGACGGTCTGCGCATCATTCAGGTCGACAAGCATGACCTGGAATTTCTGCCGGATATCTTTGCCCGGATCGGTCATCAACCATACCGTTATATTCTGCTCTGTGACGATCTCTCCTTCGGTCCGGATGAACCCGGCTACAAAATTCTCAAAAGCGTCCTTGACGGTTCTGTCTATGCGTCGCCGAAAAATGTCCTGATCTACGTGACGTCGAATCGCCGCCACCTGCTGCCCGAATTTCACACCGACAATCTCGGCGCCAAAATGGTCAACAACGAGATTCATCACGGCGAAGCGGTCGAGGAAAAAATATCCCTCTCCGACCGTTTCGGTCTCTGGCTGTCCTTCTACGTTTTCAAGCAGGATCTCTATCTGGAGATCGTCGAAAAGGCCATTGCCCGGCTGTGCACCGAGTACGGTCTGCCGCCCCAGTGGGATGACGCGCTAGCGCGCGCAGCGATTAAATGGTCACACGACAAGAGCAAACGCTGTGGCAGAACCGCGCTGCAATTTGCCCGTCACTGGGTGGGGCAGTACCTTCTGGATAACCCACGCTAAAGAATTCCGCGGTTCGAGACTTGAAGAGACCGATCGGCCGAGCGTTAATCTGCCCGGGAGAACAGTGGCGGGCTCAGATGCGTGCTGCGGCAGACCGGGCATTTGCCGGGCGGGGTCAGACGGGCGCGCTTGTGAAAGGTAAAGTTGCAATCGAGACAGCCGGCGGGGGTCACAACCAGCTTTTGCTTTTGGGTTTTCAACGATTTTTGCAGATGAAATAAATGACGGAACACGTCTCGTTCCGACAGACCGGCCCTTTGCGACAGCGCGCGGGCCGATTGCGGCGTGGACGTGAGTTCCTGCAGCAGGCGTTCACGGGGTGTCTCCAGACGCTCGGCAGGCGGCGCGGGTTCGGTCATGACAGGCCGGCAACCGCCGGGTTCAATGGTCGCCCTTGATGTATTTCTTCAGTTGCTTGATCACCAGCTCTTTCTCTTCCAGAGAGGCCTTGACCAAATCGCCGATCGAGACCAGACCGGCAAGTTGTTCGTTTTCCATCACCGGCAGATGGCGACAGCGCTTGTCGGTCATGATGGCCATGGCTTCATCCACCGAAACTTCGGGCGTGATGTAACAGATATCCTCGGACATGACCTGATGCACAAAGGCTTTCTGTGAACAACGGCCGTCCAGGTCCACCTTGCGGACATGATCGCGCTCGGAAAAAATCCCGACCACCTGACCCTCGTCAAGCACGACCAGGGCGCCGACCTTGTTGTCGGCCATCACCTGCAGGGCCTCATAGACCGTGGCCTTGGGCGTTACGCTGTAGACCTGCCGGCCTTTCGACTGCAATATCTGGGCAATGGATTTTGTCATATCGTCCCCCTAATGAAGCGGTTGGCAATCCTTGCAAGAGTGTAGCAAAAAGCGCCTGTCAAGAGAAGACTCCGTGATGCACTCTGCGCCAGGGCGGTTGGAACCCCTCCAAACCGGTGGTGTAGATCCGGCAACCGGACGGTTACCCTTGGGGAAAGAGCAGCCTGATGGCAAACACCAGTACGGTGATGATCACAAACCGCTTGATCCAAGCGTGGCCTTTTTTCACTGCGACATGGGTCGCGATCCACCCTCCCAGGGAATTGCCGGCCGCCAAGGCCAGCCCGAGGACGTAATCGACCTGGCCATGGCGAATGAAAACACCCAGAGCGACAATGGTAAAGGCAAAAATAACCAGGACTTTGACGGCATTGATCCGGACCAGGTCGAGGCCATGGATCATCAGGGCGCTGATCACCAGAAAGCCGACACCGGCCTGAACAAAGCCGCCGTAGATGCCGACCACGAAAAAACTGGCAATCAGAACCGCCACCCGCAGGGGTGTCATGGCAACGTCGCGGATTTGAAAACGTTTCATCGGGTCCAGTGTCATGAAAATCAGAACACCGACCATGATCAGCGCCAGCAGCCGGCGGAACACCGCTTCATCAACCGTGATCGCCAGGTTGGCGCCGATGTAGCTGCCCAGTAGCGCCGGCGGCGTGCAAAGCAAGGCCAGGCGGATGGGAAACACGCCCTGCCGTTTGAAGCCAGTGATCGCAAACACGTTCTGACAGAAGATCGCGATCCGGTTGGTGCCGTTGGCGGTCGCGGCCGGCAGACCGAAAAAAATCAGCAGCGGCAGGGTCAGCAGGGAGCCGCCGCCGGCCAGGATATTGAGGAAACCGGCGATGACGCCGACGACAATCAGGGCCGGAATCTGCCAGAAATAGGGATCCATTATTTTTGCCCCTCTTGGAGAAGATCGCGCATCACTTCACCGGCCATGAACAGGCCGAACAAAGGCGGGATCACCGAAGAACTGCCGAGCGGCGCGCGCCTTGACTGGTAATTCCCCACCTCTGTAGCGGCCGGCAGGGAACGGCCCGCGGTGAGCGGCCGGAAGGTTTCGGTCGAGTAAACGGTCTTGATCCCGCTGATGATCTCACGCCGGCGCAGTTCGCGGCGGATGACACGGGCCAGGCGGCATTTCCGGGTCGCGGCCAGATCGGCAACCCGGACTTGCGTCGGGTCGATTTTGTTTGCGGCTCCCATCGAGGCGATAATCGGCAGGCCCATGCGGACACACTGTTCGATCAGGTGCAGCTTGGCCGTGATCTGGTCAATGCAGTCGAGAACATAGTCGTAGCCCCGGTCGAGAAGCTCTGCGGCATTGTCCTGGTGATAAAAAGCCTGCAGCGGTTCAACCGCAACAGCCGGGTTAATGGCCCGGCAGCGTTCGGCCATGACCAGGGCCTTCGGTTGGCCGATGGTCGACTCGAGGGCGTGAATCTGCCGGTTGCAATTGGTGATGTCCACACAGTCAAAATCAACCAGGGTGAGCCGTCCGATCCCACCACGGACCAGCGCCTCGACAGCATAACTGCCCACCCCGCCGAGACCGAACACCGCGACTGAGCGGCCGGCGAGAAGCGCCAGTGATGCCTGCCCGAGCAGCAGTTCCAGGCGGGCGAAACGGCCGGTTTCCATCATCGCTGACTCCGAAGGTTCATGATCCGGAAAATCTATCACGAAGCGGGCAAAAGAGGGAAGGCTCAAGGAGCGGCAAAGCCTGCTGACGACCGTTGATCGTCGATTGCCTCACAGCTGGAAGATCCGCCGGGCATTCGCCGTGGTCCGGGTGATGATCTCAGCGACCGTCTGCTGGCGCAATTGGGCAACGGCCGCAGCAATCGATGTCAAATAGACCGGTCGATTCGGTTGGCCACGATGCGGCGCGGGCGTCAGATCGGGGGCATCGGTTTCCAGTAGCAGCACCTCGGCCGACACCTGGCGCACCACATCCGGGAGCCGGCGGGCGTTCGACCAGGTGATGACACCACCGATACCGAGGCAGAAGCCGGCATTGATGATCCTGTGCGCCGTCTCCAGGCTGCCGGAAAATGCATGCACGATGCCACCGACTTCGGCGGCGTTTTCACGTTCGAGAAGGGTCAGCGTCCGGTCGATACTCTTGCGGGTATGAATCAGCAGCGGTTTCCGCAACTCGCGGGCCAGGCGGATCATGTGCACAAAGACCTCCTCCTGAACCGACCACGGGATGTCGAGCGTGCCATCAAGTCCCACTTCACCGATGGCGACGACGGCCGGCGATGCCAGCAGCTGGCGCAACGTCGTGAGATCTTCGTCGGAAAAGCGGTCCGCGGCCTGGGGGTGCACACCGGGGGCGGCCAACACACCGGGAAACGTCTCCGCCATCCGCATGATCTCGGGCCAGCCCTGCGGGCTGACGCCGGGAACCACCCAATGATCGATGCCGGCCGTTCGGGCTTCCCGCAGCTGCCGCTCCGGATGCGGCAAAAGATCGAGATGGATATGCGTGTCAAAAGCTTTGGCCATCTCTGTCACGGTAGCACACGCCCGTCTGGTCAGCCAGTCACCGCGGCATATTTTCTGTGGCAACTTAGGCGTCGCGAACGCCCAGCTTGCGGAGAATTGTCATCATCGGACACCAGTCGGTGAAAGCGCTCTGCAACAGGTTGAGGCCGACAAAAGCGGTGAACCACAGCCAGTAGGGGGAATGCACCTGGGACAAGACAACGCTGAGCACAATGAAAAACCCGGCGATCAGGCGCAGATAACGATTCACAGTCATGATTGAAATCTCCTTGTATGAAGCCTTTTCCGGATCCTTTGCGGCCAAACGGTCAGGCCTTTGCAAAGGGCGTGGCAAAGCCCGTTATAAGCGATTCAGGTCCCTTGACATCAGGTTGATGCCTTGGCTGCTTCTGCTCCGGGCTTCTTTAACATGTAATAGAGCACCGGGACCGCCATGCGGCTGATCAGCAGCGAGGCAATCTCACCGAACATCAGCGAAATCGCCAACCCTTGGAAGATCGGATCAGCGAGAATGACCGAAGCGCCGACCACCACCGCCAGCGCGGTGAGCAGCATCGGCCGGAAGCGAATCGCGCCGGCCTCGACCACCGCCTCGGCCAGCGGCAGGCCGTGACTGATGCGCAGCTCGATGAAATCGACCAGGATGATCGAATTGCGCACGACGATACCAGCTCCGGCCATAAAGCCGATCATCGAAGTGGCCGTGAAGAAGGCCCCCAGACCCCAGTGTGCCGGCAGGATGCCGATCAGGGAGAAGGGGATCGCCGCCATCACCACCAGCGGTGTGAAGTAGTTGTGAAACCAGCCGACCATCAGCATGTAGATCAGCACCATGACCACGCAGAAGGCCAAGCCCAGGTCACGAAAGACCTCAAGGGTGATGTGCCACTCGCCGTCCCACTTGATCGCCGGCTCCAGGGTGCTGAAGGGTTGCTTGATGTTGAACAGTTCGATGTGCTCGCCGCTGCCGCCGAACTCCTGCGCATTCAGTTCGGCCAGGCGCTCGTTTATGGCGAAGATCGCATAAGCCGGACTCTCGATCGAACCGGCGACATCGCCGGTGACGTAAATCACCGGCTTCAGGTTCTTGTGATAGATCGGCTGCTCGACCGGTTCTTCACGGACCGAAACCAGCTCGCGCAGCGGAACCAGCTGCCTCCCCTGGGCCGGGTGCAGGGCGATGTTGAGCAAACTTTCGATATCGGCCCGCTGCGCCTTTGGCAGCCGCAGCACAATATCGATCTCCTCCTTGTCGGAGGGCTGGTGAAAGAGGTCGACCGGAAGTCCCTCCAGCGCCATGGCGATGGTGCGGTTGACGGTGTCGACGCTGATACCGTTCAGCGCTGCCTTGTCCTGGTCCACGTTCACCACCAGCCGGTTGCGTTGCGCCTCCCGATACCAGTCGACATCGACCACACCCGCGGTGCTCTCGAAGATCTCCTTGACGCGCCTGGCCAGGGCGGCACGCTGGGCGTCGTCACGGCCATAAATCTCGGCAACCAGAGTCTGCAACACCGGCGGGCCGGGGGGGACCTCGGCGACAACCACGTTGGCGCCGTACTTCGCCGCAATCGCAGCAATCTCGGGGCGGACCCGCACGGCGATGTCGTGGCTCTGCAAGTCGCGCGCACTCTTCGGCTTGAGATTCACCTGGATATCGGCCACCGTCGGACCGCTGCGCAAGAAGTAATGACGCACCAGCCCGTTGAAGTTATAAGGGGCGGCGGTGCCGACATAGACCTGATAGTTGATGGTGGTCGGGTCCTTGCGGACCACGGCCGCCATCTCGCGCGCCACCTGACTGGTGTGCTCCAGGGTCGAGCCCTCCGGCATATTGAGGATCACCTGGTACTCACTCTTGTTGTCGAAGGGCAGCATCTTGACCTTGACCAGGCCGAAGTAGACCAGCGAAAAACTGCCCAGCAGCAGCAGCGTGATGCCGCCGAAGAAGAGAATGCGCCAGCCCCGATGAGCAAGCAGAGGATCCATGATGCGATGGTAAAGGCGCGTAAAGAAATCGTCCGGTGCGTGATCGTGATCGGGATCCTCTTCGGGATCGGCATCCGTTGGGCATTCTTTATCGTTGGTCGCTGGAAGCACGCATTTTTTGAGCAGCCGGATCGCTGCCCAGGGAGTGACGGTGAAGGCAATCACCAGGGAAAAAAGCATCGCCGCGGACGAACCGATCGGAATCGGCC
The DNA here is from genome assembly GCA_037383085.1 of Desulfuromonadales bacterium. GTDB lineage: Bacteria > Desulfobacterota > Desulfuromonadia > Desulfuromonadales > BM103 > JARRPG01. Next base: position 41,025 of record JARRPG010000005.1, on the reverse strand, counting down.
GCATGTACGGTCCCATCAGGCCGCCGACAAAGGCCATCGGCAGGATCGCCGCGATCACCGCCCAGGTCGCCAGGATGGTCGGGTTGCCGACCTCGGCCACGGCTTCCACCGCGATGGTCACCAGGTCTTTGCGCTGGGCGCCCGGCAGGCGCATGTGACGGACAATATTCTCGACCACCACGATGGCATCATCCACCAGGATACCGATCGAAAAAATCAGGGCGAAGAGGGTGATACGATTCAGTGTGTAACCGTAGAGGTAGAAGACCAGCAGGGTCAGCGCCAGGGTCGACGGAATTGCCAGCAGCACCACCAGCGATTCGCGGAACCCGAGAAAGAAGAAGATCAGCAACGCCACGCCGAACACGGCGATCCCCATGTGCAGCAGCAGCTCGTTTGACTTGTCTGCGGCGGTTTCCCCATAGTCGCGGGTGACGCTGACCTGCACATCCTCCGGGATCAGGCTGCCCTTGAGCCGTTCCAGCTTGGCCTCGACCGCGGAGACCACGTCAATGGCGTTGGTGCCGGGGCGCTTGGCGACAGTCAGGGTGACAGCCGCTTCCTCGTCGGTGCCAGGAGCGCCATAGAGGACGTAGTTTTCCGGCAGCTGTGGGCCATCGATTATGGTGGCGACATCCGCCAGATAAACCGGACGGTCCTGCCAGACGCCGACCACGACGCGGCCGATCTCCTTGGCTGATGAGAGGAACTGGCCGGTGCGCACCAGCACCTGATTGTCACGCGCCTCCAGGCGGCCGGCATGCTCCTGGCGGTTGGCCTGTTGCAACGCTGGGATCAGCTGTTGCGGCGTCAGCCCGCGCGCCGTTAAAGCCGGCGGGTCGAAAACAACCCGCAGCTGGCGGCGGGTGCCGCCGATCAGGATGGTCTCGGCGACATCGGTGATGTTCTTGATCGCGTCATCGACCTGAGCGGCCAGCCGGCGCAGGGTATAGTGATCATAGCCTCCACCATGGAAGGTCAGCGCCATGATCGGCACATCGTCGATGGTGTGTGGCTTGACCAGCGGTCCGGTGACGCCCTGCGGGATACGGTCGAAGTTGGTCGCCAGCTTTTGGTTGAGACGGACGATCGCGGTCTCCGGATCTTCACCGACCAGGAAACGCACGATCAGCAGGCTCTGACCGGCCATCGAGGTTGAATAGATGTACTCGACGCCCGGAACCTCGTAGAGCAGCTTCTCCATTGGAACAGTCACCCGCTGCTCGACTTCGGCCGGCGTGGCCCCGGGCATGCTGGCCATGACGTCGATCATTGGCACCTTGATCTGCGGTTCTTCCTCGCGCGGCAGCATGACCACCGCCATGATACCGAGCAGGAGGGAGGCAATGATCGCCAATGGCGTCAATTTCGAATTGACGAACGCCGCGGCGATACGGCCGGCAAATCCGGCCTCGACGTGCTGGGTCTCTTTCATTGCTGGCTTCCGTCCGCGATCACCAGGGGTTGACCATCATGCAGGTTGGCCGGCGGATCGAGGATGACCCGCTCGCCGGTGCGCAAACCGGAGAGGATCTCGATGCGTTCCTCATATTCGGCACCGGTTCGCACCAGCCGCATCCGTGCCGTGTCACCTTCGGCAACAAAGACCTGTTGCATCTGCCCCATTTGCCTGAGGGCGTTCCGCGCAATCAGCAAGCTCGTGGGCTGACGGCTGACCAGAGCAACGCGGGCGAACTGACCGCTCCGCAGCCCGGTCGCCTCGGGCAGCATCAGCTTGACGCGCGTGGTGCGGGAGTCCGGATCAACCGTTGGCGAGATTTCACTGACCTGAGCCTCAAGCGACCGGCCGGCGGCCGGAACCGTCAGCGGCAGGCGGCTGCCGAGAGACAAATCCTGCGACAGAGTCTCGGGAACCGCGATGACAACCTCGAGGGCCGTGTCCCTTTCCAGTTTGAGCAGCGCGGTCCCGGGCACGGCCAGATCACCGACCTCGACCAGCTTGTCGGTCACCGTACCGGCAAAGGGCGCCTTGATCTCCGTATAACCCAGTATTGTTTGCGCTTCACGGAAGGCCGCTTCACGGGTTTGCACCTGCTCTTCAAGCGTTTTGACCCTGACCGGAGTCGACGCTTCGACGGCGAGCAGTTTGCTCTCGCGTGCCAGATCGCGTCGCGCTTGCTTGAGTTGCACTTCGGCCTGCCGCACCCGGGCGTTGATTTCCTCAGCAGAGAGTTTGACCAGGAGTTCCCCCGCCTTGACCTGGGAACCGATATGGATCGGCAACGTGACAACCTGTCCCGCGACACGGGCGGCGATTGTGGCGTGGTCAACGGCTTGCAGCGTTCCGGACAGTTCCAAGTGAACCGGCACCGTGCTCAGGGCCAGCGTTTCGACCTGGACGGCGACCGGCGGCAGGGATCTGGACGGCGATTCTTCCGCCGGCTCATTACAGCCCGTTACCGTCAACAGGGCCAAAAGGACGAAAAACAGAGCACTTTTACGGAAAATCATGGCTGCTTCTCCATGCTGTTGTGGTGATTGCCGTCGGCCGGGTATTGCGGCAATCCAACCGCCCGGCGTAGATCGGCGATCGCAACCCGGACTGCGGAAGACGCCAGGACATGGCGGACCCGGGCATCGGTCAGGCGATTCTCGCTATCGATCAGTTCAGAAACCAAAAGGACTCCGGCATCGAAACGGGCTTTTGTTAAACGCTCGCTGGCAACGGCCTGCTCCACCATCTTGCGCGAGACCTGCTGCCTCTGCCGCGCCAGATCCAGGGCCAGCTTCGCCTGGTTGACGTCAAGATCGAGGGCCAGTTCCAGTTTCCTCTGTTCGGCACGCAACGCGCCCAGCTGCGCTTCTGCCAGGGCGATGTCTGCGGCCGACTGATGACCATCAAAGACTTTGACGTTGACATTCACCCCGGCCATCCAGGAGTCTCCATGACCATCCAGAACCCAGCCCTGGTCATAGTTGTAACGGGCAAAGCCATCGACTGTCGGCAAGCGACTGCCGCGCGCTGCCGTCAACCGAGATTCAGCGGCCTGCACCGCTGCGGTCAGTTTTTTTAATTCCGGTCTCTGAGCCGGATCGAGAGCGCTTGGCAGAACGGGGCCTTCGTCATCTTCGTTGGCGATTTGCAGATCGTCACCGGGCAGGCCCAACAGGGTCAGAAAAACCCTTTTGGCCATCTCAAGATCGTGTTGCGCCTGAACCAGGTTCTCGGTGGCCTGCGATTGTTCCACCTCGAGATTCAGCACGTCATGCTTGAAAAGCTCTCCGGCATCGAAGCGGGAGCGGGCGACGGCCAGCGATGAGGAGATCGCCGCCAGAGCCTTTTGGCGCGCCTGGATAATTTGGCCACTTTGGACGATTCTCTGAAAGGCCTGAAAGACGTTAAATTCCAGCTGCAAAAGAACCGCATCCGTCTCAGCCGATGAGCGTTCGACACCCGCCTCGGCGGCCTTTTTCTGAGCCAGATCCTGGCCACCGTTGTAGAAACGGTAGGTGACACCGACCCCCACGCCCAGATTGTCGGTGCGCCCGGGGTCGTTAAAGTCAATCGCCGGCGTAAATTCGCCCTGGTTGAGAATATTGCCGAAGGAATGCATGGGGTTGTTGGTCTGGCTGTAGCTGCCAAACAACGCGAGCTGTGGGTAAAAGGCAACCTCGGCCTTCTGCACCAGAGCGTCGGCTTGCCGCATGCGCTGCAGGACCAACTGGCTGTCCGGGCTGTTCTGTCGGGCAAAGGCGATGGCCCGGCGAGCGGTCCAGATCTCAGGAACATCTGAACCGACCGCAAACCCGGGTGCGCTGAGCAGGAGGATCAGAAGAAGAAATAACAAGGGTCTTGCTTTCATTGCTCTCCCTGTTCGTTGCTGACACGGTGTGGGCCGAATAAGGTGGCCGTGAACGGATGGCTCTTCTGGGAACGTTTTTCACACCCCAGACCCGCATTCCGCAAAAACGTCATTGATGTGATTCACCCAACTAATAAATTCAAAAAAACATATATATTGTTTTTTTGTTTCCGTCAACACGTAAAGTCCTACCGCAAAAGATACCATAAGATTGACCCACCTTAATTTTTTCAGAAAAATTTACCAAAAAACCTCTGATGCCCGCGGAACACACAAAAACGTTTGTAATAAAACAGGGTTTGTTTTAGGATGTTGAGCCAATCTTTATCAATTCGTGAATATTAACCCCATAAAGGAGCAGCCATCATGAAACGTTTGTCTTTGTTGGTTATGTGTCTTTGCCTCACCCTGGTTGTCGGTGTCGGTGCCGGCTTGGCCGCAGAGAAGAAAGATCCCCTGGCCGCCTGGCAGCCGACCTTCGACCCGAGTGGAGCGGAATACACCTATGTGCTGTCGAACATCTCGCACCCGGTTATCGAAGGTGTTGGTTTTGGCTACCGGCTGCGTGACCGCGTCTGGGAAGATTCCGGCGGTCGCCTGTACGTTGATTTCCGCCCCCTGGCGCAGATGGGTGGTGAAAAAGACGTGATCAACAAGCTCAAGCTGGGCGCCGTCCATGGCATGTTGAGTTCCTCGGTCGCCGCCCAGAACGTGGCCGACACGCTCGGTATTGTGAATATGCCTTACGTGGTTGATACCTTCGACAAGCTCGACACCTTCCGCAACACGCCGGAACTTTGGGAGCCCTTTGCCAACAGCACCTTGAAGAGTGGCATCATGACGGTCGATGTCACCGGCTACGGCCCTTACGGCTGGGCAACCACCGAGCCGGTCAAGACGATCGCCGACGCCAGGAAGATCAACTTCCGGATCGCCCAGGCCCCTCTGAACGCCGATTTCTACAAGGCCTGGGGGATGAAATTTACCGTCATGCCTTGGCCGGACGTGCCTCAGGCCCTGCAGACCGGCGTCATCACTGGGCTTGACCACACCGCGATCGTCTGTAACATCACCAAGAAATTCACGATCGCCAAGAATTTTACTGAGCTCAACTACGCCCAGGGGCTGTTCATTCACCTTATGAACAAGCGCTGGTTCGACAAGCTGCCCGCCGACCTGCAGGAGATTCTGATGACGGCGATCGCCGAAGAAAGTGCCAAAACCCGGGAACTGACCCGTCAGCAGCACGATGTGCAGGTTGCCGCAGCCAAGGAGGCCGGCGTGGCCTTCTTCAAGCTCTCCGATGACGAGCGCCAGCAGCTGATTGACATGACCGCCCCAGTCTACGAATCCTGGGGCCAAAAGATCGGCATGGATTATTTCAATAAAGTGCGTGACGCACTCAAATAATTGATTCTTTCAGCGAAACCCGCTATGCTTGGCGGCCGGGGAGAGATGATCTCCCCGGCCGTTTTTTGTTGTGCAATTGCTGTGTCCGCGGGTTGATCGACATTTTATGAAAAAACTGATTTACACGATTCACCGCGTCTTCGCCCTGGTCGAAGACTGGAGTTTGTTCATCACCGTCATGGTGGCCCTGCTGGTGGCGATCGCCAATGTCGCCTTGCGCAAGCTGACCAGTGACGTCAATCTTTACTGGTCGGATGAAGTGGTCCGCAAAACCATCTTCTTTACCACCTATGTCGGCTGCATTGCGGCGATCCGCAACCGCTCCCTGATTCGCATCGATGCCCTGCCCCAGCTTTTCCCCTTCATGAAGAAACCGCTGACCCTGCTCAGCCATCTCGGTGTGCTGGTCTTTTCCGGTTTCATGGTGTACCTCGGTTTCGCTCTGACCAACCTGGTTTACCAGGATCAATTTGCCAAAACCGTCTCCCTGCAGATTCCGGAATGGTATTTTTACGCGGTGTTCCCGATCATGGGCGTCATGATGTTCATCCGGACGTTGATCGTGATGGTTGAAGACTGGTTCGGCATTGATCTTTGCCAGCCGCCATCGCGGGATGAGGGGGCCTGATGGAGACCAATTACCTGATCATACTGGCCCTGCTGATCGGCTGTCTCGCCTCGACCATCCCGGTGTTCATGGCGCTTTTCTTCACCGGCATGGTTGGCCTGGTCTGGATCGCCGGAATCGACCCGCAGATTGTGGTTGAAGTCCTTTACCGCAGCATGGACAAGTTTGCCCTGATCGTGGTGCTCTTCTTTGTTCTCTGCGGCAACATCATGACCACCGGCACAATTGTCGAGAAACTGATCAAAACCGCCAACGCGCTGGTCGGCTTTCTGCCCGGAGGCTTGGCGATGGCCGGCGTGCTGGCCTGTGGCTTCTTCGGCGCCATCTCCGGATCGACCGTTGCCACCGTTGTGGCCATTGGCGGATTCATGATTCCGGCCCTGCTCAAGCATAATTACGACGAACGTTTCTCCGTCGGCATCATGACCACGGCGCCGATCCTGGGCGTCATCATACCGCCGTCGATCTCGATGATTCTCTATGCCATGGTCAGTAACGATCCGCTCGAGGCCCTCTTCCTGACCGGTTTTATCCCTGGCCTGCTGATTATCATCTTTATGTCCCTGTACGCCTATTTTTTCTGCAAGAATCATGAAGCGAAGACCATTCCGCGGCCAAGCGTCCGGGAGCTCCTGGCGACGCTGCGCGAGAGTGTCTGGGCGCTGCTGCTGCCGGTGCTGATCTTCGGTGGCATCTATTCCGGCTACTTCACCGCCAACGAGGCGGCCGTCGTGGCCTGCTTCTATGCCTTCATCGTCGAAATCCTGATTCACCGCGATCTCAAGCTGCGTGACATCAAGGGCGTCGTCGTCTCCTCGGCGATCACCTCAGCCACTCTCCTTGTGATCGTCGCCGGGGCTTCGGTGTTCGGCGAATACCTGACCTTCGAACAGATTCCCGGCAAGATTGCCAATGCCGTGGTCGACAATATTCAGACCCCCTGGGTCTTCCTGATCTCCGTCAATATCCTGCTGCTGCTGATCGGCATGTTCATGGATATTATTTCCGCCACCCTGATCCTGACACCGATCTTCCTGCCGCTGCTCTCCCGTTTCGGGATCGACACCATGCATTTCGGCCTGTTAATGACCCTCAACCTCGGTATCGGTTACTGCACGCCACCCCTCGGCGTCAGTCTTTACATTTCCGGCGCGGTCGCCGACCGGGACCTGATTTACGTCTCGCGCGCGGTGATTCCTTTTCTGCTGATTCAGGGGGCGATCCTCCTGGTGTTGACATTCTGGCCCGATTTGGTCCTGTTCCTGCCACGGTGGGTCTATCCGACCCCTTGACAGAACAGCGATTCTGCTTTTTGATGAAGTGAAACGCGCATCCCCCTGAGACAATTCCAGAAAAGCGGAGGTGCCCATGGCGGCCAAAATCCTGATTCCAGTCGATGGCTCTTCAACGGCAGGGCGCACCCTGGAAAAGATCGTCGCCCTGCAGGAGCATTTTCCCCAGCAGTTGACCTTGCTGCATGTCGTTGACGTGGACAAGCTCGCTTACCGGATGATTCCCGATTTTCAAATCGAGATGGTCCGTGACAATGCCGGTAAAGCCGGCCAACAGGTCCTCGAGGACCGGACAGCGACGCTGACCCGGGCCGGTTTTTCGGTTGATGCCCGGCTGGTCTTCGGCTCACCGCGCCAGGCCATTTGCAAGATGGCCAACGAAGAGGGTTTTCAGTTGGTGGTGATCGGCCGGCGGGAAAGCACCGGAGAGCTTCGCGATGTCCTGTTCGGCTCGGTGGCCAACTATGTCCTGCATAACGTCACCTGCCCGGTCCTCCTCTTCTGACCCAGACCCGGATGAACCATGACGTTTTCTGAGCAAGATCGCCAACAACTCGCCGCCATCGGTCTTCCGCCGCAGGACGCCGAACGGCAGATCAAGCTGTTGAGCAGCGGCCAGGCCGAGATCAAGCTGGAACGCCCCTGTCGACCGGGTGACGGCATTATCCAGCTCGCTCAGGAGCAGGCCGCTCGCTGTCAGGAAATGTTTGACCAGGCGGTTGCCGCAGGACGGCTGCTGCGCTTTGTCCCAGCCTCCGGAGCCGCGTCCCGAATGTTCAGTCCCCTGCGCGTCGCCCCGGAGACCCTCGAAGAATTCCATGGCGACGACGGCCAACAGGCAACCTCCGAAGCCATCGGCAACCTGAACCGATTCCTCGACGCACTGCCCCGGTTTGCCTTCTTTGCTGATCTCGAGCAGGCTCTGGCCGACGACGGCCACAATCTGCAACAGGCGATGGCCGCGCGGGATCTGGCCCTGATTATCCGTTATCTGCTGGAACCCTGCGGTCTCGGCTATGCTCAGCTGCCCAAGGGCCTGCTGGCTTTTCATGCCACCGCCGACGGCATCCGCACCCCGTTTATCGAACACCTTGCCGAAGCGGCCTTGCTGGCAGGTCTTGATCGGGAGGTCGCTCTGCATTTTACGGTCTCCCCCGAGCACCTGCCGCTTTTCAAAGCCCAGTTCGCCGCCTGGCAGGAGACCCTCGAAAGCACTTACGGCTGTGATTTCCGCGTCAGCTACTCAGTCCAGAAACCCGCCACGGACACCCTCGCCCTGGATCCTTCCGGGCAGCCCTTGCGCACGGCCTCCGGCCAGCTGGTGCTGCGTCCCGGCGGTCATGGCGCCCTGCTCGAGAATCTCAACGATCTGGCCGGTGACATCATTCTGATCCGCAATATCGACAACGTCGTGCCTGACCAGCGCAAGCACATCAATCTCGAATGGACCAAGCGCCTGGTCGGTTACCTCCTCGATGTCCAGCAGGAACAGCAGGCCCTGCTCAAGGCCCTGCACGGCCAGCCGAACGACCCGGTCGTCCAGGAACGGGTTTTGAGCTTCCTGAACGACCGGCTGCAATGTGCCATCCCCGCCGCCGCCCCGTACCAGGAGCTTCTGGCATGGCTTGACCGCCCCTTGCGGGTCTGCGGCATGGTGCCGAGCAGTGGCGAGCCCGGCGGCGGGCCCTTCTGGATTCGTGACCATCGGGGCCGCATGTCACGCCAGATCGTCGAAGGCGCACAGATCGACAGCAGCGACCCGAACCAGGCCGCTATCCTCAAACAGTCGACCCATTTCAACCCCGTGGACATGGTCTGCGGCGTGCGTGACTGGCAGCAGCGGCCCTATGACCTGAGCCGTTACGTGGATCAAGATGCCGTCATCATTACCTGCAAAGACCAGGACGGACAAACCGTCCGGGTTCTGGAGCGTCCCGGCTTGTGGAACGGCAGCATGGCCGGATGGCACACCTTGTTCGTCGAGATTCCCCCGGAGGCGTTCAATCCGGTCAAAACTGTTTTTGACCTGCTGCGCCCGGCCCATCAGCCCGGCTGACGGCGCCGCCACCCTGCCGAAACTTTCGCAATGTGCCAGACATGCTAAACTGAGACTCTGCAGCCAGCTTCGGCGGCGACGTCCGCAGAAAGGGAGAGCATTGATGAAAGAGACTCTGCACAAGGGCATGACCTTCAATCATCGCTACACGGTTCCACAGGATAAAACGGTCCCGCACGTTTATGCTGAATCGGAACTGTTCCAGGCGATGCCGGCGGTGTTTGCGACCGCCTTCATGGTCGGCCTCATGGAATGGGCCTGCATGGAAGCCCTGCGGCCGCACATGGAAGATAATGAAATCAGCCTCGGCACCAATATCTGCGTCTCCCACACCTCGGCCACCCCGCCCGGGATGGCGGTGACCGTCCACGTTACGCTCCTTGACGTCGAAGGGCCGAAGACCCAATGGTCGATTTCTGCCCGGGACGAGCAGGGGCTGATCGGTGAAGGGACCCATGAACGTTTCACCATCGATCGCAGCAAGTTCACCGGGATCGTAGCGAAAAAAGCCGCGATGATCTCCTGAACAGCGCCACCACCACTCGGGTCGATCATGAACTCTGCTGATGGTTCTTTGCCGCATCGCCGGCAACGCGACCCCGTCACCGACGCCTTGAACGTCGGACGCGGCCACCCACAACCCTTTGGTGCCAGCCAACACCCTGACGGGATCAATTTCGCCGTTTTTTCCCGCCATGCGCGCGCGGTTCACCTGGTCCTGTACCGCCCTGGCGAAGCGCAGCCACTGGTGGAAATTCCCTTCGATCCGAAAAGCAACCGCACCGGCGATGTCTGGCACATGGGCCTGCAGGGGCTCAGCTGTGGATTTGAATACGGCTTCCGGGTTTTCGGTCCTGCCGAGAACGCCTCGCCGATTCATCGTTTTGATGCCTCGCAGGTTTTGCTGGACCCCTATGCCCGGGCGATCAGCGGTCCTTCCCTCTGGCGACAGGCCCTTCACCAAGGCGACCAAGGAAATCATTGGCGCAGCCTGCTGGTCGAGAGTCATTTTGACTGGGGAGACGATCGGCCGATCAACCGCCATCTCGCCGATTCGGTGATCTATGAAATGCATGTCCGTGGTTTTACCCGTCATGAATCCTCCGAAGTCGACCATCCAGGGACATTCCGCGGGGTCATCGAGAAAATTCCCTACCTGCAGCAGCTCGGCGTCACGGCTGTTGAACTGCTGCCGGTGACCGAATTCGATGAAGCGGACAATTATCGCAAGAACCCCATCAACGGCGAGTCTCTGCATAACTTCTGGGGCTATCATCCTTTGAGCTTCTTTGCGCCGAAGGCGGCTTATGCCGTGAACCCGACCGACGGCGCCCAGGTCGATGAATTCAAGGAGATGGTCAAAGCTCTGCATACCGCCGGCATCGAGGTGATCCTCGACATGGTTTTCAACCACACCGGCGAGGGCAACGAGGAAGGCCGAACCCTGTCCCTACGTGGCCTGGACAACAGCATCTATTATATTCTCGACCCAAAAACCGGCGCCTACGCCAATTATTCCGGCTGCGGCAACACCGTCAACTGCAACCACCCTGTGGTTCGGGAATTGATTATCGATGCCCTGTGCTACTGGGTCACCGAAATGCATGTCGACGGGTTTCGCTTTGACCTCGCCTCGATCCTCGGCCGCGGCCCGGACGGTGAAGTCCTGACCAATCCGCCATTGATCGAGCGTATTGCCGGGCATCCGGTGCTGGCCGACACCAAGCTGATCGCCGAAGCCTGGGACGCGGCCGGCCTCTACCAGGTCGGCAGTTTCCCGAACTTCGGGCGCTGGGCGGAATGGAACGGCAAATTCCGTGACGACATCAGGCGGTTTGTCCGCGGCGACCAGGGCATGGTATCAACCCTGGCAACCCGCCTCGCGGGCAGTTCGGACCTTTACCAGGATGACGGCCGCGCGCCTTATCACAGCATCAACTTCGTCACCAGCCATGACGGCTTCACCCTCGCTGACCTGGTCAGCTATAAGACCAAGCACAACGAGGCCAACGGGGAATACAATGCCGATGGCGAAAGTCACAATTTCAGCTGCAACCATGGGGTGGAAGGGCCGACCGATGACCCGACGGTCATCGCCCTGCGTGAACGCCAGATCCGCAACTTCGCAACGCTGTTGATTCTTGCCCACGGTGTGCCAATGCTGCTGGCCGGCGATGAAATGGGCCGCAGTCAGAACGGCAACAACAACGTCTGGTGTCAGGACAATGCGCTGGGTTGGATCGACTGGAACGACTTGAACAAACCTTTGGAGAGATTGACTTTTTTTCAGAACTTGATCGCTTTTCGGCAGAGTTGCAATGTGTTGCGCCCGCGCAATTTCGAAGGGGAGGAAAGTGGCGAAAGGCGCTTATCTTGGCACGGTCAAGAAACAGACAAACCGGACTGGTCTGAGGAATCTCATTCCCTGGCCATGCACTTACAGGGTCGACCGGAGGAGGCGGAGATTTATCTTATTGCCCACGCCGCCAAAGATCCTGCCGAATTTACCCTCCCGCGGCATGAGGCCGATCGGCCCTGGCGCCTGTTTGTCGATACAGCTCACTCCTGGCAACAGGTCATTACCTCGGCGACGGATCACCCGGTCCTGTCGACCCCGTGCACCTATCCGGTTGGCGGACAATCCGTCGTGGTGTTGATTCGGCATCCGAAGTCCTCTTAAGCCAAAAACTAGCAGAGCGTATCGCCGCGGGTTTCCTTGTCGAAAAGAGCCATCAGTGCTTCCGGCACATACCGATAGGTGTCTTCCCGGGATTCGCCGTCATGACCGGCATGTCGCCAATGAATGACTTTCTCGCCGTGGTGTTTTTCCACCCAGACCCCTTCGGGATCGCGATTCTTCAACTCCTGCCACATCTGTTCCATGTCCAGGAGTTCATAGCCCTCGAACTCGCTTTCCGATTGCAGGTGTTCCAGAAACCGATCAATCAGCTCAAAGTCAACGAAATCGTTTTCCTTGCGCCACCACTTGATAAAGTGCCGTCCTGAAGTGTCGGAATCTGCCAGTTTCTGTTTGAGTTCATAACCGGTCATGATGCACCTCCTCTCCGGGCCAATCCCGTCAGCCCGTTCTCGCTGTTGCCGATCCTTCCTTCTGTTACAATTATAGGCCTTTTTCGACCACTCGCAATCAGGTAAGGTTTTGATTTATAGAGGAAAATTAATCCGCAACCAGGATGGAGACGATGACGTGAAGGATTAATACGAGAGTGACCAGGGTGACACCCCCACTGCAGAGAACCAGAAGGATCAGGCCGAGACGTTTCGGCAAAGCGAGGCCCTCCTGTCAGAAGTGAATCGGCACGTTGCGGTCACCGGGGGAACGCCCTGACCTTTGCCTGTGGGCCTGGGTTTCCCCCTAAGAGGCCGGTTCCAGCCGAACCAGCTTGCCATCATATTCATCCGTCAGCACGTAGAGGGCTCCATCCGGACCTTGGCGGACATCGCGAATCCGGCCGATCCGGTCAACGAGAAAACGTTCCTCGTGCGTGACCTGGTCACCATCCAGCCGCAGCCGGACCAGCATCCGGTCTTTCAGGGCACCGACAAAGAGGTCCCCGCGCCAGTTCGGAAACGTGTCGCCGGTGTAGAAAGTCATCCCGGACGGTGCGATCGAAGGAACCCAGTAATAAATTGGCTGGGCCATGCCCGGTTTGTGGGTCCCTTCGCCGATCTGCGTCCCAATTACGTAGTTCACCCCGTAAGTGATCACCGGCCAGCCGTAATTGATCCCGGGCCGGATGATGTTGATTTCGTCACCGCCCTGGGGCCCGTGTTCATGCGTCCAGAGCCGGCCTGTCGGCGGGTGCAGGGCGGCGCCCTGCATGTTGCGGTGGCCGAGAGAATAGATTTCCGGCAGCCAGTCGGGCTGGTCGACGAAAGGGTTGTCCTCGGGAACCCGGCCGTCATCGTGCAGGCGGATCACCGAACCGGCATGATCGTCGGGCCTCTGGGCCCGCTCCCGCTCACCCCGGTCGCCGAGAGTGATGTACAGAAAGCCCTCCCTGTCAAAAACCAGCCGGGAGCCGAAGTGGCGACCCGTCTCCGACTTCGGCTGCATGCGGAAGATCACCTCGACCTCTTCCAGCCGATTGCCCAAAAATTTTCCGCGGGCCACCTCGGTGCCGACGCCGCCATCCCCGGCCCCGGCATAGGAAAAATAGACCAGGTGGTTGTCGGCAAAATCGGGATGCAGAGCGATATCGAGCAGACCGCCCTGGCCGCGCGCCGCAATCGGCGGCAGACCGACGATCGGTTGCGAAACCAGCCGGCCTTCAGAGATCAGACGCAATCGCCCCGGGCGTTCCGTCACCAGAATGTCGCCGTTGGGCAGGAATGCCAGACTCCAGGGGTGCTCGAGACCGGTGGCGATTTCGACGATACGCAGATCGTATTCCTCGGTCTCGATCACCGGCGGCGACGGGCCGGCCGCCGCCAGGAGAGCCCACGCCGGCCACAGACAAAGCAGAATCGTCAGCAAGAGGCGAGCGTTCATGGTTACGGTCTCCGGTTCTTCAATGGTTTGGGTTGTGCGCGATACCGTCGAACCAGGCGGTTACGACATGGACATTATAACAAAGAGGTGAAATTCGCAGTGCCAAGAACCAAAGATCACGAAAAGATCGGCATGAGAAATCGGGACGTGTTCCTAGAGGACGCACGACAGATGACCAGCGAAAAGGTTTTGACTCAGTCCCCCGTTTTGTCGCACTTGAGCGGAGCAGACGTACCGGGAAGGAGGCGGCCACATATCTGAGCGTAGCGAGTTTGGGGCCGCCCCCGGTTCGGCTGTGGAGCGCAGGGAACCCGTGATCAGCGGGTGCGACATCCGGGGGTGTCTTGGGTCCAGGGGATTGGACAAACAATCCCCTGGTCGCCGCCCGGGGGCGAGTCCCCGGCTTTTATCCCCAAGAGTCTGCGGTCATTGCGATCGCCGGTTCTGCGGAAATTTCCGAAAAATAAAAAAACAGGGCCCTCTACCGAAGGCCCTGCCATCCCTTGTCATCCAGCAACCCGTTTGACCCAGTCGTCGTAAAGATCCGGGTTGAAGCCGATGATGTACTCGTCTTTGATCCGGTAGGTGGGCGCACGCAGGTTGCCGCTCGGCCCCATCGCCTGTTTCAGGATCTCTTCCTTCTCCGCCTCCAACGCCTTGAAGTCGTGAATCTTCTTGCCCTTGGCGATCCGAATCGCGCCGGCCGTCTTCAGCATCTGCCAGGCCGCGTCCCGATCGATCTTGGTTTTCTTGGCATCGACGATCTCGTCGATGCGGGCCCGCTTTTTCTCAAGAAACTCTTGAGCATTGTTGCAGGACGTTCAACCCTTGCGCAGATAAGCCCAGTCAATTTTCATGGAAATCTCCTCTCTTGCAGATAATGGTGCTGCCAAGGATACCATATTTTGCGCCGCTTGATCGAAAGGGGACCGGACACGGCCACAAAAGACTGTCGGCTGCTTGCAAATCCGTAAATCAATGCCAAGATGAAGACTGTCCGCTGCCTGCCAATCAAACCTAGGAGCGACTTAATGGCGAAACCACGCTGCGCACTGCTGTTGCTTCTCTGCCTGATCGGGACCAGTTTGTTCGGCACCGCCCTCGCCGCAAGCGAACCGGAGGCCAATTCTCCCACGGAGATTTGTCCGATTCTGATCGGCAGTCCGATGCCGCCGATCACTCTCGAAGATCTCGACGGAAAAGCCTTCGATCTGAATGCAGCGATCGCTGCCAAGCCAACCATCCTGATCTATTTCCGGGGCGGCTGGTGACCGTATTGTAATCTCCAGTTGGGAGAATTGATTCGCATTGAACCGGAACTTCTCGCCATGGGCTACCAGATCCTGGCGGTGAGCGCCGACCGTCCGGAGTTTCTGCAGAAGAGCAAACAGAAACACCAGATGGGCTACCGGCTCCTCTCCGATCACACCATGCAGGGCGCCAAAGCCCTGGGCATCGCCTGGCACCTTGATGACACAACCCTGGAGCGCTATCGGGGTTTCGGCATCAACCTCGAAGAAGCCTCCGGCGAGACACACCATATCTTGCCGGTTCCGGCCGCCTTTGTGGTCGACACGACGGGGAAAATTCGCTTCGCCTACGTCAATCCCGACCACAAGGTGCGGGTCCCGTCCCAGGTCCTCCTGGAAGCCGCCAAAACTGCGCTGTGAATCCAGCGAGGACATTTCTTTCTGGTGACCATCCGACCATCGCGGTTAGAATGATGGCATCATGACTGTTTCTGTCGAGCTGACCAATCATGCTGACCCCCTGATTTGCCGGCAATGCCGCGGACTCTGCTGCCAGGCCCATGCCGGCCTCTGGCTGGTCCCGGAACGCTTTCTGCGCCTCTTTCGTTTGCCGCGACCGGCCTCTCCCTCCGAGCTGCAGAGCCAATTACCTGCGCAGGTGGTTCTGAAAGATCTGGATGGCGTCGCCGTGCCGGCGCCGAGCGAAGATCAAAACGGTTGCGTCTTTCTCACCGCAACCGGCTGTACGCTGCCCGAGAGATACCGCCCGGGGCAATGCCTGCTGCTGCAACCTGTTTTGGAAACCCTGATCGATGGCGAGATCAAATGTGAACTGAAACCGGAAGGATCAACCGCGCGAGCCCGGCAGAACTGGTCCAATTTCTGGGCCGTCGGCCGTCCTTGATTCTCGAACCAGCCTTTGCAGACAACCCACCAGAAGACGGATGTTCAGTCCTTGCCGATGTCGATCGTAATGTCGCGGTCCTGGCCGCGACGGAAAATGTCCGGCAACTCGATGCCGAAATATTTCAGGCACATCAGCAGCAGGGCGACCGCCGCAGCTTCATCGAGATTGCCGATCAGTGGCACATTGTCGGGGATGATCTCAAACACCCCGGCGGTCGGGTTGAGCAGGTAAAGGACAGCCAGGATACCGAGACAGAAGACCACCACTTTTTTCACAACGACCCCCTCCCTTTAGCAGCAAAAGAGAAGACGGCTGGTCTTGAAGGCGTCACCGCTCAGTGCTCACTATAGCCCATCACCACCAGCACACAGCTGCCGTCGGCGATCACGTTGATTCCGGCTTCTTCGCAGCGGTCCACAGCAGCGTCACTTTCCGCGCCGGGCTGCATCCAGACATTCGCAATCCCTTTTTTGATGGCTTCTTCGACAACCTTTTCAGTGACCTGCGGGGGCGTGATCACTGAGATGCTGTTGACCTCCGCCGGCAAATCGGCCACCGAGGCGACACAGTCCTGTCCCTCGATCTTTTCGGCGACCGGGTTGACCGGAATCGCTTTGTGGCCGTTTTGCAGGTAGCAGCGCAGCACCTTGTTGCCGTATTTTTCCCGTTTCGGTGAAGCGCCGACCACGCCGAAGGCAGGTGACGCCAGGAATTGTTCGATCTTTTCCTGCATGATGTCCTCCTTGCTAGACTCTCTCTTCCAGTCTACCGCAGCAGGCACCGATTAGGGAAGGATCAGGCCGATCAGATTGAACAGCAGGTCGGGGAACAAACCAAGAACGAGGATGCCGCTGAGACAGACCAGCAGGACACTCTGTTCGAGTGACGTGCCGGGATGGCAGGCGGGAGCCTGGTCATCGACCATGAACAGGGCGATGATGACCCTGAGGTAAAAGTGGAATGAAATCAGGGACGCGAGGATGCCGATCAGCGCCAGGCTGGTATAACCGGCATCGATCGCGGCATGAAAGATGGCAAACTTGGCCATGAAACCGGCCGTAGGAGGCATCCCGGCGAGCGACAGCAGCAGCACAGCCAGGATGCCGCAACGGAACGGGTGCACGTAGCCGAGTCCACGCAGGCGGTCAATCTGCTGAATTTCGTGGCTGTTGTCAGACAGGTTGGCGATCACGGCAAAGGTCCCGAGGCTGGCGATGCTGTAGACGACAAGATAGTAAATGGCGGCAGACAAGCCGTTTGCACTCTGGCAGATCAAGCCGATCAGCAGGGTGCCCATATGAACCACCGAGGAGTAGGCCAACAAGCGCTTGAGATTGGTCTGCGGCAGGGCACTGATGGCGCCCACCAGCATGGTCACCACGGCCAACACCCAGAGCAGCGATTCCAGCTCCTGAAGCAGGCCTGTGCCACCGGCCAGGGCGCCAATCAGGGCCGCCATCACCGCCCCCTTTGAGCCGGTGGCCAAAAGACCACTGACCGGTGCCGATGCCCCCTGGTAAACATCCGGTGTCCAGAAGTGGAAGGGGACCAGCGACACCTTGAAGCCGATGGCGATCAGCAGCATCACCCAGCCGAGCATTCCCCAGGGACGCAGGTGACCGGCAGAGGCCATAGCGGCAAACGCTTCCGGGAAGTGAAAACTGCCGCTGGCGGTGTAGATTAGGCCGATTCCGAAGGTCATAAAGCCGGTCGCGGTCGCGCCGAGAACCAGGTACTTGAGCCCCGCTTCGGCGGCAGGTTCCGACTGCCGCTGAAAGGCGATCAGAATGTACAGGGCGAGAGTAAAGGACTCCAGACCGAGAAACAGGCCGATCAGGCTGGTGGCCGCTGAGAGCAGCCCCATGCCGGTGGCGGCATACAGAATCAGCGCGACGTATTCACCGGCGGCAAAGTTGCGCTCCAGGATGTAACGATGGGAAATCATCAGCACCATCGCCGCGGTCAGCGACCAGAGAATGGTGAAAAAACGCCCGTAGGGGCCGCCATCGAACAGGCCGCTGATCTCGACAACGGGACTCGGCAGCAGACCGGCCACCAGGGCCGCGGCCAGGGCGATGACGATACCGCCGACCACCAGCGGCGTTCCCGCCGGCCGCCAGGCGCTGATCAGCAGCAGCGCGGCCGCGCCCAGGGCGAGGATCAAAAACGGGGTCAGGGCAATCAGATCGAGCCAGGTCATGGCATTCCTCCGATCACCGTCAGGACCGGCGATTCAAGGAGTTTCAGGAGCGGCAGCGGATAGAGTCCCAACCAGACCACCAGTACGGCCATCGGTACCAGAACCAGCCACTCGCGCAGGGTGAGGTCCTCGCAGTCGAAGGTACGTTTTGACTCTCCCCACAAAACCCCCTGGACCATCTTGAGCATATAAGCCGCCGCGAAGACGACACCGAACATCGCGATGGCGGCCCAAATCGGATGGCTCTGGAAGGTGCCGATTAGCACCAGGATTTCGCCGGTAAAATTGGCCAGCCCAGGCAAGCCGAGAGATGCTAATGCAAAAAGCAGAAAAAACGCCGAGAGATTCGGCATGCACTGCCACAGACCGCCCAGTTCGGTCAGATCACGGGTTCCGGTGCGCTGGCGAATCATCGCGACCAGAGCGAACAGACCGCCCGTGGTGATGCCATGGGTGGTCATCAGCAGGATACTGCCCTGCCAGGCGGTCAGGTCCCAGGCCGCCAGGCCGAGGATCACCAGGCCGAGATGCGAGATCGAGGAATAGGCGACCAGGCGTTTGATATCGGTCTGTCGGTAAGCCCCCCAGGCGGCATGAAAGATACCGATCAGAGCCACCAGGGCCAGCAACGGCAGACTTTTCTGCACGACGGTCGGGAACAAGGGGAAAGCCACCCGGATCATGCCATAGACACCGGTTTTGAGCAGCAGTCCGGCCAGATCCACCGAACCGGCCGCCGGCGCCGATGTGTGGGCATCGGGCAGCCAGGTGTGAAACGGCACCAGCGGCGTTTTGACAGCGAAGGCCAACAGGAATCCGGCGAACAGCCAGGCCTCCTGGGTGGTGCTCAAATCGGTCCGCATCAGATCACTCAGGGCGAAGCTGTAGAGGCCGGTCTGCTCGCCATGAATCAGGTAAAGCGCGATCAGAGCGATCAGCATGACCAGGCTGCCGGCCAGGGTGTACAGGAAAAACTTGAGGGCGGCATAGCGCCGTCGCTCATGCCCCCACACCCCGATCAGGAAGAACATCGGGATCAGCATGACCTCCCAGAACAGGTAGAAGAGGACCATGTCGAGGGCCATAAAAACCCCCATCAGGCCAGCTTCCAAAACCATCAGCAGGGCAAAAAAGAGCGGCACATGTTTGTCCTGCGGCCAGGAGATCAGGACTGCGATGACCTGCAAAAAGGCGGTCAGCAAAACCATCAGCAGGGAAATGCCGTCCAGGCCGAGAGTGTAGCGGATCCCGAATCGGCTGATCCAGTCGACATCCTCGTAATAGAGCCACGCGCCGCTGCTGTCACCGGCGTGAAACCACAGGTAGAGGCTGATGCCGAAAACCGTTACGGTGGTCGCCAAAGCCAACCAGCGGCTCTCGTCGGCGCGCTCGCGGGTCAACACGCAAATCAGCGCACCCGCCAGGGGCAGGAAAATCAGGACCGACAACCAGGGGAATTGCGGCAGCGCCGAAGCCGTCATCATGCGTGTCCCCCTCCCTGGACAAGCTGCAGCAGCAGCCAGCCAAGAATCAGCAGGAACCCCCAGGCAAAAGCGGCCAGGTAGCTGGAGAGGCGGCCGGTGGTCAGGCGTCTGAGCAGCATGCTGAGACTCAGCATCCGGGTCGACATGCCGACAACCGTGGCATCAATCAACGCCCTGTCAATCCCCGCCCAGCAGAACAGGGCCATGGCCTGGAAAGGCCTCACCAGCACCCGGTCTACGACAGCGTCCGCCTGCCACCCCCGCAGCAGAAAACGGCTCAGCGGGTTGTCCCAAGCGTTTCGGAAGCGGGCATAGCGCCAATGGGCGACGCCCCAGCCGAGAACCACCAAAACAACGGCCAGGCCGACCAGCAGCCATTCCAGGTGATGATCGGCGGTCACCGGCCGCCCGGCCAGGTTGCCCAACCAATGCTGCAGGCGCTCATGACCACCGACCAGAGCCGGCAGATTGAGGCTGCCGCCGACCAGGGCGAGGAGTGCCAGCACCCAGAGCGGCCAGCGCATCAGCAGCGGGAGTGCGTGCGCCGTGCCGGAACCGCGGTAATCGCCGGCAAACACCAGGTAGACCAGGCGGAACGTATAAAAAGCCGTCAGCAGGGCGGCGAGGACACCGACCCCCCAGAAGATTTTGTACAGCGGATCGGGATGCGTATAGACCATCAGCAGGACATTGTCCTTGGAGAAAAACCCGCTGGTCAGCGGCACACCGGCCAGGCTGATGGCCCCGGCCAAAAAGACCCAGACCAGCTCGCCCGGTCCGCGCCGGGCCATACCGCCCATCTTGTAGATGTCATTCTCGTCACCGGCCAGGTGGATCACACAGCCGGCGCCCATAAAGAGCAAGGCTTTGAAAAAGGCGTGCGTCAGCAGGTGGAACATGGCCCCGGTCACCGTTCCGGCGCCGACCGCCATGAACATGTAGCCGACCTGGCTCATCGTCGAATAAGCCAGCACCCGCTTGATTTCCCGTTGGGCCATGGCGCAGGTTGCGGCGTAAAGCGCGGTCAGGGCACCGACCGCGGTAATCGCCGCCATGCCGACCGCTGACAACGAGATCAGCGGAAAGAGCCGGCAGAGCAGGTACACCCCGGCGGTGACCATGGTCGCAGCGTGGATCAGTGCCGAGACCGGCGTCGGCCCGGCCATGGCGTCGGCCAGCCAGGTCATCAGTGGCAGCTGCGCCGACTTGCCACAGGCCCCGAGCAGCAGGAGCAGGCAGAGAACGAGCGTGACGCCCGAGGGGATCGTCGCGGCCTGGGCATTGATCGCGCTGATGCTCAAGGTCCCGGTGAGGGCAAACAGCCACATCAGGGCAATGCCCAAGAAGACATCGCCGACCCGGGTGACCAGGAACGCTTTGGTGCCGGCCCGGGCGTTGTCCAGCTTGCGATACCAGAAACCGATCAGCCCGTAGGAGCAGAGGCCAACGCCCTCCCAACCGAGAAACAGCACCAACAGGTTGTCGGCCAGGACGATCACCAGCATGGCGAAGACGAACAGGTTCAGCAGGCTGAAGAAACGGGCGTAATCACGGTCCTGGTGCATATAGCCGACCGCATAGAGATGAATCAGCGTCGCCACGCCGCTGACCATCAGTGTCATGGGCGCGGCCAAACGGTCGAAATGCACGGCAAAAGAGATATCGAGCGAACCGCTGTTCAGCCAGGTGAAGAGCACCGCACGCGTGCCTTCACCGTCGGCATAGGGCCAGAGCAGCAGGGTCAGGAGGAAGGCGCCGGCCACCCCGGTGACCGCCAAGACTTCGGCAAACAGACGCGGCAGCCGCATGCCGAAAAGCATGATCGCCACGGCACAGAACAGGGGCAGCAAGGGAATCAGAAACAAGAGGGTTTCACTCATCCGTTCATCCTGTCGAATTCGTCGGCGACCACGGTGCCGCGCAGACGCCTCAGGTAAACCACCATCGCCAGAGATATGGCGACTTCCGCCGAAGTCAGCGCCATCAAAAAGACCACGAACACCTGGCCGTCAAGCTGCTGCCAATACCCTGAGGCCGCGACCAGGACCAGCCCGGCGGCATTGATCATGACCTCGATGCCGATCAGGATCATGATCAACTGGCGACGGGCGATGACACAGGCCAACCCCATAACGAACAGGATCGCCGCGACAATCAGCACATGTCCCAGGGGCACGATCATGACTGCTCCTTGCGACGTGAGGCACCATCGCCCTTGCCGACATAATAGGCGCCCACCGCAGCGAACAGCAGCTGGAAAGAAACGATCTGGACGGCCAGGGCATACTTGCCAAAAAGAGCTTTGCCGTACTCGCGGGGCGGCACCATATAGGGTGAACCGTGCTGCGCGGCCAGATCCGGATCCTGGGTGATCAGCAGCAAGGTGCAGAACAGAATCGTCACGGAGATCAGGGCCACCGGCCCCCAGCGCTGCCAACCCGGGCCGGCAGGAGGCTCCCGTGGCACCATCTCAAGCATCATGATGATGAACATGAACAGCACCATGATCGCCCCGGCGTAGATAATCACTTCCCAGGCCGCGACCAGCGGTGCCCCGAGGAGGTAAAAGATGATCGCCAGCGCAAACAGCCCATTGACCAGGTAAATGACCGCGTGGACCGGGTTGCGCCGGGTGATACTCAGCAGGGTTGCTGCCAGGTCATCTGGATCGCCAGGGTCGGGCAGGCTTCGGCACACAGACCACAGAAGATGCAGCGACTGAAATTGATCCGAAACCAGGCCGCGTAACGCCGGCCGTTCTCGTCTTCTGCAGATTGCATCGAGATGCAGTCCACCGGGCAGGCCCCGCTGCACAGGTAGCAGGCCACGCAGCGTTCACCGCCGTCCGGATCGCGGGTCAGCACGATTCGTGCCCGGTAGCGCGGAAACGGCGTCCGTTTCTGCTCTGGGTACTGAATCGTCACCGGTTTCTTGAACAGGTACCCGAGGGTCACCCAGAAGGGCTGTAGGGTTCCTTTGATGTCACGCCACAAATCCATTTCAACTGAGGCCTTTCTCAACCTGATTGGCATTCAATATTGAAAATTCAAAATTCATCAAGGTCTGTCCTTAGCCATTCACGGCCAACAGCACCGCCCCCGTGACCAGAATATTGACCAGTGCCAGCGGCAACAAAACGCGCCAGCCGAAATACATCAACTGGTCATAACGCAGGCGGGGCATGGTGCCGCGCACCCAGATGAACACGAAGGAGACCAGCAGCACCTTGATCAGGAACCAGACTACCGGCGGCAGCAGCGGGCCGTGCCAGCCGCCGAGGAACAGGACAGTCATCATGGCACCGAGAATCACCATGTTGATGTACTCGCCGACAAAGAACAGGCCGAAACGCATGCCCGAATATTCGGTATGGAATCCGGCCACGATCTCATTCTCGGCTTCCGGAAGATCGAAGGGCGTGCGTTTCGATTCCGCAGCAATACTGATCAGAAAGATCAGAAACGCCAGTGGATGTCGCACCAGGTTCGGCCAGTCGGCCTGGGACATGACAATCGCGGTCAGCGAAAACGACTTGGCCGTCAACACCACCGGAATGACCGCGGCACCCATCGACAGTTCGTAGGACAGCAGTTGGGCCAGTCCCCGGATCGATCCAATCAGGGCGTACTTGGAGTTCGAGGCCCAACCGCCGAGGGCGACCCCGTAGACCGCCAGGGACGAGAGCCCCAGGAAGTACAGCAGGCCGATGTTCAGGTCGCAGACCACCATCGGCATTTCCCGGCCGAAAATCGTAATTGGCGGCGCAAAGGGGACGACGGCAAAACTGAGCAGGGCGGTCACCGCGGTCAGGCCCGGCGCCAGCAGGAACAACCACTTGTCGGCCCGGTCCGGCATGAAATCTTCTTTGGTCAACAGCTTGATGACATCCGCCAGGGGCTGCATCAGACCGAAAGGCCCGACCCGGTTGGGGCCGTGACGCATCTGGATGCGGCCGAGAATCTTGCGTTCCGCCAGGACCAGATAGGCGGCCATCGTCAGGACCACGGCAAAGATCAGGCCGAGCTTGATCAGAATCAGGGCCAGCAGGATCAGCTGTTCCATCATCGGCCCCTCTCCTTTTCAAGCCGGCAGACGATCATCTCCCCCGGGCTCATCCCTTCCAGGGCCCGGCCCCAGAGCTGGTGGGTGAGCACCAGGTCCGAAGCCATGGCGGGGTTGATCTGGACAATGACATGGCAGTGACCCAGGTGGGTCGTCAGCACGACCCGGTCGCCATGCGCCAAATCGAGACGCGACGCCTGCTCCGGATGCAGCCAGACCTGTGGCTCGGGGCGGAGCGGTTCCAGGGCCGTGGACAGGTGCGCCAGCCAGTCGGAGCCGATGAATGCGGTGGTCGGCAGCAATGGCAAGGTCCCTTCTGCCGAAGTCTCCGGCGGATCCTTCGGCAGGGTCGGCACCACAGCGGTTGAAAGCGTCAGCCGCTGGCCCTCGCTTTCGGCCTGCAGATCAACAAGGCCGGCAAAGCGCGGGTCGTTCCGGGCAATCTGCTCACGCACCGCCGCCAGGTCAGGGACCGCATCAAGCAGGCCCGCCAGCAGTTGCCAGTCCGCAACCGGTTCCGAACCGGGGGTCGTGCTGGAAAATTCGCGCGGCGGATGATCGCCCTGGCCACTGACCCGAATCGGCTCGCCGGGATCGATGACCGGCAGGAATGCCTGCAGGCGCCCTTCGTTGTTGATGTAACTACCGGCCATTTCCACCGTCGCCCGGGCCGGCAGAAAGATATCGGCGCGATGGGCCGCCAGGCTCGGTGTGGCATCGATGCTCACCAGCAATTCCAGGTGACCGAGCGCAACCTGGGCCTTGGCCGGGTCGCGCGCCTCGCGGAAAGGATCCGACTGCAGGCAGACCAGGGCCTTGACGTGGCCTTCCTGAAGATCATCGCACAAGGTTTCGAAGTCCGGCCCAGAATCGGCCAGGACGGCGCCGCCGAAGCTGTTTGGCCCGGCCAAAAGGGTCATTACGCCAACCGAGCGATCCGTCGTGGCAAAATGCTCAGCCGTGTCATGCAGGGCGGCCACGCCCTCCGCTCCGAGCAGGTCGGCACCACCGATCAGCACCGGTCGCTCGGCCTCCTGAAGCCCTTTGGCAACCGTCTTGAGTGTCTTCTGCTGGGCTTCGGGCCAGGAGCCGAAATCGTCTTGGCGGAGGGCCTCCAGAACGGAGACGAGCTGGGCCGGGGTTTGCGTCAGGTGGGTCAACCGGCAGGGCAGGGCGACGGGCCGCGGATCGAGAACGACGACCCGGGCCTGCCGGCGCGCGGCCTGGCGAATCGCCAGGGCCAGGACCGGCGCTTCGGCCAGGGGATCCGCACCGATCAGCACGATCAGGTCGCTGTCGCGAACATCCGCCAACCGGCTCGCCTGGTCGGCGACACGGGCGACCACAGCCCGTGCGGCCAGATCGCGCCGCTGGTTGGCTTCAAAGAGCACCATCTGCGCACCGCAGGACGCCGCCCACTGGCGCAGCAGGGCATTGGCCTCGAAACTGGCCCGGGAGGATCCCAGGAAAGCGACGCTTTGCGGCCCGTAACGGGCAATGGTGGTCGTGACCCGCTCCCGCACCGCCTTGATAGCGTCCGCGACGGAAGCCGTCTGATCATCAATGCGTGCCGTGCGCGGCCGGTCCGGATGGTTGACATAACCGGACCCGAAACGGCCCCGGTCACAGATGAAGAAACCATTGGTCTCCGGGTTCATCCCGGCCCGAACCCGCTGCAGTTCGCGGTAGCGGCCGCCGGGGATGGTCCGGCAGCCGAGGCTGCAATGTGGACAGATCGATGGTGCTTCTTGCAAATCCCAGAAACGTGACTTGAAACGGAAGGTTTTGTCGGTGAAGACACCGGTCGGGCAGACGTCGACCAGGTTGCCGGAAAAGGGGCTTTCCAGACGACCCTCGCGGAAGCGGCCGAAGAAGACCCGGTCCCGCGAACCGAAGGCCCCGAAATCGGTGCCGCCGCAATACTCCCGATAGGTGCGCACGCAGCGGTAGCAGGTGATACAACGGTTCATCTCGTGCTCGATGAACGGGCCGAGGTCCTGGTTGACAAAGGTGCGCTTGAGACCCCGATAGCGGCGCAGACCGTGGCCCCCGGCAATCGTCATGTCCTGCAGCTGGCATTCGCCCCCTTCGTCGCAGACCGGGCAGTCGTGGGGGTGACTCATCATCAGCCACTCGATGACATGGGCGCGCAATTCACTGGCGGCCGGATCCGTCGTCGACACCACCATGCCGTCCTGAGCTTTGACCATGCAGGCCATCTGGATGCCTTTAACCGGACCCTCCGCGAAAGTCATGGCGCACAGACGACAGGCTCCGACCGCACCCAGCGCTTCGTGGTAACAGAAGTGCGGGATGACAATGCCCAGCCCACGGGCCGCCTCGAGGACATTGGTCCCTTCCGGCACGGTGACTTCACGGTTGTCGATCGTTAACTTGGGCATATTCAAATCAGTCCTGAGGGCTGGGCGACAAGAGAAAACCTTTGTGTTCCCTCATCGCTCATCGCTTTCCCTCGTTGCTATTCTTTCATCGCTATCGGAAGGGGCATTGCCCCTTTCGAATGTGGTCCTTGATCTCGTCTTCAAACCGTTCGAGCAGCGACTGGATCGGGCCCATCGCTCCTTCGGCAAGAGCGCAGAAGGCGCGACCGCTGATATTGCGGGCCTGGTCCTTGAGCATCGCCAGGTCGGTCTCGGTGCCCTGCCCGGCCTCGAAACGGCTCAACAGCCAGAGGACCATCTGCAGGCCTTCCCGGCAGGGCGTGCACCAGCCGCAGCTCTCGCGGGCAAAGAACTGGGTCAGGTTGCGGGTTACTGCCACCATGCACGTATCGGCATCGAAGGCTGTTACACCGGCGGTGCCGAGCCGGCTTTTGGCCTGTTCGATCGGGTCGAAATCGAGCTGCACATCGAGGTCTTCGGCGGTTAGGTACGGCGTCGATGCGCCTCCGGGCAGGCACGCCTTGAAGGGCTTGCCCTGCCGCATGCCGCCGCCATGCTCCTCCACGACTTCCCGCAGCGTGACCCCGAGAGGCAGTTCAAAACATGCTGTCCGGTTGAGATGCCCGGACAGGCCGAACAGTTTGGTTCCGGCACCGTCGACAGTCAGAGCAAGATCCTTGAACCACTCGCTGCCGTTGACGACGATATGCGGGATGTTGGCCAGCGTTTCGACATTGTTGACATTGGTCGGCTTGCCGAATAAACCGCTCTGCGCCGGAAACGGCGGCTTCGACCGCGGGTTGGGTCGTCTCCCCTCCAGGCCATTGAGCAGCGCGGTCTCTTCACCGAGGATGTAGCGGCCGGCACTCCGATGCACATGCAGGTCGCAGTCAAAACCGGAGCCGAGGATATTCGTGCCGAGGAAACCGGCATTGCGCGCCTCGTCAATGGCCCGCTCCACGTGGCGGGAACAGGTCTCGTAAGCATAGCGCAGGAAAATGTAACCGACCGGCGCTTGCAGGGCATACGCCGAGATGATCATCCCCTCGACCAGCTGGTGGGGGTCAGCGAGCAGCAGCTGGCGGTCCTTGTAGGTGCCCGGCTCCATTTCGTCGCCGTTGCAAACCAGATATTTCTCTCCCGGCTTGTCGATGGGAAAGAATGACCATTTCAGGCCGGTGATGAAACCCGCGCCACCCCGTCCGCGCAGGCCGGACTTCTTGACCAGGTCGATGAGGTCGCCGGGACTCATCTGCAGGGCCTTGCGGAGGCCCTGGTAACCGCCGGCCTGCTCATAGGCGGCTCGGAAGACCGGGCCGCCGGGCTGGCGATTTTTAAACAGGACCTGGGGATAACCGCTCACGCGCCGACCTCCTTGCGCACTTGTTCAAGAATTTCGTCGGTCTTTTCCGGTGTGAGGGTTCCATAGGTCGTCAGACCGATCATCATTGCCGGCGCATCGCCACAGGCACCGAGACAGCAAGTCGGCAAGAGGGTGAACAGACCATCGGCCGTCGTCTCCCCGAAAGCGATGCCGAGCCTCTGCTGCAGGTGCGCGGCCAGGGCTTCGCTGCCGGTGGCCCAACAGCAGATCGAATCGCACAGGTGGATGACCCGCCTGCCGACTGGTCGACGATAGATCTTGTCGTAGAAGGTGGCCAACTCCTCGACCTCCACCGGTGTCACACCGAGCGTCGCCGCCACCAATTCGACCCCTGCGTCCGGGACCCAGCCATGGTGGTCCTGCACAGCGCGCAACACGTCGACGATCAACTCGTGCGGGTGCGCGATCGCATCAGCCTTGGCTTTGAAATGGTCGATCTGTTCCTGTGACAGAAGGTCTTGCATAAATTTTCACGCTTTTCGCGTCACGCGTTGCGCGTCACTTTCCTTTATCTGTCCAAATCCGACAAGACGAAATCGACCGCACCGAGGGTAACGATCAGGTCGGACACCAGCCAGCCACGGGTCATCAAGGGCAGGGCCTGGATGTGCGGCCAACTCGGTGTGCGGATTCGCACCCGGTAGGGGACACTGTCGCCGTCGCTGACCAGGTAGTAGCCGCACTCGCCTTTGCTCGATTCGATGCCCCGATAGCATTCGCCGCGCGGCGGCGTCATGCCGCGGGTGACATTGACAAAATGATGAATCAGGCTCTCGATGTCGTTCAGGCCGTCGGTCCGTTGCGGATACGCATAGCGGTAATCCGCAGCCATGTAGCGCCCATCCGGCATATCGGCAGCCGCCTGCTTGACGATCCGCAGACTCTGGCGCAGTTCCTCAAGACGCACCAGGTAGCGGCCGAAACAATCGCCGCTGGTGGCCGTGGCGACGTCGAAGTCGAAGCGCTCGTAACCGGAATAGGGCATTTTTTTGCGCAGGTCCCAATCCAGACCACAGCTGCGCAGCATCGGTCCGGACAGCCCCCAGTCAATCGCCTGGTCGAGGCTCAGGGCACCGATGCCTTCGGTCCGCTTGCGGAAGATCGGGCCGTCGGTGAGCAGCTTGTCAAAATCATCGATCCGCTTGGTGAAGTCACGGGTAAAGGCGTTGACCGTCTCCCGCCAGCCCTCCGGCAGATCAAGCGGCAGACCGCCGATGCGGAACCACGAAGGATGCATGCGGCCACCGGTAATCTGCTCGACGATGTCGAAAACCCGTTCGCGGGCCTCGAAGGCATAGAAGACCGGCGACATGGCACCGACATCGTGGGCAAAGGTGCCGAGCCAGACCAGGTGACTGGAAATACGGAACAGTTCGCAGAGCATGACCCGCACAACCTGGGCGCGTTCCGGGACATCAATCCCGAGCATGGTTTCCAACGGATGCAGATACGCCAGGTTGTTCTGAACACCGGAGAGGTATTCGATCCGGTCAGTGTACGGAATAAACTGGTTCCAGTGCTGCCGCTCGCCGATCTTTTCGGCAGCGCGATGATGGTACCCGGGGTCGGTATCGACATCAACGATCTCCTCACCCCGCAGCTTAAGGATCATCCGCAACACGCCGTGGGTGCCTGGGTGGTGGGGCCCGAGATTGAGGACCATCGTTTCGTCACCGCTGTCGACCGGTTGACTCTTAAAGTATTCGCTGCCGTCCCGGGGGATCATGCCGGCCGCGGTCTCTGCTGTGTAAGGCGGCATTTCGGTGCCCCGCGAGACATGCTCCTTGCGCAGCGGATGACCCTCCCAGCTGTCCGGCATCAGGATGCGGCGCAGGTCGGGATGCCCCGAGAAGTGGAGGCCGAACATGTCGTAGACTTCCCGCTCATACCAGTTCGCCGAAGGCCAGAGGTCGGTCATGCTCGGCACGGTGACCGTGTCGTCAGCCACCGGCACTTTGATGCGCAGGTAGCCCGGGTCCTCGTAGGAGAGCAGGTGATAAACCAGCGTGAAGTCATGCTCCGGGCGCGATGAACGGCGGCTTTCGTCCACCGCCGTCAGATCCTCAAGCCGGCGATAGCGGCAGGGCGCATCGCTCTTGAGAAAGGCGAGGACCTCGGGAGCCTGGTCCGGGTCAGTCCAGAAGGTCGGCATATCGGCACCCTGGGTATCTTCACGGACCCGGTCACCAAACCGTTCGGCGAGGCTGTGCCGCAGGTCGGGTGTCGACGCAACGAAGGAGATGCGCGGCTGGGGCGGGCGCCACATGTCATCGTCGCGCCGGCCGCGAAACTGCGGCGGCTGCTGCGAACTGCCGCGAATCGGACTGTTGCCGTAACCCGGCCCGCGGGTGTCCCGGCTCTTGCTGAAACCATCCACCAGCACCGGTCCGGTGGTCCCTTCACTGCCGCCGGAGAGGCCAAAGACCTTACGGGCCGGCTTCTCTTCGCGGGCGATTTTCTCCTGCAGGAGTAAAAGACCCTGCATGAACGCTTCCGGACGCGGCGGACAGCCCGGGATGTAAACATCGACCGGCAGAATCTGGTTCACTCCCTGAATGACGCTGTAGCAATCGTACATTCCCCCGGAATTCGAACAACTGCCCATGGACACAACCCATTTCGGATTGGGCATCTGTTCGTAAACTCGCAGAATCGAAGGGCCCATCTTCTTGAAGGGAGTGCCGGAAATGATCATCAGGTCCGCTTCTCGCGGTGTGCTGCGCAGGACCTCGGCACCGAAGCGAGCCAGGTCAAAACGCGGCGTCATGCTGGTCATCATTTCGACAAAACAGCAGGACAAGCCGAAGAACATCGGCCAGAGACTGTTTTTTCGCCCCCAGTTGATGGCATCGTCGAGGGAGGTGAGAATCAGGTTGTCAGGCAGTTGGTCAGTCATTCCGTCCCCCGGGACCGGCGGTTCTGGCGTCCGCCTTGCGGCCCCCAGTCGAGGCCGCCGCTCTTCCACAGGTGGATCAGGCCAACGAACAAAATCAGGATAAAAAAGAAAACCTGGGCAAAGCCGGCCCAGCCCAGCTGGTCGTAAGCGATGGCCCAGGAAACGACAAAGATCATCTCGATATCAAAGACGATAAAGAAAATCGCCACCAGGTAGAAGGGCACCGGTGTGCTCAGCTTGGCCTGTCCGGTGGGGAATATGCCCGACTCGTAGGGCTGCTGCTTCACCGCACTTCGGGTGCGCTGCCCCAGGCCCCAGGCGAGCAGCATCAACAGCCCGATCAGACCCACCGCGATCACCGTGTAAAGGAGCAGGGTCAGAGCGCTCTCGAACCCGGGGGTCATGGCTGTAGACAATGACGATTCAGACGGCATAACCGATCAAAGGGGGCTACGGGACAGTCCCGAGGCACCGCATCTCCTCATTGCAGGAAAAAACTCCAAAACTCTAGCACAATATCATTCGATGTCTATGCCACCCAGGGCCTCACGACGCCTTTCGGCCGGCATCGATGGCGGCCCGTGCCAGGGCGTCACAGCGTTCGTTTTCGACGTGGCCGTCATGGCCGCGCACCCAATGCCATTCGACCTGGTGACGTGCGGTCAAATCCAGCAATCGCTCCCAGAGGTCCCGGTTGGCGACCGGCTTTTTCTGCGCGTTCTTCCAGCCCCGCAGCACCCAGCCGGCGACCCATTCGGTCATGCCTTTCTTGACATACTCGGAATCCGTCGTCAAGCGAACCCGGCAGGGGCGGGTCAAGGCCTCGAGCCCAGCAATCGCCGCGGTCAGTTCCATGCGGTTGTTGGTCGTTTCCGGGGCATACCCGGAGAGCTCCTTTTCCTGGCCGTTGCAGCGCAGGATTGTCCCCCAACCGCCCGGTCCCGGGTTGCCGGAGCAGGCCCCGTCGGAGAAAATCTCCACCAGCGGCTTTGCTGTCTCATTCATTGTGACATCCCGGGCTCACATGGCAAAAAGCGGTTTATTTTAGCACAGCCACCCCGGCGCGCCAAAAAACAAAAGTCGGGTTCTGGCCGTTGAAAAACTTCCTTTGCCAATCAACGGATCATCTGGTTCGGCAGGAACATGGCCAGCCCGGGAAACAATGCCAGCAAGACAACCATCAACAGCATGATGATCAAAAAGGGCAGGGTGGCGCGAATAATGCGACTGACCGGTTCGGCGGCGATCCCCTGAATGACGAAGAGGCTGAACCCGACCGGGGGCGTGATCTGGGACAATTCGACCATGATGACCAGGAAGATACCAAACCACAGGGGGTCAAAACCGGCCGCCGTGACGATCGGTAGAACGATCGGCAGCGTCATCACGACGATCGAAATGCCGTCCAGGATCATGCCCAGGATGAGGTACATGATCCCCAGCACAAACAGCAGCATGTAGGGCGACATATCGAGACTGACGATATAGGTGCTGATGCCGCGAGCAATACCGACGAACCCGACCACCTGGGCCAGAAACGCGGCACCGGCGATAATCAGGCAGATCATGGCCGTGGTTTGCACAGCATGGAGCAGGGCTTCTTGGAAGTTTGCCCAGGTCAAATTGCGATAAACCAGCGCCAAAAGCAACGCGCCGATGACCCCGATCGCGGCAGCCTCGGTGGGTGTGGTGAACCCCAGGTAAATACCGCCCAGAACGACCGCAACCAGCAGCAAAACCGGCACCAGTTCGCGCAGCGAGGCGAGTTTCTCAGCCAGGCTATGCGTTTCCTGGGCATCCGGCACGATCCGCGGATTCAGCTTGGCCCGCAGAATGATGTAGAGGGAGTAGAAGCCGGCGAGCAGAAAGCCCGGGATCACCCCGCCAATGAACAGTTTGCCGATCGATGTGTCTGAGAGGACCCCGTAGATGATCATAATCAGGCTGGGCGGGATCAGAAAGCCCAGGGTGCCCGCCCCGGCCAGGGAACCAATCGCCAGGGACCGGTCGTAGCCGCGCCGCGACAGCTCTTCGAGGGTGATCTTGCCAACCGTCGCCGTGGTCGCGGCACTCGATCCGGAGACCGCGGCAAACAGCGAGCAGGCGACGACGTTGATATGCAGCAGGCGTCCCGGGATGTTGGACAGCCACGGCACCAGACCGTTGAGCAGCCGCGTGGAAATGGCCGTGCGGAAGAGGATCTCTCCCATCAGGATGAACAGCGGCAGCGCCGTCAGCGACCAGGAGTTCAGACTGTTCCACGCCGAATTCGCCACCAGGCCGCCGATCTTATCCCAGATCGAAATGACCGGCGGCAGGTTGGTCTTGTAGAGCAGCATCCCCGTGATGCCGACGGCGAACAGGGAGAAGCCGATCCACAGCCCGGCCAGCAGGTAAATCAGCAGGCAGGCAAACAGGACCAGGCTCAATGTCAGGGGGTCGGAAAAGATAACAGCCTCCTGAAAAACCGCGCGACCAGCTGCAGCGTCAGCGAGAGGAAACCGATCACGACCATCATCTGCGGCAGGTAAACGGGCGTTTCGGAAATCGAATCGGCGCGCATATCGTAACTGTAAGAGTCGTAGACCAGCAGCGTCGCGTGGTAGAGAAAAAACCCGCACATAACTAACGCAACGGCAATCACGGCCAGGTCCAGACAGCACTGCGGTTTCCCCTGCAGGCGACTGGTCAGGATCGTGATGCGAATGTGCCCGTCTTCGGCCAGGGTATAGCTGAGCCCAAGCATGACCACGGCGACCATCAAATAACCGCTGTATTCGTCGGCGATCAGGGTTGAACTGTTGAAAAGGCTACGCGCCCCGATCTCCACGGAGATCAGGGCGACGATAACCAACATAGCCATTGCAGAGAGATACGCGGCGATTTTCGAACCGCGATCAATCCAGGTCAGCAGCGATGGCATCATTTCGTGTACGTGTCGATGACCTGCTGCACCTCCGGAGAGGCGTCGGCCCGGAATTCGCCAATCAGCTTGGCAGCCGCCTGATCGAGGGCCGCGGAAAATTCCGGGGACACCTCCGTGACAACAATGCCGTTTTCCTGAATCACCGCAAGAGAATCGACATGGCGCTGCTCCGAAGCCGCCCACTGGCTGGCTTCAACTTCTGCCGCTGCTTTCAGCAGGGCCGCTTGTTGCTCGGCGTTGAGGGATTTCCAGTAATCATTGTTGATGGTGATCATGTTGAGTGGGAAGGCGTAGTTGATCGGTGCGAAGGCGCCGAGGACCTCCCAGAACTTGCCGTTCTTAGTCGATTCCGCGGACGTTAGGACCGAGTCGATCATGCCCGTGCGCAGGGAGGAATAGACTTCGCCCCAGGGCAGGGAGACCGGCGAGGCACCGAGGATCTTGAGAAATTCGGCGCCGTTTTTGTCATAGGTCCTGGTCTTGAGATTTTCCAGGTCGGCCTTTCCGGCAACGGGATTTTTGGTCACCAGTCCGCTGGGCGGCCAGGGGGCGGCGTAGAGAAACTTCTGGCCCCATTTGGCCGCGGCTTTTTCGTACAGGGGTTTGGAATCGGCGTACAAGGCCCTTGCTTGCTCGAAATCAGCAACCAGCCGCGGCAGCGAGCTTAAGCCGAAGACGTGTTCGCTGCCGGCAACCACACCCATCAGGATATCCGACATCGGGACCTGGCCGTCCTTGACGACTTTAAGCAGTTCCGGCCCCTTGAAGCCGAGGCTCCCGCCGGGATGCACCGTGATCTCGACCGAGCCGTTGGAGTAGTCCTTGACCAATGCGGCAAACTGGCTGGCTCCCTGGGTGTGGAAGCTGGTTGCACCATAGCTGGCATGCAGGTCCATCTTGAACACCTCGGCGTGGGCGGGCAAGACCGCAATCAACAGCAGAGACAGGGTAACGCATGTTTTCCGTAGCATGGTTTCCTCCTTTGAGTTTGGGGTGAGTCTCAGGTGTTGCGTGATTTTTGCCGGGTCCGGCGCGCTCCGTAGCCGCCGCCTCCCGGGGTTTCGATGCGAAGTATATCGCCTTTCTTCAATTGACGGGAAAACTTGCCCGGCATTTCGACCTCCTGCCCTTCGCAAATCAGCAGGTTGCGACCGACGC
Source organism: Desulfuromonadales bacterium (assembly GCA_037383085.1). GTDB lineage: Bacteria > Desulfobacterota > Desulfuromonadia > Desulfuromonadales > BM103 > JARRPG01. The sequence goes on along the minus strand of JARRPG010000005.1, from coordinate 6,633 downwards.
TCCCGGGCCTCCCCCCCTGGAGACCGTAGGGAGGGCGCTCCCGGCGTTCCGACAACACCGTGACCTCGGCATCAGCGAGCAGCCGAATCTCCCGGACCAGGCCGTCACCGCCATTGAAGCGGCCCTCACCACCGGAGCCTGTGCGAATGGAATATTCCGTCACCCGAAAGGGATAACTGTATTCGAGGGCTTCGATCGGCGTGTTCAAGGTGTTTGTCATGTGGGAGTGCACCGCCGACTCACCAGGATTCTTTGACGTGGCCCCGGCGCCCCCGGCCAACGTTTCGTAGTAGGCAAACGGCCGGTCATTGGCCACATCGATTCCGCCGATCGTGGTGTTGTTCATGGTGCCCTGACCGGCCGCCGGAATCGCTTCCGGAAGCGCCTTGCCAAGAGCGCCCAACACTACGTCGACGATCCGTTGCGAGGTCTCGACGTTGCCGCCGGCCACCGCCGCCGGAAATCGAGCGTCGACGATCGTGCCCTTATGGGTGACCACCTGCAAAGGGCGGACACAGCCGGCATTGGTCGGGATGTCTTCACGAATCAGGGCGCGAAATACGTAGAGGACCGCCGACAGGGTGATCGCGTAGACCGCATTGACGCTGCCTCGGACCTGGGGGTCGCAGCCGCTGAAATGTAACAGGGCCTCATCACCGTCGATTTCAAGGCGAACCGCAATCCGGATGGGCCGATCCTCCAGGCCGTCGCCATCCAGAAAATCCTCGAATTCGTAGCGTCCATCGGGAATCGCCGCGATCGCTGCCCGCATCACGCGCTCCGAGTAATCATTGAGGCGGGCGGCATAGAAATCAACGACCTCCAGACCGTATTTTTCGACCAGATCCCGGGTCCGCTGAACACCGGTCATGTTGGCCATGATCTGGGCCGCGAAATCGCCTTCGCGCTCCACGGGCGTGCGGACATTGGTCAATAGAAAATTCATGATCTTGTCATCGATCTTGCCCCGTTCCACGATCTTCAAGGGTGAAATAATCACGCCTTCCTGAAAAATCGAGGTGGATAACGGCATCGACCCGGAGGTCATCCCACCGACATCGGCATGATGTGCCCGGTTGGCGACATAATAGGCCGGCTTATCCCCCGCCGTGTACACCGGCGCCACCAGCGTGATATCGGGCAAATGTGTGCCGCCGTGAAAGGGGTTGTTGAGCATCACCATGTCGCCCTCGTCCATGCGGCCACTGTCAATCGCCGCCTTGACCGACAGGGGCATCGAACCGAGGTGAACCGGGATATGTGCCGCCTGGGCAATCATTTCACCCCGGTTGTCGAAGATGGCACAGGAGAAATCGCGGCGTTCCTTGATATTCGGTGAAAACGCCGTCCGATTGAGTGTCACGCCCATCTCCTCGGCGATTGCGACGAAACGATTTTTGAACACCTGCATCAGAACGGGATTCGTCTTCATGGACAGTTCTTTCCTTAGGAATCGATGGTGAGAATGATGTTGCCGTATGCATCGACCCGCCCGGCAGCAAAGGGCGGAATGACAATCGTTGAACTGTACTCGATCAGAATCGCCGGGCCCTTCAGCTGGTTGCCATGTTGCAGGCGGTCTCGTACGATGACCTGTGTTGGACAGATTTTGCCATCAAACAATACCGGACGCTGGTCAACGATCGCCTCGGCAGGCGGCTTTTCACCGGCAAAAGGCGTTTCTGAGAATACCGGTTTTTCCGGTCGGCCAACCGCCCGCAGCCTGACATTGACCACCTCGACGTCTTTCTGCCGGTTGCAATAACCGTAAGTCTTCTCATGCAGGCGGTCGAAGGCCTCCCGGAAATCCTCGCCAAAAGGCACCAGAATTTCGTAGGACTGCCCCTGGTAACGCATGTCGAGATATCGCTCCACCGCGATGCGGGTGGCGGCGACACCCTCTTCCAGGAGATCGTCACGGCCACGCTCCTCCAGCGGACGGAAATGCGCGGCCAGGGCCATTGCCGTGGCATCCGTTTCGGCAAGCATCACCGTTTGCGAATAATCCTTGATGACATCAGACATGAGCATGCCAAAGGCCGAGAGAATCCCCGGGTTGCAGGGGATAAACACCCGGGGCATGTTCAACCCGCGGGCCAGATAGGCGGCATGCAGACCCCCGGCACCGCCAAAAGAGAAGAGGGTGAATTCGCGGGGGTCAAAGCCGCGCTCGACAGAGATCACCTTGATGGCCCTTTCCATGGTCGTATTGGCCACGGCCAGAACGCCTTCCGCCAATTCTTCCGGACCGAGGCCCAATCGCTTGGCCAGAGCTTCGATATGCGGCCGAAGTTGGTCGGCATCGAGCGTCATGGTGCCGCCGAGAAAATGATCCGGGATCAATCGGCCGAGGAACAGGTTGGCATCGGTGACGGTGATCTTATCTCCCCGGCCATAACAGATCGGGCCGGGATCCGCGCCGGCACTTTCCGGGCCCACCTTCAGCGACCCTCCGGCATCGATGGCGGCAATCGACCCTCCGCCCGCACCGACGGTATGAATGTCGATCATCGGCACCTTGACCGGGTAGTCGGCGATACGCGATTCCATCGTCAGCGGCAGGGCGTCATCAATCAGGGCGACATCGGTCGAGGTGCCGCCCATGTCAAAGGTGATGATCTTGTCAAAACCGGCCCTTTTGCCGATTTCGTAAGCTCCCACGGCGCCACCGGCCGGCCCTGACAGGATCGTGCGTACCGATTCCTGCATGGCGGTTTCCGCCGAGATGCTGCCGCCATTCGATTGCATAATGCGAAACCGGCGATCGCCGATGTGATCGGTTAAGAAATTGATGTAGCGCCGCATCTTCGGCAGCACATAAGCATTGATCACCGTGGTCGAGGTGCGCTCGTATTCACGGAATTCGGCCAGGGTCTCGTGGGACAGAGAAACAGGAACGCCGAGGCGGACCAGGATGTCACGCACCGCCCGTTCATGGCTGTTGTTGTTGAACGCAAACAGCAAGCAGACGGCGATTGATTCAACCTGCGCGGCCGCCAGCGGCTCCAGCAAGGTCTCGACCTCCTCAAGCGCCAGCTCTTCAATGATGTCGCCGGCCTGATCGATGCGGCCGGAGATGCCGAAGCGCAACGCTCTCGGCACCAGCGGCGGGTTCTTGCGATAAAAGAAATCGTATAAAGCGCCGCGGTTCTGACGGGCAATTTCAATCACATCTTCAAACCGGCGGTTGGTGACCAGGGCCGTCAGGGCGCCCTTTTTTTCCAGGATGGCGTTGGTCGCTACAGTGGAGCCATGCACCAGGTCATAATTCCGGTCGCCGGCAATGTGCCGGAGTCCTTGCAGAACGGCTTCCGCGGGATTCTCCGGGGTCGACAAGACTTTGTGCTCACCCCATTGATCGCCATCCTTCCAGATGAAATCGGTAAAGGTCCCACCGGTATCGACACCGATAATCAACATCAAATCGCCTCCGGGTCATCGGTGACCGAACCAGGCACAGGTCACCACGAGAAAAAAAGATCTCCTTTATAATAAAGCAGACCGCGCCGTTGCCAAGCGGCAGGCGGCTCTTTTCGCCAACTCTGCGGAGCAACCGGCCAGCCAAAACCGGCTTCCGGGCACCTCGTCGCCCCGCCCGGAGGGGGTCCGTGACAGGCGAACGCCGCCTTGCCGCAGGCCCACTGTGCGGCACCGACTAAGGGGGTCGAGCGTTGCACTGTCGGCCAGGCCTGTTAATGTGTTAATTGAAAGCCTTGTGGTTAGATTCGGCTGTCGTCCGGTCCTCTGTTCGCGGCTTCTGATCTAGAAATCAAGCCGTTGCGCGTTCCGGACATGCCCTGAACCCCGATCAAAAGAACACACGAGCCAAGAGACCAATGTCCAACTTCCGAAAAAAATTCCTCAGCAAACCAATCTTCAAGCTGGCCCGCCAGGCCCTGCCGAAACTTTCGGACACCGAACGGGAAGCCTTGACCGCCGGTGATGTCTGGTGGGACGGCGATCTGTTCAGCGGCAAGCCGGACTGGCCGAAGCTGCTGGAGACGCCAGCAGGCCAGCTATCGGCAAAAGAACAGGCCTTTCTCGACGGGCCCGTAAAGGAACTCTGCCGCAGGCTTGACGACTGGGAGATCAACAGGACGCGCGGCGACCTGCCGGGTCCGGTCTGGGAGTTTCTCAAGCAAGAGAAGTTTTTCGCCATGATCATTCCGGAACGCTACGGCGGTCTGGAATTTTCCGCTTATGCACATTCGGAAGTCGTCAGACACATCGCCTCTCGCTCCCTGGTCGCCGCGGTCACGGTAATGGTGCCGAACTCCCTGGGCCCCGGGGAGTTGCTGCTGCAGTACGGCACCGACGCTCAGCGCGATCATTGGCTGCCGCGCCTGGCCGACGGCCGGGAACTGCCCTGCTTTGCGCTGACCAGCACCGAAGCCGGCTCCGATGCCGCCGCCATGCAGGATCGGGGCATCGTCTGCAACAGCACGTACCACGGTGAAGACGTCCTCGGCATCCGCCTGACCTGGAGCAAGCGCTATATTACACTCGGCCCGGTGGCGACCGTGCTCGGCCTGGCGTTCAAGCTCTTCGATCCCGACCACCTGCTCGGCGAGCAGGAAGAGCTCGGTATCACGCTGGCACTGGTGCCGACCGCTCTGGACGGAATCAGCATCGGGGCACGGCACATCCCGGCCTTCCAGATGTTCCAGAACGGTCCGAACAGCGGGCAGGAGGTCTTCATCCCCCTCGATCATATCATCGGCGGCCGTGCCCAGATCGGCCGTGGCTGGCCGATGCTGATGGGCGCACTGGCTGCCGGTCGGGGCATTTCGCTGCCGTCCTTGTCCTCCGCGGCGACGGCCTTCACCGCGCGAACGACCGGTGCCTACGCCCGCGTTCGCGAACAGTTCGGCATTCCGATCGGCCGCTTCGAAGGCATCCAGGAACGGTTGGCTGAACTGGCGGCCAATGCTTATCTGATGGACGCCGCCCGCCGCTTGACCTGCGCCGGACTCGATGCCGGGCACAAGCCGTCGGTGATTTCGGCCATCATGAAGGTTCACGCCACCGAGCGCATGCGCGAATCGATCGATCATGCCATGGATATCCACGGCGGCAAGGCGGTGATCGACGGGCCGCTCAACTATCTGGGTGCCCTCTATCGCGCAGTGCCTGTGGGCATCACGGTGGAAGGCGCCAACATCCTGACCCGCAGCATGATCATCTTCGGCCAGGGGGCGATCCGCTGTCATCCCTGGGTACTCCAGGAGATGCTGGCTCTCGAGGAAAAGGACCCCGAAAAGGCGCTGGACACTTTCGACGCCAGCTTCTGGGGCCACGTCAAGCACGCGGTGAAAACCTTCGGCCGCACCTGGCTCGGCAGCTGGTCCGGAGGCCGGGTCGGCGCCGCTCCGCCGCAGAGCAAGGCAAAGAGATACTACCGCCAGCTGAACCGCTATGCCGCCGCCTTTGCCCTGCTGGCAGATGTCACCCTGGCTTTGCTCGGTGGTGGCCTCAAACGCAAGGAGATGCTCTCCGGCCGGCTCGGCGACCTGCTGGCCGAACTCTACCTGCTCTCCGCGGTGCTGAAACGCTGGCAGGACGACGCTCAGCCGGAGACCGACCGCCCCCTGCTTGATTACCTCATGGCTCGGGGCTTCGCAACCATCGAAAACCGTTTGCACGGGGTTTTGGCCAACCTGCCGCTGCGTCCGGTGGCCTGGCTGGTGCGACCGTTTCTCCTGCCTCTGGGGGTGCGACGGCATGGCCCCAAAGACGATCTGACCCGGCAGTGCGCCGAGATTCTGCTGTCCCCTTCGGAAACCCGGGACCGCCTCACGGCGGGCCTGTTCCTGGAAGAGGGCGCCAATCCGAGCGTTGCCGAACTGGAGCAGGCTTTTGACTTGGTGACGGAAACCGAAAGTCTGCGGAAACGGCTTAAGGACGCCGGCTGCAAAAACCGCGCGGAGGCGGCGGCCCGCGGCCTGTTGTCGGCGGATGAAGCGAATCTCCTGCGGCGCACTGAGGAGGCCGTCGCGAGAGTTGTGGCCGTTGACGATTTTCCCGCCGAAGATCTGGGTGAATCGAACTTTGTTGCCAACCCTGATTCCTGATGCAAAGGGGATAAGACAATGACACCAAATAAGAAGAAGACCAACCGGCGCGCGCCGGCGGCTGCTCCCGTCTACATCATTGACGGCGCCCGCACCCCCTTTCTCAAGGTCCGCGGCAAACCGGGACCCTTCACACCGGTCGACTTGGCGGTCCTCTGCGGCCGGCCGCTGTTGCTGCGTCAGGATGTGCCGATGGCCGCCTTCGATCAGGTCATCCTGGGATGCGTCAATGTGCTGGCCAACGAAATGAACCCGGCGCGCATTGCCGCTCTGCGGCTCGGCATGGGCGAAACGATGCGGGCCTTCACTGTCCAGATCAACTGCGGTTCCGGCATGCAGTCGATCGACACTGGCTGGCGGCTTATTCGTGAAGGGGCCCGCGACTTGGTCCTGGCCGGGGGCACCGAGTCTCTGAGTCATGCCCCCCTGCAATTGAAACCGGACGCCGTGGAGTGGTTGGCTGGCATGCGCACGGCCGATTCGCTGATGGAGCGCGCCCAGCAGCTGATCGAGTTGCGGGCCGATTATTTCAAGCCGGAACTTGCCTTGCGCAGCGGCCTGA
>JARRPG010000004.1:0-104967 GCA_037383085.1 Desulfuromonadales bacterium | reverse complement strand
TGCAGCAGATCCCGGTCATGGGTCCAGATCACCTCGGCGGACGGGGCCCCTTCCCGCCAGTTCATATACAGATACTCGTAGGTCTCTTCCAGAATCACCAAAGGATTACGCAGCCAAAGGAGTTTGCCGTCTTTCTGCTGGAAATTCCTGCGATTGATACTCAACCAACCGGAGAGCAGGTGCGGATCATTGAGCAGAATCTCCATCGGCCGGGTCAGCAGAGTCCCCTTGCGATCGAGCGTTTCGGAGATGGTCTTGGCCACCTCGGGATCGTCCTTGTAGATGCCGGCGAAATGCTTCTTCATCGCCAGGAAGGCAAAGACCACGTCAAGCTTGTTGGCCTCCTCCTTGAGCTTGCCGACGAGGGTCAGGTAAGGCACGACGAAACGGGTCGTCGGCTTGGCCATGACGTTCTGGCCCAGGAACCAATTGACCAGTCCGTAGTGGAACTCGAGGTTGGTCGCCAGGTTGGTACCACGCAGAACGGTACTGCGCAGAACCTTGGCCAGGTGCTCGTAACTGTCCAGGCGGTCTTCGCCTTTGGTCAGGAGCAGGGCAATATTCGAATCGTAGGCACCAGCCAGGTGATAGCGCATGAACAGGCCGGTATCCGGGTTCTTGATGCAGATCCCCTGGTCGTCGCGAATTTCGCCTTCGATCGGCGGCGACCAGTAGCGGATATAACCACCGGCGCTCGGTGACAGAGAGCAGTCGGTGGCGTTGAGCCTCGCCTCGGCGCCGGCACCGAACCGCGCAACACGCTCCGGACGCGGCAGGCGTTTTTTGTGCATTGCCAGCAGAGCCATCGCCTCGACCAGTGATTCGACGATGAAGAAGTCCTTCTTGTTCTTCGGGTTGGTGAACTTCAGGCTGTAGACCAGCTCGGTGACACGGTGCTCGACCTGGATACGCGTGTTCACTTCCATGAAATAATGCCGATCACGGTCGACAATGCATTCAAAGGTCGAGGCCGAATCGAGGCCAACAGCCTTGCCGAACCGCTCGGATTCCTCTTCCATGCGCTTGAGGACCTTGAGGTCGGTCGCCAGGGCCTTCTGCTGGGCCTTGAGACCAGCTTTTTTGGCTTTCTCGATTTCATCGGCCAAACCTTCCTGGGTCACCGAGATTTCCAGCAGTTTCTGCTCGTGCATCTGCAGCGAACAATCACGGCCGCCAAGGGCGATACACCACTCGCCGTTGCCAAGCAGCTGGATTTCGTTGTGCCGGGTCTGCTCGATGTTGAGCTCGATGAGAACGTTCTTGTTGTCACCGACGCCGTTCGCCTTGACTTCGAGCAGAACTTCACGCACCAGTTCGGGGGCCACCGAGGCGGCCTTTTTGATGTCGGCATCGCTGGCATTGCTTTTGGTCAGCAGAGAGCCGCCGAGGATACGCTGGCCCTTGCCGCCACCCCCACCGATCGCCTTCAAGCGAATCCGGGCGCGGGGATAGTTCTTGAACATCTCGATGCACTCTTTTTCCACCTGGACACAGAGTTCGTCCATGGTGAACAGATCGATCCCCTTTTCATAAGAGGCCATCAGGATGTGATCGGCCAGATCTTCAAGGGAAAGATCCTGGTCGTTCAGAACCGTCGGATCACAGTCGAGCCCTTCCGACTTGACCAGTGCCAGGAGGGCATCCCGGCTCGGATGGTGTGCTACCAGGGTTCGGGCCGTGACGTTGTCGATCCCCGGCGTGACTGAAACATCGACACTCAAAGCTGTGCGCTTCGCTTCGTCCTTCTTGCCGGCGCCGCGCTGGGTCGCGGCACAGGGACCGATAAATTTCAGGCCAGCCTGCTCGATCGCCTCGACGAATTCATCGTCCTCAGCCATAAAACCGTAGCCGGCAAAGATCGAATCGTAGCCGTTGTCCTTGGCGATCTCGATGATCTGGCCGATCCGCTCGACACGCTCTTCCTTCGAGGCCCCGGTGTAATCGGGAACCCGATGGACACGACGGGTGTCGGTCAGCATCCGCAACTCCGGTGACAAGGCGTTGGGGTAGACGATCGAGTCCTTTTCGGACAACAGGATCCCGCAAGCGGCGATCACGGTGAATCAATGGATTGTCTGTGTAGTAGTCTGTCTGTGCCATCGTTATAGTCTCTCCAAATTCGCAACCTTGGTTCGCTGATATCGTCATTGCCGTAAAGGATTAATGGAACTCCCGCTGGACGTCCTGCCAGGTGGAAGGCTGATAGTGCCGCAGCAGGAAGTTCAGGTTCTCGCCAAGCACCTGACGCAGATCGGTCGGCATGACCAGCGAGGAGATGGAACCAAGGGCCAGACCCTCTTTAGGATTCATCAATTCCTTTTCATAGCGCATATTCAGTGCGGCTTCCTGGGCCTTGAGCCATTCGGCGGCTTCGGCTTCGGCTTCCTTCTTCGCCTCGTCGCCATCCATGCCGGCGTGGATCCGTTGCTGGGTGCCTTCGGCGACCATCGGCTTGATGGCGCCGCGGATTTTGCGAAGTTCACTCTTGTAAACGAACTCCTTGCCGGCCGGACCCATAACGGCCAGACGGGTGGTCGGCAGGGCCAGGACCAGGTCGGCACCGGTAGGATAGTTATTGAACGACGCATAAGCGCCGCCGTAGGCGTTGCGCAGGATCAGCAGGATGCGCGGCGTGCGGACATCGACAATCGAATCGAGCATCGAGCGGCCGGCCTGGACGATGCCACGGGCTTCCTGCTCACGCCCCGGCAGGAAGCCAGTAGTGTCTTCCATGAAGATCAGCGGGATATTGTAAATATTGCAGAAGCGGACAAAGCGGGCGATTTTCAAGGCCGAGTCGCAGTCGATTTGGCCGGAAGCGACCGCCGAGTTGTTGGCCACGAAACCCACCACATTGCCGCCGAGACGACCGAACGCCGTGATCGCCTCGCGGGAACGGTTCGGCTGCAATTCAAAGTAATCACCGTGATCACAGATCTGCTGAATGATAATCGACACATCGAAGGGCGTATTGAAGCCGGTCGGTGAGTTGAAAGCCTTCTTCAGCAGGGTGTTGATCTCCCAGGTCTTGCGATCGAGCGGGTCGCTGGTCTCCTGGAAGGGGGCCATGCTGTAGTTGTTGTCCGGAATGTAGCTGAGCAGGCGGACCGCGGTGCGTAGAGCGGCCGTTTCGTCAGCAACCGGCAAGTCGGTGACACCGGAAGCACTGTGGACCAGGGGCCCGCCAAGCTCTTCCGGGGTGATGTCTTCGCCGAGGACCGACTTGACGACACCGGGACCGGTCAGGCCGAAGAAGGTGTCTTTCGGCTGAATGACGAAGCTTCCCTGACGGGGCAGGTAGGAGCCACCACCGGCATTGAAACCGAACATGCACATCACCGAGGGCACAACGCCGCTGATCTTGCGCAGTGCAGTGAACGCCTCGGCGTAACCATCCAGACCACCGACCCCGGCCGGCACAAAGGCCCCTGCCGAGTCGTTCATGCCGATCAGGGGGATCCCTTTTTCACCGGCCATATACATCAGGCGGGCCAGTTTGTTGCCGTTGGTGGCATCGATCGAGCCGGCGCGCACGGTGAAATCGTGCCCGTACAGAGCCACATCGCGTCCGCCAATATTCAAGATCCCGGTCACCAGTGAGGCACCATCGAGATTTTTGCCCCAGTTCTGGAACAGAATGTTCGGTTCGCTCTCGGTGAGGACCTTGATCCGCTCCCAGACGGTCATGCGTTTTTTGAAATGCTGCTTTTCGATCTGACCGATGGCGACCGACTTGATCGGCCGCTGGATCAGGTCGTAGCCTTCCTGCATGACGTCTTCGTAGCCGCCATGTTCTCCGGCAACTTCACCGGGGATGGTGAACTGGACCTGTTCGTCAGGGGCAAATGGATTCTTCAGTGACGGTTTGATTGCTTTTTTGGCCATCTTGGATCCCTCTTTATGCTGGAGTTTCGCAAAAGGCAGGATAGTCCCCCTGCGGGTTGACGGAACGGAACAGACCGCATGCATCAGCGGATGCGGTCCGGAACGCGTGGATACCACCTAAGCCGTTCAGTAAAATAGGGTTTTATACACCGGATGGGTATAGCTTATGTCAATCGTGAAGTCAATGGAAAATTTATTTTAGGTAAAACCCGTTTACTTATATTAAACGCCTGTTTAGATGCCTCGGCGGCTTTTTCAGAACCGCTTTCTGCGACCACCTCATCGCCCCCGCAAGATGCGTCGTCCTTGCCGGCCGACGTTCTGTGCAACGCCCGGTTATGGTTGACTTCTTCGGCACGGATACCGCATCATAAGTGCAGCGAGCAGAACGTAATCATGATCGCCGAGAATTTGCACGCGAGGTCTTCATTGCCGGATATCTTCACACATTTTCCCGTTGGCCTGCAGCTCTGGCCGCAAGCCAAACGCCGGTCGCGTCAACTGAAGCAAGGCTACGATTTCTGTCTGCTCGAAAATTCCACCGACACCTACCACTTTTCGGTCCTGGCCGATCCGCTGCGCATCGCATCGGTCTTCCGGGACTTTGCGTTGCGCATCCCCGAAGAGGCCTTCTTTATCCTCGAGTTTTATACCAGCGAACCGAACGCCAATGATCAGACGCCGCCGGCACCGACCATTCATTATTCCCCCTACATGCCGGTCGCGGATATCCTGGCGGCGATAGAACCCTACTGGGACCGGCTGCTACACGACGGTTTTGTCGGCTTCGGCCTGGCCAACAATCGCTCCAGCCAGGAGATGTTCTTCTCGGAAGAGAAAATTCTCACCTTCTTCACGGACAACTATCTTCGGCTGACCGATCAACTGGCCAAGGCCGGGATCCCGCATCGACCCGATCTGCTGCTGCACACGGAACTCGGGCACGATCATCTTTCGCTGCTCTGCCTCGAACGCGAGAGCCTGCCGGTGGCGCTGCAGGAGTTCAGCGACAGGGATCTCGATTATGCGTATTTCTGCCAGGAGCTGGTCGATCAGCTGGGCATGTATCCGGTGGAAGAAAGCCTGTCCTTCTTCTTCTCTCGCAACGAGCAGAAGTTGATCGACGATATCCTCAGTCAGCACCCGGCCTATGATGAGATCGCCGATGATGATTTCGGCAGCCTGTTGCTGGACTGGAATGACTTCGTTCAGGAATGCTGTGACGGTTTTCAGGGCGACCTTTGGGAGTATCGTATGGGGTTGCAGTTGCGCGATATCCTGCAGCACGTGACTTCAGCCTGTGATGATCCGTTGAAAAATCGTCTTCTCGAAGTTCTCAAAGAGCCTGACGAGAAGTTCCGTCAGCTGTTGATCGACAACCGCAAACGGCTGGACGGACCCGGCATGAGTCCTGCCGAAGAGCATTTCTGGTATAACGGCGTGATTCGCAATGCCGGCTATGAACTGCGTCGCGACCTGATCCGCCACGGTTGGTATAAACCCTGAAACCGACGAGGTGCGAAACGCGAGATGCGAACAGTCTTTTTTCGCGCCTCACACCTCCCGCCTCGCACCTCTTAAACAATGATCGCCCTGCTTGCTGCCGTTCCCCAAGAGACCGAACTGCTCAGAACACGCCTTCGAAAGCCGGTTGAAGAGGTCCGTGACGGGCTCGTCATGCTCCGTGGAGAATTGTGCGGCAACGACGTTACCCTGGCACACAGTGGCGTTGGCAAGGCAGCTGCGGCGGCGGCCACAGTGGCCCTGTTGAAAGATTGCCAGCCTGAGGCCCTCCTGCTGTTCGGCTGTGGTGGGGCCTATCCGGATTCCGGCCTCGTGGTGGGTGATCTCGTCGTCGCCGACGGCGAAATCTTTGCGGATGAAGGCGTGAACACACCCACCGGTTTTCAAGACCTGGCTGGCATGGGACTGCCGATGCGCGCGTCACCACAAACTTTCTTCAACAGCTGGCCAACCAGCTCAACCCTCCGGGAATGGGCCAGCCGGCAAATCGCCGGTCTGCACCAGGGCCCTTTCGTGACAGTCTCCTCATGCACCGGCACATCGGCTCAGGCCCATGAGATCGCGAACCGCACCGGCGGCATTTGTGAAAACATGGAAGGCGCCGCGGTGGCCTTGGCTTGCCAGCAGCTGGCGACCCCGTTGCTGGAAATTCGTGGCATCTCGAACCTCGTCGAAGACCGCGACATGACGCGCTGGGACCTCCCTGGAGCCATGCAAGCCGCCCAAGCGGCCATCATCGCGCTTGTCCAGGCCTGGCCGGAGCCATAAGATGGCCAAAACCCTGAGCCTGGGCTATTCACCCTGCCCGAACGACACCTACATTTTCTACGCGCTCACCCACGGCAAACTGGACTTGCCACAGCTGGCCATCGAAGAGCACCTGGCCGATGTCGAGACACTCAACCAGTTGGCCCTGTCCGGGCAGCTCGATTTGACGAAAATTTCCTATCATGCCTTCGGCCATCTGCGTGACCGGTACGCCCTGCTGCACAGCGGGGGCGCCCTGGGACGCGGCTGCGGGCCGCTGGTGATTGCCCGGCAGGAGACCACCATGGCCCGTTTGCAAGGCAAACGGATCGCCATCCCCGGCGCTCTGACCACCGCCAACCTGTTGCTGCAGCTCTACGCCACTGGCTACGAAGACCTGTTGATCGTGCCTTTTGACCAGATCATGGCGAAACTCAACCGTGGCGAGGCCGAGGCCGGCGTGATCATCCATGAATCGCGTTTTACCTTCCGCCAGGCGGGGTTTCACGAAGTGCTGGACCTGGGGGCCTGGTGGGAAGATGAGACCGGGTTGCCGATCCCTCTCGGCGGGATTCTGGCCCGTCGGGATCTGGACGTTGCCATGATTCGCACCGTCGACCGGGCCATCCGCCAAAGCCTCGCATACGCCCGCCGTGCGCCACGTGAAACCCGCGATTACATCAAGCGTCATGCCCAGGAAATCGACGATTCCGTGATCGATGCGCACATCGCCCTCTATGTCAACGACTTCTCAGTCGATCTCGGCGAAGAAGGGATTGCGGCGGTCGAGACCCTACTCCAACGCGGTGAAGCGCGGGGCCTGCTGCCGCCATCGCAAAAGCCCCTCTTCCTGAGCTGAGCGGTGTGTCCCGCCGGATCACGGCGTTATTGAGGTCCGATGATCAGTCGATCGGTGGCGCGTCGGACTCGATCTGCTTGAGAATGGCCCCGGCCATGGCGCGATGGCCCTGCTCTGTCAGGTGAATCAGGTCGTTCCGGAAAAAGGTTTTGATCGCGGGGGAAAGCTGTCGGAAGGAGCGCTCGGCGTCGACCAGGATCGCGCCGGTTTCTTCGGCAACGTCTGCCACGACCTGCGCATAGGCGGCATGAGTTTCGGGGATCGCCCTGATCTCATCAGCGGTCATCCGGTAATACTCAGCGTAGAAATCATAGGCCCAGCGGGGCATCCCTTGCGCTCCGTATCCGGCGGGGGCCTTGATCAGGATCGGGACGACACCGTTGTCCTTCAGCATCGCCACCATCGCCTCCAGATTGGCTCTGAAATCATCGAGCGGAACCCGGTAATCACGCATGTCCAGGAGTCGGGCCCAGAGGATCCTGGCCAGTTGGGCGACCTTGAAGGTGTGAATCAACTGGTAATGAAACCGGTCACTGTAGCCGGAGGGCAGGATCCAGTGGTCATTCCAGCCGAAATAGATGCAGGCGTAATCCGGCTGGTAAGGCATCAGCCGCGGCAGGACCTTTTTGCCCTGAAAGGTGGTGTACCCCGGTACCGCCGCATTGATGATCTCGAATCGCCGGTCCGGATGCTGGCGGCTGAGCTGCTGCTGCAGCACATCCGCATACAAGGTCCGTCCTAAAAAAGAACAGGAATCCCCCAGGATCAGGAAACGGATCGCATCCTCCGGGTTGGCAACCGTCACATCCTGCGCGCCGCGAAAACCCTGGCGGTTGGTAAAGTCGGTGCCCGGAATTGTGGTCCAGAACAGTTCCGGATCGTACTGGAACAGCTTGACCTTGACTGGTCGGGCCTCTTCGAGAAGGCCGTCCTCGTCCCAGATCGGCACCCCCGTGGAATAACCGAATTGCAGGTATTCGCTGGTGGTTTTTTGTGGTGACCAGCCGGTAGCAACCAGAATCAGTTCACAGGCACCGAGCGCCACCAAAAGACTGATGACGACGAGGGTGGTATTGAGAAGGATTTTTTTCATTGTCATGGGGAATCGTCAGGGCCGCAGAAAACACCTTGCACCATTCAATCGAGTTCGTAGCGCCCTTGCCAGTAGTCTTTGTCCCGGTGCTGTGGCTGCGCGGTCTTGTCAAACAGGCAGTTGCCCATCACCAGATAATCCATTTCCGTGCCCATGAAACAGCGATACGCATCATCCGGAGTGCAGACGATCGGTTCGCCGCGGACATTGAAGCTGGTATTGACCACGACCCCGTATCCGGTCAGCTGGCGGAAACGATCGATCAGCGCCCAGTAACGTGGATTGGTCTCGCGATTGACACTCTGAATCCGGGCTGAATAATCGATATGGGTTATCGACGGAACATCGGAACGCTGGTGGTAGAGCCGGTCATAGAGACTCATGGCATGATAGCCCTCCGGCAGCGCATGGCAGCGCTCGCTGCGCACCGGTGCCACCAGGAGCATATAGGGTGACGGCCGGTCCAGATCGAAGAACTCCGCGATACATTCTTCGAGGACAGAGGGTGCGAAGGGCCGGAACCCTTCCCGGTACTTGATTTTCAGATTGAGCTTTTTCTGCATCTCCGGATTGCGCGGGTCACCGAGAATACTCCGGTTGCCCAGCGCCCGGGGACCGTATTCCATCCGCCCCTGGAACCAGCCGACGACGTTGCCGGCGGCGATCAATTCCGCTGTCGTGGTGCAAAGCGCAGAGAAATCCTCATAGGATTGACAAGGCGCCTGGTAGCGCCGGGCCACCCGGAGGATCTCCCGGTCACTGAACTCCGGGCCGAGCAAAGCGCCCTTCATCCGATCCGGCTGAACCACGGTCCGTGGCTGCTGTCTGCCGATATGCCACCCGGCCAGAGCCGCTCCCAGGGCGCCGCCGGCATCACCGGACGCCGGCTGAATCCACAAATCTTCGAACAAGCCGCTGCGCAGCAGTTTGCCATTGGCCACGCAATTCAGGGCGACACCGCCGGCCATCACCAGGAACCGGCAGCCGGTCAACTCCTGCGCGGTGCGAGCCAGGGCGAGGACGATCTCCTCGGTCACTTCCTGAATCGCCAGGGCCATATCCATGTAATCCTGGTTCAGGGCGGTTTCCGAGAGCCGGCGAGGAATCCCGAACAGCGCTTCCCAGGCCTGCTCGTTGCACATGGTCAGACCGGTGGCGAAATTGAAATAGTCCATATTCAGCAGGAACGAGCCGTCCTCACGGACATCGATCAGCTGATCGTAAATCCTGGCCTTGATTGTCGCGACCGCTTCGCTGCCGGGCGTACCGTAGGGCGCCAGCCCCATCAGCTTGTATTCCCCGCTATTAACCTTGAAGCCGCAATAGTAGGTAAAAGCCGAATAAAGCAGGCCGAGAGAGTGCGGGAAATCGAGTTGCTTGAGAATGCGGATTTGATTGCCTTCGCCGAGACCGATCGTCATGGTCGCCCATTCCCCGACTCCGTCCAGGGTCAGGATGGCGGCTTTTTCAAAGGGCGAGGGGAAAAAAGCACTGCAAGCGTGAGAGAGATGATGTTCCGGGAAGATCAAGTGGGGGCAGTCGCCGCCCAAGGCTTCAAATTCACGCTTGAGATTGTGCCGCATCAGCAGCTTTTCCTTGATCCAAACCGGGATCGCCGACAGAAAGCTGGCCAATCCCCGGGGGGCAAAGCTGTGATAGGTCTCCAGCAGACGCTCGAACTTGATGTACGGTTTGTCGTAAAAGGCCACCGCCGTGACATCGTCCAGCCGCAAACCGGCCTCGTCGAGGACATAGCGGACCGCTTCGACCGGGAAGCCGGAATCCTGCTTGTTCCGCGAGAATCGTTCTTCATGAGCAGCAGCGACAATCTCGCCGTCAACGATCAATGCGGCGGCACTGTCGTGATAAAATGCCGAGATTCCCAGGATGGCTTCACTCATGGTCCGGTTTCCTTAAGGATCACAGGGGCCTGTTCAATAGGGATGATCAAGATCTTCGGGCTGGAACAGATGATCCCGGGTGTGCAGGACAGAGGCCTGATCCTGTTTCCAGCGCCGGAGCTGCATAGCGTCTTTGCCCAGCAGGCGTCGGACGAGCCCGACCGGCAGGACCAGTCCGTAAAAGAGGACCGTCAGCAGGATTTTCGAGACGATCGTGCCAAGCCAATGTGACAGACCGAACCAGAACTTTGCAAAAGGTCGATAGAGGACCGGTGCTGTCATGGCTACGACCAGGAAGATGATGGCCGCGGCGAGAAAGGCCTGCCGTCCGGTGGCCAGATCGAGGATCAGGCAGATCAAAACCAGAGCCAGACCCGCATCCTTGCACTGTGTTGACGAAATATCCTGCTGCAAAAAAGCCATGGCATCCCCGGTGTCTTAAGAGCAACGAAGCCACACTTTAACAGACCTCGCTCCGTTTGAGAATCATTTTACGCCCGCCAGGTCGGGCAAGGCCCTGCGCGCCGCCTGGCGAAGAACCCTTCGAAAACCAGCGTGAGCCGCGGCTCCAGCCAGAGGGACAACCCTCTTGTTATTTGCGCGGGAGCATGCTAGATAATCGTCACATTTCGCCCTGCGCAAGCCGCGGGCGGTTTTCCGTCAATCCTCGGGAATTTCCCTTAAGTCAGAGGGTCTCCCGGGTCGGTATCGAACGTGGCAGAACACGGCCCGCGGTCGATAACAGTGAAGCACTGCATTGCGCCACCTTTGGGATCTTCGTCATGGCCAGAGAACAGAACAACCTGCATGCCGGAGCCGGAGGCGACAAGGGCACGCGCTGGCAGACCCTCTGGCCTTACCTGCTGCTGTTCCTGTTGGCCCTCGGCCTGCGCCTTGTCTACCTCGCCCAGATTGCCGAACACCCGGTCACTTCGATTCTGCTCGGCGATGCGGAAAGTTACGACACCTGGGCGCGGGAGATCGTCGCTCAGGGCTGGATCGGCGAACGCACCTTCTACCAGGCCCCCCTGTATCCCTATTTCCTGGCCCTGATCTACAAGATCGGCGGCCATGACCTGATCCTGGTGCGCATCATTCAGGCCGTGATCGGAGCCACCTCCTGCCTGCTGCTGGCCGGCGCCGGCAGCCGGTTTTTCAATCGGTCCAGCGGTCTGATTGCCGGTGCCCTGCTGGCCGTCTACCCGCCGGCGCTGTTTTTTGACCTGCTGATCCAAAAAGCCGTTCTCGGCATGTTCTTCATGTGCCTGCTGCTGTTTCTGCTCGGACAAACCTCGGAGCGAGAGAACAAACCGCCCCGGCCGGTTTACTGGATTCTGATCGGAATCGTCCTGGCCTGTTTTGCTCTGGTCCGCGAAAACGCCCTGATCCTGGTCCCGGCCATCGGCCTCTGGATGCTCACCGACCTCCGACGCAGCGGTTGGCGGCCGATCCTGAAACAGGGTGTTTTGCTGCTGCTGGGCATGGCGATCATCTTCACCCCGGTGACGGTACGCAATCTCCTGGTCGGTGGCGAGTTCGTGCTGACAACCTCGCAATTCGGGCCGAATTTCTACATCGGCAATAACCGCAAGGCGACGGGCTTTTATGAACCGTTGATCTGGGATCGAAGCGACTGGAAATTTGAAAGGACTGACGCCGAGAATCTGGCCGAAACCGCACTCGGCCGGGAATTGACACCGAACGAAGTCTCCGACTACTGGCTCAGCAAGACACTCGCCGACATCCGCGAGGCGCCCGCCGCCTGGCTTCAGCTGATGGCCAAAAAATGGGCGATGACCTGGAATGCCGTTGAAATCAGCGATTCCGAAAGCCTCTATGCCCATTATCATTTCGCGCCCATGCTTGGTGTGCTCGGTACTCTGCTGCATTTCGGCACCCTGCTGCCCCTGGCGGTGGTCGGCCTGGTCTTCTGCTGGCCCTGGCGCCACGCGATCCGGGGGCTGATCTGGATCTGGGTCTGTTTCGCGGCGAGCGTGGCCCTGTTCTTCGTCTTTGCCCGCTACCGTCATCCGATGACGGCAAACATGCTCCTGTTCGCCGGCACCGGTCTGTCGGGCCTGGTCACCCTGCTGCGGGACAAGCGCTATCTGCGGATCGCCATCAGCGCGGCCCTGGCTCTGGTCGCCGCCTTCCTGGTCAACTGGCCCCTGATCTCGCGGGACAAAATGGAAGCCCCGACCTATTTCAACATTGGCTATGAACTGGAACAGCGCGACGAACTGGATGCGGCGAAGAATTATTACCTGCGCTCCCTGGCGCTGGTCGAAACCAACACCCTGGCGCACAACAACCTGGGCATGGTTGCCATGAAACAGAACCGGCCGGAGGATGCGATCGAACAGTTTCGCCAGGCGGTTGCGGCAAAACCGGATAACTGGGATGCCCGGGTCAACCTCGGTATTGTCCTCGCGCAGCGCGGCGACAAAGCCGCGGCGATTGCACAGTACAAAACCGTCCTCCGCAACGAACCGGATTACAACCCGACCCTCTACTACAATATTGCCTGTTACTACGCCGTGTCAGGACAAACAGCGGCAGGAATGGATTGGCTCAGGCAGGCAATCGCGCACGGCTACGACAATTGGGAGCTGATTCAGAGCGATCCTGACCTGGACAACCTGCGGAAGCGACCGGAGTTTTCCACCCTTTTGCCACCCTGATCAGGGGATCGGCCGGCAGGCGTTTAGTCCAGGGGCTTCTGGGCGAAGACCAGGTGGCGCCGGCCGAAGAAGTTCAGGCTGAGAGCCAGGGCGGACGCCAGCAACTTGGCCAGCCAGGCCGGCGTGCTGCTGACGTATAGGAATTGCGTGACCTGCATGTCGACCAGGGCGATTACGGCAACCAGCACCAGGTAGACGATGAGTTCCGCCGGGCCCTGCCACCGCGAGTGATGCTTGAACAGTAAGGCGATGCAGAGCAGGTAATTGACCACGGCGGCCACAAAGAAAGCGATAACGGCCGCTGCTGAAACCGGCAGCCCGCCATAAAACAGGCCCAGGAAAATCAGCAGGTTCACCACTGCGGCGGTCCCGCCGATGAACAGGTAGACCAGAAACTGCATCGGCATCGGCAGTTTCGGTGCATTGTAGCGAACAATGCAGTAAAGGGCCCGGAACCCGTCACGCCAACCGATTTTTTTGCCTTCCTGGTAAGTTCGACCGCTGTAGGAAATCCCCATCTCGTAGATGACCGCGCCCTGACGCGCCAATTTGGCGGTAATCTCCGGCTCAAAGCCAAAGCGGTTTTCTTCAATAGTGATCGCCTGTATCACTTCTCGCCGGAAGACCTTGTAACAGGTCTCCATGTCGGTCAGGTTCAGATCGGTAAACATGTTGGAGAGGAAGGTCAGGAACTTGTTGCCGAGAGAATGCCAGAAATAGAGGACCCGGTGGGGCCGTCCGCCGAGAAAGCGGGAACCGTAGACCACATCGGCCTTGCCTTCCACCAGCGGCGTCAACAGATCCATGATCTCCAGAGGATCGTATTCCAGGTCGGCATCCTGGACAACCACGAAGTCACCGGTCGCTTCCCGGAAACCGGTCCGCAGGGCCGCTCCCTTGCCCTGGTTGATCTCATGCTGGAGCAGTCGGATGGCCGCGTTCGTTCCGGCCAGATCCCGGGCAATGCGCAAGCTGGCATCCGTTGAGGCGTCGTCGACGATGATGATTTCGAGGGAGATTCCTTTGTCCTGCAGTTGCAGAACTTTGGCGATGCAGGTCTCCAGGGTGGCTTCCTCGTTGTAGCAGGGGACCACCACGGACAGGGAGAGAGCTTTGTTCGGCATGCCCTTTTCACTCCTTCAATACGACCCGAAAACGACGCGCGGCAGCGCTGCGGGTTGATCGTCTCCGGGCCCTCATCGCAGAAATCCGTTGCCGGCTTAAGAGATCTTCCGGAGAGGTCGGTCTGCCATGCCTGACGACAGTTGCCGGTCACACCGTTCCGGGAAGGGCAAGGAACGATCAGAGGGCCAAATGCACCGCCTTGACAAACCGTGCCCCGATCGCTTCATGCAATTGGTTGAGAATCGCATCCTCGACCGGTGAATCGATGGACAGCACGACCATGGCTTCACCGCCCTTGGCACGGCGGCCGAGATTCATGGCTCCGATGTTGACCTCGGCTTCGCCGAGGATGGTGCCGATCTTGCCGATCAGGCCGGGACGATCCTCGTATGTCATCACCAGCATGTGCTCTTCAGGGGTGAAATCGGTATCGAAGTCGCGCATCCGGACGATTTTCGGCCTGTTTTCGAACAGGGTTCCGGCGATGGTCCGCTGCCCGGAGGGTGTTTCCAGGTTCAAGGTGATCAGGTTGGAAAAGAACTCCGACTCCGTCGAGCGGCTCTGTTCGACGACCAGACCGCGCCGCTCGGCAACCAGGTTGGCATTGACCATGTTGACCTCCTGGTCGGTGCAGCGATTCAGCAGGGCGGCCAGCCCGGCCACCGTGATCGGCATGCAGTCATAGCTCGCCAGCTTGCCGGTGTAGCTGAAGGAGACCTTGGCCGGGTTTTCCGGTGCCAGCTGGGAAATGAAGTCGCCGAGAATGGCCGCCAGATTCATGAAGGGACGCATCTGGGCCATCAGATCCGGGTCAAAACGCGCAATATTCACGGCATTCTCCACCGGTTTTCCCTCGAGCAGGTTAAGAATCTCCCGGCTCACATCGACCGCAACGTTGGTTTGGGCCTCGAAGGTGTTGGCGCCCAGATGGGGCGTCACGACCATGCGTGGATGAGCGATCAAGGCCTGCAGCGCAGGTCCTTCGGGAGGCTCTTCGCTCCAGACATCGAAAGCGGCGCCAGTGACCTTGCCACTGTCCAGGGCTGCCAGCATGGCCGCTTCGTTAATGATCCCGCCGCGGGCGCAATTGACGATCAGGATACCGTCTTTCATCTGCGCAAAATGCTCCGCCGTGATCAGATCGCGGGTTTCGTCGTTGAGGGGGGTATGCACGGAGATGACATCGGCCGTTTGCACGAGTTCCTGCAGGGACACAAGCCGCGTGCCGAAATCGGCGGCCCGCTTTTCACTAATGTACGGATCATGGACGATGACGTCCATTTCGAAGGCCCGCGCGCGTAACGCCACGCGACCGCCGACTTTGCCCAGGCCAATGACACCCAGCGTGCGGTGGCGCAGTTCATGGCCGGTGAAGGGCGCCCGTTGCCAGCGACCACTTTTCAGGCTGCCGTTGGCATCCGGCACGTGACGGCACATCGCCAGCAGGATGGCCATGGTGTGTTCCGCAGCCGAATTGGTATTGCCGAAGGGTGCATTGACGACAATAATGCCCTTCTCGCTGGCGGCCGGCACATCGACGTTATCGATACCGACACCGGCACGGGCAATCATTTTCAACTGTCCGGCATAACGCAGCAGTTCGGCATCGATTTGCGTGCCGGAGCGGGTGATGATGGCCTCGTAATCACCAATAATGCGATGCAGTTCGCTCTTCTCGAGACCCAGCCGGATATCCAGTTCAACCCGGGGGTCGTCTTGGAGAAGTTTCAGTCCCTGCTCGGAAATCTCATCGGTGACAATGACTTTCATAGGTGAGAAGCCCTTTTTTCGAAAATCGGCAACACGTCAAGAGGTTGAAACACAAAGGAAGGGGCAGAGGGGAGCGGGCTTTGATGAAACAGTGCTCGTGTTTCGGCGACGCGCTCGTCGTCCCTTTTCAGCGTTTCTGGGTCGCGGCGATCTGGGACGCCGTCAAGGTGATACAAAGGCATTCCCCGGTCGCGTAAAGTGTGCCGTCGAGATTTTGAATTTCGCCGTGAACCATCACCTTGCGACCGGCCACCGAGGCAATTCGGGTGTTGACCTGAACCACGGTCTGGATCGGCAGCAGGTTGCGGAAACTGACATTCAGGTTGCCGACGACGATTTTGTATCCGGCCGCCCAGGCCGCCAGGCCGAGGACCTCGTCGAGGACCGCGGCGATGCTACCGCCGTGAGCATGGGCCGGCGGGCCTTCGGTGACCGGGCCGAACCAGACCCGGGCCACCAGATTTTGATCGGCATCGCGGAAGTATTTCATGCGAAACCGGTTGCCGGTCTGGTCCCCCGAGACAAAGCGCAGAGTCTCCCCAACCAGGGACGGGGCATCGAAAGGCACCCAACCGGTTTCACCGTTGAGCTGCTGATCCGTCACCTCATCTCCTCATTGAGGGCAACCGTCCCTCTGCATCGCGCACATCCCATGGCAGGGACCGCGGACCGATAATGAGCAGGGACTCCAGCCAACATCAGCCGTTCTTGCTCGCGAAGTCCTTCATGAAATCGGCCAGCGTCTCGACACCGGCCAGTGGCATGGCGTTGTAAATCGAGGCCCGGATGCCGCCGACGCTACGATGCCCTTTGAGAGCGTACAAACCCTGTTCACCGGCCTCCTTGAGAAATTTTGCTTCCAAGTCGGCGCTCGGCAGGTTGAAGCTGACATTCATGGTGCCCCGGCAGGCCGGTTGAATGACACCACGGTAGTAGTCACTGCCGTCGATCAGATCGTAGAGGGTTCCGGCCTTCTGCGCGTTGATCTTTTCGATCGCCGCGACCCCGCCCTGTTCCTGCAGCCACTCCAGAACCAGGCCGGTGACATAGATGGCAAAGGTGTTGGCCGTGTTGGTCAGGGAATTGTCTTTGGCACACTGTTCATAGTTGAGCAGAATCGGTGTTTCCGGCACGGCATGACCCAGCAGATCTTCGCGGACAATCACGATCGCCGTGCCCGATGGACCGAGATTCTTCTGCAAACCCGCATAGATACAGCCGAACTTGCGGTAGTCGATGACGCGCGACAGGATCTCGGAGGTCTGGTCGGCAATCAACGGCACCTCACCGGTCTCCGGGAAACGATTGTAGCGGGATCCGTAGATCGTGTTGTTGCTGGTAATGTGAAGGTAAGCGGCGTCCTGGTCGATCATCTCCGGGGTGATCTCCGGAATGTGATCGTAGTTGCTTTCAGCGCTGCTGGCGATGACCCGGATATCACCGTAGGCCCGGGCATCCTTGTTGGCCAGCTTGGCAAAGTTGCCGGTTTCGACATACAGGCATTTCCGGCCGGGAGAGCGGCTCGCCAGGTTCATCGGCAAGGCCGAAAACTGCATGCGGGCACCGCCGTGGACAAACAGAATCCGGTAATTCTCCGGAAGATCTGTCAATTGACGGAAGCGTTCCTGGGCATCCAGCAGCACCTTCTCGAACTGCTTGGCCCGATGGCTGACCTCGATGACCGAAACGCCGAGACCCTGAAAATCGAACCATTCTTCGCGGATACGCTGCATCACCGGAACCGGCAACATCGCCGGACCGGCACCGAAATTATAAACCTGTGGGGACATTCGTCTGCTCCTAAAGAAGAAAGCGTCGCTAGAGGACGCGCACCTTGATCACGCCATCGATCGCTTCCAGAGCCTGCACCAGTTCCTCGGTCGGCTCGCTCTCGATATCGATAATATTGTAGGCGATTTCATCACGACTCTTGTTGATCATGTCAATCACGTTGATATCCCGATCACCGAGCACCGACAAAACCTGGTTGAGCATCTTGGGCACGTTGCGGTTGGAAAAGGCAATCCGGTAGCCGCCGTTGCGATCCAAGAAAATTCTCGGGAAATTCACGGAATTCCTGATGTTGCCGTTTTCCAGGAAATCGATCAGTTGGTTGGCCACCATGATCGCGCAGTTCTCTTCGGCTTCCTCGGTGCTGGCGCCGAGGTGCGGAATCGGCACAACCCGGTCATGACCAATCAGTTCCGGCACCGGGAAATCGGTCAGGTATTGGCCAATACGGCCATTCTCGAGACCCATCAGGATGGCTTCCGTGTCGGCCACCTTTTCACGGGACAGGTTGATCAGGATGGCTCCCGGCTTGAAACTCTCGACCAGGTCCTTGTTGATCAGGTTCCGGGTCGCTTCCAGAACCGGCAGGTGCAGACTGACGATGTCCGATTTGGCCAGCAGCGACTGCATGTTCTCCATGCGCTCGACCTCACGGGACAGGCGCCAGGCCGCTTCGACCGATAACGCCGGGTCATAGCCGAGCACTTTCATGCCGAGCAGCAGGCCGGTTTCGGCAACCTGGGAGCCGATGGCGCCAAGACCAACGATGCCAAGGGTCTTGCCTTTCAATTCGCGACCGCCAAAGGTCTTCTTGCCCTCTTCGACCAGTTTGTGCAGCTCTTCGGCATTCTTGCCGAGCCCCTGGCGACGCACGAAATCGATGCCACCAAGAATATCTCGCGCGGAGAGCAACATGGCGGCCAGGGTCAACTCCTTGACGGCATTGGCATTGGCTCCCGGGGCGTTGAAGACAACAATGCCGCGCTCGGTACAGTTGTCAACCGGGATGTTGTTGACGCCGGCGCCGGCCCGGCCGATCGCCTTGACCGAGGTTTCGATATCCTCCGCATGCAGCACGTGGCTGCGCAGCATGATCGCATCCGGCCGACTGATTTCACTGGCAATCTCGTACTTGTCCAGCGAGAATTTCTGCAGCCCCTTGATGGAGATCTTGTTGTAAGTCCGTACCTTGTTCATGAACATCTCCTGGCTCTTTGCGAAGAGCCGACTTCAAAAGAAAAATCGCCGTACCGTCCTGCAATGCATTCCTGGTCGGCGATCGCTCGTTTCGCGACGACACACACCCCTCGAAAGGCCGTTTTTACAACTTTTCCGAGAGGTTGTCAATGGCCTCAACGGGTGATCCTGCGGGCTTCCATGTAGAAGCGTTTTTCATCGGCCTCACCCATGGAAAACGTCTTGCGCGGCAACGCCCCGTCCCGGATGATGGTGCGGAACAGGTCGTGTTTTGAAATCGCCGGAAGATAGAAGCCGATGTTATTCGACTGGCTGCCGATACGCGTGACCGCCTGGTCGCCATGAATATAATCGAGCCGAGCGGCCGGCCGGTCCGGCAACTCATGATCGAGAAAATCCTGCAGCGTGGCCACGGCGAGAGTCAGGGTCGGTTCGGTCACCTGCAGGAGGCCAAAACCTTCGCTGGTAACGAAGGGGACGGCATGGTCTTGCGGTGCCATTGCTGCGGCGCGCCGGGCTTCGTCGAGACTGGCATGGGCCACGACTGTAGCGGTCAGGCCCTGTTGGCGAAAATAGTCCTGGGCGCTGTGCAGCAATTGGCGCCCGTCGATATCGAAGACAACCCGGTGGATCGCTTCGAACTCCAGGCCGGGATCGTGAACGTTGACCAGCTCGACCAGAGCATAACGCGCCGGGTCATCCATGATCGCTGCCGGATCCGGGGCCTCGGCCTTGCGTTGTTCCCAGATCGCCTTGGCGGTGGCAAAGCTGTGATTGCCGTCCCCCATGGCGTAGAGCATGACGGCGTCATCGTCGACGGCGTAGCGTTGAAGATAGCGCTCCCGGTCGGCCAGGGCTTGCAGGGCCCGGGTTACCTGTTCGAGGTGGGCCGGCTGATCGACCTTCCAGCCCCGCAGGTGCCCGCCGTTTTGCATCAATTCGAAATCGTAGAGTTTTTTCAGCTCCGCCTGGCACAGCGGCTCAATCACGGTCTGCTCCGGATCATCGATCAGGACCATGATGTGCGGCAATTCGACTGGAGCATTCCGGCGCACGCGGATGCGCGGCGGCAGGCGATCGATGATCGTTCCTTCGGTGGCCCGAATCAGGGTTTTCGCCCCCGGCCGGTAGTCGTAAGCTTCGAGATCAAGGGCCACCACCAGGCCCTTGCGTGACGGCACCCGGGGGGTCTGGCGATCGACCAGGACACACCCCTGTCCGTGGGAGACCAGGACGCCATCGGCCAGGTAACTGGTCATACTGGCATTGATCCCGGCAATCCGCGTCTCGCTGTCATCCTCCTCGAGGTAAACTTCCGGGAAAATCAGGCGCAGCGTCGACGGCGCGTCGGCGACCTGTTTGTCGACCGCCTGCCAATAGTCCGGTTCGGAGGTGTACTGGTCGCAGGCAATCACGGCCCAACGCTGCAGATCGACGTCTGCATTCGGCAGGAGGATCTCGGGGATCTGCAGGGCAAGTGCGGCAAGGTTCATGAGGATTCCTTCTTGACCCGGTCGGAAGAATTTATTTGATCACCCGCAGGTGGGCGTCATTGTGTTGCTCCGTTGGCGTCTCTTGCGACGCGGCTTGCGCATCATCGTCCCGAAGGGCATACTCGGCGGTCGGCAGGGTGTTGTGGGCGACCATCTGCTGAATGCCCTCGGCAACCGCCAGGCACTGCCGGGTGCAGACCTTGCGGACCGGACACTGGTGACAATCCACCTCACCGGCCGCAGCCCGCAGGGCGTGGATCACCAGGTCAACGCTTTCAATCTGGTTTAAGGGGATCAGATACATCGTTCACTCCAAGGCCTTGGTTCCATCGGAACACGTCGGGCGGCACGACCTTCGTGCCGCGGGGTACGTCCGGGGAAGGCTAAAGGGTTTTACCGACGACTCGGGCGAATTCCGCCAGCTTGGTCATCATGGCCTGGAAATCGTCCGGGCGCAGCGATTGCGGGCCGTCGCTGGCCGCCGTTTCCGGGTGCGGATGGACTTCGACGATCAGGCCGTCACAGCCGGCGGCCACCGCCGCATAACACATGCTCGGCACCAGTGACGCATGGCCGGTGGCATGCGAGGGGTCGATCAGGATCGGCAAGTGCGTCTGTTCGCGCAGCACCGGAACCGCCGAGATGTCAAGCGTATTGCGGGTGGCTGTCTCGAAAGTGCGAATGCCCCGCTCACAGAGGATCACCCGGCGGTTGCCTTCGGAGAGGATGTACTCGGCACTCATCAGGTATTCCTGGATGGTCGTCGCCATGCCGCGCTTGAGGAGCACCGGCTTGTCCAGTTGGCCGAGCATTTTCAGCAGCGCGAAATTCTGCACGTTGCGCGCCCCAACCTGCATGATGTCGGCATAGCGGGCCACCAGTTCGACATCACGCGGATTGACCACCTCAGTGACCACCGGCAGCCCGGTTTCCTCGCGCGCCAGGGCCAAAAGTTTCAAACCGTCTTCTTCCATGCCCTGGAACGAATAGGGACTGGTGCGCGGCTTGAACGCCCCGCCACGCAGGACCTTGGCACCGGCCGCCTTGACCGCCCGGGCCGTTTCCAGGATCTGTTCTTCACTCTCCACCGAACAGGGGCCGGCCATGACCGTGATCGTCTGACCACCGACGCTCAGATCGGGGGTGATGGCCACCGTTGTCGGCTCCGGCTTGACCTCCTTGCTGGCCAGCTTGTACGGCTTGAGGATCGGCACCACGTTTTCCACACCCGGCATTGATTCCAGGGACTGCAGCACGGCCTTGCCGCGTTCGTCACCGACCGCACCGACCACGTTGCGCGTCTCGCCATGAATCACATGCGGTTTGTAGCCGAGCTCTTTGATGCGCTTTTTGACTTCGGCCAGGTCATCCTTGCTGGCCCCTTTTTTCATTACGATAATCATGCTTTGGTCTCCTTCGGGGAAGAATCTTTGCAAAGTTGAAGGCCGGCAGGACGTTCCCGGCGGCCTTCGACATTTCTTCCCCGAAACGACAAAACCACAGGCGCCCAGTTTGAGCCTGCCCGTGGTTTTATCACTGTCAACGCTGGTTGATCACCAAGTGACTTCACCCCCGGCCAGGCCCGCCAAAAAAGCGGCCAAACCAAAAGCTGAAGACGGGAAACAACCAACTTTGCTTGTTCATTATTCTTGCCATCCCGGTGATCGATGATGATGACTCTTGGTATCAAAAAGCCCGGCAGAAAGCAAGCTAAAGAAATCCTCTCTGCTTTTTTCTTGACATAAAACACGCTTTTCGTTACAAAACCTTCTCCCTGCCCAGGTAGCTCAGTCGGTAGAGCAGAGGACTGAAAATCCTCGTGTCGGCAGTTCGATTCTGTCCCTGGGCACCACAAGAATGAAGGCCTCGCGCTACCGACCGCGGGGCCTTTCTTTTTCTCGCACACCGGCCTTGCCGTCAAGTCGCTCTTACCAGATCTGGTAAATACTCCCTAAGACACTGATAATGAAGGGCTTTTATGTTGAAGCACGGCCCGGTATCGGGTAATTTTAATCCATTGACGCCAACCTGTCCTCACCTGCCGGCCTTTCCCGGCCACCGCGAGGGGATCAGAACAGGCCCATGCAATGCACGTTTTTCTACCGCCGGACTTCGTCATCCTGCTGTGCCATGACACCTTGCGAGGTCCGATGGTTTGAACGTTAGCAGTCCCGTCGGTCGGCACCGCCTGTCTGCCACGCCGGCCCCTTATCTTACTCAGGAGGTTGTTATGGCACTGGTCCTTTGTCCGGAGTGTGGGGAAGAAACCCTCGATCGTCTTGTTCACTGTCCCTTGTGCAACGAACCGCTGGCCCCGGTCCTGCTACAGACAAAAGGTCACCGCACCCTGGCCACCTGCGGCGTGCTGTTCCTCGCCGGTCTGGTCGCAGCGACCATCTGCAATTCCTTCGGGCACCCCCGCCTGGGCTTGCTGTGCGCTGTGATCGGTGTAGCCGGCCTGGCGGCTTTGATCGTCACCTTGAAGCGAAACTGAGGCCCGGCGGCAGCACAGCAGAACACCCGCAAAAAATCCGCAAAGGAAAGTGAACCATCGGTTCTTAGCCAGGTGGTGTGCAGCCGAGCGTCGATTCCTGACGTTTGATCAGCAAACCCAGTCACGCTTTCCACACGATCGCCAGAGAACGGCTGTGAAGAGAGAAGCGGGCGGCCCCTTTCGGAGCCGCCCGTCTTTGTTCGGTGGTCAATGGCGTTCAAGTGTGCTTGAACGCCACCGTGACATCCTGACGGTGCTCCGGTTCGATCTGCCAGAGAGTTCGTTTGGAGAAGTTGAAGAGACGGGCAACGATCAGGTCGGGAAACTGGTCCAGGCGAATGTTGTAAATATTCACCGATTCATTGAGGAATTCCCGCCGATCGGCAATCTGGTCCTCCAGTTCGCTGATGCGATAGCCCAATTGCTGGAAGGACTTGTCCGCTTTCAGATCCGGGTAGCGTTCCACCACCATGAACAACGACTTGAGCGTTTCGGAGAGCATGTTCTGGGCCTGGATTTCCTGCTCCTGGGTCCGGGCCTGGTTCACCTGAGAACGGGCCTTGATGACCGCTTCCAGGGTCTTCTGTTCATGCTGCATGTAGCCTTCGCAGACCTTGATCAATTTGGGCAGCTCGTCATACCGCTGTTTCAGCAAGACATCGATATTGCTCCAGTTGCGTTCGATGTTGTTTTTCAAGGCAACGAAGCCGTTGTAGAGGATGATCACGTAAAGAATGATCACGGCCAGGAGAAACGCCAGCACCCCGAGAACAATCCATCCGGTCATATCAGGTCTCCTTCTCTGGAAAATTTACCGCGTCACGAACGGTAGAAACTTGTAAAGGGCCAGGGCTGCAGCGGCAGCGCCAGCGAGCAGCAAAGGGATGCTGATCAACCCATACTTGCGCACCAGGGCGGCTTCCGAAAGCGTTTCGGCGATGACGAAGGGCAAACTGCGCTGCGGCGGCCTGGCAATCAGGACATGCTCTTCCTGGCGTTTGCGACGCTGGCCGTCAGCCAGGTGCTCACGCATCGCTTCCTGTTCCGCATCATGGCGCGCCACAGCCCATTCGGTTGCATCGATATGGCCGTCGCCGTTGGTATCGTAGCGACGCATGGCCGGGGGGTCAAGCTTGAGTTGGCGCAACCGGCCCAGGGTCCGCTCGCGCAGGCTCAAGCGCGCCTCCTGCAACGGCCGGGCATAGCCAAGCACATACAGGCTGGTCCCTTCGTAGATGATCTCCTCAACCCACTTCTCGTCTTCGTCATCGCTGCCGCCGAAGGCCGTGAAGGTCAGGGGCGACTGGCCGGGAACGCCGGTCTGCCGAATCCGGGCCTTGACCGAGGAGCCGCGCGGATCAACGGTCACGCGGCCGGTGCCATCGTCGATCAGGAACGGCACGTGATTGCTGTTGATTTCCTTGGTCAGCCGCCATTTGTTCTTGCTGTCCTTGCGGTACTTGCGCAGCCGGTACCAGACGCAGGCTGACTGGGTCATCGGCGCCACCAGGGCATAAAGCCGGCAGGCCCGACCATAGACCTCGACCATCCCCATGGCAAGGGAACGCACCTTGCTGGTCGGGGTGTTCTCAACCCGTCGCTTGAGCCGGACAAAATGAAAGCCAGCCAGGAAGAAAAACAGCGCAAACAGGGCGGGAATGATGCCGGTGGCCAGGCCGTACCGGTTCACCCAGTGAAACAGGTCCCGGTCAGCCGCTGTCAAGGCGATCAAAAGACCACCGATGAAACCGCCGATCAGCAGCAGCCGGCGGCCCAAAACGCCGGGCGAATCGGGCCGTTCCGGCGGTGGCGGCAGGCCCGGTCGCCCGGCATCTTGCACCGGCGGCTCTTTAGGCGCGGGCGATGCTTCGGTGACCTTTTGGCTCAGTGTGTTGGCAATATCGGCGAAAGCAGGCCCGGCCGAGGCCGCAGAAATGCTCCCTATGACCGCCCCCGCCGGACCCGCCAGGGCGGTCGCGACCACGGCAGCGGTAAGGGTCGCATCGTTTACCGGCGGAGAACCCTCGGCCGACCGACCGTCACCCTGCAATCGCGCCACCAGCCAGCCATAGCGGGTCAGGCTGTCGAGATTGGCGGCAAGCGCGCCGCTGCTTTCGTCCAGGCGTCGGACCTGGCATTGCGGCAGCTGGCTCAAACCAAAGTCACTGTGCAAACGCTGGTCACCGCCGGCATATTCTTCCACCAGGGCCATGACGGCTGCGAGGTTCTGCTGGGTGCTCATTCCGGCCCGGGAACCGAGTCCGTCGACATTGAAGCGTCCCGGCAACACCCGCACCGCCTGGGCGATGGTCCCGTCGTCGGCCAGCAGATACACGTCGTAGACCGGATGGCCGCGGTAGATAGTCCGAACGATCTCGTCCGGGGCCAGCATTTCGAAGACCTCCGCCCCGCGGTAGGCTTTCTGGGCCAGCAGGCGTTTGATGTGCTTATCGACCAGGTCTCCGGACAGGTCGGCGAGGACTCCGACCACGCGGCCGCCGCGCGGCAGGCGCACCGGCCCCCCTTCGCAATCGAACACCACCGCAGCGTCCTCAATCGCCAGGCCACGCAACCGACGTGGTGCAAAGGCCGGCACCTGAGGTACGATCGGCCAGCAGGCAAAACCGGCGGCCTGTAGCAGCGCAGTAATCCGCGTCGCCTTCTGCCGGCCGACTTCGCCCAACAGTGCGAGGCCCGGTCCAATCAGTCGCTGCCGGGTGGTGTAGGGGTCCAGGCCGGATTCTTCTTGCAAGGCTTGCAGCAGGGGGGCCAGATCTTCGTCACTCACGGCCCGCTGGCGCACGATCAGCTGAGTGATGGGGTCGGCGCCCTCCGGCCTGTTGTTCTGTGCAGCCTCTTTCACGATGCCTGTTGCCTGCTTTTGTCGGAGAACAGGTCCACGGCTTTGCGATGGGCTCCGTGCAGGGGCAAGCTTGTCAACTGCGCCGCAGGTTGCCAGCAATAACCGGCGTCGCTCGCTGACGCGGCCGGTTTCGCCGCCACCGCAAACAGGGTCGTCATCAGTTTGAAATGACTGTAAGCGTGCTTGAGGGTGCCGATCTCTGTTAACCGGCCATCGAGACCCAGCTCAGCCAAAAGCAATCGGGCCTCTGCGTCGGCCTCGTGATGCGCCGGATGTTGCCGCACCGGGAGTTCCCACAACCCGCCGAGCAGTCCTGCAGGGGGGCGCTGCCGGAGCAGATAATGGTCACCGGATTGCACCACGATGGCCACCTCATGACGGGTCGGGACGCCGGCCGAGGATTTCTTGCGCGGCAGCGTTTTAACCAGATCCTTGGCCTGGGCCAGGCACAGTTCAGCCAACGGGCAGGAGGCGCAATCGGGTGCGCGCGGCGTACAGACGGTCGCACCGAGATCCATGATTGCCTGGGTGTAGTCATGGGGATTTTCGCTTGAGGTCAGCGCCTCCGACCAGCTCCAGAGCTGCCGGTCGGCACGGCTACTGCGCGGGTCCTCCTGCCAGGCAAACAACCGCACCAAAACGCGTCTGACATTGCCATCGAGGATCGCCACCGGCTGGTCGAAAGCGATCGCCAGAATCGCCCCGGCTGTCGAGCGGCCGATACCGGGCAATGTGATCAGTTCGTTCAACGTCTTCGGGAAGCGGCCCTGCCATTGGCTGACGATCAGCCGCGCCGTCTGGTGCAGGTTGCGTGCCCGGGAGTAATACCCCAACCCGGCCCAGAGGGTGATGACATCGTCAAGCGGCGCGGCGGCCAATGCCGCGACCGTCGGGAACCGCTGCAGGAACCGTTCATAATAGGGGATCACGGCAGCCACCGTGGTCTGCTGCAGCATGATCTCGGACAGCCAGATCCGATACGGGTCGCGCGTTTGTCGCCAGGGCAGCGCCCGACCGGCCTTGCCATACCAGGCGAGAAGACGCCGCGCGACCTGGTCCGGAGGGAAAGGCAGGTCGCCGGTGACTTGCTTTGCCAATTTTGTCGCTTTTCGCGTCACGCGCTTCGTCCCCCGGTGCTAACCGATCGCCTTCAGGGCGGCCAGCGTCTGCACCATCTCCTCCCGGGAGCCGATGGTGATCCGCAGGCCATGGCTGAGGACCGGATCGGAGAAGTGCCGCACCAAGATCTTGCGTTCGAAGAGCGCGTCGTAAACCCGCTGGCCATCTCGATCCGGGGGGCTGACAAACAGGTAATTGGCCTGCGAAGGCAGAACCGCGTAGCCGATACCGCTCAGTTCTGCGCTGAACCACTCGCGTGTTTCACAGATCCGCCGCCGGCAGCTGTTGAAATAGTCCTGATCATCGAGGGCAGCAACCGCGGCGGCCTGCGCCAGTCGATCGAGGTTGTAGTGGTCGCGGATCTTGTCCAGCGCAGCGATCACATCCGGTCGCGCGATGGCCAGGCCGAGCCGCATCCCCGCCAGCGAATAGCTTTTCGACAGGGTGCGGGTCACCACCACGTTCGGCTTTTCGCGGACCAGGGCGAGACAGTTCTCCTCGGCAAAATCGGCATACGCCTCGTCAACCACCAGTAATCCTTGACAGCGGTCAGCGAGCCCAGCAACCTCCTCGGCCGTCCAGTGCAGACCGAAAGGCGCGTTCGGACTCGTCAGGAAGAAGAGCTTCCCCGCATAGCGTTGCGGGAAATCGATGATCCGGCGGTCTTCGGTGATAACGAAGGTTTTGATCCGGGCACCCTGAACCTCGGCCAGGGTCGCGTAATAGGAATAGGAGGGATGCAGATAACCGATCTCTTCCCCCTCGCCGGCACATGCCCGGATCAGGTTGTTGAGCAGCTCATCCGAACCGTTGGCCATGATCACCCACTCTTCCGGATACCCGTACTGCCGTGCTACGGCGCGCCGACAGCTGCGGCTGGTCGCGTCCGGATACTTGCGCAAATCATCACCGGTCGCGGCCCGGATCGCCTCGATCACCCGTGGCGACGGGGGATAAGGATTCTCATTGGTGTTCAGCTTGATCCAGGCCGAGGCGTCGGCCGGCTGGAAGCCGGGCACGTAACCGGCCATTTCGACGATGTTCTTGCGCAAGTAGCTCATAAGAGAGGACCTTTAAATCACTTTGGACAAAAGGTTAACGCAGAGGCGCGGAAAAGCAGGGCCTTTATGTGTAAACCTCTGTACCTTTTGTGCTCTTGGTTCAAGATCAATATTCCTCAAGGACTTCGTAAGTCGTCGTTCGACGCGCCGGGGTAAATCCGGCGTCCCGGGCCAGGGCAACGATCTCCTCCTGTGACAGGCGAAAATCGACTCCTGCTGCGGCCACCACGTTCTCCTCAAGCATGGTTCCCCCCAGGTCGTTGGCGCCGAAGAACAGCGCAATTTGCGCCATGCGCGCTCCCTGGGTCACCCAACTGGCCTGAATGTTCGGAATATTCTCGAGCAGGATGCGCGACAGCGCAAGCACTCTTAAGTACTCCACACCGCTGGCTTGCTCACCGCCAAGGGCGGTATTGCCCGGCTGGTAACTCCAGGGGATAAAGGCCGTAAAGCCGCCGGTTTCCGCCTGCAGCGCACGAATGCGATGCAGATGGTCGACGATGTCTTCGAGCCGCTCGCGGGCACCAAACATCATAGTCGCCGTGGTCGGCATGCCCAGGCCGTGCGCCTGACGCATGACTTCGGCCCAGTCCCGCCAGCCGATCTTGTTCGGGGAAATCTCCCGGCGCACTTCATCGACCAGGATTTCCGCACCCCCGCCCGGCAGGGACTGCAGTCCGGCCCGGTGCAGGCGTGCCAGAGTCTCGGTTACGGAGAGCTCGGCCTGGCGGGCGAGGTGGACAATTTCTGCCGGCGACAGGGAATGAATCTGAACCTGGGGGAATCGCCGGCGCAGCTGACGAAAGAGATCTTCAAACCAATCGATCCGTAAATCCGGATGCAAACCACCCTGCATCAGAAGTTGGGTGCCGCCGTGGGCCACCAGTTCCTGGACCTTAGCAAAGATTTCGGTCGGACTCAGGAGATAGGCCTCCGGATGGTTCGGTTGACGGTAAAAGGCGCAGAAGGAGCATTGCGTGGTACAGACATTGGTGTAATTGACGTTGCGATCAACGACAAAAGTTACCCGCCCTTCCGGGTGCTGTCGCCGGCGCACGGCGTCCGCCAGACGGCCCAGGGTGAGCAGATCGGCCTGCTGTAACAGCCACAGGCTCTCATCAAAATCGAGGGCCTCGAGGGCTGCGCATTTCTGTTCGATTCGGTCGCGCATAAGCAAAGACGCGCAGAGTGAGCGGCAAAGGAGGACGGCTCAGTCCACGTTTCATTGACTCCTGATCTCGTTGTAAAGCGTGTCCCGTTCGGCCGGGATCTTGCCGGCCTTGCGAATCAGGGACATCAGCTGATGCTTGTCGAGCTGTTGCGGCGAATCCGCGCCTGCGTCATGACCGATCTGCTCTTCAACGACCGTTCCATCGAGATCATTGACCCCGAAGGCCAGCGCAACCTGGGCCACTTTCAGCCCGAGCATCACCCAGTAAGCCTTGATGTGCCGGAAATTGTCCAGGTAAATGCGGCTGATGGCAAGCGTTTTGAGGGCGTCGACGCCGCTGACGCCGACGGCTTCCGGAATCCGGGTCTTCTCAGTCTGGAAGGCGAGCGGGATGAACGCCTGGAAACCGCCGGTGCGATCCTGAAGTTGCCGCAGCCGGGACAAGTGATCGATGCGGTGCGCGTGATTCTCCACGTGACCGAACAGCATGGTTGCATTGGTTTTCAATCCCGCCCGATGCACCAGTTCCGTCACCTGCAGCCAGCGCTCCCCGGAAATTTTTTCCGGGCAGATCTGACGCCGGATCTCCGGAGCAAAAATCTCCGCCCCGCCCCCCGGCATCGAATCGAGGCCGACCGCCTTGAGCTCGGCAATCACAGTGGCTGGAGGCTGTCCGGTCAGGCTGGCAAAATAGTCGATTTCAACCGCCGTAAAGGCTTTGATGTGCACCGCGGGGTGATGTCTTTTGATTGCGGCCAGCGTGTCCCGGTAGAACGCGAAGGGCAGATCGGGATGCAACCCACCCACCATGTGAATCTCAGTGGCTCCCGCCGCAACCGCTTCAGCCGCCCGCGACAGGATATCCTGCAGGGCCAGCGTGTAGCTGCCGGCCTCATCACCGTCCTCCCGGCTGAAGGCACAGAACCGGCAGCGGTTGACACAGATATTGGTGTAGTTGATATGCCGGTTGACATTGAAATAGACCCGATCGCCGTTGCGCAACCGGTTGGCCAGTGCGGCCAGCTCGCCGATCGCGATCAGGTCGTGGTCGGCATAGAGAGCCAGCGCTTCGGCGTCGGAGACCCGCTCCCCCTGCTCGATTTTGTCGCGCAGGTTTGCAAAGAACTTGGTCATGATCGGTTCACACTTTCAAGAGACGCGTCGATCCCACCGGCAGCCGGCAGGCCGCATTGGTTTTTTGCACGGCCGTCCTCACGCGTCATTCGCCCCCCAACGGGTGAACAGATCGTGAGTGACACCAAGTTGATCGAGAATCTTGCCGACGATGAAGTTGACCAGATCATCGACCGTTTTCGGTCGATGGTAAAAACCCGGGGCCGCCGGCAGGATCACCGCTCCGGCGCGGGACAATCGCAACAAATTCTCGAGATGGATCGCATTGAAAGGCGTTTCGCGCGGAACGATCAGCAGGGGATGACCTTCTTTGAGCATCACATCCGCACTTCTTTCCAGCAGGTTGTTGCTCAATCCGGCCGCAATGCGCCCCGCGGTTCCCATCGAGCAGGGCACAATCACCATGGCATCGGCAGGATTCGATCCGCTGGCGGTGCCGGCGCCGAAATCGTCGATCGCCAGGCAATCAACCGCGATACTGGCAAAGTACTCCTGCACCTGGTGGCGTTGCTCGCTGAGGGTTGCCGACCAGTCAAGATCCATTTCATGCTGCAGGACCTGACGCCCCGCCGCGGACAGGATCAGGCTGACCCGTTCGCCGGCACGCAGTAACTCTTGAATCAGCCGAAGACCATAGACCGAACCGGAGGCCCCGGTCATGGCCACAACCACATGTCTGACACCCTGTTTATTCATCAGGCCACCTCGCCGTTAAATCAACGCATCCACGAAGGTGAAGAGGAAGATGGTCACGCTGATATAGCCATTCATATTGAAGAAGGCCGCATCCAACCGCGACAGGTCATCGGGGCGGACCAGGCTGTGTTCGTAGAGCAGCAGCGCAACAACGACTATCACGCCAAGAAAGTAAATGACCCCCAGCCCGTTGCTGAGGAGCAGCAAAAACAGCAGAATCACCATCGCCAGGTGAAAGATCCGGGCCACTTGAAACGACCGCCGGATACCGAACTGCACCGGGATGGAGTAGAGCCCCTGGGCGCGATCATGTTCATAATCCTGCAGGGCATAAAAGACATCGAACCCTGCAACCCAGAACAGGACCGCCAGGCCAAGAACGATGACCGGCCAGCCGATATCACCCCGCAGAGCAATCCAGGCCCCGATGGGGGCGACGGCAAGGCACAGTCCCAGAACGACATGCGCCAGCGCCGTAAAACGCTTGCAGTAACTGTAAAGGGCCAGCAGAGCGATCGCCAGGGGAGCCAATGTGAAGCACAAGGGGTTGAGCATCCAGGCCGCCAGGAGGAACAGGGCAAAAGCGGCCAGAACCAGCAGCCAGGCTTCGCCCATCGACACCTTGCCAGCCGGAAGATGGCGCTCCGCAGTGCGCGGGTTCTCGGCGTCGAGGTGGACATCGATGATGCGATTCAAGGCCATGGCTCCGGTCCGTGCACCGACCATGGCGACGCAGATCCAGAAGACCTGACCGAAAGTCGGGGCGCGGGAGCTGGCCAGGGAAGCCAGCACCACCCCCATAAGGGCAAAGGGAAAGGCAAAGACCGTATGGGAGAACTTGATCATCTCCAGCAGGGCGGTCAGCTTTTGCCACAGGCTCTGTGCCATCGTCGTATCCATAAATCAAGCAAAAGATTTATATTACCTCGGCCTTACCGATGGTTCAAGCCGTGCGAGCACCCGTTGTCAATCT
Source organism: Desulfuromonadales bacterium (assembly GCA_037383085.1). GTDB lineage: Bacteria > Desulfobacterota > Desulfuromonadia > Desulfuromonadales > BM103 > JARRPG01. The sequence continues at coordinate 73,390 of JARRPG010000004.1, read as the reverse complement.
TTGCCGTCCGGATGTAAACTGGGTTTGACAGCAAAGAAAGGGGCCGCCGTTCTTTGGCCACGGCCGCCCGAAGCGAGGTCGCGCTCTTCATGTCAATCTTTCGTCACATTGCCGAACGGCGCATCCAGGAGGCCATCCAGGCCGGTCAGCTGGATGACCTCGCCCTGCGTGGCCAGCCGATCCCCCGGGAAGATCTGTCCGGCGTCCCGGAGACCTTGCGTATGGCTTACAAAATCCTCAAAAATTCAGGCTTCCTTCCGGAAGAACTGCAGCTGCAGCAGGAGATCCTGACGCTGCGCGACCTGCTGGCGACCTGCGAGAAGACCGATGTCCAGCAGAGCACCCGAAAAAGGCTGACGCTGCGGCAATTGCAGCTCGACATGCTGATGGAGAAGAGAGGCCGCAACCTTGCCGACAGCGCCTACCAAGTCAAACTGAGAGAGCGGCTGACGCGCGAATAGATATCCTCTGCTCAGCCGAGACCGAACTCCGCCCAGACCGGGGCATGGTCGGAAGGCCGCTCCATGCCGCGGATATCGTAGTCGATTCCGGCATCGTGACAAAGCCTGCAAAACGGCTGGCTGGCCAGGATCAGGTCGATCCGCAAGCCCCTTTTCGGGTCCGCTTCAAAACCGCGGCTGCGGTAATCGAACCAGCTGAACAGGTCATCACGGTCCGGGTGGCAGTGACGAAACGTGTCGACCAGCCCCCAGTCACAGAGCCGCTGCAGCCATTCCCGCTCTTCCGGAAGGAAACTGCACTTGCCGGTCCGCAGCCACCGCTTGGTGTTGGTCTCGCCGATACCGACATCGGCATCGGCGGGGGCAACGTTCATATCGCCGACCACAAGGAGCCATTCGTCGGCCCGCTGGCGGGCCTCCAAATGACGACTCAGGTCCTCGTAAAACCGCCTCTTGCCCGGGAACTTCACCGGATGGTCGCGGCTCTCCCCCTGCGGGAAATAGCCGTTGATCACCCGCAAGGTTTGCCCACCGGACAGGGGATAGCTCGCCGCGATAAAGCGACGCTGGGCCGCAGCATCGTCATCCACGAAACCATACTGGACAGCACCGGGCTCTTGTCGACTCAGCAAGGCCACCCCGTAATGTGTCTTCTGCCCGAACCAGACGGCCCGGTAACCCATCGCCTCGATCGCTGCCTGCGGAAAATCCTGATCCTGGACCTTGGTCTCCTGCAGAGCAATAATCTCCGGCGCATGCTTGTCGATCAGCGCGTCAAGCTGATGCAGACGGCTGCGAATACTGTTGACGTTAAACGAGACAACTTTCATCAGAAAAAAGACCTCCGTTCCGACAGCAACGTCTTGCCAGCCGTCGCCAGGCGTCCAAAACCAGAGCATCCAACACGCCGTCAGGCTCCTGCGTGACCTGCCGGAAGACTGTGCTGCGTCAAACCGCTATTTTGTCTCTCCCCGGTGAAGCCGTTGCAGGATCTGTCGGACCCGGTGCAAAACCTGCGGATCCGCCTGGACACCGTCGGCCGCCACGTAACACCGCGCATCGATCACCAGACTCCCCTCTACGGTGATCAGTTGCTGCGGCAGGTTGTCGAGATTGACGACCCGCCAGTAGACCTCTGCCACCCGCTGGGCATCCGCCCCAGGGGGCAAGAGAACCAATAACTTGGCGTTTCTCAGCAAACGTGACTGGCGCAAGGTCATGGCGACATCGGCGGCGCCCTGAGCGGTCGCGGTGACGACAAAGGCGACCTGGTGAAAGATGCTTTCTGCCGGCATGTGGACATCCTGGACCCAGGGGCAGTCGTGTTGCAGCAAGGTCAACAGAAATTTTGCCGCAACTTTGGCCAGATAGACATTCTCCATGGGCGGCGGGCCGACCACCGTACACGGGTAAATGGCCTGCTTTCTGCGCCGGATTTGACGGATCCGCAGGACAGGCGCCGGAGCAGCCGGTACATAACGACCGGTGTGATTGCCGAAGGGGCCCTCCGGTCTCTCTTCTCCGGGAGGAACCGATCCTTCGATAACGATCTCCGCGTTGGCTGGAACCGATAAATTCGGATCGGTGCAGCGGCTCAAGCGGAAGGGCTGACCGGTCAGGTAACCGACAAAATCCGTTTCCGAAATGCCCCCGGGCAGGGAGGTGCAGGCCGCCCAGGTCATGATCGGTGGCCCGCCCAAAACCAGCGCCACCGGCATCGCCTTGCCCTGGGCGTGCCACGCCCGCATGTTTTGCAGGCCACCGGACCCCGGGTGGCAGCGCAGCAGAGCGGTGTGACTATCAAGAATCTGCACCCGGTAAAGGCCGGCATTGGCAACGCGCGACTCCGGATGATAGGTATGAACCTGGGCGAGCGTCAGGTAACGACCGCCATCACCCGGCCAGGATTTCAGCGCCGGCAGAGCATCCAGGCCTGCGCCGGTCACGTCCTGTTCCTGCCACAGGGGATGAGCGTCGATCACCGCGGCTGGTGCCTGCCGCTCGATAATGTCTTGCAAGGCCTGCGTTGCAGAGGCGCGGCCCGTTGCGGCGAGGTCGGCTTTCAATCGGGCCACCCGCTGATCGAGGGAGGTTCCCGCACCGAAACAGATCTGCATGCGGTGATCAGAGCCGAACAGGTTGGCCACCAGCGGCAGGTGGGCCCCCTTGACCTTTTCGAACAGCAGGGCCTGACCACCGTCACGGGATTTGCACATCTGGTTGATGACCGCGGCGATTTCCTGGTCTGGATCCATCGCAGTGGAAATGGTTGCCAACTGATGGGCCCGTTCAATCTGATCGAGAAAATCTGGCAAGTCGACGGGGGTCATAAACCAATCCGGGTTGGGTGACAGGCGATTCCTATGCTGTGTATCTCTTGATGATACCTGTCACCGGCCAACAAAGAAAGCCCCGGTCAATGACCGGGGCTTTCTGGTTTCCTGCTGTGCGCGGGGCCTCATCAGAAAATCGCCAGCTTGGCATACTCCATGACATCCCCCGGGATGATGCCGAGGTAGAACACGCCGATGATGGCAATGACGATCGAAATCACGACCGTTGCCGGCATCGACACCCAGGCATAATCTTCCGCCGGGTCACGGAAGTACATGTAGACCATGACCCGCAGATAGTAGTACAGCGAGACGGCGGAGTTGAGAACCCCGATCACTGCAAGCCAGATATAGCCGGCCTTGATGGCCCCGGCGAAAATGTAGAATTTGCCGGCAAACCCGGCGGTCGGCGGCAATCCCATCAGAGAGAACAGGAAGATGGCCAACGCCACGCCAAGAAACGGACGCTTGTAACCGAACCCGGAAAAGCCTTCCAGAGTCAAGTTGTCCTCGCCCTTCTTGCCGGCCAGGACCAGCACCGCAAAGGCGCCCACGTTCATAAAGGTATACGCCAGCATGTAAAAGAGGATACCGGAGTAACCGATTTCATTGGCCGCCACCATGCCGATCAAGGCATAGCCGGCGTGCGCGATCGAGGAGTAAGCCAGCATGCGCTTGATATTGGTCTGGCTGATGGCGATCACATTGCCGACAATCATCGTCAAAACGGCCAGCACCCAGAGAATCGCGGTCCATTCCGGCTTGAGGCTGAAGAAGCAGTATTCCATGATGCGCAGGAAGGCTGCGAAAGCCGCCGCCTTCGGCCCGGCACTCATGAACGCGGTAATCGGTGTCGGCGCCCCTTCATAGACATCGGGTGTCCACATGTGGAAGGGTGCTGCGGCAATCTTGAACAGGAAGCCGATCGAGAGCAGGATCAGCCCGGCCAGGGTCATCGGATTTTCGAGCAGAGCACCGTGAGCGTTGAGGTAGATGCCGATTTCGGTCAATTTGGTGGAACCGGTGACCCCGTAGATCAGGGCCATGCCGTAGAGCAGAAAACCGGTGGAAAAGGCACCGAGCAGGAAATATTTAAGGCCCGCTTCATTCGATCGGATCTGGCCGCGGAAAAACCCGGCCAGAACATAGAGCGCCACCGACATGACCTCGAGACCGAGGAAAATGGTCATCATGTCGGTTCCCGAGGCCATCCACATGGCGCCTGCCGTGGCAAACAGAACCATCGGGTAGTATTCACTGACCGGATACCCTTCCCGCGTCAGGTACTCATCGGACATCAGGATCGACAGCCCCGCCGCGAACAGGAAAATGATGCTGAAAAAGGCCGCAAAATTATCCATGGCCACGGCATCGTTGAATCCATACTGGGGCTGCCCCCAGGCGGTGACGATAAAGAATCCCGTGACCACAATACCGATCAGGCTGATCCACACGGCGTGCCGGGTGGTGCCACGCGGCAGGAAGACATTGATCAGCAGTAATCCCATGCCGAAGCAGGTCAGTATCAGGGACGGCAGGATGGCCGCCATGTTGACATTCTGCAGGGCGATTTGCACCAGGTTTTCCATGAAAGGGCTCCTCAGACGCGATAGAATTCTATCTTCACTCGTTAATGATCACTTTGGTGACGGATTGATCCAGGTCCTCTGCCATCAAGGCCACCTGCTGCTTCCCTTTGACCTGGCTGACCAGGTTGTCCAAAGCCGGGTTCATCTTTTCCAGGAAGGTGTTCGGGTAGAGACCAATCCAGAAGATGAAGAGAATCAGCGGCAGCATGACGACCACTTCCCGCGCGGACAAATCTTTGAGCTTCTCGTTCTTCGGGTTGGTGACTTTACCCATCATGACCCGCTGGAACATCCACAGCATGTAGACTGCGGCCAGGATAACCCCGGTAGTGGCAAACACGGCAAAGGTTCGCAATTCACTCTCGAAAGCACCCACCAGGATCAGGAACTCGCCGACGAAACCGTTGGTTCCCGGCAAACCGATCGACGAGAAGGTGACGATCATGAAAATCGTCGCGAAGACCGGCATCACCTTGCTCAAGCCGCCAAAGTCAACGATCAGACGGGTGTGCCGCCGCTCGTAAATGAAGCCGACAATGAGGAACAGGGCGCCGGTGGAAATGCCATGGTTGATCATCTGGATCATGCCGCCGGACAAACCCTGCAGATTCATCGCGAAGACCCCCAGCATGACAAAACCGAGGTGGGAGACCGAGGAATACGCCACCAGTTTCTTGACGTCATCCTGCATCATGGCCACCAGGGCACCGTAGATAATGCCGATCACCGCCAAAAAAGCCAGGAAGGGGGTAAATTGCATCGTCGCCACGGGGAACAGCGGAATGGCGAAACGCACGTAGCCATAAGTCCCCATCTTCAAAAGAATCGCGGCCAGGATCACGGAACCGGCGGTGGGCGCCTCGGTATGGGCATCCGGCAACCAGGTATGGACCGGGAACATCGGCACCTTGATCGCGAAGCTCAACGCGAAAGCGGCAAACAGCCAGGCCTGCACGTGGGCCGGAATATCGAGCTGGTAGAAGTGCGTAATGCCGAAGCCGTTGTCAAACGGGATCCCGGACTGCACTGAGAAGTAATAGACATAGATGATCGCCACCAGCATCAGCAGCGAGCCAACGGCCGTGAACAGGAAAAACTTGATCGCCGCATAAACGCGGTTCTTGCCGCCCCAGATACCGATCATGAAATACATCGGCACCAGCATCAACTCCCAGAACACGTAGAAGAGAAACAGGTCCAGGGCAATAAACGCACCGAGCATGCCGGTTTCGAGCAACAGGAGCAGGGCCATGAACCCCTTGGTGTTACGATCCACTGCGTGCCAGGTGGACAAGACCGTCACCGGCATGATGAACGTGGTCAGCAGTACCAGCCACAGGCTGATTCCGTCAACGCCCACAAAATAGTTCATCTGAAAATACTGGCCGATGCTGATCCAGTTAGCGAATTCAGTGTACTGCATCGCCGCCGAATTGATGAACACATCATCGAAAGCCAGTGGCAGGCTGGCCAGGAAAACGATGAGGGTGACAACCAGCGTGACCGACTTGATCAGACGATCTGCCTCCCGCGGCAGGAAAAGCACAACCAGCATTCCGACCAGCGGGAAAAAGGTGATGATGCTCAGTAGATGGTCAGTCATGGATCCTTGCTCCTTAAATCAACACTTGAACGTTAAATCTTTTAGTTGAGGATAAAAATGGCCACCATGACCACCGTGCCGAGGACCATAGTCAGGGCATAGTTCTGAAACAGGCCGGTCTGCGTGTGCCGGAGTGCCGAGGAGCAGGCACCGACGACCCGGGCCAGGCCGTTGACAATACCGTCGATGACCTTGACGTCGAAGCCTCTCCAGCAAAAGATCCCGAGCTTTTTGGTGGTTTCGACGAACAGCGCGTCGTAGGCTTCATCGACATACCACTTGTTGAAGACCCAGCGATGCAGCTTGGCAAACTTGGCCGTGAATTTCGCCGGCAGATCCGGGTTTTTCATGTACATCACGCTCGCAACACCGATGCCGATCAACGCAAGCACCACCGACAACGCCATCAGGACGTACTCGATCGGGTTGTGATGCATCGCCTCTTTGACCGCAATATGGTAGACCTCCTGGGCATGGCCGAAAACCGGCTCCATGAAGTGGTGAATCTGGTTGTGGCCGCCGAGCGCTTCCGGGACGCCGACATAACCACCGACCGTCGCCAGGAAAGCCAGGACCACGAGAGGTAGGGTAATCACCCAGGGCGACTCGTGCACATGGTCCTTGGCCTTGGGATCGGTCTTCTGCTGGCCGTAAAAGGTCATGTACAGGCAGCGGAACATGTAGAACGCCGTCATGGCGGCAGCAATCGCGCCGATAATCCAGACAATCAGCATGCCGCGGGTCGATGCGAAGGTGTACCAGAGAATCTCGTCCTTGGAGAAAAAGCCCGACAGTCCGGGAATCCCGGCGATCGCCAGGCAGGAGACAGCGAAGGTGATATGGGTGACCGGCAGTTTTTTACGCAAACCGCCCATGTTGCGCATGTCCTGGGGGTCATCGTCCAGATGGGCGTGATGCAGCGCATGATGCATGGCATGAATCACCGAACCGGAGCCAAGGAACAGGCAGGCCTTGAAAAATGCATGGGTCATCAGGTGAAAGACCCCGGCGGTAAACGCGCCGACGCCCATGGCCATAAACATAAAGCCCAGCTGCGAGACGGTCGAGTAGGCCAGGACCCGCTTGATGTCATTCTGGGCAAAACCGATGCTGGCGGCAAAGATCGCCGTCAAGGCGCCGACCATGGCAACCACCGCCATCGTCGTCGGGCTCATAGCGAAGAGCACATTCATCCGGCCGATCATGTAAACACCGGCGGTGACCATGGTCGCGGCATGGATCAGGGCGGAGACCGGGGTCGGGCCCTCCATGGCGTCGGGGAGCCAGGTGTAGAGCGGCAGCTGTGCTGATTTGCCGGTCGCCCCGAGGAAGAAACACAAGGTGGCCACGGTGGTCACCCCCAGCCCCAGGACGGTGTCCCCGGACAGCAGATGGGCCTGCTCGCTGATTTCCACGAAATTAATCGTCCAGACACCGTGTTTGCTGCCAAAGGTCCAGAAAATCGTAAACAGCCCGAGCAGGAAACCGAAGTCACCAACCCGGTTCATGACGAAGGCCTTCTTGGCGGCATCGCCGGCACTCTGTTTCTCAATATAGAAGCCGATCAGCAGGTAGGAGCAGAGGCCGACACCTTCCCAGCCGACGAACATGACCAGTGCATTGTTGCCGAGCACCAGCATCAGCATCGAGAAGACGAACAGATTCAGATAGCTGAAAAACCGGTAGTACCCCTCATCACCGTGCATATAGCCGATCGAATAGAGATGGATCAGCGAGCCGACGCCGCAGACCACCATGATCATCAGGGCCGACAGCGGATCCAGCAGGAACCCCCAGTCCACCTGAAGATTGCCGACCGACATCCATGAAGCCACCACCGATTCATGGGTCTTGACGGAATCTCCCAGCAACTGGAAGAAGTATTTGCAGGAGACCAAAAACGACAGGAAGACGGCGCCCGTGCCGATCGCGCCGATGACCTTCTCGTTCTTGATGAACCGCTTGCCGAGCAACCCGTTGATGATCGAGCCGAGTAGCGGGAAGAAGGGTATGAGCCACAGTTTATCGTACATCTATCTCTCCTCCGAACGAAGTAACCTCTTAAGGAAAGTGGGCGTCAGGCGCTCACCATTTCAGCATGTTGACGTCGTCAACATCGATGGAATCCCGATTCCGGTAAAATGCGATCATCAGGGCCAGTCCGACGGCGGCTTCGGCTGCAGCCACGGCCATGACAAAGAAAACGAAGATCTGCCCGTCCATGTTCTGCAGGTAGCTGGACAGGGAAATGAACGTCAGATTGACCGAATTGAGCATCAGCTCGATGCACATGAAGATGACAATCGCATTGCGCCGCGTCAGAACCCCGTATGTCCCCATGGCAAACAGAATTGCGGCAACGCTCATGTAGTGGTAAACGCTAATCATTATGAAGTCTCCCCTAATCCGCTACGCTTAAACTTCGCGTTTGGCGAGCACGACTGCACCCACGATCGCCACCAGCAGCAGGATGGAAGCGATTTCAAAGGGCAGCAGGAACTCGGTGAACATTGTCTTGCCGATCAATTCGGTGTGGCCAAGGGTTTCGATCTTGAACGGAGTGATATCCCCCTCGGCGCCAGTGACGCGACCACGCTTGAGGAAGTAAACCACGTTGACGAGCACCAGCAGGCTGGCAATCGCCGACCAGACCACCCCATGGGTATAGCGTTGGCGCGCTTCCGTGCCGAGGTTCAAGAGCATGATGACGAACAGGATCAGCACCATGATCGCGCCGGCATAGACCATGATCTGGATCGCGGCCATGAACGGTGCATGCAGCATGACGTAATAAATGGCCAGACAGAAGAAGGTGTTGACCAGGCCCAGAGCGCTGTTGACCGGGCTCTTGCACCGAATCACCAGGTAACCCGAAATCACCGCAACCAGTGCGACCAGATAAAATAATATAATCTCCATGAGTTCTTCGCTCCTCTTGGCTTACTTCAACAGCCGCTGCTTGGTGAATTCAAAATCTTCACGCTTGTAGTTCGCCAGTTCATAGACCCCTGTCATTTCAATGGCCTCCACCGGGCAGGCTTCGACACAATACCCGCAGAAGATGCAGCGCAGCAGATCGATCGTGTAGACCTTCGGGTATTTTTCACCCTTCTCGTTCTCGGCCGATTCCACCGTGATGCACTTGGCCGGGCAGACCGTCGGGCAGAGGTAGCAGGCCACGCACTTCTCCCGGTCCTGGGTCGGTACCAGGCGGTGCAGCCCGCGGAACCGATCGGACGGCTTGAGCTTGACAGTCGGATACTGCACGGTCGTCGAGTGTCCCGGCAGCAGGTGTTTGAAGGTGATGCTCAGACCTTTGGCAAATGCTTTAAACATGATCTAAACCTCTTAAAAGACGCAAAGGTAACGGGTTATTGGAGGACCACGACCACGAGGCCGGTAATCACGACATTGGCCAGGGCCAGAGGAAGCAGAACCTTCCATCCCATGCGCATCAGCTGGTCGTAGCGTACGCGCGGGAACGTGGCTCGCAGCCACATGAAAAAGAACATCAAGGCGTAAATCTTCAGCAGCAGCCAGACAAAACCGGGAATGGACTGCAGGATGCCAATCTTGAACGGCGCGCTCCAGCCACCCAGGAACAGGGTTGCGGTAATTGCGGCGATGACGATCATGTTGGCGTATTCTGCAAGGAAGAACAGGGCATACTTCATGGAGGAGTATTCCGTGCAGAAACCGGACACCAGTTCGCTCTCCGCCTCGGGCATGTCGAAGGGGGTCCGGTTGATTTCAGCAAGACCGGTGACGAGGAACAGGCCGAAAGCCAGCGGCTGGGTAAAGATGTACCAGTTCGGCATAAACGTGCAGACTCCCCAGAGGTCCTGTTGCTGCAGAGCGACGATCTCCCTCAGGCTGAGCGTTTCCGAAAGCATGAACACGGCAACGATGGTCAGGCCGGCCGCCAGTTCATAGGAGATCATCTGGGCCGAGGCGCGGATGCCGCCGAGCAGCGAATACTTGCTGTTGGACGCCCAGCCGGCCAGCACAATGCCGTAAATGCCGAGACCGGCAAAGGCCAGGATGTACAGGACGCCAATATTCAGATCGCTGATCTGCTGCGGAATGATATAGCCGAACAGCGTGATGTCCGGCCCGAAGGGAATGACGGCCACCGTAATCAGCGCCGGCACGAGAATCATCATCGGCGCCAGCAGGAAAGGGACCTTGGTCGCTTCCGTCGGCACGATGTCCTCTTTGAAGAACAGCTTGATGCCGTCGGCAAAGGGCTGCAGCAGGCCGTGCCAGCCGGTCCGCATCGGACCGAGGCGCGTCTGCATGTGGCCGATGATCTTACGCTCCCACCAGGTTGCGTAAGCGACCGACAGCATCACAACGGTAAAGACCACCAGGATTTTTAACAGCATGATTCCGATAAAGATCCCGGGGCTGTTCGACAGGCTCAGCATTTCAGGCGTCATGATCTCCCTCTTCCTCGTATCAGATTAAACGTACTCTGCGTCATGTCTGCAAAAGCGAGCGGACCTGCCGGTCCGGCAAACGTCACACCGAAAAATTATTTGGCAACCTTCACCGCGACCACGGCCTCACCTTGATACAGCTGGTTGACCCGGGCTTCGGCAAAATGATAAGGGGCGAACACCACGCCTTTCGGCAGACGGTTGCCCACCTTCACTTTGAGCTGCAACGCCGTCCCGTTACCGGTCACTTTGACCAGGTCGCCCTCCTCCACCTTGAGTTCGGCGGCGTCTTCACGGCACAACTCCAGGTAGGCCTCGGGCAATACGGCCAGGGGGCCCTTGGCCCGGGTCGAGACCGTACCGCTGTGGTACAGGGCACTGCCGGTGACCAGCTTGAAGTCACCGGTGACCGTCGACCCGCCACCGACCGCAACCAGCTTGCGTTGCAGGGGCTGCAGGGTCTCGCCTCCCCAGACCACGCCCTGGGGGCCGATCTCATCGAAATTGAAGGCGCCATAGGTCGGCACCTGTTTGCCGATTTCAGCAAACAGGGCGGCCGGCCCGGTATACGTGAGACGGCTGCCCAGTTGGTTGGCTAAAGCGGTCAGAATGGCCGCGTCCGAGCGCGCTTCACCCGGGCTGGTGATGCCGGGACGCACGCGCTGAATCCGGCGCTCAGCGTTGGTAAAGGTGCCCTCTTTTTCGGCAAAGGAGGCCGCCGGGAAGACCACATCGGCCTGTTCCGCGGTCGGCGACAGGAACAGATCCTGAACCACCAGGAACGGCACCGCCTCCAGCGCCTTGGCGACCTTGTCGCGGTTCGGATAGCTGCTCAGCGGGTCTTCGGCGACAATATAGAGGGCATCCAGTTTGCCCTCAGCGGCTGCTGAGAGCATCGGCTGGGCACCCAGGCCGTCCCCTTGGGGCAGGATGCCGAGATCGATGGCGCCCTGGCTGTTGGCCTTCTCACCACAGAGATACAAGCCGCTGCCGGCTTGGCCCGGGATCCCCGCCAGCAGGGCCAGGTTGGCCGCAGCCGTTGCCAGCTCTTTGCTCAGGGCCTGATAGGGCAGCCCGTAGGCAAGCAGAATCACGCTGTTGTCGGCTTCCGCCAGCTGCACGGCGGCGGTCCGGATGGCGTCGGCATCGACGCCCGTCCGCTCGGCCACCTGCTCCGGAGCAAAAGCCCCCATGGCGGCCTTGAAGCTTTCGAGGTCAGCAATGCCCTCGGTTTTGGCCTGGCCGCTGTCGAGCAGGGCCTTGCACATGGCATTGAGGACATCCAGTTCCAGGCCGGGCGGATTGAGCAGCGTCTTCGCCCGCGGCAGCTTGTTCAACTTGCCTTTTTTGTCGGCGACGATGTACAGCTGTGCCTCATTGCGCCGAATCGCCTGATTGACGACCATGCCCACCACGGGATGCGTCTCGTAGAAGTCGGAGCGAATGGCCAGGATGACATCGGCGGTTTCGATTTGCGGGAAGGTCGCGGTTGAGGCGCTGACACCCAGCGTCTCCTGGAGCCCTTCGGTAACGCCCTTGTAGCATTCGCCGCCGGAGTGATCGAGATGGTCCGTCCCGAGCGTTTCGGCAACCTGCTTGAGCAGGAAAAGCTCTTCGTTGGTCAGCCGCGCGCCGCTGAGAATACCGACCCCCTGGGCCTTGCTGGCCTTGCCGAGGCCATCAGCCGCAACTTGCAAAGCCTCCTCCCAGTCAACTTCGACGAGAGTGCCGTCCTTGCGGACCAGCGGCCGGGTCAAGCGGTCCTCGTGATTGACGTAGGAATAACCGAAACGGCCGCGAATGCAGAGGTTGCCGTCGTTGACACCGATGGCATCGTTGAAACGAATCGTTTCAACCTTGTTGTCCTTGACACCGAGAGTCACCGTGCAGCCGTTGCCACAATAGCCGCAGACCGAATCGACTTCCCTGATCTGCCAGGGGCGGGCTTTGAATTTGAACGGCCGCGGCAGGATTGCGCCGACCGGACACAGGGAAACGCACTGACCGCAGAATTCGCAGTTCAGGCCGCGGTCGTAAGCGGTCGCGATCTTGGTCTCGAAGCCGCGGTTAATAAAGGAATAGGACCCGTAGCCGACCACTTCGTCACAGACCCGGACGCAGCGACCGCAGAGCACGCAGCGGTTCATGTTGCGTTCGATCAGAGGGTTGACCTCGTCGGTCGGCAGGTCGAATTTTTCGCCTTCGAAGCGATTCTTGATCGAGCCGAATTCATAGGCCAGATCTTGCAGGTCGCATTCGCCACCCTTGTCGCAAACCGGACAGTCCAGCACGTGGTTGACCAGCAGAAACTCCATGACCGTTTTGCGAACTTTTTCGATTTCTTCCGACGTGGTCGTCACGACCATCCCCTCACTGACCGGGGTGGTGCAGGCGGGGATCAGGCGGCCCTTCATCTGCTCCACCTGAACCAGGCAGAAGCGGCAGGCCCCATAAGGCATCAGCTTCTTGGCGTAGCAGAGCACCGGGATATTAATGCCGATTTCCTTGGCCGCCTCGTAAATCGTGGCGGTCTTGCTGACTGTGACCTGTTGTCCGTCGATTGTCAGGTTAACCATCGTGTCCTCGTATCATTCAATGGAGTGCTGGATGCGTCTTTATTCGATTGCCATGAAGCGGCAGGCGTCGTAGCAGGACGTGCACTCGGTGCATTTGTCCCGGTCGATGACCGCCACCTGCCCTTTTTCCCAGGCAATACAGTCGACCGGGCAGACTTTCGGGCAGAGACCGCACTTCTTGCACTTCTCTTCGATCACCTTGAAATGCAGCAACGGCTTGCAGCTGTGCGACGGACACTCCTGTTCCTTGATATGTGTCTCGTACTCATGGCGGAAGTAACGGATCGTCGATAGAACCGGGTTGGGTGCCGTCTGGCCCAGGCCACAGAGCGAACTCTTCTTGATGTCGTAGGCCATGTCTTCGAGCAGTTCGATATCCCCTTCACGGCCCTGGCCCTGCGTGATCCGCTCCAGGATCTCGAGCATGATCTTCAGGCCGATCCGGCAGGGAATGCATTTGCCGCAGGATTCGACCCGGGTGAAGTTGAGGAAGAAGCGGGCGATATCGACCATGCAGGTCGTCTCGTCCATCACCACCAGGCCACCGGAGCCCATCATGGCGCCGGCCTTGATCAGGGAGTCGTAATCCACCTCGGCATCCAAAGCTTCCGCCGGCAGACAGCCGCCCGAGGGGCCACCGGCCTGAACCGCCTTGAACTTGCGGTTATTCAGAATGCCGCCGCAGACATCGTAGATGACTTCCTTCATGGTCGTGCCGGCTGGCACCTCGACCAGACCGGTGTGTTTGACCTTGCCGGTCAGGGCGAAGATCTTGGTCCCCTTGGTCCCCTCGGTGCCGATCGAATTGAACCAGTCGGCGCCGTTGTAGAAGATGTAGGACACGTTGGCAAAGGTTTCGACATTATTGATATTGGTCGGCTTGCCCCACAAACCGCGCACGGCCGGGAACGGCGGCCGGGGACGGGACATGCCACGCTCGCCTTCGATCGAGGCCATCAGGGCCGTCTCCTCGCCGCAGACGAAAGCCCCAGCCCCCGCCTTGATGCGCATATCGAAATCAAAGCCGAGCCCCATGCAGTTCTTGCCGAGAAGGCCCTTTTCGTAACAGGTGTCGATCGCCAGTTGCAGGCGCTTCAGGGCGAGCGGATACTCGGCGCGGCAGTAGACGTAGCCGAAATCACAGCCGATGGCATAGGCGGCGATCATCATCCCCTCGATGACCCCATAGGGGTCGCCTTCGAGGATGGAACGATCCATGAAAGCCCCCGGGTCGCCTTCGTCAGCGTTGCAGATCAGGTATTTGTGCTCGCCGGGAGTGGCCTTGCAGAAAGACCACTTGACCCCGGTGGGGAAACCGCCACCGCCGCGGCCACGCAGTCCGGAGCGCTTGACCTCCTCAATGACTTCTTCGGGGGCCATGGTGACGGCTTTCTTGATCCCGGTAAAACCATTGTGGGCGATGAAATCGTCGATGCTTTCGGCATCGATGGTGCCGCACCGGGAGAAGATGATCCGCTGCTGCTTCTCGAGGAACTTCGCATAGTAGGGACCGGCCACCTTCTTCGGCACCGGCTCGTTGCCAACCATGTGATCTTCAACGATCTGCGGCACCAGCTCAGGGGTGACGAAATCGTAGGTCACCGCTTCCTGACCAGGCAGGATCACATCGACCAGAACGTCATTGGCACAGAGGCCGCGACACCCGGTCTTCTTGACGTCGCAGCGCTTGCCGACCTTGGCTTCGAGACCCTGCTTTTCGAATTCCGCCTCGAAGGCGTCGATCACGCTCTGCGCACCGGACGCCAGTCCACCGGTTCCCGTACAGATCAGTACTTGAATATTTTCAGCTGTTTCGGCCATAAAACCCTCGATCAGTTATCAATCCATCTGCTGGTATTTTTGCAGGACCTCATCTATCTTCTGGACCGTCATGGAGCCGTAAGTGGCGTCATTGACCATGATCACCGGCGCCATGCCGCAGGCCCCGATGCAGGCCACATATTCCGCGGTGAACTTGAGATCTTCCGTGGTCTCGGCATGGCCGACCCCGAGACGGTCTTTGATCGTGTCGCCGATCCGGCCGGCCCCTTTGACGTGGCAGGCGGTCCCCATGCAGACCCGGATGATGTATTTGCCCCGCGGCTCCAGGTGGAACTGGGCGTAAAAGGTCAGCACCCCATAAATTTGACTCGGATAAACATTCAGCCGCTCGGCCGCCAGATGGACGGTCGGCTCGGGGATATAACCATAATGTTCCTGAATCTCCTGCAACACCGGCATCAGGGCACCCGGGAAATCGACGTACTTGTCGAGGATCTGATTCGCTCCGGTCAGATCGACGACTTCTTCTTCCACGGTTTTCTCGACAGCTTCACTCATGTCTGCGTCCTTCGTCACCGAACTGATTAGCGATCGATCTCGCCCAGAACAATGTCAAGCGTCCCGATGACCGCCACGACATCGGCGATCATGGAGCCCTCGACCATCTTGGGCAAGGCCTGAAGATTGATGAATGAGGCCGGGCGGATCTTCATCCGGTGCGGCCTGGCCGACCCGTCGGAGACCAGATAGTAGCCGACCTCCCCCTTGGGATTTTCCACTCCGACATAGACTTCGCCCTTCTCCGGCTTGAAGCCCTCGCTGATGATCTTGAAGTGATGAATCAGCCCTTCGATGGTATTGACGGTCTCCTGCTTCGGCGGCAGGACAACTTTCGGCACATCGGCAAGGATCGGGCCGGGCTTGAGCTTGTCCAGCGCCTGGTGAATGATCTTGCAGGACTCACGCATTTCCTTGAGACGGACATGATAACGTGCCCAGGTGTCACAGCCGTCATCAACGGCCACTTCGAAATCGTAGTTCTCATAACCGGAATAAGGCTGGTCGCGACGCAGGTCCCAATCGACCCCGGAGCCGCGCAGGGATGGCCCGCTCACACCGAGATCAATGGCATCCTCGGCACTGATGACGCCGACGTCCTTGATCCGCTTCTGCCAGATCTTGTTGCCGGTCAGGAGGCCTTCGTAGGTCTCGATATGACCCGGCATATCGTTGGTGAACTTGCGAATCCTCGTCTCCAGTCCCTCCGGCAGATCGGCCGAGAGCCCACCGACGCGGAAATAGTTCGAGGTCATGCGGGCGCCGGAAATCTCTTCATAGAAATTCATGATTTCCTCGCGCTCGCGGAAGCAGTAGATGAACACGGTCATCGCACCGATATCGAGCGCATGACAGGCCAGCCAGACGAGATGACTCTTGAGGCGGGTCAGTTCGGCCAGCAGCACGCGCACCACCTGGGCGCGCTCCGGAATCTGGTCGGTAATCCCAAGCAGCTTCTCGACCGCCAGAACGTAGCCGAGGTTGTTGTGCATCGGCGCCAGGTAATCAAGCCGGTCCGTCAATGGCAGGATCTGGTGATAGGTCCGGTGCTCGGAGAGCTTTTCGATGCCGCGGTGCAGAAAACCGATATGCGGTGTCGCCTTCCTGACGATCTCGCCATCCAGTTCCAGCACCAAACGCAACACCCCGTGAGTTGAAGGGTGCTGAGGACCCATGTTAATGGTCATGGTTTCAAAATTCGCCATATTTCCGCCTCGTCTTTGATCGAGAATAATCGTGTCTTTCGGTCCGGTCCGGGGAGCGTTTATTCCAGGCGCCCCTGATAGGGCTCACGATCCGGCCCCTGAACCGGGTAATCCTTGCGCAGCGGGTGTCCCTCCCAATCATCAGGCAGCAGGATCCGTCGCCGGTCGGGATGGTTGTTGAAATCGATCCCCATCAGGTCCCAGGCTTCCCGTTCCAGCCAGTTGGCCGTTGCCCAGACACCGCTGACTGTATCGATCCGGGCATCATTTTCCTCCACCGGCGCCTTGATCCGCAGGCGGGTGTGATCACCGAGATTGTAGAGTTGGTAGACCACCATGAAGCGCGGCGACTGGCCCATGTAATCGACCCCGCAGAGATCCGTGAGGAAGTTGTAGCCGAGCTCGTATTTGAGGAAAGTGCAAACCGCGACGATGTCCTCTTTTTTGACGATCACCGTGGTCTCGCCACGAAATTCGCCGCTCTCAAGAACGGTCTCACCGAACTTGGCTTTCAGCTTGTCAACAACAGCCTGTAAACTCATAACGATTGGTCCTGTCTGTCGGGTTGAAATTATCGTCTGCAGGCAACCATCAGCCGGCGATTCGTTCGCCGACACCGATGGTGGCACCGAAGGAGTTGCGCTCTTTCATGATCTTTTCCTGCAGCTTCATCATGCCGTAGAGCAGCCCTTCCGGGCGTGGCGGACACCCGGGAACGTACACGTCGACAGGCAGGGACTCATCGACGCCCTGGACGGTACTGTAGGTATCGAAGATCCCGCCGGAACAGGCGCAAGCGCCCATGGCGATCACGTAACGCGGTTCCGGCATCTGCTCGTAAACCGTCTCGATGACCGGCAGCATCTTCTTGGTGACGGTTCCGGCGATCACGATCAGGTCGGCCTGGCGAGGCGAAGCACGAAACAGGACACCGAAACGGTCGAGGTCAAAACGAGCGGCACCCGTCGCCATCATTTCGATCGCGCAGCAGGCCAAACCAAAAGTCAACGGCCAGAGCGACTTGGCGCGCGACCAGTTGACGACCTTGTCCAGAGACGTGGTAATAATGTTATTACCGAGTGTTTCTTCTACTCCCATTCCAGAGCTCCTTTTTTCCAAACGTATGCGTAGCCAACCAGCAGGATCAGGATGAAGACCCCCATCTCGACAAAGCCGAACAGGCCCAAGCGCTTGAATATGACGGCCCAGGGGTACATGAAGACCACCTCGATATCGAAGACGATAAAGAGCATGGCGATGATGTAGAATTTGATCGAGAAACGCTCCCGCGCCGAACCGACGGGAGGCATGCCGCACTCATAAGGCGCCAGCTTGATCGCCGAAGGTTTTTTCTGGCCGATCAGGCGGGAGAAGACAACCGACCCGACGGAAAAACAAACCGCGATGATGATCAAGGTGAGAATCGGAAGATAACTGTCCAGCATAGATTTGTTCCTCCTGCCAGGTGAGGGTACAAAATTCATTGGCCGCAACAATAGCGTTACGGCAATTTGGCCGACAGCAAGTTAGGATAAATCCCGCTCCTTTGTCAAGGGAAAAATACAGTATACTGTATGCAATCCAGGCGGCGGGAAACTCCCTTCTTTCGCGGCTTTATGAGTATTTTTGTCAGGTACGGAAGAAGTTGCAAAAGCTCTGCAAATTAGCTGTCTTAGTTTAGATTAATCCGTGATTTTGGTGGTCCTGTGGCGTGCCACCGAAGGCGTCACTGCTGCTGCCGAGCGTCCAGCTTGTTCATGACCGCCAACAGCAACCCCATGGCAATAAAGGCGCCCGGGGGCAGAATCATCAGCAGCAGCGGCTGATAACCCGGGCCGAAGAGGCTGAAACCGAGCAGCGTCCCCGAGCCGAACAACTCCCGGACAGCGCCGAGAACAAACAGGGCCAGGGTGAAGCCCAGCCCCATGCCGACACCATCCACGACGGCCGGCAGCAACTTGTTGCGCGAGGCGAAGGCTTCGGCGCGGCCGAGAATCAGGCAATTGACGACGATCAAGGGGATGAAAATACCGAGGGCTTTGTACAGGTCGTAGAAATACGCTTCCATGCTCAACTGGACGACGGTCACGAAAGACGCAATCACGACGATGAAGGAGGGGATCCTGACTTTCGCCGGGATGAACGACCGCAAGGAAGAGACCACGATATTCGAACAGACCAGAACGAAGGTGGTGGCCAGACCCATACCGAGACCATTTTCCGCGCTGGTCGTCACTGCCAGCGCCGGGCAAAGCCCGAGCAGCAGACGGAAGACGGCGTTCTCACGCCAAAACCCCTTGCGGAATTCCTGAGCGAGTTTCATGACCGCCCTCCTTGATCATCGGCCTGACCATCGACGATAATCTGATCGCGATGCTCCTGGAAAAACTCCAACCCCTTGCGCACGGCACCGACCACCGCCCGCGGTGAAATCGTTGCTCCGGTAATCTGGTCGAATTCGCCGCCGTCCTTCTTGACCCGCCAGTCGGCATTGGCGAGGTTTTTGCCGGCAAACATCTGTTTGAAGGCTGGTCGGGTGATCTTGTCGCCGAGACCCGGAGTTTCATTGTGGCTGAGAATCTCGATCCCGGACACGGTCCCGGAGGGATCGATACCGACCATAATGGCGATGTCACCGCTGTAGCCGTCCGGGGCGACGACCCGGAAGGCGATCCCGGTCAGGGCGCCGTCCTTGCGTCCCCGGTAGAAGGTTCTCTGCACATCACGACCGCGCTTGTCCTGGCCGGTCACCAGCTGCACCGTGTCCTGATCCGGGGCATTGTCGACCGGCGGCAGGACGGCCTGCAGCGCCCGCAGGGTTTCCAGGCGCCGCTGCTCGGCAATCGGCTCCCGGGTGACCGCTTCGACCAGCGACAGAATCAGTCCGGCCCCGGCGGTAATCAAGGTCAGGACAAGCACCAGGCGCGGCAAGTTGTTCATCCGGCACCTCCCTGCGGCAGGGTACCGAAGGTTTTCGGCCGGGTGTAGCGATCGATCAGGGGGGTCGCCGCGTTCATCAACAGAATGGCAAAGGAGACCCCTTCCGGGTAACCGCCGAACAGACGAATCAACACGGTCAAAACCCCGCAGCCGGTACCGAAGATCAGCATGCCGCGCATCGACACCGGGGTCGTCACCATGTCGGTCGCCATGTAGAACGCGCCCAGAACCAGGCCGCCGGTGAGCAGATGAAAGAGCGGGTTCGGGTACTTGGCCGGATCGAGAAGCCAGAAGATGCCGGACAGAACGACCACCGTGCCGACATAAGTGGCCGGGATATGCCAGGTCAGAATCCGCCGGTAAAACAGGTAGGCCGCTCCCAGAAGCAACGCCAGCGCCGACACTTCACCGATGCATCCCGGCATGTTGCCGAGGAAATAACGAGTCATCCCGGCCTGCATCTCGACCGGCATCTGCCCGGTGAGCATGACGGCGGTTTTCCATTCACCCAGGGGGGTCGCGGTGGTGACCAGGTCCAGGCCCGAGCCGAGCGGCGCCGGCGCTGACCAGGTCGTCATTTGGACCGGGAAAGAGATCAGCAGCACCACCCGGGCCACCAGCGCCGGGTTGAAGGGGTTGGCGCCGAGCCCCCCGTAGACCTGCTTGCCGATGAAGATGGCGATCACCGCGCCCAGCAAAGTCATCCACCAGGGGGAGGTTGGCGGCAGGTTCAAAGCCAGCAGCACACCGGTGATGGCGGCGCTGCCATCGGCGATGGTGACCGGCTGCCCCATCAACCGCTGACTGACAGCTTCCACGGCCAGGCAACCCAGGGTGGCAATCAACAGCACCCCGAGCGCCGGCGGGCCGAAAAAATAGATCGCCACGCCGCAGGCGGGCACCAGACTGTACAGCACATCGCGCATGATCTGCGCTGTGGTGCGGCCCGAATGGACGTGCGGTGACGATGACAGGTAAAGCGAATTCACGAAATTATGCGTTCCTCTTTTTGGCCATGATGGCCGCCTTGCCGTAACGAATCGCCTGGACGAGTGGGATGAGCGCCGGACAGCTATAGCTGCAGCAGCCGCACTCGATGCAGTCCATGGCCCGGTATTCCTCGGTCGCCTCAAACAGGTCACGTCGTGCATAAGCGGCGATCGTCGTTGGCAGGAGTTTCATCGGGCAGCCCTCGACACAGCGGGCACAACGGATACAGGGCCCTTCCGGACGTCTCTCGACATCCTGCTGGCGCAACAGCAACAGGCCGGACGTTCCCCGAATCGCCGGGGCGTCAAAACCGAGTTGGGCCACGCCCATCATAGGACCACCGAGGATGATCTTGCCGGGGTCCTCGACCAGGCCGCCGCAGACCGCGACCAGGTGTGACAAGGGTGTGCCGATCCTGATCTTGAGATTCTTGGGCTCACGGATCGCCGGCCCGGTGACGGTGCAAACCCGTTCGATCAAAGGCCGGCCCTGGACGACGGCGTCGGTCACGGCCGCCGCCGTAGAGACATTGTGCACGGCCACCCCGATATCCATCGGCAGCCCGCCGGAGGGCACCTCCCGTCCGGTGACCGCGGCGATCAGTTGCTTTTCGGCACCCTGCGGGTACTTGACCTGCAGAGCGACAACCTCAACCGGCGTGCCCGTGCAGTGCTGTTCGAGATGCGCAATCGCATCCGGCTTGTTCGCCTCAATGCCGATCACGACCCGTTCCGCACCGAAAACATACTGCAACAAGGCAACCCCTTGCAGGATACGCTCGGTTTCCTCGAGCATCATGCGATGATCGGCGGTCAGGTAAGGCTCGCATTCGACGCCATTGAAGATCAGCGTATTGATCGGCTTTTCAGGTGGTGGAGACATCTTGACGTGGGCCGGAAAGGCGGCTCCACCCAGGCCGACCACCCCGGCCTGATGCACTTTGTCAATGATCTCTTCCGGCGTCAGATCACCCGGCTCGGCGGAGGCCAGATCGTCCCGCCAGCGATCTTCGCCATCGGCCTTGATGACGACCGCTGGCAGGGCGGTTCCCATCGGATGCAGCCGGGCTTCAACAGCCACGACCTCGCCTGAGGTCGGCGCGTGGATCGGCACCGAGACGAAGCCTTTGGCTTCACCGATCACCTCTCCCTTGGCGACCTGCTGACCGACCGCAACACAGGGCGCCGCCGGGGCACCGATATGCTGGGACATCGGCACAATCAGCTGATCCGGCAACGGGCAGTCTTCGATCGGCAGATGAGCCGACCACTGCTTGTTGTCTGGAGGGTGAACCCCTCCGGAAAAGGTTCGCAGTTTCATCACGTCAATCAAATCACCACAGGGTCAGGCGGCGTGTGTCTTTTCGCTGCCGGCAGGCGCCAACCGGCTGCCCTCCGGGTAGCCGTCCTGGAAATCACGGATACATTGGGTCGGGCACTTGGCGATCGCCTCCCCGGCTTCTTCATCCTGTCCATAGACAACCGTGGCCAGAAAGGTCTCGACCTGATAGGCGTCGGGCACCGTCTTCTTGCAGATATGACA
Organism: Desulfuromonadales bacterium; assembly: GCA_037383085.1. GTDB lineage: Bacteria > Desulfobacterota > Desulfuromonadia > Desulfuromonadales > BM103 > JARRPG01. The sequence goes on along the minus strand of JARRPG010000004.1, from coordinate 51,372 downwards.
GCCGATGCAGCCGATCTGGCAATACTTGCGGACCAACGCCCCCTTGTCATGGCTGTTACAGAGGACATGGACGGTTGATGACAGCGGCGTCATGCGGATCACGTTGCGCGGACAGACGGCAATACACTTGCGGCAGCCGGTACATTTCTCGCGGCTGATCACCGCCAGTCCATCGTCCGTCATTTCGATGGCATCGAAAGGACAGGCCCGCTGACAGGACCCCAAGCCGAGGCAGCCACCGGGGCACGCTTTCGGTCCACCGGCCACCCTCTGGGCCGCCGTGCAATCATCCAGCCCGAGGTATTGATACTTCAGCTGGGCCTTGCGATTGTCTCCCTGGCAGATCACCACGGCAATCTCGGGTTCCGCCGCCGTTGCTTCCACACCGAGAATGCGCGAGAGTTTCAGCACCACTTCGGCACCGCCGGGCGGGCATTGATTCAGCTCCGCCTTGCCTTCGATGACGGCCTTGGCAAATCCCGCACAGCCGGGATACCCGCAGGCGCCGCAATTCGCTCCCGGCAACACCTCCAGGGCGGCGAGCTCGCGCGGATCGACTTCAACGGCAAACTTTTTCGCCGCCAGCCCCAGGGCGAAGGCGGCCACCAAACCGATACAGCCCAGACTCAATATTGCTGCAATCATGAATGTTTCCTTGACAACTCGGATGTCTGCTGCCGGCACAGACCCGCAGTGCTGCGGCTCAGCCCTTGACCAGTCCGGCAAAACCCATGAACGCCAGCGACAGCAAACCGGCTGTCACCAGGGCAATCGCCGTGCCGCGGAAGCTCTGCGGCACCGCACAAAGCTCCAGACGTTCGCGCAGCCCGGCAAACAGAACCAGCGCCAGAGTGAACCCGAGAGCCGCGCCAATGGCAAAGACGACCCCTTCCAGAAAGGTATAGTCTTTCTGAATGTTCAGAACAGCCAGGCCAAGCACGGCGCAGTTGGTGGTAATCAGAGGTAGGAAAATGCCCAGCGACTGGTAGAGCACCGGGCTGACCTTCTGAATCACCATTTCCACCAGTTGGACCAGCGAGGCGATCACCAGAATGAAGGCAATCGTCTGCAGGTATTCCAGGCCGAAGGGGATCAGGACGAAGTACTGGACAAACCAGGTCACCACCGTGGCCACCGTCATGACGAAGGTCACCGCCATACCCATTCCCAGAGCCGTCTCCACTTTCTTGGATACCCCGAGAAAAGGGCAGATGCCGAGAAAGCGCGCCAGAACGAAGTTGTTGACGAAGATGGCGCTGACCAGAATGACGAGCAGTTCACCCATAGACGTTCCTTTTGTAAATTGGTCAGACCAGCGGTTATAAATCAGATGCTGGGCAAAGTCAAACGCTATCCGATGAGTCTTTTTTTAGCTTACATCAAAAATCGCCGCCACCCACGCCAAATCGACAAGCCCGAGAAATCTTGTCAAGAAAGAGTGCTTTTTTGATCGCTGACGGGAGCACAAGTGCCGGCAAATGCCCCTCAAAAAATTTAGTCAGAGTAAAAAATATTACCCCTACAGTCCGGGCCACCTGGGGCCACGAACCGGCCGCCGGCTCGCTTGACAGTTCGGAAATGCTATGTTAACAGACGAACTGCGCGGCGTTACCCAGCCGCGACAAGACGCAGCACCAGCCATCAGACAGGCATGCACGCCCGTGCCCTAAGGAGCCAAAATGAATCACCAGAAATCCACCGCACTTTTCAACCAGGCCAAGCAGTTCATCCCCGGCGGGGTCAACAGCCCGGTTCGGGCCTGCAAATCGGTTGGCTGTGATCCAATCTTCATTGCCAAAGCCCGCGGGTCGAAAATTTACGATGTCGACGGCAATGCTTATATCGACTATGTCGGTTCCTGGGGACCGATGATCCTGGGCCATTGTCACCCGAAAGTCGTTGAGGCGATCCAGCAGACGGCGGCGACCGGGGCCTCCTTCGGGGCACCAACCGCCCGGGAGACCGAATTGGCGGAACGGGTCTGCGCGGCCTACCCGAATATCGAACAGGTCCGCATGGTCTCTTCCGGAACCGAGGCCACCATGAGCGCCATCCGCCTGGCTCGCGGCTACACCGGGCGCGACAAGATTATCAAGTTCGCCGGTTGCTATCACGGTCATGCCGACTCCCTGCTGGTCAAGGCCGGCAGCGGCCTGGCCACCTTCGGCGTGCCGACCTCTCCGGGGGTGCCGGCCGACTTCGCCAAGCACACCCTGACCGCCACCTATAACAACCTCGAGGAGGTCAAGGCGATGGTTGCCGCCAACCCCGGCGAGATTGCCGGGATCATCCTGGAACCGGTTGCCGGCAACATGGGCTGCGTGCCTCCCCGGCCGGGGTTTCTGGAGGGTCTGCGCGATCTCTGTGACAGCGAAGGCATCGTGCTGATCATCGACGAGGTCATGACCGGTTTCCGGGTGGCCTACGGCGGCGCCCAGGAACGTTTCGGCGTCCGTGGCGACCTGGTCTGCCTCGGCAAAATCATCGGCGGGGGACTGCCGGTCGGCGCCTTCGGCGGCAAACGCGCGATCATGGCACATCTCTCCCCGGAAGGCGGCGTCTATCAGGCCGGCACCCTGTCCGGCAACCCGCTGGCGATGAGCGCCGGGATCGCCACCCTGGACCTGCTCAAGGAGGAGGGATTCTACGCCGCCATCGAGGAGAAGAGCAATTACCTGTGCAAAGGCCTGCAGGAGGCAGCGGCCGCTGCCAATGTGCCGACATCTCTGCAACGGGTCGGCGGCATGTTCTGTACCTATTTCCAGGCCGAGGAGGTCGCTTGCATCGACGATGTCAAGCCGGAAGCGCCGGAGATTTTTGCTCGCTTTTTCCGCAGTATGCTGGAATCCGGGATTAACCTGGCGCCTTCGCAATACGAAGCCGGCTTCATGAGCATCGCCCACAGTCAGGACGATCTCGACCAGACCATTGACGCCGCGCGCAAAGCGTTCAAAGCGCTCTAAAAATCCTGCGGCATCATCGCTCCAGAGCAAAGCCCGCTTTTTCGAAAAGAGCGGGCTTTTGCTTTTCGACGGGGTGATTGTTTTCTGCGCGCGATAAGATAGCCTTGAGGGGGAACAGAGAATCTTTTCAGCAAGGAGGAAGGATCATGGCACGATATGGTTTTCTCGGTCTCGGCATTATGGGCAGTGGCATGGCGGCCAACCTGGTGCGGGCCGGCTTCGACGTTACGGTCTGGAATCGTTCGGCGGACAAATGCCAGCCCCTGGTTGCGCTTGGCGCCCACCAGGCCAGGAGTCCTCAAGAGGTCACGGCCCATTGCGACCTGACTTTTGCCATGCTGGCTGACCCGGAGGCAGCCCGGTCGGTGTGCTTCGGAGCCGAGGGTGTGCTGGCAGGCATCGGTGACCAACGCGGCTATATCGACATGTCAACCGTTGACGATACCACCTCCCGACAGATCAACGAGGCGGTGACCAAAGCCGGCGGACGCTTTCTGGAAGCGCCCGTCTCCGGGACCAAACAACCGGCGATCGACGGTACCCTGATTATTCTCGCCGCCGGCGACCCGACACTCTACGACGAAGCCCGGCCGGCTTTTGATAAAATGGGCAAGATGGCACCCTACCTCGGTGACGTCGGTCAGGCCGCCCGCATGAAGTTGATTGTCAACATGATCATGGGCGGCATGATGGCCGCGTTTTGCGAGGGTGTGGCTCTCAGTCAGAAAAGCGGTCTGGATGGCAACCAGCTCCTGGAGATTCTGGCCGCCGGTGCCCTGGGCAACCGGATGTTTCAGGGCAAAGGACCGATGCTTCTGCAAAGAAACTTTCCGGCCAGTTTTCCGTTAAAACACATGCAAAAGGACCTGCGCCTGGCCATCGGCCTGGGCGACCGTCTCGGGCAGCCCCTGGCGAGCGCCGCCACGGCCAACGAGACGTTTATCCGGGCGCGTGCCTCCGGCGATGCCGACAGCGATTTCGCCGCCGTGTTCAAGGTCATTGCCTGAGACAGAAGCACCCCGCCCGGGCCGGCAAATGGCCTGTCATGAAAAGAGGAACCCGCCCTGTTGCAGGGTTCGGAGGAGATTCAGATGGATATCAAGATACGCACCACAGACCCTTTACAGACCAAGACCGACGGCCTGGTGATCGGCGTCTTCGAACAGGACTTCCAGGGGAAGCTGCTCAAAGAACTGGACGAAAGACTCCATCGCCTGTTGCAAAAAGCCCGGCGCAACAAGGAGTTCACCGGCAAAACCGGCGAGCAGATCGTTTTTCGACCGGCCGGAGACCTGCCCGCAGAACGCATCCTGCTGGTCGGACTCGGCGCCAAGAAAGAGTGCCGACTGGAGATTTTGCGCCAGGCCGCTGGCAAGGCCACGCAGCAGCTGATGCAGGCCAAGCTGAGCCGGGTCGCCTTTGCCTTGCCGCTCTGCGCGGTCCCGGCAAGCGATCCCGCCGCGCGCGTCCAGGCCATCGCGGAAGGGATCGCTCTGGCCGGCTACCGCTACGATCAATTCCTCTCTGAGGCGGAACGTCAAAAGCGTCCGCAGCCCAAGGCGATCACCCTCTTTGTGGCCAAATCCGACGACCAGCAAGCCGCCGCCACCGCTCTCGACGACGCCCTGAAGCTGGTCGACGGCGTCTGTCTGGCCCGGGACCTGGTCAACACCCCCGGCAATGTCAAGTCACCCCAGTACCTGGCCGAACAAGCCCGCGAGGCGGCCGGCCGCAGTTCCCTGAAATGCACCATCCTGAAGCAGAAAGAGCTGGCCAAAGAGGGCTTCGGTGCCATGCTCGGCGTGGCTCAGGGCAGCACCCGCGAACCGCGCCTGATTCTGCTCGAGCACCACGGTGGCAATGACCAGGACGCCCCGGTTGTGCTGGTCGGCAAAGGGGTCGTTTTCGATGCCGGCGGCATCTCTTTGAAACCGGCGGAGAAGATGGATGAAATGAAAATGGACATGGCCGGCGGCGCCGCGGTGATCGGCACGTTGCAGGCCGCAGCCACGTTGAACCTGCCGATCAACCTGGTCGGAATCGTCCCCGCGGTAGAGAATCTGCCCTCCGGCACCGCTTACCGGCCGGGAGATATCCTGACCAGTCTCTCCGGACAGACCATCGAAGTTCTCAATACCGATGCGGAAGGGCGCCTGATCCTGGCCGATGCCCTGACCTATGCCAAACGCTTCAAGCCGCGCCTGGTGATTGACCTGGCGACCCTGACAGGGGCCTGCATTATCGCCCTCGGCCATCACGCCACCGCGCTGCTCGGCAACGATCAGGCGCTGGTCCAAAAGCTGCTCGATGCCGGCCAGGACACCGGTGAACGGCTCTGGCAGCTGCCCCTCTGGGAGGACTATGCCGAACAGATCAAGAGCCATGTGGCGGACATGAAGAACGTCGGCGGCCGACCCGCCGGGACGATCACGGCTGCCGCATTTTTGCAGAAATTCGCCGCAGATTTCCACTGGGCCCATCTCGATATTGCCGGCACCGCCTGGCGGGACGAGGAATTGCCTTATTGCACCAAGGGCGGAACCGGTGTCGGCGTCCGCCTGCTGATTCGCTTCCTGCAGAACCTGGTCGAAAAGGCGTGATGATCTGGTCCTGATGTCCGGCCTTTCGTCTTGACAGGTGAAAGGCCGGTTGCTAGTTTACAAAGTTGGCTGTTGGTGCTTGACTTGAGCCGCTCCGCCCACCCCCGGACAGCCGGATTCCCAAACCTCTGAGACGGGCCCGATCATGAAAGTTCTGGTTGCAGACAAATTCCCCAGTGAAGGGCTCCGGGTCCTGGAACAGGACGAAAAGATCGATCTCGATTATCAGCCCGGGCTGTCGCACGACCAGTTTCTGCAGGCCGTTGCCGATGCCCAGGGGCTGATCGTGCGCAGTGGGACCCACGTCACCGAAGAAGTGTTTCACGCGGCCCAGGCGCTCAAGGTGATCGGCCGCGCCGGGGTTGGCACCGACAACCTCGACCTGGAGGCCGCCAACCGCAAAGGGGTGGTGGTCATGCACACCCCTTTCGGCAGCACGACCACCACAGCCGAGCATACCATCGCCATGATCTTTGCCCTGGCCCGGCGCATCCCCAGCGCCAGCCAGTCCACCAAATCCGGTCTCTGGGAGACGGACAAGTTTCTCGGCGTCGAAATCGCCGGCAAAACGATCGGTGTGCTCGGTGCCGGCAAGATCGGTCGCCTGGTGGTGGAACGGGCCAGTGCCCTGAAGATGAAGCCGATCGTTTACGACCCCTACCTGAGTGCCGAGACGATCCGCTTGCTGGGTGCTGAACAGGTCAGCTTCGAGACCTTGCTCAGCCGTTCCGATTTTCTCACTCTGCACACGCCCCGCAATGCCGAAACGGCAAATATCCTCAACCAGGAAACGATCGCCCGCCTGAAACCGGGCTGTCATGTGATCAACTGTGCGACGGGCGGGCTGATTGATGAAACCGCTCTGGCCAAAGCCATTAAGAACGGCCATGTCGCCGGTGCGGCCATCGATGTGTTCGACAAGGAACCGCCCGGCAAGAACAATCCGCTGCTCGCCCTTGACAACGTCATCTGCACCCCCCACCTGCGCACCGCGACGCGCGACGCGCAAGTCAATGTCACCGTGCAGGTCGCCAACCAGGTGGTCGATTTCCTGCGCTTTGGAATCATCGTCAATGCGGTCAATGTGCCCTCGATCAGCGCCGACTTGCTGGCCACCCTGCGTCCGCATATTGCCCTGGCGGAACGGCTCGGTTCATTCCAGGCACAGCTCTACGCCAAGGGGCTGCAGGAAATCCGCCTGGAGTACGCCGGCACGGTCACCAACAATCCGACGGAACCTTTGACCAACGCGGCGCTGAAAGGTCTCCTGACACCGATGATCGGCCCCGAAGCCAACTACATCAATGCCCCGCACCTGATCCGGGAACGACGCATCCGGGTCACCGAGACCCGCAGTCAGGCGACCCAGGGGTTTGCCAGCGTGATCCGCTTGACCGTGATCGGTGCCGATGGTGAACATGCTGTGTCCGGCGCTCTGTTCGGTGAAGAGGACTACCGGATTGTGCGCGTCAACGGCTGCTATGTGGAGGCCATCCCCAAGGGTCACATCCTGGTCCTGTTCAACGAGGATCGACCCGGCATCATCGGCTTTATCGGCCAAATCCTTGGTGACGCCCAGATCAATATCGCCGGCATGAACCTGAGTCGGCAATCGATCGATGGCCAGGCGGTGTCGCTGATTAACGTTGACAGTTGCATTCCCGATGAAACTCTGGAAAAATTGCGCGCTCATCCCCACATCATTGCCGCCAACCAGATTGTACTCTAGAAAGACCCGGAACCGTGTCGCTTATGATTGAAACCCGGTTGCCGACCGGCGTGAAAGACTTCCTGCCGGTCAAAGCGGCCAAGCTCGATTACCTGCAAGACGCCCTGCGGGCGGTTTATCGGGCCTGGGGTTTCCGCCCGGTGGCGCCGGCGATCCTCGAGGACCTGAGTGTCCTTGAGTTGGGCCTCGGCGAAGACCTGCGCGAAAAGACCTTTCGCTTCGACGACCGGCAAACCGGTCGCCTGGTCGCCTTTCCCCCGGACATGACACCGCAGGTGGCACGCATCGCCGCCACCCGGATGCGCGACATGCCCCTGCCTTTCCGTCTTTGTTACAGTGGTCGGGTGCTGCGTCACACCGAGCAGCGCCTCGGCAAAGACCGCGAAATTTTTCAGTCCGGCGTTGAACTGATCGGTCTGAGCGGTCCGGAAGCGGATGCCGAAATGATTGCCATGGCCGTCGCCTGCCTGAAAGCGGTCGGCGCCACGGAATTCACCGTTGACCTGGGACAGGTCGATTTCCTGCGGGGCATCCTCGACGATTTGCCGCTCACCCCGCATCAGGCCCAGGACGTCAAGACCGCCATCGCCGCCAAAGACCTCTCCAGCCTGCAGCGCACTCTGGACGAGCTGCCCCTGTCTGCTCAGCAACGCCAGGAGCTGCTGATTCTGCCCCGTCTTTACGGGGACCGGAAGATTCTCGACCTGGCCAGGGGAACTGTCGTCAACCCGGCGTCCCAGAAGGCTCTCGACAATCTCGCACAGGTCCTCGAGGTCCTGGCCGTTTACGGTGTCGAGGAGCACATTACCCTGGACCTTGGCGAAATGCGTGGCTTCGATTATCATAGCGGACTGATTTTTCAGGGGTTCCTGTCTGGATTCGGGCGCGCCGTATGCGCCGGCGGCCGCTATGACAGCCTGACGGAACGCTACGGATTTGCGGCGCCGGCCACCGGGTTTTCCTTCAACCTCTACAACCTGCTGTTTGCTCTCAACGGAATTCTCGATGAGCGCATCGGTGAAGGCACCGACATTCTGATCTTTTCCACCGGACCGGACAAGGCACCGGCCCAGCGCCTGGCGGCCGCGCTTCGCCAGCAGGGCTATTCCGCCGCCCGCGATATCATCGCCCGGGGCCGTGAGGCCAGCCTCGATTATGCCCGGCGTATGCACTACCGTTATTTGCTAGTGGTGGGTGCACAGCCGGATTCTCTGCAACTGATTTGTACGGCCGATGGCCGGGAAACCTCTGTGACACGCGCAGCGATCGAATCCGGCGCATTGCAGATTTAGGAGACAACCATGGCAAACGTCGTCATCGTCGGCGCCCAGTGGGGCGACGAAGGCAAAGGCAAAGTCGTCGATATTTACACCGAGCATGCCCAGCAGGTGGTTCGTTACCAGGGCGGCAACAACGCCGGCCACACCCTGGTGGTCGGTGAAGAGACTATCATTCTCCACCTGATCCCTTCGGGCATTCTGCATCCCGGCAAACGCTGCGTAATCGGCAACGGCGTTGTGCTCGATCCGAAAATTTTCATCGGCGAGATTGAAAACCTCAAGGCCAAGGGCCACTTCCAGGATGACCGCCAGCTACTGGTGGACAGCAACCTGCATGTCATCATGCCCTGGCACAAGGCCATCGACCTGGCCCGGGAAAAAGACGCGGCGCGCAAAATCGGCACCACCGGCCGGGGGATCGGTCCGGCCTACGAGGACAAGATCGGCCGCCGCGGCATCCGCCTGAGCGATTTGATCAAACCGGAGATTTTTCGCCGCAAGCTGAAAGAACTGCTGCCGGAGAAGAACTTTCTGCTGGAAAAGTTCTTCGGCGAACCGGCGCTCGACGAAGAGAGTATCTTCAATGAGTACGCGGCCTACGCCCGACAGATCGAACAGTACATCGGCTGCTGCCCGAGTTCCCTGTACGCGGCGATCCAGGCCGGCGAAAACCTGCTCTTCGAGGGCGCCCAGGGGACCTTGCTTGATATCGATCACGGCACCTACCCTTACGTCACCTCGTCATCGACCTGCACCGGCGGCGTCAGCACCGGAACCGGTGTCGCCCCCCGGCATATCGACAGCGTGATCGGCATCACCAAGGCGTACTGCACGCGGGTCGGGGAAGGGCCCTTCCCGACGGAACTGCATGATCAGATGGGCGACCGTCTGCGTAAGGCCGGTCACGAATTCGGCTCGACCACCGGCCGCCCGCGGCGGTGCGGCTGGTTTGACGCCGTGGGCATCCGCCAGGCGGTTCGCCTGAACGGCTTGACCGGTTTGGCGGTCACCAAGCTGGATGTCCTCAATGACCTCGAAAGCATCAAGGTCTGTACCGGCTATGCTTACCAGGGGCAGGTCCTCGACGAGTTTCCCCGGGATGCCGACGTCCTGCAGGAGTGCACGCCGATCTACGAAGAATTTGCCGGCTGGTGCAGTGACATCAGCGGCGCGACCCAAATGGAGGATCTGCCCGCGGCCGCCAAGGCCTACCTGGCCAAGCTCGAGGAACTGGCCGGCTGCCCGGTGGTTCTGGTCTCGGTGGGACCACGCCGCGACCAAACGATTCAGGTCAGCAATCCCTTCCTTTAATTGTTTGTCAAAAAATATGGCTAAATATCAAAGGGCAACAGAGTCTTCCTCTGTTGCCCTTGGTTTTCCTGCTTTGATGGTCTTTCACCGTATGCCGCAGCCGGTGACGAATGGATGAACGTTAATTAGCAGGGCGGATGTTTGAGGCGTCAGCCGAGTTTTCGCCCTGCCGACGTTCATCTTTTCGGCGCCGGGGACCCGCGCAGCGGGCAAGGCATCGGGGTGTGTTTCTTTAGTTTACTTTCTTTCGCACAAGCAAAGAAATTAAAACGGCGTCAGGGGCCGCAACCCCTGCATCCATCGGTATCGATGGGTTGCTTGCCGGTTGCGCCCGGCAGTCGCCCGACTTTTCTTGCGCAGCCAACCCTTTCTTACTGCATGAAATACCCCGCCACCTGCCACCCCTGATCGGTCAACATCACCGTGACATACTCGGTGACGCCCGTGGCTTTCTCAAACCGCGCGTCGTAGCTCAGCAGAATGTATTCCCCCTCCGGGCTGTCCTTGGCCTCGGTGGAAAAACTGGCATCCTCCTGCTGGCGTTCGACCAGGGCTCCGGAGCGCTCTCTGGCCTCAGCCAGCTGCTCAGTCCACTTCTCGCGGGAGATCTTTTCCTGCGCCAGTTCGGCCAACAGATCCCAGCTGTCTCCATAGTCACCGGCATCGACACGGTCGAGAAAAACGGCGGCCGCAGCCCGCGCGCGCTCGGCCTTGTCGGCGTCGGGGGTCTCGCTGAGTATGGGGAAAATAATCATGAAAAGCGCGGCCACGATCAGGACCACGTGAATGCGAAACTGTTTCGGGATCAAAACTTCCTCCGTCGCGTCTTGGTTTGCCTGGTTCTTTTACTACGGAACGATCGCGGCGTCCAGTCTTTGCCTCCAGAGGCTGGCGGGCGGCTTTCTGCAGCAGCAACTCAGTCGCCCGGCTCGAGCCGCCGAAATGCGGCCAGGACATCATTCTGGCTGAGAATACCGACCAGTTTCTGCGGATTATCGGTCGCAACCACCGGGAAATAACTGACGTTGCGATGTTCCTTCAGGGTCTGCAGGGCCTCGCGCAGGGGCTGGTCGGGGCGCAGGGCATAGGAGACCGGCGTCGTCAGGTCACCGGCCACCACCAGGGGGACCAGCGCCGGCTCGAAGAGCAGGTTGCGGATCTCCGTGTAATCGATCATGCCGACAAAATGGTTGTTTTCATCGACCACCGGAAAGCGATCATAACGACTGTGGGCAATGTGTTTGAGCAGGGCGTAGTAGGGGGTGCTGTGCCGCACGGTCTCGACATTCTGCCGCATGATGTGCCGGACCAAAATATCCCCCGGGTCCTGGATGTGATGCCCGACCGGCACGCCGAGCTCTTTGCGAAAATGCTGGACGACATTGTGCAGACCTTCCAAGGCCCCCACCGGCGCCTTTTTCTGCAACAGGGCAAGAATCGGCACTTCACCGGAGCGCACCAGGCCGTGGCGTACGGCCAGCGGACCGATCAGCTCGAAGATCACCACCGAACCGAGGATCACCGTCTCCAGGAGCTTGCCGCCCGCCGGCCAATTGTGGGCCAGCTGGCTCGCCAGGCCGATGGCGACCCCGGCCTGGGCCATCAGCGTCCAGCCGATGTAAGCCCGCTCGTTCGAGCCGAAGTGCCCCAGCCGGGCACCGAGGGCGGCCCCGAGCCATTTGCCGGCGGTGCGGGCGAGGACGTAGGCGACGCCGAGTAAGCCGATGTGCGTCAGCGTCTCGATGTGCAGGTTGGCCCCGGCCAGCACGAAAAAGGCCACGTAAAGCAGGTAGTCCACTTGGCGGATATCTTCCTGCAGCCGGTGCCAGCGCGGGCAGCTGTTGGCCAGCATCATGCCGAGTATCAGGCTGGCCAGCAGAGGATCGATCTGCAGAGCGCGGCAGACGGCCACGTTGACCGTGATGCCGCCCAGCATGAGAATCTTGTTCTCGCTCGGCAGTTCCAGGCGCTGCGCCCACACCGACATGGCGAAGCCCAGAGCGGCACCAACAATGATCGGGCCACCCATACGCACCACCAGCACCGCAAGGCTCTCGCCGGGATAGATGACATAATGGGCCAGAATGGCGAAGCCGAGCACCGAGACCAGGTTGTTGAAGCCGACCAGCGTCAGGACGACGCTGGTCACCGGTCCATCGGCCTGGTATTCCCTAATGACCATCAGGGTGGCCGCCGGCGCGGTGGCCACGGCGATGATGCCCAGAAACAGGCCGAACACCAGCGATGTCTGGCCCAGCGTCATGCCTGGCAGGACCTTTTGCAACAAGGTCAGGTTGACCAGCATCACGGTGCCGGCCACCAGGACAAAGGTCAGCACAATCTCGCTGCCTGAGAAGAGAAGAATCCGGTGACGCCAGCGATCGAGGTAACGGATTTCAAACAGGCCGCCGATATGCATCAAGATAAGGGCCAGAGCGATATCGCTAAGCGGCCGCATTTCCAGCAGGATCTCAGGTGGCAGCAACACCGGCACCCCCGTCATGTGCGCGAAGGAGGGTCCGATCAGCAATCCGGTCAGGAGATAGCCGGTCACCCGGGGGATCCGACAGACGGAGGCCAGGCGGCCCCCGACCAGGGCCCCGAGGAAGACGGCGGCCAGAGCCATCAGCAGCGGCAGAAGGGTTTCACTCATGCTTGGAAAATATCACAACGCCGGGGCTTCACCAAGCGCATTGCATCGCCGGTGAAACGCTTCCAGGGCCGCTTATCAGGGCCTGTTGCGGTAGAGGAGACGATACTGAATGGCTTCGGCACGATGCGTGGCATCGATCTCTGTGGCGCCCGCCAGGTCGGCGATCGTGCGACCGACTTTCAGCAGGCGGGTGTAGCTGCGGGTCGCCGAGAAATCCACAGGGGCAGGGCTTGTGGCCGCGGCCAGCATAAAGGACGCTGAATAGGTGAGGCTTTGCGCCGCCCGACGGTTGCAGACTTCGCTATCCTCCAGCGGTTGACGTAGCATTCACAAGACATTCTTTTTGAATTCCTAATTGTAAGTGTCAAGACCTAGGCCATGTAATGCTCAATATTTGCCCGCAAAAAAAAAAAAATTTTGGCGAGCTGTCACAAGAACAAGTCTCCTGAAAGGTCAGGGTCAGCAGGAATTTTAAAAATCTTCCAGTTTCACACTTTCAAACATTGCGAGAGGAGAAAAAGTAAAGCCCCAACCGGAGATGGCCAAGCCGTTTACTTTTCGTGGGGAAAGTCATGACGATGAAATGAGCAGACCGCCACACCAATTTCAAGACAGGCAGGCAAGAGTCAATCGCTGAACCCGTTCACAGAACAGTGAATTTTTTATTGCATAATGCATAATGATGGTAGATAATGCGCATTATATATGTGCATACGGAGAACGCATGAAAATACTAAACGCATACAACCATGAAGCCTCAAAAAAGGCTGTCAACCTGACAGCAAATTCCGACCTTTTGCGAATAGCGAAGAGCGAGGGGTTTAACCTATCTCAGGTCTTTGAGGAAGCCCTCGCCGAAAGGGTCCGGAAACACCTAGAGGAGCAGTGGCTTGCTGAAAATCGAGAGGCGATAACGCACTACAACGCTCGCATTGAGAAAGATGGCGTTTTCGCTGCACGCAAGAGGAGATTCTAGTGGCCCAATTTGATGTGTACGAGAATGAAGAGCCGGGATCAAGAGAATCTATACCTTTCCTTCTGGACGTTCAGCATGATTTACACAGGAATCTTTCTACGCGCTCTGTCGTGCCATTAGTATCAATATTTTCATCTAAAGGGGCTATTGATAAGCTGTGCCCTCGATTTAAGATATCCGGTAAAGATGTTTTTATGTCTACTCCTGAAATTGCTGGCTACCCTGCTAAGGAGTTATGCAAAAAAGTGACCTCTCTCGAGAGTCATCGCTCGGAAATATTTAATGCGATTGATTTCCTTCTCAATGGTTTCTAATAACCCACGTTTGTTTTGTTGGTTTGCCCCCAAAAGAAAGAAGAGCAATTGAGGAGCAATGCATCCTCCCAATAGCCTCTGCGCCTAGAAATAGAAACTTGAAAAGCCCTTCCATCAGCAATGGATGGGCTTTCTTCTATAAATTCCCCACATTTCGTAAACGGCTTGGGAGATGGCTGGGGCTTCTCTTTTGTGTAATTGATCTTACTCTGGAATCTCTTCCCCAGAGCCACCTGCCGGTTCGGGCAAGTCTTTGAACTTAGGAAGTCCATCATGCATGCGATGTACGGTCTGTTGGTAATGGACATGAAAAGCCGGCTGGAAACTCAATCCCTCTATCAAAACTGCAGGAATATCAACGAGGCCTGCAGGTGGATGATCAATATAAACATGACCTCCACAATTCGTACACCACATGCGATTACTAAACCCAGCAGCGTCTTCAGTCGCTGCTGTTTTATCGTATGCTTTAACTTTATCTTCTCCTTTAGTCACTTTAAAGCAGTCAGGTTGCCAAAGTGTAAAAGCGTTTACCGGCCCTGCAGACCATTTCCTGCATGAATTACAATGGCAGTAAGCCATAAGTTCAGGTTGGCCTCTTAGGGAAAATTCGACAGCACCGCAAAAACAACTCCCTTTATAACTATCTTGTTGGCTCATATTCTCTTCTCCTATCTGTTGCAGGATTTGCAGACACAATAAGTCAGTCGGAAAATTTCACGGGTGATTGCGGCTTGTTGTTTACATGTAAGGTAAAAATGTCTGGTCGAGAATAATGTCCTGCAACATCTAATGCACGACGTGCCGCAGCTACAGCCTCTAGATCAATGTCGCAATAGAGAATGCCTTCTTCTTTTCTTAACGGACCAGTAGCTATTTCTCCGTCTGGCGAGATCACTATAGAATCCCCGGGGTTGATCCATTCTTCTGGATCAGGATACATGGTTTGTTTTTCCGGGTAATCATCAGGCAGGTTGTTGGCCCGCATGAGATTACCACAACCGACAACCCAGCAACGGCCCTCTCTCGCAATATGTTGGAGACTGCATATCCAGTTATCTCCACTGTCATAAGTCGGGGCGATGTAAATTTCTACTCCTTGAGAATAAAGAGCGTATCGTGCCAAGGGCATGAAATTCTCCCAGCACAAGAGAGTGCTGATACGCCCTACTGGGGTGGTAACAACTTTTAGTCCTGAAGCATCACCAAATCCCCAGACCATTCTTTCGGGGTTGGTTGGCATCAATTTTCTATGCCTATTCATTAGTTGCCCATCTGGACCTATAACAATGACTGAATTGTAGAGCGTAGACCTGCTGAGTTGCCCATCTCTCTCTTCTATACCGCATACAACAGTCACATTATTTTTTTGAGCCGCTTCACAGAGAGGTTTGATATCGTTCTCTACAGTGATGCTATTGTGCACCAGACGACGAAAAAGCTCTTCATTGACATTCCAGTCAACACCAGGCCTTAGTCGCCATATCCAAGCTGGATATCCCGGAATAAAAGTTTCCGTGAATATGATCAGGGCAGCCCCTTGCTCTGCTGCTTCTTGAATGGAATTTACAGCAATACTTATTGACTGCTCTTTGTTTAGAAAAGCTGGGGCCTTTTGGACAACAGCAAGCTTGGACACTTCAAAGCCTCTCAACGATGATTGTAGATAAATCCTGTTTATAACTGGAAAGGATCAATTTTGATGTTTTCATATTTAGAATCAAACATATCCCTAATTGACAACTATGCAAGTCATGATTCGTCCGCTTATTGGTCGGCTTATTTTATAGAGATCTGGCACGGGGAAGGGCAATAGGGAATCCTTATTTGTCACTACTGATAGAACGGATCAAGCCTGACAGGGTGATTCCTGAATTGCAGGTTTTTAAAGAATTGGAATTTGCACTTTTTTAAAACGCTATATTTGTGCTAATAGCTTTTATGAACATGTTATTTAATATCTATGTCAAATTTATATGCACATTGGAGGTTTTTAAAATATCTCAGGAGAATATTGAACAATGATTGCTAACCTTCAGAGAGAGTCTTTCGTTCTTCTTTAAGAACACAAATTATGCCGGCGTTTCTAGAAATTACCGTTCCCTTATTAAACTTTCTGATCATGTTTTCAGTTGGTACCAGCCTCGTTGCCGCGGATTTCAAACGTGTCGCGATAGTGCCACGAAACGTTGTTTTGCCGTGCATAGCACAAATATTATGTGTCCCCCTGATCGGATTTGTGGTTGTCAGCGTTCTCTCGTTGGACCCTTATGTTGTGGGGGGTGTTCTGCTTATTGCAGCCTGTCCGGGCGGCTCGATGTCCAATTTTTACAGCTATTTGGCCAAAGTCAATGTCGCCCTGTCAGTCACTCTCACCGGGATCACTTGCCTTGCTGCGATGATCACCATGCCCTTGGTCATGAGTTGCTTCGAGCAGTTCATGAATGCTCCTGAAACTTTTCATGTACCCATCAAAACTCTTCTGCTGACCCTGGGGATTTTTCTGCTTTTGCCAATTCTGCTCGGTATGCTGGTGCGGCATCTCAAGCCAGCATTCGTCGCGAGGTATGACAACTGGTTGCGTGTCCTTTCAATGGTTTTTTTGGCAGCACTGATTGTCCAAGTGATCTGGCAGACTCCGGACGCCTTCACGCAAGACTTGGCTGATACCCTGAAGGCAAGTGGAACTATGGCCGTGCTGTCTCTTCTTGCCGGATTGCAAGTTGGGCGGTTTTTGAAGCTGTCTGCTTGTGATGCCTGGCCGGTAGCTTTCGAAATGATGGTTCAGAATGTTGGGTTGGCGGCGACGATTGCGATCACGGTTTTCCAACAGACAAGATTCGCATCATTTGCTGCAGGCTATTTCATTACTCAGGTGCCCATAGCGGTGGTTCTGATCTTGATTTGCCTAAATAGAAAAAAAGTGCCAGCTGTTGATCATTTATAAATGGACGTGTGAAAGATGCGAATCAAAGGAGAGGACATTCATCTCAAGAGTTCCAATTGATAGTTTTGGCAATAATCTCTTCTTTTGCAAATAATTCATGCTCTACTTTTCTTACGATGTCCATAAATGCCCGAACTGAAGGGGAGAGATTTCGGTGTTTCAAGTAGACAAAACCGTAATTTGAAACCATCCAGGGTTTGTGTAGGGGAACCACCGAAAAAGTTCCGGCCTGGAGTTCCGCTTCGAACATGAGCAATGCCGTTGGACAGAGCGTGTCACTGTTTTTAATTATTCCTTCAACATCGCCAATGACATCGACTTCGATCGCCGGGATCAATTCACCGGTGATCATGTCATAGCCTCCCGCTCGGCCCAGGTCGTCTGGTAAATGTTCGCTGATTCTTGACGGCATTTTGGTACAGCACCACGGATAATCCATTAGATCTGAGATGGTAATGGCCCCGCGATTGAGGAGGGGATGCCCGGGGCGGCAGAAGAAGGCACCTTTATGCTGACCGAGCGGCTCAATCACCATTTCATCGTTTCCGGTGAGTTGGCACAGTTCGGTGATGCCAACTTCGCTGTCTCTTCTTAGGACCGATTCTGCGACCTTTGAATACTGGAGAATGGAAATCTTGACATTCATGAAGGGGTGTTTCTGCAAAAACATACCGGTCGAGATGTATCCGCAGAGTTTGCTTGGGAAAGAGCCCATCGCCACCCGCAGCAGACCTTTATCCAAACCTTTGAGGGCCTGGATATCCTGGACAAGATCCGCTTCAGCTATAACAACCTTTTTGGCGTGTTCAAGAAAAGCTTCCCCGATAGCGGTAGGCGTCACCTTGACTCCACCACCTCGATCGAACAGCCGGACCTCGAGTGAATCTTCAAGGACCTTGATTCCGCGCACCAATGCGGAATGCGTGATGTGCAGACTTTCAGCCGTTCGTCGATAGTTACCGACCTCGGCGAGTCGAAGCGCGTAAAGGATGTTGCGATGAGTTATCATGGTGACAATTTGTTACCAAGTCATGATTATTTTGTCTCTTGTTTGACCTGAAAGAATATATTAAAAGTAAACCCGACAAAATTACTCATGTATTCTTCCAGCTAAATATGACAGGTGTGAGACCGTGGTTTTCACTAATCACGATTTTTTAAACACATCTAAACACATCAAAGTTTACCTTATATTTAGGAGCTAAAAAATGTCAAAAATGATTAGAATCCTCTTCCTCTCCATTGTGGTGATTGGCCTGGCCGGGGGCTCCTTTGCTGCCGGTGGTGGAAAAATCGTTGCAGCCGATCCGAGCAAACATTTCCATGCAAAGGGCAAGATGCCTTCGAAATACACCATCGAGTTGCAAAACGAATTACGCAAAAGCCTGCCATTTGAAGACAAGCGTGATTTCGAGGAAGCCCGGAAAGGTTTTATCGCCGAGCCTGACTACAAGCAGATCATGGCCGAAGCGGGCCACGTGGCCTGGGACATCGGCAGCTACGACTGGCTGCTCGAAGGCAAGGACTTCGACAGCATCCATCCTTCGCTGCAGCGCGTAGCGATTCTTAACATGAACTATGGCCTTTTCGAGGTCCTCCCCGACAAGATTTACCAGATCCGTGGCTATGACCTGGCCAATATCACTTTCATCAAGGGTGACAAAGGCTGGATCGTATTCGACCCGCTGACGGCCAAGGAAACTGCAGCCGCGGCACTGAAGTTCATCAATGAGCAACTCGGCGAGCGTCCGGTCACCGCGGTGGTCTACTCGCATTCCCATGCCGACCACTTTGGTGGGGTGCGCGGCGTGGCTGATGAGGCGGATGTGATCAGTGGCAAAGTCAAGATCATTGCCCCGGTAGGTTTCATGGACCATGCCGTTGCGGAAAACGTCTACGCCGGCAATGCCATGAACCGTCGTATGTTCATGCAATATGGTGTTCTCCTGCCGCGCAGTCCTTTCGGACACGTCGATCAGTCGATCGGCAAAAATACTGCCGCCGGCAATCTGGGCCTGATCGCGCCCAATGTCATCATCAAGGACGACATCGAAGAATTGACCATCGATGGTGTCAAAATGGTTTTCCAGAATACTCCGGGAACCGAGGCCCCGTCAGAGATGAACACCTATTTCCCCGACCTGAAAGCGTTCTGGGCAGCAGAGAACATTACTGGCACGATTCACAATATCTATACCTTGCGTGGCGCCTTGGTGCGTGACGCCCTGGAGTGGTCCAAGCAAATCAACAACGCTCTCTATCTGTTCGGCAAGGAAGCCGAGGTCATGTTTGCGTCACACAGCTGGCCGCGCTGGGGCAATGGCCGGATCCAGGAGATCATGCGAGCTCAGCGCGACACCTACGCCCACCTGAATAACGGCGTGCTGCATCTCGCCAACCAGGGTGTGACCATCAACCAGATCCACAACGTATATGAAGTCCCGAAGAGCCTTCAGCAGCAATGGTCGGCACGCAGCTATCATGGCTCGGTCGAGCATAACAGCCGGGCTGTGGTGAATCGCTATCTCGGCTACTGGGACGGCAACCCAACCACGCTGATTCCCTTGTCCCCCGAAGACTCGGCTCCGATCTATGTCGAGATGATGGGCGGCGCAGAGCCTATCCTCGCCAAGGGTAAAGAACTCTATGACCAGGGCCAATACCGCCTGGCCCAGGAAATCCTCAACAAGCTGGTCTATGCCGATCCGCAGAATCAGAAAGCCAAGGATCTGTTGGCCGACGTGTTCGAACAGATCGGCTACCAGCAGGAAAGCCCGAGTGTGCGCAACAGTTTTCTGGCCGCGGCCTATGAGCTCCGTTCGGGGATTCCCGAGGGGGCTTCACCCAAATCCTCCGGGCCTGACATGATCAAGGCCATGACCACGGAACTTTGGCTCGACTTCCTGGGTATCCGTCTCGATAGCGACAAGGCGGATGGCAAGGCATTCAAAATCAACCTCGTCACACCGGACAACGATGAAGAATTTGTTGTCGAACTGAGCAACGGAACCCTGACCAACATCCAAGGATTCCTGGCAGACGATGCCGACCTGACGGTAACCATCAACCGCTCTGACCTTGAGAAAACTATGATGGGAGCGGTGACTTTCGATGACCAGATCAAGTCAGGTAAAGCGAAGCTGGAAGGCAATCGTGAACCCTATGAGCAGCTAAAGGGAATGCTGGTGCACTTCGATCTCGGTTTCGAAATCATGCCCGGCACCGGCGCCAAAGACCTGACCGCTGAACAGGAAGCCTTCGAGCAGGAAGACCTTGGAAGGACCGATGGCGGTTGATGCAATAATTGGTTGAGGTTTTTGCAAAACGCATATGCGAACAGGCCGCCAGAGTGATTCTGGCGGCCTGGATTCTCTTGGAGTGCCAATTTTGTAGAGGAAGCAAATAAAATGGAAGTACTTCGATTTATTGTGCTGGCAACAATGATCGTTGCCCTCATGCCTCTTGATGGTCGATCTGCTGGTCTCTGGCTCTACGAACAGGCCACGCCCGACATGGGATTGGCCACCGCCGGCCGCGCGGCTCTGGCCCAGGACGCCTCAACCGCGTCCGCGAACCCGGCTGGCATGACCTTGCTGGAACGCGACCAGCTCGAAGGCGGACTGCTCGGCATCTTCGTCACCGCCAAGTTCGATGCTGATTCAACCACTTATGATGGCGGCAATGGCGGCGACGCCGGCGGCTTTGTTCCGGCGGGCAGCTTCTCCTACGTACACGGACTCTCTCCCGACCTCAAGTTGGGGGTGACCATGGGCTCCTATTTCGGCCTGGGGATGGATTACGGTGATGAGTGGTCCGGCCGTTATTATATTCAAGAAGGTGAGTTACTTACCCTGGGCATTAATCCAAATATCGGCTACCGGGTCAACGACTGGCTGTCGATAGGGGCTGGGGTCAGTATCCTCTACGGCGAATTAAACCAGGAAGTGGCCATCATCAACAATCCCGCCGGAATCTTCTCCAGCCCGGATGCCAAGCTCAAGATTGAATCTGATGATATCGGGTTTGGTTATAACCTGGGGATTCTGGTTGAACCCACCAAGATGACACGCTTCGGCCTAACCTACCGCTCGGCCGTTGATCTCGAGTTTGATGACGCGACACGCGTTGAGAACCTGTCCCTTATCATGAGCGGCATTGTCAACGGCATTCTTGGCCCCGACCGCAAAGTCGACATGGAACTGACCGTTCCCCAGACGGTGATGTTCAGCGCTTTTCATCAGTTGAACAAGCAATGGGCGATTATGGGCAACATCGGTTGGCAGGACCAATCGGAGTTTGGCAAGACCTCAATCAGCCTCGCTTCCGCCTCGTCCACTTCGTTTACCGCCGATCGCAACTTCGAGGATACCTGGCACTACGCCATCGGCACCCAGTACCGCTTCGCACCAAAATGGCTTCTTGCGGTGGGTGTCGCCTACGATGAGTCACCGGTTGATGACAAGGACCGGACGCCGGACATGCCGCTGGATCGTCAGATCCGTTATGCGGCGGGTCTCCAGTATGATTTCAGCGAGGACCTGACCATTGGCGCGGCCTACACGTTCCTCGACGCGGGGGACGCAAAGATTCAAATTGATGGTGCCGAGAATCCTTTGCGAGGTGAACTCATCGGAGATTACAGTTCTAACTATGTCAATTTTTTTAACGTCAACGTCATTTACCGGTTTTAGACGCACGGAGCCCGGCCTGGTTCGCGTGTGGCAGGGTTCGTGTGCGTTTTCTCAGGCGGGTTGAGTAAACTTCTGCGACTGAAGTTCCACTTGGGGTTCGGTCAGCGTAACTTCACTTCAATGGCAAGAAAAGAAAGGATCTCAATATGCACAAACGATTAAAGGTGATCTGCTTGCTTCCAGTCGCACTGATGGTGCTCCTGCCTGTAAGTGCAAAGACGACTTTCGCACTTGACCCGTTTCCCAAGGAGGCCGGATTCAGTGGCTTCGTTCAACCCGGTGTCGGCTACCTGAACATCAAAAGCAATCTCGTTGCCAAGGCGGGAGGTTCCGATTTATCCAATAGTCAGATCAGTTCCCTCGGGAATAAAGCTGACTCAGAGTCGACGGCGATCTTCACTTTGCCGTTCAAGCTTGCTTACACGTTCGACAGTCTGCGTACCCAGATTTTTCTGGGGAGCCAACTGGAGGACCTTGCCCGCTTCGATCTGGTGCAGAAGTTAGGGGTCATGCATGACCTGGGTGGCATTGGCGTGGTTGAGGCCGGAGTGCTTTTCAGCACGTTCCCGACCGAGGTCTGGCAAGATCCTTATGTCGTGAATGCTCCCCGGCAGGAGACTGATCGAAGTTCGCTTGGTGTGCAGTTCACCCTGGACAAAGCCTTCGGCAGCAATTTCGAACTGCAGTACAGCTACCGCGACATCGAATTTGACCGGGAATTAAGTGGTCAATCCCCCTCCTTGGGATTGTCTCTCGCGGATCAGAAGTTGCTGGATCGCAACCGGAAGGCCCACAAGGCAACGGTCCTTTACCATTATCGGTTGAGTGAAAAACAACGCCTGACCCCATCGTTCAGCTACTCGGTCGATGACGGCGAAGGTGATGCCATCAGTGGTTCTGGCTACTTTGCTCAGCTCACCTACTTTTACTCGGATGATCCTGTCACGCTGATCCTCAATGCCGGCTTTGGTGCGTCGGAAGCCGACGCGCGCAATCCGATATTCAACAAAACAGAGGAGAGCGATCACCTGGCCTTGAGTGCGGCAATCTATTACAAGAACCCTTGGGGTTGGCAGTTCTTTGACAGCAAGCCCCTGCAGCTGACCCTGAGTGGAGCTTATGGCCAGGCAGATTCAAATATCAACTTCTACTACCAGGAGGTTTCTCTGCTGAGTGCCGGCGTGTTGGCAAGGTGGTAGCCATTTTTACTTGAAGCAAAGGATTGTCTTACGGAGACGAAGGTGTATCCCGCTACTGGCAGATCGATGCCATCAGGTCTTCACCTTCTCGGCTAGGCGATTTTGAATTTGTGGAATAGCGGTTGCTGACAATACTGTCCACCGGACGCCCTAACAGGCACCGGTGGCCCTTGTAGTTGAGAGTTTACTTATAAGTCACGGGTTACAAGAAGAAGAACGACCTGTTATTGATCGAGATATTTGAGATGGTCTTTAATCCGAAATATGATGGCCACCTGGAAGCAGGTGGCCTTTTGTTATTTGTCAGGATAAATGCCGTGTCACTCCGTTACAAGGGTTCAGCCTTGCCATAAGGTCCAGGCCAAGTCGTTTTTGCTGGAACTATATGTGAATTTTGAGTCGCAGTTCAAGCATTTGTAATCCTGCTCTTCGTATCCACGCGGGCTGGCTCCTGTAAAGATACGGGGTTCATCAATCTTGATCAAACCATGATGAGGCTTCCCCCGGCGAGTTCTGTTAATTTGGTCTTGGCACAAACTGCAAGTTGACATGTTTATCTCTTTCCGTTGCCGGGATTTATGCTGCAGAATCCCATAGGTCACTAGTGCTGCTTCTATAGATTCTATACTTCCCTTTCAGATTAAGATACGAAGATATGAATTGTACCTAGTTTACAAACACATTTGGATGGGCTGACCTTCCTAAAAGTAACGATTTACAGAAAAACTCTCAGCCCTCTGAAAGCACTTACTGTTAATCCTCTCGCAACTCATTCTTACATTACTTAAGTACTTATCAGACGAAAGATAGGTTTGTATGTGGTGTGGTTAAACTGCTTACTCGGCACTTCGTTGCTGCCTTTGACCAGCCCCTAGCAACAAGCCTTTGCTTTTAAGCCGGATGATCGAGCTCATCCAGGTATTTTTCCGCCACGATCGCGGCAATCGCGCCGTCGCCGACCGCCGTGGCGATCTGTTTGAGAATCTTCTTGCGGACATCGCCGGCGGCAAACACCCCCGGGATGGAGGTCCGGCAATCGGCGTCCGTGAGAATATAGCCCTCTTTATCGAGATCGAGGATATCGGCCAGGAAATGGGCTTTCGGCGTCACCCCGATGGCGACGAACATGCCGGCCACCTCCAGAGCCGTCTGCGTATCATCCCGGCGGTTTCTCAGTTGCAGTGCGGTGACGCCGCTCTTGTCGCCAAGCACCTGTTCCACCACGCTGTTCCAGACCGGTTCGATCTTGTCATTGGCGAAGATCCGTTCCTGCAGCAGCTTGGTGGCCCGCAGTTGATCGCGGCGGTGAACCAGATAGACCTTGCTGGCGAAACGGCTCAAAAACAGGGCCTCTTCCGCGGCCGTATCGCCACCGCCGATGATCGCCACCGGCACATCGCGAAAGAAGGCGCCGTCACAGGTTGCACAGTAGGAGACACCCCGGCCGGTGAATTCGGTCTCCCCGTCAACACCCAGTTTGCTCGGTTCGGCGCCGGTGGTGATAATCACCGCGCGGGTTCGAATTGGCCGGTCCTCGACGATCACCGATTTCTCGTCTCCCTCCACCAGCAGACCGGTCACGTCACCGGTAATCGTTTCCAGGCCGAATTCCTGACAATGTTCCTGGAAGCGCATCATCAGGTCCGGGCCATCGATGCCGCCCGGGAAGCCCGGATAATTTTCGACTTTCGTCGTCGTCATGACCTGGCCACCGAGAATCATCCGCTCGACCACCAGTGTTCGCAGCTTGGCCCGCGAGGTGTACAAGCCGGCCGTCAATCCGGCCGGGCCGCCGCCGATAATGACGACATCATAGAGGGTTTCAGTCATCACGCGCGTCCTGTTCCTTACAGCTTGCAATCGACTGTGAAACGGCCGTCAGCTTACCACAGTTGAGGCGAAAAGGGAATCTCTATGACCCTTGCGCCCAGCCTGACGGCAGGCCTACAATGTTGCCTGAAGGAGGACTTGGCATGATGTCGGAACCGGTTTCCGCAGAGCAAACGGATCAGGACCAGGCCCACGGCCAGATCGACCAGCGCATCACCCGGGGGTTTGTGATCGCCATCGGCCTGACCGCCGTCACCCTGGTGGCTGAGCTTGTCGGTGGTTTCTGGACCAATTCCCTGGCCCTGCTCTCCGATGCTGCCCATGTCTTCATGGACCTGTTCGCCCTGGTCCTGTCCCTGGCGGCAATATATCTGGCACGCTTTCCGGCCAGCGACACCCGCACCTACGGCTGGCATCGTGCGGAAATCTTTGCCTCGCTGATCAACGGCACGACCCTGCTGCTGATTGCCTTCGGCATTTTCGGTGAAGCCTGGGACCGGATGCTACATCCGGAAGCGGTCAAAAGCCGGGAAATGTTCATTATCGCCTTTATCGGCCTGGCGATGAACCTGATCGCCGCCAGCCGCCTGCACGGCCATTCTCACGACGACCTGAATGTCCGCAGCGCTTTCCTGCACGTCCTCGGCGATGCGATCGCTTCGGTGGGCGTGATCATCGGCGGCATCATCATGCTCTATACCGGCTGGTACGTCCTTGACGCCCTGATCTCCATGGCGATCGTCCTGATCATCTGTTGGGGCGCCATCCGGATCCTGCGTGAAGCCGGGCATATCCTCCTCGAGGGCGTACCGCGCCAGATCGACATCAACGATGTGGTGGACAAAATGCGCCAGGTCGCGGGCGTCAACGATGTCCACCACCTGCATGTCTGGTCGATCTGCTCACACATCACTGCCCTGTCGGCCCACATCGACCTGGAGCCCGACTACCGCTTGCGCCAGGGTGAAATTATCGGTACCCTCGAGCACATGCTGGAACAGGATTATCACATCACCCACACAACGCTTCAGGGCGAATGTTCAAACTGTCTCACGGAACCGGTGATTCAGCAGCTCAAGCATCGCCCGCGACCGGCCGGTGGGTCTCATTGCGACCATCATTCACACTGAAGATCACATGCGACGCCTCTTCAAACCGCTCTTCTGGAGCCTGCTTTTCCTGGTCATCCTGCTGGCCATCGACCAGTTTTTCGTGCAGGTCCCGCCTGTCAACCCGGCGCATGCCGCCGTGGTAGCCTTTTACCGCGATTTTCGCAGCCGTCTGATCGACGAATTTTTCGGCGAAACAACGCGGGAGCCGCCGTCGATCGAGGCCGTCATCGAACAGCAGCAGAAGGACGGCGACACCCCGCAATCGCAGCGTGCGGCCGCAGCCGACAAGAACCCGTCGGAGACGTCGCCGTCAGACACCCCCCGCTATCTTTACGTCGACGCCGCAGGCGAACTGCATTTCGCCGACACGCTCGACGACGTCCCCGCTGCCTACCGGACCGAGGCGCAGCGGATGGGAGGGCAGTGAGGCGCGAGGTGCGAAAGACAAAACGGGCAACAGATTTCTGTTGCCCGTTTTGTCTCATCTTCTCTTGATTTATTGGTGGTTCGCGCTTCTCGCCTAACGCTTCGGATTTAAGGCAACGTCCCATAAACCTCCGGCCGCCGGTCATCGAAACAGCGAATCTGGTCGCGGTAGTCGTGCATCTCCTGCGCATTGAAGGTGGCAATCAAATCGACATCGTCTTCGCCGCCCTCGGCCAGCACGTCGCCGCGCGCCGAGAGCAGCAGACTCATGCCGAAGAAATCGAGCCGGCCCTGGACGCCGCAACAGTTGGTGGCGACGACGAACAACTGGTTCTCGATCGCCCGGGCCCGTAGCAGAGTTCGCCAATGCTCCTGGCGTGGCTTCGGCCATTCGGCCGGCAGACAGATGACTTCGGCGCCTTCGAGGGCCATCTTACGGAACAGCTCCGGAAAGCGCAGGTCATAGCAGACGGCAATGCCGAGCCGGCCGACGGACGAATCGACAACCAGCAACCGGTCACCGGGAGCCAGGAAACGATCCTCGCCCATCGTCGAAAACATGTGCAGCTTCCGGTAGCGACCGATTTCACGGCCGTTGTCAATCACATAGGCGGTGTTGTAGATGTGGTCGTTGTCCTGCTCCGGCAGACTGCCGACCACCACCAGGTTGTGTTCGGCCGACCAGCGCTGGACGGCTTCCACAACCTGCGGCGTGGCTGCGGCATGCGCGCTCAATCTCTTGTAGTCATAGCCGGCGCTCCACATTTCCGGCAGAACGGCCAACTGCGCACCCAGAGTGGCAACCCGGGCCAGTTTCTCTTCGACCCGAGCCAGGTTCCGGTCAATATCACCCAGGGCGATATTGAACTGGACGGCCGCTGCACACAATTTGTTGTTCATGAGGGCTCCTTGTCAAAACAACGTTCTGTCACTCTTCACGGACAAACCCGATCAGTGCCCGGAGGTTGATTATAGACAACGCGACCGGAACAGACAAGGGGCCCGCGACAGCCGGATTGTCTTGACCAAAACGCGACAACCATGCTATGACAAATGGCATTTTGAAGGTTGGTTTCATTCCTTGTGTCGATGATATTTCTCGTTCGGGTTTCCTCGGAAATGCTTACCCGACGATGCGCGGGGCCGCTGATTCATGAAAGCGAAAGCTGCCACATTTGCCGTCATGCTCTTGTTCTGGGTTGTGCTGTCGGGCATGTTCGACGCTTTTCATTTCAGTCTCGGCATCGTCTCCTGCCTGCTGGTCGCTCACTTCAGCCATAGCCTCCTCTTCTACGATGGTGACACGACCTCCTGGTCGCGGGGGATTTTCGGGGTCATTTGCTACCTCCCCTGGTTGTTCTCGCAGATCATCCTGGCCAACCTGCAGGTGGCTTACGTTGTTTTGCATCCCCGCATGCTCGAGATGATCGATCCGCATGTCGTGCGCTTCAAGACCAAGCTCAAACGGCCGATCTCCAAGGTGACCTTTGCGCAGTCGATCACGCTGACGCCCGGCACCATCACGGTCAGCATCCACCAGGATGAATTCTCCGTTTACGCCTTGACGCGCGAGGCCAGTGACGCCTTGCCCGGCGCCATGGAGGAGCGGGTCGCCCGCGCCCTGGAGAGCCGCTCATGATGGCAACCTTCTTTCTGGCGGTCGCGATTGCGCTGGTCATCCTCCTGGCCCTGAGCCTGTTGCGTGCGGTCATCGGCCCCACCATCCTCGACCGCATTCTCGGCGGCAACGTGATCGGCACCAAGACCACGGTTCTGCTGCTGCTGATCGGTCTGCTTTATGAGAACCTGGGCATGTTCGTCGATATCGCCATCGCCTATGCCCTGCTCAACTTTATCGCGACGCTCGGCGCCACCAAGTTCTTCCTGCGGCGTCTCGGCATTTTCCTCGAGGAACAGGAGCAGAAGGAAGGCTCATGACGGTCCTGTCGATCCTTGCCATCATCCTGATCCTGTGCGGGCTGTTCTTTTTCTTCGCCGGCACGGTGGGTATTCTGCGGCTGCCCGACTTCTACACCCGGTTGCATGCCGCCGGTAAATGCGACTCCCTGGCAGCAATCCTGATGATCTGCGGTGTGGCCCTGTACAACCTGCAACCGTTCACCTGGGGCGCCGTGCTGGTCAGCATCAAGCTCTTTTTCATCGCCCTGTTCGTGTTCATCGCCAGCCCCACCGCGACCCTCGCCATTACCGCGGTGGCGCTGGTGCTCGGCGTCAAACCCTGGACACGACCGGAGAAGAAACGACGATGATCTGGCAACTGGATCTTTTGATTCTGACCCTGGTGGTGGTCTGCGCGCTGGTGACGATCAACATCAAGGACCTGCTCGGCGCCTCCGTCGTATTCGGCATCTATTCTTTCATGATGTGCCTGCTGTGGGCCGAGATGGGCGCCGTTGACGTGGCCTTTACCGAAGCCACGGTCGGCGCCGGTGTCAGTACCATCTTCTTTATCGCGGCAATTTTGCGCACCACCCGGAGGAGCAAGGATTGAAGAACCTGGCCCTGTTAGCCACTCTGGTGACCGGGACCCTGCTGTTGCTCGGCACCCGGGATTTCCCGGCCTGGGGGGACCCTCAGGCTCCGGCGAGCACCTACCTGTCGCCGGTTTATATCGAAAAAGCCGTCGAACAGACCCATGTCCCCAACATCGTCACGGCGGTGCTTGGTGACTATCGGGGCTATGACACGATGTTCGAAACCGTGGTCATCTACTGTGCCGGCATGGCCGTCCTCAGCGTTCTGCGCCGCAACCGGAAAGAGGAATGAGAGATATCAACGAACATACCTCCGGCGAAGACCTGATCATCAAGACCGCGGTGCGGCTGATGGTGCCCTTCGCTCAACTGTTCGGTCTGTATGTCATTGTTCATGGCCATTACAGCCCCGGCGGGGGGTTCCAGGGCGGCGTCATCCTCGGCGCGGCGTTCATCATGCTCGCCCTGGCCTTTGATATGAAGACCTCCCAGCAGTACATGCCGATCCGGGTCAACGCAATCTTCAGCAACCTGGGCGCGACCATCTTCGTCGGCGTCGGGGCCCTCTGCGCCCTGTTCGGCGGCCTGTTTCTCGACTACAGCGCGCTGGACCGGCTGATTCCGCTGGGACCGATCGAATGGCGCTCCTTCGGCATCTTCCTGGTCGAAGTCGGGGTCGGCTTCGCGGTCATGAGCATCATGGTCCTGCTCTACTGGAATTTGAGCTCCGGTGGGACAATGGATGAGGGGTTGTAAATGGAAGCCGCCGTCAACGAAATCGTCGCCAAATACAATTACTGGATTTACGTTGTGCTGATGATGATCGGCTTCTATGCCATGATCGGCAAGCGCAACCTGGTTAAGAAGCTGCTCGGCATGAACATCTTCCAGACCGCCATTATCCTGTTTTTCGTCTCGACGGGCGTCAAAAAAGGCGGCAACATCCCGATCGTCGACAAGTACCAGGCCTTGGCCGGCGGCGTCGATGCGGCGACAATCGTCAATCCGCTGCCGCACGTGCTGATGCTGACGGCGATCGTCGTCGGGGTCAGCGTCACCGGCGTGGCGCTGGCGGTACTGCTGCGTATCTACAAGGAATTCGGCACCCTGGAAGAGGACGAAATCCTGGAGAAGCTGCAACGATGAGCACGACCAACCTGCATCTCTTCGTCATGGTCGTGCCACTTCTCTCGGCCCTGGCCATCAACCTGTTCGGACGCAGCAACCGGTTCCTGATTGCGCCACTGGTGCTCGGCTCGCTGACCTTTTCGGTGTTCGGTTCGATCCTGGTCACCGGTCGTGTTCTGCGCGACGGCCCGATCAGCTACACGGTCGGCAACTGGCAGCCCCCCTTCGGCATCGAACTGGTGGTCGACCCGCTGAGCGCCATGATGATGGTCCTGATTGCCGTCGTCGCCCTGCTGGCCTCCTTCTCGTCGCTGCAAAGCGTCGCCAAAGAACTGCCTGGCCGTGAGGCGTTTTTCTTCACGCTGTACATGATCCTGATCGCCGGACTGTTCGGCCTGGTTTTGACCGGCGATGCCTTCAACCTCTACGTGCTGCTCGAAATCACCTCGATTACCACCTACGGACTGGTCGCCATGGGCCCCGGACGGGCGGCCCGGGCCAGCTTCAACTACATCATCATGGGATCGATCGGCGCCTGCTTCTACCTGCTCGGCGTCGGCTATATCTATATCCTGACCGGCACCCTGAACATGGCCGACATCGCGCGGATCCTGCCGACCTTGAATGCCCCGGGTGCGACCGCCACGTCGATCGCCTTTGTCCTGATCGGCCTCTGGATCAAGATGGCTTTCTTCCCCTTGCACGGCTGGCTGCCGACGGCCTACGGTTACGCACCGACCGGCGCCGGCACCATGGTCGCCCCGCTGATGACCAAGGTCACCGTCTACCTGATGATCCGGGTCATCCTGTCGGTCTACACGCCGGCCCTGGTGTTCGCCAACGGCTGGCTGGCGAACGGCGTTCTGTGGGCCGCCGCGATCGCCATCGTCTCTGGATCGTCCCTGGCCCTGGGCCAGAAAGACCTGCGCCACATGCTGACCTTCATCATCGTTGCCGAGGTCGGCTACATGGTCGGCGGCGTCTTTCTCGCCAATGCCAACGGCCTGACCGGCGCGGTACTGCATATCGTCAATGACGCCTTGATGACCCTTTGCCTGTTCCTGGTCGTCGCCGCGATTGTCTACCGCCAGGGCAGTGTCTCCCTGTCCTCCATGCAGGGTATTTTCCGCCGTATGCCGTGGACCATGGCCGCTTTTGTGCTTGGGGCCCTGGCGATGATCGGTGTGCCGCCGACCTGCGGATTCTTCAGCAAATGGTACCTGATTCTCGGCGGCATCGACGGCGGCCACTGGGAGTTCGTCATCGCCTTGGTGATCAGCAGCCTGATCAACGTGGTGCTGTTTTTCCGGGTGATCGAGATCGGTTATTTCGGTGCGCTGGAGGATGGCGGCCACCACGGCCCGGTGCAATATCAGGAAGCCCCCGGGTGGATGCTCAATCCGCTGATGCTCACGGCCGTCCTGCTCGTCGTGGTCGGTCTCAGCACCGGCCCGCTGGTGAACAACCTGATTCGCCTGATCGTCCCGGCGGGATTTTGAGAGCGCGATGACACCGATTTTTTCCATATGGCCGCTGGTCGCCGTCCTGATCTCCCTGCTGGGGGCTCTGCCGATCCTGCTGTCCGATCGCAAGCCGAACTTGCGCGAGGGCTGGACGATCCTGATCGCGATTATCAAGCTGGCGATTGTCGCCTCATTGCTGCCGGGGGTCCTCGCCGGCCACACCTATGTCTTCACGATCGCCCGGGTCCTGCCCGGGGTGCCGATCGAATTGCGGGTCGATGCCCTGGGGATGATTTTTGCCCTGGTGGCCTCCTGCCTCTGGCTGTTCACCTCGCTCTACTCGATCGGCTACATGCGGGCTTTGCAGGAGCATGCCCAGACGCGCTATTTCGCCTCCTTTGCGGTGGCCATTTCGTCCACTCTCGGCATCGCTTTTTCCGGCAACCTGCTGACCATGTATCTGTTCTACGAGATGCTGTCGCTATCGACCTATCCCCTGGTCACCCATGAGCAGAATGCCGAAGCCCGAGCCTCGGGGCGTAAATATCTGACCTACATTCTCGGCACCTCGATCGGTCTGGTCCTGCCGGCCATGCTGATCACCTACCACACGGCCGGGACCTTGGAGTTCACCCAGGGCGGGATCCTGGCCGGCAAGGCATCGCCCGAGCTGCTGGCCTTACTGCTGGTGTTGTTCCTGTTCGGTTTCGCTAAAGCCGCCCTGATGCCGTTTCACGGCTGGCTGCCGGCGGCGATGGTCGCACCGACGCCGGTCAGCTCTTTCCTACACGGCGTCGCCGTGGTCAAGGCCGGCGTGTTCGCCATCTTTCGCATCATCTTCGATATCCTCGGCCCGCAGACGCTGCAGGCGGCCGACCTGGGCTCGGTGATCACCTACCTGGCCTCGATCACCCTGCTGGTGGCGTCGATGATTGCCCTGACCCAGGACAGCATGAAACGGCGGCTGGCCTACTCGACCATCGGCCAGCTCTCCTACATGGTGCTCGGTGCCGGCATGCTCTCGGCCACCGGCATGCTCGGCGGCGTCATGCACCTGGCGATGCACGCCTTCGGCAAAATCACCCTCTTCTTCTGCGCCGGCGCGATCTATGTCGCCAGCAAGAAAAAATACATCAGCCAGATGGACGGCCTGGGGCGACGGATGCCAATCACCTACCTGGCCTTCTTCCTCGGTTCCCTGAGCATCATCGGCATGCCGCCGCTGGGTGGCTTTATCAGCAAATGGAACCTGCTGATCGGCGCCGTCGAAGGGCATCAGCTGGTGCTGATCGCCGTGCTGGTGATCAGCTCGCTGCTGAACGCCGCCTACTTTTTCCCGATCGTCTACCGCGGATTCTTTGTGCCCGCCGCGGAGGGCGAAGGCGCGGGCATCAGAGAAGCGCCACTGTTCTGTATCGTGCCGTTGTCGGTCACGGCCCTGGCCTCTTTGGCGCTGTTTTTCTTCCCCGAAACGCTGCTGCGCCTGGTCCGGCTGGCACTCGGCTTATAGCGGACCAAAGGGCTTGATACAAGGAGCAACCGATGACTCGGCATGACCATGACAAGGCGCCCGATCATGACCAGGATGGCCCGATGATCCTGTCTCATGATGCCGTTGAAGGCTACCGACCGGTCTTCTACATCTGCATCGGTCTCGGCATCCTTTATCTGGCGTTCATTTTCTGGCAGACCTGGTAAGTAAGGAGCGCACCATGTCGGAGAATCCGATCAAGATGGACGAAGAACTGGGCATGTTCGACAAGCCCCGCAACGTCAAGCGCCTGCTGTTTACCTTCTATACCTGTGTCGCCCTGCTGCTGGTAGTGGATCTCTTCTATCACAAGCACGCCATCTTCGCCTGGGAGAGTTATTTCGGTTTTTACTCGGTTTACGGTTTTGTGGCCTGCGTGATCCTGGTGATTCTGGCCAAGTACGTGCTGCGGCCGATTGTCATGCGCAAAGAGGATTATTATGACGATTGATGCGTTGCCGCCGGCACTGATCATGATTCTCGGTGGCCTGCTGGTGCCCCTTTTCAAGGGGCGTGCCCGCCAGGTCTGGCTGCTGGCTCTGCCGATCATCAGCTTTGCCAACCTGCTGCTGATTCCCCAGGGCAGCCACTGGGTCTATCCGTTTCTCAGCGATCACCTGGTCTTCGGCCGGGTGGACAAGCTCAGCCTGATTTTCGGTTATATCTTTCACCTGGTCGCCTTCCTGTCCGCCCTTTATGCTCTGCATGTTGACGATACCGTGCAGAACGTCGCCGGAACGGTTTATGCGGGAGCGGCCATTGGCGCGGTTTTCGCCGGTGACATGTTCACCCTGTTCGTGTTCTGGGAGGCGCTGACCATCAGCGCCACCTTCCTGATATTAGCCCGGCGCACCGAAAAGGCCCTGGGAGCCGGATTCCGCTACTTCATGGTGCACGTGGCCGGCGGCCTGTGCTTGCTGGCGGGCATTATCCTGCATGTTTCACAAACCGGCTCGGCGGCCTTTGACCTGATCGGACTGAGCGGCGCGGCCTCCTGGCTGATCTTTATCGGCATCGGCGTCAACTGCGCCTGGCCGATTCTGCATCCCTGGCTGACCGACGCCTACCCGGAAGCCACCATCACCGGGACCATCTTCCTGTCCGCGTTCACCACCAAAACGGCCGTCTATGCACTGGCCCGGGCCTTTCCCGGCACCGAGGAGCTGATCATTATCGGCGCCACCATGGCCGCCTTTCCGATCTTCTACGCCGTCATCGAAAACGATCTGCGCCGGGTGCTGGCTTACAGCCTGATCAACCAGGTCGGTTTCATGGTCGTCGGCATCGGTATCGGCACGGCGCTTTCGATGAACGGCGCCATTGCCCATGCTTTCAACGACATCCTCTTCAAGGGCCTGCTGTTCATGACCATGGGTGCGGTGATGTACCGGACCGGTAAAATCAACGCCACCGACCTTGGTGGACTATACAAATCGATGCCCTTGACCTGCGCCTTCTGTATCGTCGGCGCGGCCTCCATTTCGGCCTTTCCCCTCTTTTCCGGGTTCGTCAGCAAATCGATGGTCATGGAAGCCGCTGCCCATGGCGACATGCGCTGGGTCTGGTTCATCCTGCTGTTTGCCTCGGCAGGTGTGTTTCATCACGCCGGGATCAAAATTCCGTTCTTTGCCTTCTATTCCCACGATTCGGGCATTCGCTGCAAAGAGGCGCCGCTGCATATGATCCTGGCCATGGGGATCTCCGCCGCCCTTTGCATCCTGATCGGCTGTTTCCCGCAGTACCTTTATAAGCTGCTCCCCTATGCCGTCGATTATCACCCCTACACTGCCAGTCATGTCCTGGCGCAAACCCAGCTGCTGTTTTTCTCGGCCCTGGCCTTTACCCTGCTGCTGCTGGCGGGCATCTATCCGCCGGAAATTCGCTCGATCAATGTGGATGCCGACTGGATCTATCGCAAAGGCGGCGCGCTGATCTATCGTTTCTGCCAGTGGGCCTTCGACGGTATCAACGATTGGGCCAACCGGATCTTTGCCCAACGTTTCCCGCAGCTTTTGGCCCACTTCTTTGAAGAACCGGGCGGCAATTTCCAGAAGTACGGCTACCGCCTGTGGGTCGAGGCCAGCGGCATCAACCGGAATCAGGAGAAGGTTGACCGCAACATCGACCGCCGCAGCCGCAATGCCGCCTACCCGGTCGGTGGAGGGGTGCTGCTCGCGGTCATGCTCCTGGCGCTGGTCTCCGTGGTCCTCTACCTGCGTTGAGCACCCCCCCGGCCATGGCGGGTCTCTATCTGCACATTCCCTTCTGCCGTCGCAAGTGCCCTTACTGTGATTTCTACTCCCTGGAGAACCATGCCGAGCAGCTGGCGGCCTACCCGGGCCACCTGAAGCAACACCTGGCTTGGGCGATCGACCGGGGATGGCACCAGATCATCGATTCGATCTATTTCGGTGGCGGCACGCCTTCTCTGCTGCCGCCCGCCGCCATCGGCGCAATCCTCGATACTGTCGCCCGCCGTTACGCCCTGGCCGACGCCGTTGAAATCACACTCGAAGCCAACCCGGGGACGGTCACCCGCGAGAGCCTGACCGGCTACCGCACGGCCGGTATCAACCGGCTCTCCCTCGGCCTGCAGAGCACCAGCGACCCGATGCTGGCAACGCTCGGCCGCCTGCATGACCGTGCCACCGGGATCGCCGCCTATCGCGCAGCCCGCAGCGCCGGATTTGACAACATCTCTCTCGACCTGATGTTTGCCCTGCCGGGGCAGACCACCAGCGCACTCGACGAGGACCTGCAGGCGTTTCTCTCCCTGAACCCCGAACATCTGTCCTGCTACGGGCTGACCGCCGAACCGCAGACCCCGCTGCAGACGCAGATCAAGGCCGGCGAGCTGTTACTGCCCGATGCGGAGGCCTACGCCGACGCCTACCTGGAAATCCATCAGCGGCTGACGGCCGCCGGGTATCGGCATTACGAGATTGCCAATTACGCGCGACCGGGGTTCGCCAGTCGGCACAATCGCGGCTATTGGCAACGGCAGCCCTGCCTGGGGATCGGTGCCGGCGCCCACAGCTTTTTTGCCGACAACTGGGGCAGTCGCTGGCAGGTCGCCGACGACCTGGACGCCTTCGTCGCGGCCCTGGCCAGCCACCGGGAGCCGATGACCTGTCTGGAAACTTTCGACCGGCAATCGGCCTTGCGGGAGACCATCTACCTGGCCCTGCGGACCGCCGACGGTCTTGACGCGGCGCTTCTCGAAGAGCGCTTCGCCTGCCGATTCGCGGTTGAATTCGCGCCGGCCATCCGCGCGGCCCGGCCGTGGCTGCAAGAGGTTGACGGACACTGGTCCTTGACACCCGCGGGATGGTTGCTTTACGACCGGCTGATCGTGCCCTTTCTCTGAACGGAATCCGCCGGGAAAAACATTTTTGGCTCACCTTGACAAAGCCCAGGGCCGTTGTTATGTTGACCCTGCTTTTGGCACTCAGGGGTCTGGAGTGCTAAAGCGTTTCGCGGGCCGGGCAACCGGCTTGAGTTTTTTGCACGGAGCACCGCTATGGGCAAAAACACCTTAAACGAACGCTGCCAGCAAATCCTGGAAGCGATCATCGAAGAATACATCCATACCGCGCAGCCGGTCGGGTCGAAGGCACTGATCCAGAGCCGCGGCATCAAGTTGTCGCCGGCTTCGGTGCGCAACGTCATGGCCGAACTCGAGGATCACGGCTTCCTGACCTCGCCGCACACCTCCGCGGGCCGGGTCCCCACCGAGAAGGCCTATCGGTTCTATGTCGACACCCTGCGGCACGTAAAGGATCTCGATATCCGCCAAAAACAGGCGATCGAACGACAGTACCGCGAGCAGGGACTGCAGATGGCCGATATGCTCCGGGAAGCCTGCCGGACCCTGTCGTCCTATGCGCAGTACACCGGCCTGGTCATGGTGCCACGCCTGAAAACGACAGTCTTCCGGCACATCGAGTTCGTCAAGCTTTCACCCCATCAGCTGCTGGTGGTTTTCGTCACCCAGTCCGGCCTGGTGCAGAACAAACTGGTCGCTGTCGACGAGGATATGACCGCCAGCGAACTGGAGCAGATCACCAATTACCTGAATCAGACCCTGACTGGTTTGAGCATCCAAGAGGTTCGCGCTAGGATCATTGCCGAAATGGCCGAAGAAAAAGCCCTTTACGATCATCTCCTGCGCCGGGCCTTCATCCTCTCCGAGGCGGCACTCGGTGACGAAGCGGAAGGGGAAATCATCATCGATGGCACGAGCTATTTCTTCGAGCAGCCGGAATTCTCCGAGCTGCAGCAGATGAAGCGCATCGTCCGGACTTTCGAACAGAAAAGCATCCTGGTCGATCTGCTGGACCGCGGCGTCGATGCCGACGGCGTGCAGGTCATCATCGGCAGCGAGACCCAGTACCATGAACTGTCCGGCTGCAGCCTGATTACTGCGGCCTACTCCGGAAAACGCGGCACCCTCGGCACCCTCGGCGTCATCGGGCCGAATCGTATGCCCTATTCGTCGATCATCCCGATCGTCGATTACACGGCAAGCCTGATCACGCGTCTTCTGGAGCACGAATAATTGAAGGAGAAGGATCGATTTGGCCAAGAAAAATCAGACGCCGGCGCCTGACACGCCGGACATCGAGACAGAAAACATCCAAGACACCGCAGCCGAAGACCGGGACGACGCCACGGACGCGTCCCTGCCGGACCGTGAGGACGAGGTCGCCGCGGCCCAGGCGGAGGCAAAGCGCAACTGGGATCTCTACCTGCGCGAGCGCGCCGACCTGGAAAATGCCCGCAAGCGGCATCAGCGCGATCGGGAGGAAGCGATTCGCTTTGCCAACGATCGCCTGCTGAAGGAGATCATCCCGGTCCTCGACAACCTCGAACGGGCGGTCGAACACGCCGAGCAGAGCGGCGACGAAAGCCAGGGACTGCTGGAAGGCGTCCACATGACGATCAACCAGTTTCGCAAGGTGTTGGAAGACTTCGGCGCCAAGCCGATCAACGCCGTTGGATCAATCTTCGATCCGAACCAGCACCAGGCGATGGGCCAGGTGGAATCCGAGGAGCAGCCGCCCAACAGCGTGGTCAGCGAATTTCAGAAAGGCTACTGGCTGCACGATCGCCTGCTCAGGCCCTCTCTGGTGATGGTTGCCAAAGCCCCGGCCGCAACCGGCAAGGACGCCGACGCGGCCTCCGGCAAAAAGTAGTTAGCGGACAACACGCACCTGTCCGCAGTCGATAAAAGTTTCAAAGACAACGAATCTTAAGGAGGATTCTTATCATGAGTAAAGTCATCGGGATAGACCTGGGAACAACCAATTCCTGCGTTGCTGTGATGGAAGGTGGCGAGCCCGTCGTCATCGCCAACGCCGAAGGGACCCGCACCACGCCGTCGATGGTCGCTTTCAACGAAAGCGGCGAACGCCTGGTCGGTCAGCAGGCCAAGCGCCAGGCGGTGACCAACCCGGAGAACACCCTGTTTGCCATCAAACGTCTGATCGGCCGCAAGTTCGACTCCGATGCGGTCAGGAAAGATATCGAAATCAGTCCGTTCAAGATCATCAAGGCCGACAATGGCGACGCCTGGGTCGAAGTACGCGACAAGAAATACAGCCCGCCGGAAATCTCCGCCATGGTGCTGCAGAAAATGAAGCAGACCGCCGAGGACTACCTCGGGGAAACCGTCAGCGATGCGGTGATTACCGTGCCAGCTTACTTCAACGACTCGCAGCGCCAGGCGACCAAGGACGCCGGTAAGATATCCGGTCTGAACGTGCTGCGCATTATCAACGAGCCGACCGCGGCCGCGCTGGCTTACGGTCTCGACAAGAAGCACGAGGAGAAAATCGCGGTGTTCGACCTCGGTGGCGGCACCTTCGATATTTCGATCCTCGAGCTCGGCGACGGCGTCTTCGAAGTCAAGTCGACCAACGGCGACACCTTCCTCGGCGGCGAAGATTTTGACCAGCTGATCATCGACTATGTTGCCGATGAATTCAAAAAGGAACAGGGCATCGACCTGCGCAAGGACAAGATGGCCCTGCAGCGGCTCAAGGAAGGCGCCGAGAAAGCCAAGTGCGAACTGTCGTCCTCGGTGGAGACGGACATCAACCTGCCCTTCATCACCGCCGACGCCTCGGGCCCGAAGCACCTCAACATCAAGCTAACCCGCTCCAAGCTGGAGAGCATCTGCAGCGCGCTGCTCAACAAGTTGACCGGCCCCTGCAAAACGGCGCTCAAAGACGCCGGCCTGTCAGCTTCCGACATCGACGATGTCATCCTGGTCGGCGGCATGACGCGTATGCCGGCGGTGCAGGAGAAGGTCAAGGATATCTTCGGCAAGACCCCCAGCAAAGGGGTCAACCCGGATGAGGTGGTCGCCATTGGCGCCGCCATCCAGGGTGGCGTTCTCAAGGGCGACGTCAAGGACGTGCTGTTGCTGGACGTGACGCCGCTCTCTCTGGGCATCGAAACCCTCGGCGGCGTGATGACCAAGCTGATCGAAAAGAACACCACCATCCCCTGCAAGAAGAGCCAGGTCTTTTCGACGGCTGCCGACAACCAGCCGGCGGTCTCCGTGCACGTGCTTCAGGGCGAGCGCGAGATGGCCAATGACAACAAGACGATCGGCCGTTTTGAGCTGGCGGATATCCCGCCGGCACCGCGCGGTGTGCCGCAAATCGAAGTCACCTTCGATATCGACGCCAACGGTATCCTGAATGTCAGCGCCAAGGATCTCGGCACAGGCAAGGAGCAGTCGATCCGCATCACGGCCTCCTCCGGTCTGAGCGAAGAGGAAATCGACAAAATGGTCAAGGATGCCGAAATGCATTCCTCGGAAGACAAGAAGAAGCGGGAATTGATCGAAGCCCGCAATCAGGCCGACGGCTTGGTCTACACCACCGAAAAAGCGCTCAAGGACCACGGTGACAAGGTCGACGAAGAGACCCGGAAGGGGATTGAAACCGCTCTCGAAGAGTTGAAAAAAGCCGTCGAAGGCGATGATCCCGAAGCGATCAAGAGCAAGACCGAAGCGCTGGCCATGGCGTCGCAGAAGCTGGGTGAAGTGATGTACCAGCAAGCCCAGGGGGAAGCGGGCGCCGAAGCCGAAACGGGCGCGGCAGAGGACAGTCCGAAAGAGGATGTCGTCGATGCCGAATTCGAAGAAGTTGACGACGAGAAAAAATAACTCGGCATGAAATGGGGCCAGGGTGCCGTCCGGCACCCTGGCCTCTTATTTTAAGTTGTCTGCCGCGAGGATATTGTTTTGGCGAAACGTGATTATTATGAAGTTCTCGAGGTCAACCGCAACGCCAGCGACACGGAGATCAAGAAAGCTTACCGCAAGCTGGCCCTGAAGTGTCATCCCGACAAGAACCCCGGTGACCTGAAGGCTGAAGAGCGCTTCAAGGAGCTCTCGGAGGCCTATGCCGTCCTTTCTGACGGTCAGAAGCGTGCTCTCTACGATCAATACGGGCATGCCGGACTGGAGCAGCAGGGCGGCTTCGGCTTTTCTTCAGGCGGCTTCGGCGGAACGCCCTTCGAGGACATTTTCGGTGACATTTTCGGTGACATTTTCGGCGGCGGCACCTCCCGCCGCGGCCGGGGTCGACGCGGTGACGACCTGCGCTACAACCTGACGATCGCCTTCGAGGAAGCTGCCTTCGGTCTCGAAACCAAGATCAAGGTGCCCCGTCATCAGCCCTGCAAGACCTGCGACGGCTCGGGAGCCAAAGCCGGCACCCGGCCGGAAACCTGTCGGACCTGTTCCGGCAGTGGCCAGGTCCGCTATCAACAGGGGTTCTTCTCGCTGACCCGGACCTGCCCGGATTGCAACGGTGAGGGCAAGGTGATCGCTGATCCCTGCAGCGACTGTCACGGCACCGGCCTGACCCGGGGGCAGAAGACCCTGTCCCTTAAGATTCCGGCCGGGGTCGAGACGGGCAACCGCCTGAAGATGAATGGCGAGGGCGAGCCCGGCCTGAAGGGCGCCCCGCCCGGTGACCTGTACGTGGTGATCACCGTCAAGGATCACCCAATCTTCCGCCGGGAAGGCAACGACCTGATCTGCGAGATCCCGATCTCCTTCCCCCAGGCGGCCCTCGGCTGCGAACTCGAGGTGCCGACGCTGGAGGGCAAGGTCAAGCTGAAAATCCCGGCCGGGACCCAGGGTGGTAAAATCTTCAAGTTGCACGGCAAGGGCATCCCGGTCCTGCAAGGCTATGGCCGCGGCGACGAACTGGTGGTCGTCAGTGTCGAAACACCGACCAAGCTGACCCATCGCCAGAAGGAATTGCTCGAGGAATTCGCCCGGGAAGGTGGTGAGGACATTCACCCGATGGGCAAGAGCTTTTTTGACAAGGTCAAGGAACTTTTCGACTGATGATACGTCTCGGCATCGTCTCGGCTCTGCTCCTGCTGCTGACCCTGGCCGGCGGTCCCGGCCTGGCGGCCACCGCGGCCCCGGCCAGCGACGCTTCGGCGCAACGCTCTCTGCAGCGCGCCCTGGATCATTATCATGCCG
The DNA here is from genome assembly GCA_037383085.1 of Desulfuromonadales bacterium. Taxonomy (GTDB): domain Bacteria; phylum Desulfobacterota; class Desulfuromonadia; order Desulfuromonadales; family BM103; genus JARRPG01. The sequence goes on along the minus strand of JARRPG010000004.1, from coordinate 10,212 downwards.
GCAAGCTCAGCGAAGCCGCCGGACTGCTGCGCGGGTTCCTGGTCAGCCAGAGCGATCCGGCAAGTATCAACCAGGCCTATTACTACCTGGCACGGATTCATCGCGACCTGGGCGAACCGGCGCTGGCTCTGGACTACATCAAGCGCATCCCGGAGGCGGCGACAACCCCGCAAGTGCGACTGCTGCAAAGCGAACTGCGCGTGCAGACAGGCGATTCGGCACGGGCCGTCGACCAGTTGCTGCAGGTCGATACCGGCGATTGGCCGCTGCATCTGCGTCAGGAGCGCTCGCTCACTTTGGCCGAAGGACTGCTCGCCCAGGACGCGCCCCAGAAAGCCCTCTATTTTTATCATCAGGCCATGCTCATGGAGGGCGCCGAGTCGCCGCGCGCTGTCCTGGGCCGCATCCACACCCTGCTCGATGAGCACTTCAGCACGGACGATCTGGCCGAAGCCGCCTTCATGTACCGTGACACCCCGGTCTCCTACCTGGCGATGCTGCAGCTCGGTTGGCGGGCCCTGGCGGCAGGCGACAAGGCGCAGGCCAAACAATGGGCCGACGCTGCGATGGCCGCACCGATCGGCTTCGCCTACCGCGAAGAAGCCCTCTCTCTGCAATCGCAGGTTTCGGAACCCGGCCGCCTGCAACGGGCGATCGGCGTTCTGCTGCCGTTGTCGGGGCGTTATGCGGCCTTCGGAGAACGCGTGAAACGGGGCATGGAACTGGCCATGGAGACGTATCGCCCGACGATTCCGGTGCGCTTCATCTTCCGCGACACGGCCGGCGATGCCACCATTGCGGCACAGCAGGTGGCCGAATTGACCATCAGCGACCAGGTGATCGGTATGGCCGGGCCCCTGGTGGGCAACGCCGCAGAGGGCGCGGTCCGCCGGGCGGATCAGGAACGCACGCCGCTTTTGACCCTGTCGCAGCGCGATGGGCTGGCCGCATCGAGCCTGTACGTATTTCGCAATTCGCTGACCCCGGAACTCCAGGTTCGCACCCTGCTTGATTATGCCATGCAGCAACGCGGCCTGACCCGGTTCGGCATTCTGTATCCCGAAACCCACCAGGGCAGCCGCTTTGCCGAACTGTTCCGGCAGGAGGTCTGGCAGCGCGGCGGCGAGCTTGTCGCCGAGCAAAGCTATCAGACCGATCAGACCGATTTCCGGGTCCAGGTCCGGCTGCTCCAGGGACTGGATCCGAATGCCCCCGACGAAGACGACGCCGCCGCACGCCAGGATGCGACCGGCGAGACGATTGTCGAAGACGAGGAGCCACCGCCCTTCGACGCCCTGTTCGTGCCCGATTATGCCGATCGCATCAGCCTGATTGCACCGCAGATCGCCTTCTACGGGCTGGAAGATATACAGCTGTTGGGGACCAACGGCTGGAACGACAATGAACTGCCGCGGCTGGCCCGGCAGTTCGTCGAAAATGCGGTCTTCACCGACAGCTTCTTCCTGCACAGCCCCTATCCCTTCGTCAAGGATTTCGTCGCCGATTTCACCGCCCGCTATGGCGAAGATCCCACTATCCTCGAGGCGCAGGGTTACGACGTGGCCGGCATCCTGCTGACCCTGCTGAACGATCCCCGGGTGCGCAGCCGGGACGACCTGCGGCGCATGCTCTCTCAACTGCAGAATTTCCCCGGCGTCACCGGGGCAACCCGTTTCGATCTGACCGGTGACGCGGACAAGACCCTGTACCTCCTGCAGATCCGCAATGGTGCCATCGTGCAGATCAACGAACCCCGCTCGCCCTGGTGATCCTTGCCCCCTCGCGGGGCTCCGGGCGGCGCGTTCCGGAGACCGCTTCAAGGCCGGTCTGCGTGGGCTTTCGAAGCCTCACCAGCACCACAATATGGCCGAGAAAACCCTTTACAGTCCGGACGCCTTTGGTGTATTTTGCCTGTTCTGCGGAGAGGTGACCGAGAGGCCGAAGGTGCACGACTGGAAATCGTGTGTACCGCAAGGTACCGAGGGTTCGAATCCCTCCCTCTCCGCCATTTCAATACCGGATTTGTCCTGCGTTTTTGCCGTCAGAAGTGACAGCCGGGTCCCGCGCAACGGACGGTCGTGAACTCCGTCAGGCCCGGAAGGGAGCAGCGGCAGCGGCCTCAGCCGTGTGCCGCGGGGGTGCCTGGCTGTCACTTGTGCCGGCAAGACGCCGGTTGCAGTCCGCTCTTCAACCGAACGAGGGATGATGGCGTACCTGGTTCTTGCCCGAAAATGGCGTCCACAGCAATTCGCCGATTTGATCGGTCAGCAGCATGTCAGTCAAACGCTGGCGAACGCCATCCGTTCGGGTCGTATCCACCATGCCTTTCTGTTTACCGGCGCCCGGGGCGTTGGCAAGACGTCTGCCGCCCGGATCCTGGCCAAGGCCTTGAATTGTGAAACGGGTCTGACCGATCAGCCTTGTGGCAGCTGTGTCTCCTGTACAGAGATTACCTCCGGGCAAGGCCTGGATGTGATCGAAATTGACGGCGCCTCCAACACCGGCGTCGACGATGTCCGTGAGCTGCGCGAGAACATCCGCTACCTGCCGAACCGCTCCCGCTACAAGATCTTTATCATCGACGAAGTGCATATGCTCTCGACCAGCGCTTTCAATGCCTTGTTGAAAACGCTCGAAGAACCACCCGAGCATGCCAAATTCATCTTTGCGACCACCGAGCCGCACAAGATTCCGGTGACGATCCTGTCGCGCTGTCAACGCTTCGACTTTCGCAAGATTCCCCTGATCCGGATGGCCGAACGCCTGCGTGAGATCGCCGATGCGGAAAAGCTATCAATTTCCGATCGCAGTTTGGCCCTGATTGCCCGCCAGGGCGAAGGCAGCATGCGTGATGCCCTGTCCACGTTTGATCAGGTGCTGGCCTTCTCCGGAGAACAGGTCGACGATGAAGCGGTCCAGACCCTGCTCGGCATGGTGGACCGGCGCCTGCTGCTCGATACCGTCGAAGCGCTTTTGCAGCGCGACAGCCGCCGCGCCCTTGAATCGGCCCGCCGGGTTGACCAGCTGGGTCTGGCGCTGCGTCAGTTCAACCGCGATCTTCTGGAGATGTTTCGCAACATGGTGATCTGCAAGGTGGTCGACGAGCCGGCGGAAATGCTCGACCTGGTCGGTGACGAACTGGCTGAGCTCAAGGCGCTGGCGGCACCGGCCACCCTGGAAGACCTGCAGCGCATGGTCACCCTGCTGATGAAGACGCAAGCCGATTTGGTCCATACCAGCACCCCCTTGCTGACCCTGGAAATGAGTCTGGTTCGTTTGGCCACCCTGGCCCCGTCACAAGAGCTGGCGAAACTGGTCAGCCAGATCGAGAATCTGGAACGACGGCTCGGCGCGGCCCCCGGATCAGCGCCCAAGGCGCGATCCAAAGAGCCAGCTGCGGAGTCGCCGCCGCCAAAAAAGGCTGAAGCCCCCGCCGCCAAGAAGACCTCGCTGGAGGGCTGGCAGGGGCTGGTGGACAAGGTCAAGCAGGGCCGACCGATGCTTGGGTCGGTGCTCGAGCATGGTCGGCCGCTGAAACTCGATCCGCCCCACCTCGAAATTGGCTACCCGAAGACGTCCTTCATGATCAGCCAGCTGCAGGAGCCCGATATCCGCGCCGATTTGGAGGCTCTGGCCAGCGAATATTTCGGGGCGACCGTCAAACTGAAGGTGGCTACCCTCGATGCGGTACAGGCGGACATGCCCAAGTCCCTGGTCGAGTCGCGTCAGGCCGAGGAAACCGACCGCATGCGCCGCCTCAAGGAGGATGCCATCAATCACCCGGCGCTGAAAACCGTCCAGGACGTCTTCGGCGGCACGGTCAAAAAGGTGATCCCGATCGACAAGGGTTTTGTTTGAAACCCAGGAACGCGGACAATCAGACACTGAACAACAAACCAAAAAGCACCGCTATGGAGGAATAAACATGTCACGAGGTGGTCTCGGCAACATCATGAAGCAGGCGCAGCAGATGCAGCGCCGCATGGCAGAGCTGCAGGAAGAGCTGGCAAACAAGCAGGTTGAGGCAACGGCCGGCGGCGGCATGGTCACCGCTGTGGTCAACGGTAAGCAGCAACTGCTCGATTTGAAAATCGACCCGGCAGCCGTCGATCCGGAGGATGTCGAAATGCTGCAGGATCTGGTTACCGCGGCTGTCAACGAAGCCATTCGGCAAAGTCAGCAAATGGCCCAGGAAGAAATGGGCAAGATTACCGGCGGCATGAATATCCCGGGGCTCACCTGAGCACGCCGGACAACCCCGCCGGGAAAGTCATTGACACAGCGGGCCTTCTTGTTGATAATTGGGCAAGCCAATAATTGGTCAGACCAAATTTCTGACCGGAAGACCGGTCCAATTGTCATAAGTGCCAGCAAACAGACGGTGGCACCGTCTATCGATTTGACAGTGGGATGAATTCATTGGGTACGTTCTTTTCCGGGCAACGTTTTTGATTGCTTCGTGAAAATCGCTACAACCTCATAAACTGTTGAATTTCTGAAATAAATTATGTTAGACTCCATCCCGTCCTTCACCAGATTGGTGGCAGAACTGGCCAAGTTTCCGGGCGTGGGCAACAAGACGGCGACCCGGCTGGCCTTTTTTCTGCTGCGCCAGCCCGAGGGCCAGGCGGAAGCTTTGGCGGCCGCAATCCTCGATCTGCAGCGCAAGACCCGCTTCTGCTCCGTCTGTTTTCATATCACGGAGCAGGACCCCTGCCCTCTTTGCAGCGATCCGGGACGGGATGATACGTTGCTTTGTGTGGTCGAGGAACCACAGGCACTGCTCGCCATCGAACGCAGCCGGTCTTTCAAGGGGCGCTACCATGTCCTGCATGGTGCCCTGTCGCCGCTGGACGGCATTGGCCCGGATGATCTCAAAATCGACCCCCTGATCAAACGCCTCGATGAGGGGACGATCCGGGAGATTCTCATAGCGACGAACTTCACTGTCGAAGGGGATGCCACGGCGCTCTACCTGGCCAAACTGATCCAGCCTCAGGGTATTCGGGTCACACGGCTGGCCTACGGCATCCCGATGGGCAGTGAGCTCGAATACGTTGACGAAGCGACCGTAAACCGCGCCGTGGAGGGACGACGAGACATCTGAAGACGTCTTCTCGTCGGCGGCCGCGAGCAATAAGCATCACGCATCATCGAGACCAAATTTCACCCCACAAGGAGGAAGTCTGATGTCCAAGAAAATGTCCTGTATTGACGGCAATACCGCGGCGGCGCATGTGGCCCATGCGACCAACGAAGTCATTGCCATCTACCCGATCACGCCGTCATCCGTGATGGGCGAGATCTCCGACGCCAAAAGTGCGGCCGGCGGTAAAAACATCTGGGGCAGCATCCCCAAAGTGGTCGAAATGCAATCCGAAGGCGGGGCCGCTGGTGCCGTCCATGGTGCCCTGCAGGCCGGCTCGCTGACGACCACCTTCACTGCCTCCCAGGGGCTGCTGCTGATGATCCCCAACATGTTCAAAATTGCCGGCGAACTGTCGCCGACGGTTTTCCATGTTTCTGCCCGGGCGATTGCGGCACAGGCGTTGTCGATCTTCGGCGATCACTCCGACGTGATGTCCTGCCGTTCCACCGGCTGGGCCTTCCTGTGCTCCAACAACGTACAGGAAGTCATGGACTTTGCCTGCATTGCCCAGGCGGCGACCTTGGAATCAAGGATTCCTTTCCTGCATTACTTTGACGGCTTCCGGACCTCTCACGAAGTCCAGAAGGTGCATGAACTGTCCGAGCGCGATATGCGCCAGATGATCAACGACGACCTGGTGCGTGCCCATCGCGCCCGCGCTCTTTCGCCGGACCATCCGGTGCTGCGCGGTACCGCCCAGAACCCGGATGTCTATTTCCAGGGGCGGGAGACGGTCAACAAGTTCTACGATGCCGTCCCCGGCATCCTGCAGGGACAGTTCGACAAGTTCGCCGAATTGACCGGCCGCCAGTACAACCTGTTCGATTACGTCGGTGCACCGGACGCCGAGCGCGTGGTGGTGATGATGGGTTCCGCCTGCGACACCATGCACGAGCTGGTCGAGTACCTGGTCTCCCAGGGGGAGAAAGTCGGCCTGATCAAAGTGCGCTGCTTTCTGCCCTTCGACGTGCCGGCCTTCGCCAAGGCGCTGCCGAAAACGGCCAAGAAGATCGCCGTTCTGGACCGGACCAAAGAACCCGGTTCCATGGGCGAGCCGCTCTACCACAACGTCCGCACCGCGTTCGGGGAAGCCATGGCCGACGGCCTGATCTCCTTCCCCGGCTACCCGGCGATCGTCGGCGGCCGTTATGGCCTCGGTTCCTACGAATTCAGCCCGGGGATGGCCAAGGCGGTCTTCGACAACCTGTCGAAGGACAAGCCGATGAACCACTATGTGATCGGCATCAAAGATGACGTCACCGGCCGCAGCCTCGATTTCGATCCCGATTACAAGGTGCCGTTTGACGGCTACTCGGCCATGTTCTACGGCCTCGGCTCAGACGGCACCGTCGGCGCCAACAAGAACTCGATCAAGATCATCGGCGACAACACCGACAACGAAGTCCAGGCCTACTTCGTCTACGACTCCAAGAAGGCCGGCAGCATGACCACCAGTCATCTGCGCTTTGGTAAGAGCGCCATCCGCAAACCGTACCTGATCAACAGTGCAGACTTCGTCGCCTGTCACAACTTCTCCTTCCTCGAGAAGTACGACATGCTGAAGAACGCCAAGGAGGGGGCGACCTTCCTGCTCAACAGCCCGTACAACAAGGACCAGGTCTGGCCGCAACTGCCGAAGAAGGTCCAGCAGACGATCATTGACAAGAAGCTCAAATTCTTCGTCATCGACGGCGTGCACCTGGGCAACGAGCTGGGGCTCGGTCCCCGCATCAACGTCATCATGCAGACCGCGTTCTTCAAGATTTCCAATATCATCCCTCTCGATCAGGCGATTCGTGAGATCAAGGACGCAATCGTCAAATCTTACGGCAAAGCCGGTGAAAAAGTCGTCAACATGAACAAGATGGCGGTCGACGCGGCCCTCGAAAACATCGAGGAAGTCACCGTTCCGGGCACCGCCGACAGCAGCATCGAGATGACCATCGGCCAGTGGTCGCACACTCCGAAAACGGTCCAGAAGACCCTCGGCCCGATCATTGACGGTCTCGGCGAGCACCTGCCGATTTCGGCGATGCCGGCCGACGGCACCTTCCCCACCGCCACCGCCATGTACGAAAAACGCAACATCGCCGTGGAAGTGCCGGCCTGGGATGAGGACATCTGCATCCAGTGCGGCATCTGCTCCTTCGTCTGTCCGCATGCCACGATTCGCATGAAGATCTATGACGAGAAGGACCTGGAGGGCGCACCGGCGACCTTCAAGTCCACTGCCGCCCGCGGTAAAGACATGGACGGCAAGAAGTTCACCTTGCAAGTGGCCGTGGAAGACTGCACCGGCTGCGGGGCCTGCGTCTACAACTGCCCGGCCAAGAGCAAGCAGGACGAAACCCACAAGGCGATCAACATGGTGGCCCAGTTCCCGCTGCGCGAAACCGAGCGCAAGAACTGGGAGTTCTTCCTCAACCTGCCGGACACCGACCCGGCGCTGTTCAACAGCGCTTCGGTCAAGGGCAGCCAGCTGCTGCCGCCGTTGTTCGAATTCTCCGGCGCCTGCGCCGGCTGCGGCGAGACGCCTTTTGTCAAGCTGTGTTCCCAGCTGTTCGGTGACCGCATGCTGGTGGCCAATGCCACCGGTTGCTCCTCGATCTATGGTGGCAACCTGCCGACCACGCCCTGGACGACCCGCAAGGACGGCCTCGGCCCGGCCTGGAGCAACTCGCTGTTCGAGGACAATGCCGAATTCGGTTTCGGCTTCCGCCTGGCGATCGACAAAACCACCGAATACGCCCGGGAACTGCTGGTCAAGAACATGGTCTGCGGCTGTGCCGCCTGCAAAGGCAAAGGGCCCCTGAAAGAAGCCATCCTCAATGCTGACCAGTCGTCCCAGGCGCTGATCGAAGAACAGCGCGGCCGCGTCAAAGAATTCAAGGCGGTGCTGGAAAAGTGTACCCATGAAACCGCGCCGCAGCTGCTCGCCGACGCCGATTACCTGGTCAAGAAGTCGGTCTGGATTCATGGCGGCGACGGCTGGGCCTACGACATCGGCTACGGCGGCCTCGACCACGTTTTGGCTTCCGGCGCCAACGTCAACGCCCTGGTGCTTGACACCGAAGTCTACTCCAACACCGGTGGCCAGGCCGATGATCTCGATGACCTACGGCAACATCTACGTCGCCCGGGTCTCACTGGCCAACCCGGGCCAATGCATCAAGGCGTTCCTCGAGGCTGATTCCTACGACGGTCCGTCGCTGATCATCGCCTACTCGCACTGCATTGCCCACGGCATCAACATGACTGCTGCTGTGGACAACTGCAAAGATGCGGTCAACTCCGGCTACTTCCCGCTGTTCCGCTTCGACCCGCGGCTCGCCGAGCAGGGCAAGAACCCGCTGCAGCTCGACAGCAAGGCCCCGACGGTCAGCTTCGAAGAGTTTGCCAACAAGCAGAACCGCTTCCGGGTCCTGAAAAAGAACAACCCGGAACATGCCGAGCAGCTCCTCGCAGCCTCCGCCCAGGACGCAGCCACACGCTACGACCTGTACAAGAAACTGGCGGAGATGTCGGCCGACTGCGGAAAGGAATAAGCGTCAGTACCCGCAACGCAAAGGCTCCCGGCAAAAGCGCCGGGAGCCTTTGTTTTTTGCGCTGCGAAGCCCTGTTAGCAAACCGCAACCGGGCCGCATCAGACCTTTGCGAACCGGCAAAAGGCCTTGTAAAAATCGGCTCTGAAATGCTATAAGGGCCATTGGGCCTTACCCCCGAAGGAGAACACCGCATGCTTGAACCACGGCAATCCTCTTTCGTCATGTACGACGAGGAGTTCCAGCGAATCAACGCTGTCATCGACAAGTTGTTGCGCGAAGCGAATGCCAAGGTCATCTTCCTGGTCGACAAGAACGGCCAGCTGATTGCCAGCTGCGGTGAAACCGCGCATCTCGACACCACCAGCCTTGCCTCCCTGACCGCCGGCAACATTGCCGCGACCGGCGGTCTGGCGAAACTGATCGGCGAGAAAGAATTCTCGATTCTCTTTCACGAGGGGGAAAAGGACAACATTCACATCTCGATCGTCGCCCAGCGCGTCATCCTGGTGGTCATCTTCGACCATCGCAGTTCGCTTGGCCTGGTCCGGTTACGGGTCAAAAAAGCAAGTGAGCAGTTGGCAAAAATTTTCGACGATCTCAACACCAAGTCGCAGGAGATCGAACGCGCCGGCAATGCCAACAGTCCCTTCGCCGAAATTACCGACGACGACATCGACAATCTGTTCAGCTGAGGATCGCGGATTATGTCTTTCATCAACTACGCCTCCCGGGAAATCAACTGCAAGATCGTCTACTACGGACCGGGGCTGTGCGGTAAGACGACCAATCTGCAGTTCGTTTACCAGAAGACGGCGCCAGAGGCCAAAGGCAAGATGATCTCCCTGGCCACCGAGACGGAGCGGACCCTCTTTTTCGACTTTCTGCCCCTGGCTCTCGGCGAAATCCGCGGCTTCAAGACCCGCTTCCACCTCTACACCGTGCCCGGCCAAGTCTTCTACGATGCGTCCCGCAAACTGATCCTGAAAGGGGTCGATGGCGTCGTCTTCGTCGCCGACTCCCAGGAAGAGCGTCTCGATGCCAACATCGAGAGCCTGGAGAACCTCAAGGTCAATCTCGAGGAGCAGGGCTACGCTTTAGAAAAGATTCCCTTTGTGGTTCAGTACAACAAGCGCGACCTGCCGAACTGCACTTCGGTGGAGGAGTTGCGCGAGCTTCTCAACCCCGACGGAGTGCCCGATTTCGAGGCTTGTGCCCGGACCGGTGACGGGGTTTTTGAAACCCTGAAAGCGGTGGCAAAACTGATTCTTCTGGAGCTGAAAAAGGGCGGCGGGAGCAGCTAAAAGCTCTTGACAGCCCCGGGGAATTTTCGTATATTCCCTCCTTCGTTGCCAACAATCCCCGATAGCTCAGTTGGTAGAGCAGCGGACTGTTAATCCGCCTGTCGCTGGTTCGAGTCCAGCTCGGGGAGCCATAAATAAAACAGGGACTAAAGGCTTTTGCTTTGAGTCCCTTTTTCTTTGTTCTCTTCTTGGGTGGCCAGGACAAGTGCCAAGTTTT
>JARRPG010000003.1:0-100312 GCA_037383085.1 Desulfuromonadales bacterium | reverse complement strand
AAAGCCGATGCCGCGTCACGATCGGGCAGCGGGCTGTTATAAACAGCCCGGTTGCGAATCCGGCGCAACCTCTCCAGGGACAATTTCTCGCCGGCGAAGGTCAAGGCAAAAAATTCGCCCAAGGTGGCTTCGAAGCGCCGGGCCAGGTTCCTGGACAGGGCACGGACCTGGGTTGCCGGAAGACCATGCGGCCAGTCTGCGGCATTGGTAAATCGCGGGGTGCTGGCAATCAACACCAGGCGGTGCAGAGGCAGATGGCCGGCAGCGGCCATTTCAAGGGCCACCATCCCCCCCAGGGACCAGCCGACCAGCGTCACCTCGATCCCAGAGACAACCGTTTGCAGCCAGGCGGCCAGTACGGCGGCCAAGCCAAGACTGTCGTTGATGGGGGCTGGTGACGAATGCCCATGTCCGGGAAGATCGGGGATCAGGACATGGCAGCTGTCCTGCAACAGATCGGCCAATTCACCGAAAGCCGCCGCGGACGTCGACCAGCCATGCAGGAGAACCACGGGCCGACCCTGGCCCGCTTCGTACCAGCGCAATTGCCGGCCATCGGCAAACAGCAGGTTTCGTTCCCTCATGCTGACAGCTCCCGGCAGACGGTCGCAATCCGGACCGCCGCAGCCTCAAGATCGGCGGGATCATGCGAAGCCATGACCGTTGCTCGCAGCCGACACAAACCGACCGCGACGGTCGGCGGCCGAATTCCCTGCAGGAAAATGCCGGCCTCGAGAAGACGGCCTGCCATGGCCATGGTCGGCTCCGGGTCACGGGTCAAAATCGGCACAATCTGGGTCGTACTGCCAAGCAGATCGCAGCCTGATGTCTCGAGCGTCACCGCAAACCGGGCGCAATTGGCGTGCAGCTGCTGCCGCAGGCGCTGCCCTTCGGTGCCTTCCACCAGATCGATGGCCGCCAGGGCCGCAGCCGGCACTCCCGGGGGTAGACTGGTTGAATAGATAAAGGAGCGACTGCGATTGACCAATGTCTCGATGACGCTGCGGTCAGCGGCGAGATAGGCCCCCGCGCAGCCGAGCGCTTTGCCCAGAGTCCCCATGTGCAGGTCAATCCTTTCCAGGCAGCCGCAGAACTCGCCGCTGCCGCGGCCACGCGCGCCAAGGACGCCGGTGCCATGGGCATCATCGACCATCAGCAGGGCGTCATGCTGATCCTTCAGGTCACACAAGGCGACCAGTGGAGCCATGTCGCCATCCATGCTGAAAACGCCATCGGTCACGATCAGCCAGCGCCCTTTGCGGTGGGCGGACTCCCGTCTCATTAATTCACCCAGGGCGGCCGTGTCACCGTGCGGATAGACGATTGTGCGGGCCCGTGACAGACGGCAGCCATCGATGATCGAAGCATGATTGAGCGCGTCGGAAAAGATCAGATCATCGGGACCGAACAGGCCCTGCAGAATTCCGGTGTTGGCGGCATAACCGGAATTAAACAGCAGAGCAGCCTGAGTGCCCTTGAAAGCGGCAAGGCGTTCTTCCAGAGCATGATGAGGCGGCAGGGTCCCGGAAATCAGGCGACTGGCTCCGGAACCGGCACCATAGGTGCGTGTTGCAGCGACCATCGCCTCCACCAGCTGCGGATGATCCGCAATGCCGAGGTAATTGTTGCTGCACAGCAGCAGGACGTCACGGCCATCGACCTTGACTTTCGGCCCTTGACCGCCATCGACAACCCGCAGGGATCCGACCGCCACGGCGGTCACCGGTCTCTTTCATCCGCGAAATCCTTTGATAACCGGTTCCGGGAACAGCCACATAACCGGCCATGTAGCCCGGATCATCGGACCAGCACAACTCGGCAATCAGGCCCGGGGCACCCAGCACCTTGCCGGCCAGCAGCAGCGCTTCACGAACGCGAAAATGCTCCAGTCCGGCGTGTCGCAGGTTGGCCTGCAGGGTGTCCTGAAATTCCGGTGCCGCATCCATGCGCGAGACCCGCACACCGCGCGCCGGATCCTCTTCCAGTCGCCGGCCACTGCTGGCATCCATGAGCACGGCCCCCCGCATCACCTGGCCCGCCGGCCCGGCTCCCCGGGCAAGCAGCTGCAGGGCCGTGGTGGCCACCTCTTCGGCGACGCCGGCCCGGCACAACAGACGATGTGCCAGAGAGCGACCCGCAGTGACGTTGTCTACCGGATATGTGATGACATCGGGCAGCCCGGCAAAACACAGCTCATGTGCAACAATTCTCTCCACCTGGCAGGAGGCCTGATCGATCTCGGCAGAAACGTTCGAAAAGGCCCGCATGAGCAACGCGGACGAGGTCTCGGCAACCGCCTCCCGGGGCACGATGCGCTCCGCACCGGAGCAGTGCCGTCCCTGACTGCTGGCCCGCATGCGCACTGAATAAAAGATTGATTCCATGGGGCATGAAACTACCACCACGCCCCTGGATTGTCAACCAGACCAAGGTAACGGGTTAACGATCATGACCGCCAGGAGACCGGTCCCTGTTGGGCTCGGGCGGGTTTGCCCGGGCAATGCGCGTAGAGAGCATGGGAGACCGGCCAGGCACAAGGAGAGGATGGCCGTGCCAGGATATGACGGCCACAGAGTACGGAAGGGGCAAGACGGAATTTTCCCTCTGAGAATCAGCGGGCTGGGCAAGGCAGGATTCACATCGCGGCCGCCAGCAAACAGCGCCTTAAGCGAATCGGATCGCCGCTGCGTTGCCGGCTGCAGAGGGGAGCACGCGCTGCGGCAGAGCCTCACGCACCCGGGCGACGATCCCATCGGCATCGAGTCCGTAGCGGGCCCGCAGTTCCGCCTGGCTGCCCTGCTCGATGAACTGATCTGGCAAACCGATCCGCAAGACCGGCACGTGCACGCCCTGATCACAGAAAAGCTCCAGAATTGCCGAACCGAAACCGCCTTGCAGCACGTTCTCTTCGACGGTGACCACACAGCCGGTGCGCTCAGCCTCGGCAACCAGCAAGCTGCTGTCGAGTGGTTTGAGAAAGACCGGGTCAACGACCGCCGCCGAAATATTTTCACCAGCAAGACGTTCCGCCGCCACCAGGGCCTCGCCGACCAGGGCACCGGTCGCGACAATCACCACGTCATCCCCGTCACACAGCTTCTCGCCCTGCCCGATCGGTATCGGTTTGGCCTGCCGCAGTGTCACGCCGATACCGGCGCCGCGCGGATAACGAAACGCAAAAGGCCCGTCGAAATCGCGTGCCGTTGCGATGGCGCAACGCAGAAGGTTCTCATCACGCGGCACCATGAAAACCAGATTCGGGATATGCCGCAGGAAGGAATAATCGAAGACACCATGATGGGTCGGACCGTCGGCCCCGACCAGCCCGCCACGATCCAGGGCAAAGGTCACCGGCAACTTCTGCAGGCAGACGTCATGCAACACGCTGTCGTAAGCACGTTGCAGAAAGGTTGAATAAACCGCAACGAAGGGTTTCAGCCCGCGACTGGCCATGCCGGCGGCAAAGGTCACGGCGTGTTGTTCGGCGATGCCGACATCGAAAAACCGCTCGGGAAAGTGCGTTGCGAAGGATTTCAGTCCGGTCCCTTCAAGCATGGCCGCAGTGATCGCAACGATGCGGGTATCCTGCTGCGCCAGCTCGACCAGGGTTTCGCCAAAAACCGCCGTATAGCTGGGGGGCCCACTGCTCTTGGGCACCGCCCCGGTTTCGGCATCGAAAGGACCGACACCATGGAAGAGCGGTGGGTTCTGCTCCGCCGGAAGATAGCCTTTGCCTTTTTTGGTCACCACATGCATCAAGACCGGGCCATCCATGTGGGTGATGTTGTCAAGGGTCTGAATCAACTCATCGAGTTTGTGTCCGTCAATCGGTCCGACGTAGTCGAAATCGAAGGCTTCGAAGAGCATCCCGGGCGTCAAAAAGCCCTTCACAGCCTCTTCGGCCTTCTTCGCCAGACGACGCAGGTCCTTGCCGACTTTCGGCACACTGTCGAGGAAGTTCTCGGTCTCCCGTTTCAAGCGAATCAAATGCCCTGCCTGGTTTAATGATTCAAACGCCAATCCGGCGGTCAAAGAGCCGTCACCGATGACCGCGACGATCTTCTCGTCGCCTTCATGGGCATCGCGCGCCGTCGCCATGCCGAGCGCGGCGGCGATTGACGTGCTCGAGTGGCCGACACCGAAACAGTCATGCGCGCTTTCGGAGCGCTTCGGGAAACCGCTTAACCCGTCCAGTTGCCTGAGCGTGTGGAAACGGTCGTAACGGCCGGTCAGCAACTTATGCGCATAGGCCTGGTGGCCGACATCCCAGACGATTTTGTCCGTCGGCGAATCGAACACCCGGTGCAGGGCAATGGTCAACTCGACGACCCCGAGGGAACTCGCCAGGTGGCCGCCGTTCTGGGCCACCGTGCGCACAATGACGTCACGCAACTCTTGGGCCACATCACTCAGTTGCGCAACCGGCATTTCCTTGAGAGCCGCCAGAGGGTTCTCATGACTTAAAATACCAGACATTTTTCTTTCCATAATCAGCGTGTACGCCGAATGATATAACGGGCCAGGTCCTGCAGGGTTTTGGCGGCCTCGCCCAGCGGGTTCAGGGCTTCAACGGCGAGGTCGCAGAGTTCACTCGCCTTTTCTCGCGACTCGGCAAGCCCGAGCAGGCCAGGATAGGTGGCTTTGCCGCGGACCTGGTCGCTGCCGACACTTTTGCCCAGTTCGATATGATTGCCGGTCACGTCCAGAATATCATCTGCGATCTGAAAAGCCAATCCGGCAGCGGCGCCGAAACGGTTGATCGCCTTGATTTGCTCCTCGGTTCCGCCACCCAGCAAAGCGCCGACCTGAACCGAAGCCAGAATCAATCCCCCGGTCTTGTGGGTATGAATGTATTCCAGAGTCGGGAAATCGACCGCGGTCCCCTCCGACTCCATGTCGACCACCTGACCACCAACCATCCCCTGGGAACCGGCGTAGCGGGCGATCACTTCAATCACTTGCAACATTTTGTCCGCCGAGCCGCCCTGGCGCAGACCCTCTTCAGCCAGCAGACGGAAAGCCTCTGTCAGCAGGGCATCGCCGCAGAGGATGGCGGTGGCTTCACCAAAAATCTTGTGATTGGTCGGACGACCGCGACGAAAATCATCGTTGTCCATAGCCGGCAGGTCATCATGCACCAGAGAATAGGTATGAATCATCTCCATCGCACAGGCGGCGGCGACCACCTGCTGCATTTCACCACCCACGGCCTCGCAGGCGGCAATCATCAAAATCGGCCGCAGACGTTTGCCGCCGGCAAAGACGGAGTAGCGCATCGCCTGATGCAGGGATGCCGGCAGAATGTTTTCGCCGGGCAAGCGCTGCTCCAGCGCCCGATCGATCTGCGCCGCGCGGTCCTGCAGATAAGCGTCAAGATCCATCAGCGGTCTTCATCCTGCTCCTCGGTCACCGCGAACGCAGTCGTTGCAAAGCGTCCCGAAGAGTCCTTGGTGAGCGTTTCAATGCGCGATTCGACCGCTTGCAGTTGTTTGCGGCAGAGGTTGGCACTCTGCACACCGCGTTCAAAGCAGTCCAGCGCTTCATCGAGAGGCATCTGGCCTTTTTCAAGCTTGGCAACCGCCTCTTCCAGTTGCTGCAGAGCCTGCTCGAAAGTGATCTCTTGCGACATAACGTCTCCTCTCCGGAGGCAAGGCAGGTGTAAAACAGCATGCCAGCCGATCCGTGTCAAGCAACTTATTCTTCAAACAGCGCCAGCAGGGCCATGGGGTCGATGCGTTCGCCAAGCAGACGCACGGTGAGATGCAGATGGGCGCCGGTTGAACGCCCGGTGCTGCCGACCTTGCCGAGGGCAGTCCCTGCCGCCAAACTCATCCCCTCAGTCACCAGGGTTTCCGAGAGATGGGCATAGAGTGAAATGAGTCCCTCGCCATGATCAACAACCACCGTCTTACCGGTGTAGAAAAGGTCACCGACAAAGGCGACGCGACCATCGCTCAGGGCGCGCACCGGGGTGCCGGCAGCACTGCGAAAATCAGTGCCGCTGTGGGGCGCTTTGGGTTTGCCGTTTAAGATCCTGCGTTTGCCGAAGATGCTGTTCACCGGGTCATTCACCGGTCGCATGAAATCCGCCCAGTGACGCGGGCTGCGCAGAGCATAGACCCGGCCAAGCAGACGACTTTCGCGCTCAATGCGGGCCAGATCCTCGGCCGCGGGGGTGACCATCTCCTCGGGCAGGGACAATCGCTCCACCGGCCTTTGCGCGACGACGATTTGCAGGGGGATTTCGGCGAAGGTGGTCCGTCCCTGCCGGTCGACCAGGGCCGCCGGCAACCGGTACGCACCGGCCGGAACATCGAGACCGACAGGGATCAGGGCAATCGCTCCGGCCGCGTCCGGATAGAGGTAGATGATCTGGTCACGGAACCGAATCACACCGAAAGAGAGCGGTTCTCCCTGCCAGCGCAAAAGCGCCACGCCACCGTTGCTGACGCGCTCCGGTGAGACGCTCAATGCGGCGTGGCTTTTGAGTGTGACCATGACGGCCAACAGGGCAAGCAGGAGGATACGGATCATTCGTCAACCTCCTCCACCCGGGCCACCGCCCGGCCTTCGGCGAAACGCAGCCAGAGCCGGTCACCGGCGGCAAGAGACTGCGTCGATGTCAGGCCTGAGCCATCCCGGTCACGACTGACGATGGCGAAGCCGCGCGCCAGTTGCTGCAAAGGCGACAAGGCGGTCAAGCGACCGGCGGCAATCGCCAGGCGGTCCTGGTTGTGGCTCAGGGCCACCCGGATCGCGGTACCCAGACGGTGGTCGAGATCGGCGACCCGCTGCGGCATCTCGCGCAGCGCCCGGGCCTGCAGCAGCAGCTGGCGTTCGTAGCCATCAAGACGGGCCGCAGCCAGCTGCAAAATCTGATCGATGCGGGAGGTCAGACGGATCACCAGATGGTCGAGATGGGCTTCCAATTCCTGCCGGTTTTTGGCCACCAGTTCCGCTGCGGCGCTCGGCGTCGGCGCCCGGAGATCGGCGACGTAATCGGCGATCGTCACATCCGTTTCGTGGCCAACGGCGGAGATGACTGGCACCTCGGAGGCGGCGATGGCCCGGGCGACAATCTCTTCGTTGAAAGCCCAGAGGTCTTCGATCGATCCGCCGCCGCGGCCGACAATCAGGACATCCAGTCCGCCGAACTTGTTGAGGTCGGCGATCGCTTCGGCAATCTCTGCAGCGGCCCCCTCACCCTGAACCCGGACCGGACGCAGTAGCAGATGGACATCCGGCGCACGCCGTTGCATGACATTGATCATGTCACGGACCGCAGCCCCGGTTGCCGAGGTCACCAGGCCCACCGCCCGCGGATAAGCCGGCAAAGGCCGTTTCCGCGTCTCGGCAAACAGGCCCTCGGCCGCCAGGGTGGTCTTGAGCGCCTCGAAAGCGGCCTGCAGCTGTCCCTGGCCACCGGGAGTCACCTCCTCAACGATCATCTGCAGTTCCCCGCGGGCCGCGTAGACCGAAATGGAACCGCCGCAGACGACCTGCAAACCATCAGCGGGCGTCGCCGCAAGCAACCGATTGCGGCCGCGAAACATCACGCAGCGCAACTGGGCGCGGGGGTCCTTGAGGGTGAAGTACCAGTGCCCGGAAGCGGCCACGGTGAAGTTCGAGATTTCCCCTTGAACGGTCACCGTCACAAAGTTGGTTTCCACCAGATCCTGAAGCAGAGCCACTAAGGCACCGACCGAGAGGATTCCAGTTCGATGAGTCACTTTTTATCTCTCCCATATGTTGTGGTTTTATTTGACATTACTCCGCAAAACCACTATATATTGGCGAACTTACAGAACAAGGACGGATGATGTCTCTTCCCTATATTGTCACGATTTCGAGCGAAAAGGGCGGCGTCGGCAAAACCACCCTGGCGACCAACCTGGCCATCTACCTGAAAGCCTTGCACGAGGACTTGCCGGTTATTCTGCTCAGTTTTGACAATCATTTTTCCGTCGACCAGATGTTTCGCATCAGGTCTCCAATGTCGTCGGGTGATGTCAGCAATCTCTTTACCGGCGGCAACCTGGACACCCTGGTGGAAACCGGAGAATATGGTGTTCAGTTTATCCCTTCCAGCCATCAAATGCACCTTTTGCGTCGTGAGATCGACGACCCGTCTCTGCTGGCGCGGACCCTCGTCAAAACTGATCTCTCGGGCATCATGATCATCGATACCCGGCCCGATCTTGACATCTTTACCCAGAATGCCCTCTTCGTGGCCGACCGCGTGATCGTACCGGTCAAAGATGCCCCGTCAATGGACAATTGTCGTCATATCTATGACTTTTTCGATGCCCATGGGCTGTCACGGCGCCCCTTGCGGGTCCTGCCCTGTCTGATCGACGGCCGCATCCGTTATCAGGGTCCCTTCCAGGACTCTTACCAACTGCTGAAAGCTTATGCCCTCAACCGTGGCTATCGCTGCCTGGAAGGCTACATCGCCAAAAGCCCCAAGGTGGAGTCGTTGAACACCAACCCGGAAGGCAAGATCTACCCGGTGTTAAGCCATGGGCGGCAGACCGACGTGCATGTGCAAATGGCCCATGTGGCCCGCCAGGTTTATCTCGATGCGATCGAAATCAAAACCCGGCGTCTGCAGGAATTCGCCGGGCAGTTGTCAAATGCCGAGCAGGAACATCAGAGCGCCTACGAGGAGAGATTCAAGAATCTTGCCGGAGCCTGCCTGGTCTGCGGCAAGCCACTGCTCGTCGACGGCCAGCTCGGCACGGCCGGTTATTATGCCGAAAGTTCCGATCGGCTAGTCGCCGGTTTCATTGAAGAGGAATGTTTTACCGGCCTGGTCTTCCGTTACTTTTACGGCGCCAAGCGGATGATCGACACCGGCGACCCGATCCAGGACCTGTTTCGGGAATCGGCGCAACGCTCCTTTTTCCTCGTGCAGAGAGCGCCGCATACCAAAAACTTCTATCAGCAAAAGCTGTCATTTTATCGTTTTGACGAGAAAGGTCTGGAAGTTTCTCACAAAACGATCGAACTCCAGGAATATGAAAAGCGCCTGCTCACCCGGGAGCGCTCCGATCTTTTCCGACTGCTTGAGCGGAGCCTGCTCGATGACACGGGGCGCCTGAAAGATGCCTTCCTGCTGATCCGCAAGGTCAGCTCCGACCTCCCCGAAGAGATTCTCTACGACCAGAACTACGCTGATTTTGCCGCGGTGATGGCGCGCGTCAGCACTCAACTTCCCTGAGCCATCGCCTGTTTCTGCAGCAGAACCGTCATCGGCACAACCGTGATGCCCCGCCGACGCGCCAGCGGCAACGCCCGGCGCAGGGCCTCCAGGGTTTCCGGGTAAGGATGACAGATGCCGATCGCCAGGCCGTTTCTGCGGGCCTTGTCTTCGAGTCGGCTGATTTCCCGAAGAATCGCATCGACATCGGCAACATTGTCCAAAAAGACATCGCGGTCCATGGTCGGCACACCGGCCTGGCGGGCAACATCGCGGACCCGCGAGTGCCCGGTCGTGCGGCTGTCAACGAAAAACATGCGCCGGTCGCGCAAACGTTCCATGACCGGCTGCAGGGCTCTGGCATCTTCAGTAAATCGTGAGCCCATGTGATTGTTGGAACCGCTGGCATGAGGAACCCGGGTCAGCAGGCGATCGAACTTCATGCGGATCTCATCATCGCTCTGGTCGACAAACAGAGCGCCCTCCCCCGGGTCGGCGGCCGGGTACCCTTGCGGCTCCATCGGCAGGTGCATCATGACTTCGTGACCGGCGGCGTGTGCTCTGTCAGCAACCTGGGTGGCCAGCGGTTCGTTCGGCAAGATGGCAAAGGTCACCGGTTCGGGAAGTGCAATCAGGGCCTCGGCGGTTGCCAAGCTGCGGCCGAGGTCATCCATGATAATCGTCATCAGCGGACCGGCCGGTAGCTCCGGGCGGGGCGGTAGGAAATGCACGATAATTTGCGGTCGACGGGATTGTTCGACGATCAGGGAATTGGCTTGGCGCAGTCGTACCTCGTAATCACCGGGCAGTTTGTGCACCCGGTTTTTGAAGGTCTCGATCAAGGGGGTGGCAGGGAATTCGGCGGTCACCGAATAGCGCGCCGGTATCAGGTCGAGATCCCGCTCGATCTGGTCGGGAGCGATGGACATCGCGGCCAGCAGCGCTTCGACCTCGACATGAACCTGGCGGGGGAGAGTGACTGCGGGTACGACAACCTCTGCAGATCGTGGCTTGGCCGGCTGTTCCGAAAACCGCGCCAGCAGCACCAGTGCGATCACGAACAGAGCGGCAAAGCCGAGCAGGACCAGGAGATTTCTGTTTCTGAACAAACCGGGGCGGCGCTTCTTTGCGCGACGCCGCTTGTGCTGTTTTGTCATCGCTGGGCCAAGAGGTCAATCCGGCAAATATTCATGCCGCCTGCAGAACCTGAAAAATTTGCCACCCCTTGAGCAGGTCAAGGGCTCGCATCAACTGGTAATCCTTGCGGACGTTCTCGTCCAGCTCGACCTGCGGCACAGTCTTTTCCTGAGCGGCACCGCCCTCGGTGACAAAATGGTTTTTCAGATCCTTTTCGCGAAAATTGTTCCCTGCGGCAACTTCTTTGATTTCACTTTGCGGCACTTCGATATCCGGGACGATGCCGAGAGCCTGAATCGACCGACCGTTCGGCGTATAATATTTTGCCGTCGTCAGACGCAGACCGGAATCGTCGCTCAATGGAATGATCGTCTGAACGGAGCCTTTGCCGAAACTGCGGGTGCCCATGACAACAGCCCGTTTGTGATCCTGCAAAGCGCCGGCAACGATCTCCGAAGCACTGGCGCTGCCGCCGTTGATCAGGACGACAATCGCATAATCCGGCTCGGTGCCGCCCCGCATCGCCGAGAACTCCATCTGCGCATCATCCTCACGTCCCTGAGTGTAAACGATCAGGCCATCGTCGAGAAACTGATCGGAGACATCGACAGCCTGATCGAGCAAGCCGCCCGGGTTGTTGCGTAAATCGAGAACGAGACCCTGGAGTTCATCGCCATTCTCCTCGCGCAGCCGATCGAGGGCTTTGCTCAGATCGGCACCGGTACGTTCCTGGAACTGGGCCACCCGCACATAACCGAATCCCGGCTCGAGGATTTTGGCCTTGACACTTTTCACCTGGATCACTTCTCGCACCAATGTGAAGGGCTGGGGTTTTTCGAAGGTATCCCGCATGATCGTAATGGTGATTTCCGTCCCCGGCGCGCCACGCATCAGGTGCACCGCCTCCATGATCTCCAGGTCCTTGGTAAACTGGTCTTCGATCTTCAGGATTTGATCGCCGGCCTGCAGGCCGGCCCGCGCTGCCGGCGTGTCTTCGATCGGTGCGACAATGGTCAACAAGCCATCACGCGAGGAGATTTCGATGCCCAGGCCACCGAATTCGCCGCGCGTATCGACCTTCATCTCTTTGTAGATGTCCGGTGACATGAAGCCCGAGTGGGGATCCAGTGAGGCCAGCATACCGTCAATCGCACCGTAGATGAGATCTTTCATGTCCACCTCTTCCACGTAGCTGCGCTTGACGATGGTCAGGACATCGGTAAACAGTTGCAGCTCCTGGTATGCCGAGGAACCCTCTGCCGGATCCGCGGGGGACTCTTCAAGGGCAATGACGGCGGAGCCAACCAGGAGGATTGCCGCAATCAGAGCGAGGGTGAGAAGCTTTTTGACCATACAGCCTCCGGAAAAGATCAGCGCGGCTTCAACCAGTCAGCCGGGTCGAGAGGTTTGCCGCCCTGGCGAATTTCAAAATAGATGGCATCCCGCCCTTCGTGGCCGGAATAGGCGATCACTTCGGCGGCAGCGACCGTGTTGCCGACCTGTTTGGTAAAGCGGGCCATGTGCGCATAGAGCGTGTAGTACTTGTTGCCATGGTCCAGAATGATTAATTTGCCGTAGCCGCGCAGGGCATTGGCATAAATCACCTGGCCTTTGGCCACGGCATGGACCGGGGTCCCCACATCGGCCGCGATATCGAATCCATGGCTTTCGATCAGGGTTCCCAGCGCACCATGGCGGCTGGTGCCGAAGCCGGTTCTGAGCCGGCCGGGAACCGGCCACGGCAGGCGACCTTTCTGCGCCAGGATGCCTTGCAAATTTTCAGTATAGGGTTGCGTCTGTTCGGTTTCAAGCTTTTTGACCAGATCGTTCAGTCGCGCCGCTCTGGCCCGCAGATCAGCGAGCAGACGATCGAGGATTTCCGTATCTTTCCTGACCTCGGCCAGCAAGACCTGCTTGCTGTTCCGGGCTTTTTGCAGACTCTCCTGCTCGCGGCGGCGCTGGTCCGTCAGACGGACCTGTTCTTCCTGCAAGTTCTCGAGTTTCGCCAGTGCGGCTTGCCGGTCAGCAATCTGCTGCCGGTAGGTCGCGAGCATGGTCCGGTCATGCCGCACCATGCGCGAGAAAAAGACGTATTTCTCGGCGATGTCACGGGGGGTCTCGGCGGCCGAGAAGAGAGCCCGGATCAATCCCACCTCGCCGGTTTTGTACAACACGACCAGACGCTGCCGGATCTGCTGTTCCGTCGTTTGTTTCTGCTTGTCGATCGTCTCCAGGTCCTGCCGTGTGGTTCGAATCTGCGTCGTCAAGCGAGACAGTTGGCGGTCGCTTTCTGCAACCAGATCCTCGATCTGCCGCACTTCGCTTGCCAGTCGCTCGAGATCCTCCGTGAGAGCACCGCTGGTGGCCTGTTTACTGCGCAGATCCTTCAGGGTGCGACGGATCTGTTGCTGGACCTGTTCAAGACGTTCCCGGCTGGCGGCAAGATCCGCCCCTGCCGGAAACGGATTGAGCGTCAGGCAGAGACAGAGGCCGCACAGCCCCGGCAGAATTTTCCACCACAGGATCCGCAGACGACTCATGACGCTCCGAAACGGACGAACTTTCGCAAAGCGAAGAGACTGCCCATGAGACCGACCAGACTGCCGCAGACCACCAGCATGAACTGCCAGATCGGCGGCAGGAAGTGGATGGTATCGATGCCGGTGATCAGCAGCAGGCTGCCGAGACTCTTTTGCAGCACAAACCGAAACACCACGAAGCTGAGCCCGAGGGCCGCGAGACCGCCAAACAGCCCCTGCAGGGCCCCTTCGACGAGATACGGCAACTTGATAAACAGCGAGGTGGCCCCGACCATCGTCATCGCCTCGAGTTCATCCTGACGGGCATACAGGGTCAGCTTGATGGTGTTGGCAACGATGACCAGGGCGGCAAAGACCAGAAACCCGCCGAGACCCGCGCCGCAGAAACGGAGGATCAGCAGAAACGCTTCGAGCTTTTCCAGCCACCCCTGGCCATATTGAAGATCGTCGAACCGCTGGTCCTTGCGCAGGCGCTCGACCACCGCCTGCACGGCCGCCTGACTACGGGCGTCCTCGGTCAAGCTGATTTCCAGCGAGGCGGGCAGGATGCTTGCGCCGAGGCCTTCGATCAGGTCGGCGTCTTCACCGAGCCGTTTGCGAAAGCGTTCAAAGGCAGTGTCCCGGGAGACGAAAGCCACCGCAGCAACCTCCGGATAGTCCTCGATCCGCGCGATCCAACTCTCGACCACGCTCTGCTCCGGAACATCGTCGATGTAGGCGACAATCGCCAGGCTTTTGCTCCAGGAGGCGGTCAGCTGTTGAACGTTGAGGACCGTGATGGCAAAAAAGGCCAGCAGGGCCAAGGCGACGGCAACCGTCCCGATCGAAGCCAGACTCAAGACCGGGCTCTGCTGCATGTTACGCAGCGCGCGCTTGAAAAAATAACCTCCGGGGGCATGCATCACGACGATCCTGACGAGGCGGATGGTCTGACAAATAACGGCATGTCGTCCAGGCTCAGATGGCCGGCATCGAGGGCCACGACCCGCCTGGGGAACTGGCGGATCAGATCACGATCATGGGTCGCCATTATGACCGTTGTGCCGCGGGCATTGGCCCCCTTGAACAGTTCCATGATGTCGAGCGTAACCTCCGGATCCAGATTGCCGGTCGGCTCGTCAGCCAGGAGGATCTGTGGATCGACCACCAACGCCCTGGCCACCGCCACGCGTTGCTGTTCCCCACCGGAGAGTTGCAACGGGTGATGATTGAGGCGATGTTGGAGGCCGACCTTCTTCAGCATCTGGTAGACCTTCTTGCTGATCTCGAAGCGCTTGCGCCCTTGGACTTCCAGCGGGAAGGCGACGTTTTCAAAGATGGTCCGCCGATTCAGCAGTTTGAAGTCCTGAAAGACAATACCGATATTGCGGCGCAGATAGGGGATTTTTGCGGCTCCGTAGCGGGTGATGTTGCGGCCATTGACCAGGATCTGGCCGCGGGTCGGCCGTTCGGCACAATAGAGCAACTTGAGCAGGGTCGATTTGCCGGCGCCGGACGGACCGGTCAGATAAACGAAGGCACCCTTGTCGATTTTCAGGGTGATATCCTTGAGAGCGTATTGCTCGCGCTGGTAGGCTTTGCAGACATTGTACAGCTGTATCATCACCAGTCCCGGTAAGGAATGCCGTTCAAACCGACCAGATCACTGCCGCTGCGCACGTCTTCCACGCCGCCTTCGGCGATCTCACCCTCGAGGGTCGGTTCCGGTGGGATCTCCTCCCAGGTTTCCGTTGATTGGGTAAAGGGATCCCGTGGAATGTCGCGCAGGTACTTGTTGGCGACGAGATCTTCCAGTGAATCGGGATAGCTGATGTGATCGGCAAAATAGGCATCGATGGCACGCCGCATCTGGTAGAGATTTTCCATCAACACCGCTTCCCGGGCCTTGATCAGATTGCGCTGGTAATTCGGCACCACGATACTGGCGAGAATCCCGATAATGGCCATCACGATCAGCAGTTCGATCAGGGTGAAACCTTTTTGCGCTCCCTTGCGTCCAGTCACGTTCATTATGCTTTACCAGGTATTGTAAGGCGTGCCATCCAGCGCGTATCGCTGACTCTGCGAATACACGTCGTAGACATCGCCACCGCTGTAAAAGGTTGAATCCGGATCGTCCTCGTAGGCACGCAGCCCCCAGCCTTCCTGATAGAGATCAAAGGGGTCCTCGGGGATACGCCGCAGATATTTACGTTTGTACGGATAGAGGCCACCCCAGTCATGGCCCTCGACGAGCGTTGCCAGGGATTCGGGATATCCGGTTTCATCGATCGAGGGGATGATGGTTTTTTGCGCCACGGCCTGGTCGAAATCGGCTTTGTAGGCGTCGATCGCCGTTCGAATCAATCTCAGCGAACGTCGCAACTCGAGTTCTTTGGTGCGGCGTGTGGTCATCTCGGCCATCGGCACCACCGCAGAGGCCAGCACGGCCAGAATCGTCATCGCCAAAATCATTTCCAGCAAGGTCAAGCCGCGCTGATTGCCGGTCCAGGCTATGTATCGCGTCAACCTCAACGGACTGTGATCGCCACTGTGTCCGGCGACACCGGCAGCCGGGCCCCTGCCGCATCACGGAAATTGATGCGGTTCACGGCGAGCCGGGCTTCGCCGGGCGTCAGCGGTTTGAACACCAGGTTGAACAGGGAGCCGCTGCCCGAAGCACCCGCGCCGCCTGCGGCCTGTTTGTAACCGACGATCACCTCCCCGGTGGTCCGGTTGGGGCTGCTTGAAAAGACCGTCGCCTGACCTTGCTGGCGCAGAAAATCACCCTCGTTGATGCTGATCAGCTCAAGTTTCCCGGGATCGTAGCTGAAGAACAGCGGTGCACTGTACAAGCCTTCGATGTCATGAACATTGACAGACATCGAGAAAGCCTGACCTTGCTGCACCTCTCTCGGCCCATCGAAAGAAAGATCCGCCGGCGTCTGATCGTCAGGCGTCGGTTCGACCGATGGTGATTCCGGGGCAGCGGAACCCTCCGGCACGGCAGGCGGCGAAGCTGGCTCTGTCGGGACCGGTGCGGCCTTATCCATGGCCGGCTCCGGCAGTGAAAGGGCCGCCGGCTTGACGGCGGGAGCCGCCAGGGGCTTGGTGACATCGACCTCGCTTTGCAGCGGTTCGGCAAAGGCGCCGAAGTTCGGCCCGACCTTCAGATTGTCTTCACCGCCGGACCAGATCGTGGCGACGTCGAGCTCCGGGATTTCCACCTGCCGGATGATGTAGGGTGTGATCGAGAGCAGGATCTCCCGCTTGGTATCACTGTCCTCGAAATTGGTGAACAGGGCCCCGAGAATCGGGATATCTCCGAGGAGCGGCACGGTTCTGCGATTGGACCCCTCCTGCTGCTCGAAGAGACCGCCAATAATTGTCTGCACGCCGTCTTTAAGGGTCAAGACGGTTTCCGCATTGGTGGTGGAAATGGTCAAAAATTTCGTCCCGCGCTCCGTGGTCCCTTCATCCAGTTTCTGGCTGACCTCGAGTTTCAGCTTGGTTTCCACGGTCCGGTTGAGTTGGATGGACGGTTCGACGTCGAGCTTCACCCCGATATCCACATACTGCACACTGTCCGAGAAATTGTCGCCGTTCTGGGTGACCGTAATCACGGGCTCGCGGGTGCCGATGTGCACCTTGGCCTTCTCCTTGTTGCGCACCCGGATTTTCGGGCTGGCCAGCACTTCGGTATCAGACAGGGTCTTGGCCAGATCGAAGGTCGCCGAAGGCACAGTGTAATAGGTCTCCAGCCTGCTCAGCGATTGCACCAGGCCGTCTGTGGTCGAGCCGAGCGCGTCGTTGACGATATTCGTGCCGTCATTGGAAAAGCCGGCGCTCACCGAGTAGGTACTCAATTGGGGGCCGAGGTTCAATCCACTGTCACTGCTCACGGCAACCAGTTCAAGATCGAAGATCACTTCGGAATTCTCCCGGTCGGCCGCACTCAGGATCTGCTCCGCCAACCGGATCACTTCGGGGTTGTCGCGAATGATCAAGGCGTTCCGCTCCTCGTGGACATACACCTTGCGCAGCTGCAGCATGGTCCGCAGCATATTGACCGCTTTTTTGGCATCGATATGCGACAGGTAGAAGGTCTGGATCAACTGGTCTTCGTACTGTTTGGCCTTTTCCCGGGATTCCGGGTAGATGATAATGGTTTTGCTGTTGAGGACCTTCTTTTTCAGGCCGTTCATCTGCAGGATCAACTCCATGGCCTGGGCAAAACTGGCCTTTTCCAGCAACACGGAGATCGATTCGTTGCGGATATCCTCGTCGAAGATGAAATTGATGCCGCTCAAGTCCGAGAGGATCTTGAAAATATCCTTGATCTTGGCATCTTTGAAACTCAGGGTGATCGGCTGATGCGAGGCCACATCCAGTTCGATGCCGTCCAGGGCAACGGTTTTGCGCTTGCTCTTGATCAGATCCTTGATGGCCAGGGCCCGGGCGTTGCCGGGATCCAACTGCAGCGCTTTGTCGATCGCTCTCTCCGCAACGAGCAGGTTGCCCTGGGCGAAAAAGCCCGCACCTTCTTCCGCCAAAGACCGTGCTGCAAGCAGATCCTGCAGGTCCTGCTCTTCCTGGCGGATCACTTCGATACTCGGATCGAACTCCCGGGCCAGTCGATACTGGTCGAGGGCTTCGTTGAGCTGCCCCTTGAGGGCCAGTTGACGGGCTTGTTGGATATGGTGGTTGGCCGCCCGGGTGCGGCTTGAAAGCAGCTTCAGTTTGTAATTCTTGCTCGACGGATCGAGTTCGGCCGCTTCGTAATACTTGGTCACGGCGGCATCGAAGTTCTCTTCGGCAGCGAGCTGCTCGGCTTGTTCATAAACCTGCCGCGCCTCATAAGACGCACAGCCAGCAATCAGCAGCGTCAGCCACAGCAAACACCAGACGCCGATGAAACGGCCTTTACTGATTCGTGCCATTAAAGTCTCCCTCTCGGACACCACTTGCGTCAGGCGCTCCGGGAATCGCGCCAGCCTGTGAATCATACGCGCCCGGGCTGACAGTTTCCGGGTTCATGCCACCCGATGTCAAGTCGGCCGGATTGCCCGCGGCGTTTTCCTCCTGAGGCGGTTCACCGGGCGATCGCGGCGCGCTAAAAGGAATCCTCCGCGGCTGGGGCCTGCTGAAGGACCCGTTTGTCGTTTCCTCGACACGGACTTCCGGACGCGGTGAACGCTTTGGTGCGCTGACCGAGGCACTCAATTTCTGTTGCTCGATCAATGGAATTTCGATCGGACGGTCCTGGCCCCGATGTTCCACCTGCAGCGTTGTCTGGTCAATCTTCTTGACCAAAAACTCTTTATCTAGACCGAAACGCTCGCCTTCGCCGGCCAGGTACAGCTCCCCGCCGCTGGCCAGAAAAACCGTCTTTTCGCCCGCCTTGTCCAGGAAACCGAGGAACGTGAAACGTGACAAGCTCTTCTGCACCACCTTCATCGGCACCGGCGCCACCGCTTTCGGCACAACCGGTACCGGGGCCGGCCGCCGCACCGGCGTCGCCACCTGGGGCCGAACCGGTGCGGTCTGACCGAAACGAAAGATGTTGCGCACCACCCCGGGAAACGCCTGCGGTTCAACCTTCAGGAAAGAGAAGTCGACCCGCTCGCGGGCTACCGGGGTCCGGGCACCGTCCGCCGATGGAGCGGCTGCCTTCACCGACCCGGTTCCAGCCGCCCGAGGCGGTGCCTTGGCCAGTCGCGGCGTTGCCAGGTAGGCATAGGTGATACTCACCGCCAGGATGGCACAGAGGATGGCGAGGATGACACGTTTGCGGTTCATGACGCACGACTTCCCGGCCGGAAATAACTGTTCAAAGTCAATTGCAGCTGCACGCCGGTGTCCGCGGCCTCCTTCAAACTGATACGCTCGATGCTCATCAGCCGAACGGATTGCTCCAGGGCATACACGAATCTCTTGATCTGCTCATAATCACCGGTCACACTGAATTGCAGGCCCAATTGCAAAAGAGGCAGATCGTCCCGTTCTTCGGCCCGGTACGCAATCTGTGTGATATTCAGGCGCGCCTGACTGGAAAGAACGAGCAACTCTTCGATCAAGCCCGTGAAATTGCTGTATTCCGGAATCGACGCATACAGCTTGTCCAAATCCTTGCTGGCCAGAGCATAAAGCTGTTCGGGGATCGCAACCGTACCGCCTTGCCGGCGCAGCAATTCGCGGACGCTGGTCTGCCGTTCCAGGAATCGATGTTCGCGGGCGGTGACCCGTGGTTCAACAACCTGATGCAGGACAACGGACAAGACCAGATTCAAAATCAGCAATCCCGCCAGCAGGAGCAGACTTCGCCGATGGGATGTCCAGAGCTGATGGGTGATCTCTTGCCAACGCATCAGAAAGCCTCCTGGATGACGATAGAGAAACCGGTCAGGGATTGTTTGCGACCTCTCTCTTCGACCTCGACCTCGCCATGGCGCTGCAGGTAAACCTGGCTGAAATCCTCAGAGGCCAGCAGCCGATCGACGAACCGGGTCATCGCTGAGACCGTTCGTGCCAGTCCCGAGATCTGCAGACTGTGTTCGCGGTAATTCGGCTGAATCATGTTGAGACTAACATCCTTGGGGGTCAATTCCTCGAATTTCGATAGCAGAGCGGTCCAGCGAAACTGGTCACTGTCGATGATCTGGTTGACGGCCGCCACTTCAGCACGGACGGCCGTATATTTTTCCGGGGTATAACCCGTGTCCTCATCCCGCAACCCGGCAACCTGCCGGTCCAGGTCGGCGAAGCGTGCATTCATCAGCTGCAATTTTTGATAGCTGCGATAGGTGCTGAGTAGATTGAGGACCAAAAACAACCCCAGAATGACACCGATCACCACGAGCCAGAGTCGGGTCTTCTGACGATTCAGATAGGGTCTGCTGGCAAGGTTGAGTTTGATTTCCATGATCTTCTACATGCTCCGCTCGGCCGCGCCGAGTGCGGCGACAACCGTGCCGATCGGCTGCAGACCGCCGGTTTGACCCTCCCCACTGAAACGTTTCAGGTCCGGGTCGAGAATCTTTACCTGCCGTTCGAACACGGCCGTCAGCAGGGCCTGGAAATCACCGGTCTGGTCCGGATCAAGATGCGCGTAGACCGGACATCGTTTCACCCCCGGAAATGCAGTCTGCGCATCAACCAGGGTCCGGGTGATTTCCCGGAAAGCTGTATCTGTACTCAGTTTGCAGGCACGCGTCCGCTGGTAACAGAGCGTCTGTCCCAGAACATATTGCAGCCCCAGCAGGTCGTGCTCCAGACTGACCAGAATGAATTCATCCCCGGGGTCGAGTCGCGGTCGATAGTAATTGTACAGGTTCAGGGAGTGAAAATCGATCTGTATCGCATAACGTCCGGCTTCGTTGATCAGGTCTTCGTATTGCTCGAGAACCGGTCGTGCCATGGCGACCACGATGCACCGCTGCCGACCATCGTCACGTTTGGTCAGGACCTGGTAATCCAGTTGGGTCTGTGCCGGAGCCGCCGGCAGGTTTGCCTTGAGTCGCCACTTGAGGATATCGATCCCCTCGGCGTGATTTTTGAACGGCGTGTCGATCTCCGTCAGGTAGAGACGGCCGGCGCGGTCCGGCAGGCTCAGAGCAATCCGCTCTTCCTGTCCGGCCAGGGCGTCGACGCCGCGACGCAGACCTTCGACGAATCGCCGGGCATCACGCACATTCGGCTGACGGCGGGAAACCTGGATCACCCCTTCAAGGCTTTCGAAGCGCAGGCCGCACAGTCGGTCGTGGGGGCGACCGCGTTGCAAAGCCGCCAAGTAGAGCCCTTCGGGCTGGACATCGACACCGACGTAAGTGCGGCTCATGGCGTCTCTCCCGCCTGTTCGACAAAGGTGACGCGGTTGATCTCTTCGAGAGTTGTCTCCCCTTTGAGCAACTTCTCCACCGCCGCTTCGCGGAGAAAGCTCGTGCCGGCACGGCGGGCCGCTTCCTTGAGCCGGCTAACGGAGACTTTGTTGATAATCATATCGCGCAAATCATCATCGAGGTCGAGCAGTTCGACGATTGCCGTACGGCCATGATACCCCTGGCCGTTACATTCACGACACCCCCGGCCCCGGTAGAAGGTATGCGACCGGTAGCGGTCGAAGTCCAATCCGGCATCGAGGAAATCCTGAGGCGTATAGGTGACAGTCTCCTTGCAGTGGACACAAATTTTGCGCACCAGACGCTGGGCAGCGACACAGTTGAGACACGACACGAAGTTGTAGGCATCGATCCCCATGTGCAGAAAACGACCGAGAACGTCGAAAACGTTGTTAGCGTGGACCGTGGTAAAGACCAGGTGACCGGTCAACGCCGACTGCACTGCAATCTGGGCCGTTTCCGGGTCACGGATCTCCCCAACCATGATCTTGTCCGGGTCATGCCGGAGAATCGACCGCAGACCGCGGGCAAAAGTCAGCCCCTTTTTCTCGTTGACCGGAATCTGGACCACACCTTTGAGCTGGTATTCCACCGGATCTTCGATCGTAATGATCTTCTCCTGTTCGTTGAAGATCTCGGTGAGGGCGGCGTACAGCGTGGTCGTCTTGCCGCTGCCGGTGGGGCCGGTGACCAGAACCATCCCGTAGGGTTCGCGGATCATACGACGAAAGCGGGTCAATTCATGGCCCTCGATACCGAGGACATCCAGGGTCAAGCCGTGCAGATCCTTGGCGATACTCTCCTTGTCAAGAATCCGGATAACCGCGTCCTCACCGAAGATGCTCGGCATGATCGAAACACGGAAGTCGATCGATTTGCCGCCCATACGGACTTTGAAACGACCGTCCTGAGGGATGCGGCGCTCGGAGATATCCAGATCGCTCATGACCTTGATGCGGGAAATGATCGGACCCTGGAAGCGTCCGTCGAGGGGCTCTGTGGCACGGAAGAGAACGCCGTCAACCCGGTACTTGATTTGCACACCCTCAAGGTTACTCTCGATATGGATATCGCTGGCGCGTTTATTCAGGGCATCGAACAGTGTCGAATCGATCAGGCGGATGATCGGGCTGCTGTCATCGGTCAATTTTTCAATCGACAGCACTTCCTCGCCTTTGTCGGTCTCCTTGACCAGCTGCAGCTTGAAATCTTCCGAGACTTCCTGCAGGACCTGTTTGGCCCCCTGGGCCTGTTCCAGACGCGTGTTGATCTTGCTTTTCGCGGCCACGGCACACACCAGTTGCGTATCGAGTTGCATCTCGAGGTTGTCGAGTCCCGCGACATTGGTCGGATCGGCAATCGCAATAACCAGTCGGTCCTCCTGCTGCTGCAAGGGGATAAAACTGTAGCGGATGGCCATTTCCACAGAGAGTTCGGCAGGCAGTTCGGTATCGATCGGCATGGCATCCAGGTCGACGTAGTCGAGACCGAATTGCCGGGCCAGCGCCTGGGCCACCAGATCGTCCTTCAGCAACCCTCTGGCGACAGCCGCTTCACCGAAGCGCAGGGCCAGTTCCGCCTGCTGCTCCAGGACCAGCCTCACTTCGGCAGGTGCGAGTGCCCCCATTTCGACCAGAATCTCTCCGATTTTGCGGTGTTCGAAGCGCATCTTTGCTCCAGATTACTGAACGGTTCCGGCCAGTTGGAAGATCGGGATATACATGGCCACGACGATGCCGCCGATCAGCAAACCCATGGTTAACATCATCAGGGGTTCAATGATCGTCGTCAAGCGTTCCAGACG
The DNA here is from genome assembly GCA_037383085.1 of Desulfuromonadales bacterium. Lineage (GTDB taxonomy): Bacteria > Desulfobacterota > Desulfuromonadia > Desulfuromonadales > BM103 > JARRPG01. Next base: position 77,755 of record JARRPG010000003.1, on the reverse strand, counting down.
CCGCTCGACTTCATTTTCATAATACTCAGAGACATCGGTGAGCATATCGATCAGGGAGCCGCTGGTTTCTCCGACACCGATCATGCGCAACGCAATGACCGGGAAGCTGCCGGTCTGATCGAGCGCATCAGAAATCTTCGCCCCCTCCTGAATGCGACGGATGGCCGCCGCCATCCGCTCTTGCAAAACGTGATTATTCAGTGTCCCCCGAGCCATCTGCATCGATTGCACGATCGGAATGCCGCTGGCCAGAGTCGTCGCAAAGGTGCGGCAGAAGGTCGACAGCGCGTATTCGTTGAGCAGTTCGCCGAAAAAAGGCAGCCGCAGTTTCACTTGATCGATCCGGTAGGCACCGCGCTCCGTCCGGGCCACGGCCACCGACAGGGCAATCAGAACGAGCAAGCCCGGCACCCAGATCGGCAGACCGGCGACCAGTCCATTGGCAAAGGCGATCACTACCCGGGTCAGCAGTGGCAGCTCAACGTTGGCGTCGGCATAGACTTGGGTGAAGGTCGGAATCACGTAGAGGAGCAGAAAACCGACCACGACAGTTACGGCGATCGCCAGCAGGGCGGGATAGAATGTCGCACTGCGTACCTTCGCTTTGATCGCCTCGACGCGCTTCTGGTAAGCGATATAGCGACCGAGTGTGATCGGCAAATCACCCGACTGTTCACCCGCCCGCAGTGAGGCGATATAGAGTTGCGGGAACATCCTTGGGAATCGGCCGAAGGCATCGGACAGCGCACTGCCGCCCTTCACATCGGTCCGGATTTCTTGCAGGATATTGAGCAGGTTGCCCGGCTCCATGCGCGTAATCAGGGTGTCGAGGACCTGCAGAATCGGCAAACCGGAACGCAGCAGGACCAGCATCTCCTGATTTAGAGCCAGAAAACGTTGTCCGCTGATGACGCCGCCGGTCGACTGCCGCGAAAACCACTGCAGGCTCGGCTTACGAATTTTGAAGACAAAAAAGCCTTGATCTTCGAGACTTTCCTGAAGATTTTCCCGGCTGTCAGCTTCGAAATCCTTGACCAGGACCCGGCCATCAGCTGTACCAATTTTACAGCGGTAAGTCGGCATCAGCCTTATTTTTTAACATATTCCCCCGCAGAAAGGGAGTGAAAAATCACGCAGTTACCCGCAGACAGATGCCACCGTTGGAGACTTGTTCAGCACCTTTGCGCATCGGAACCGATAACACTTGCACACCACAGCTGCTCCGTTGCGATTCATGCTGCGAATCCTCAAGCTGACGTGCCCGGATGCGACCAGCAACCTTTGTCGCAGGTCACGTCAGAATCAACCTTGGACAATAAGAAATAAAACACAAAGAGACGATCCGTATAATCAGGAATCGTCTCTTAGCATCTGGCGGGGCTGACGGGACTCGAACCCGCGACCTCCGGCGTGACAGGCCGGCGTTGTAACCGACTCTACTACAGCCCCGAAAAGACAGAAAATAGGAAACGTTGCCAAGAGCGGGGCTCTTAAACGCTTCCTATTTTTCTGACCTTCAACAGCCTTGCGCAAACGGCGCAAAAAGGCTGTTTCATACGTATTGACTAGTTGATGGAGTCTTTCAAAGCCTTGCCGGCTTTGAACTTGGGAACCTTGGCAGCAGGAATGTTGATCTTGGCGCCGGTCTGGGGATTCTGGCCGGTCCGTGCAGCACGCTCACCAACGCTGAAAGTTCCAAATCCGACCAAAGAGACTTTCTCGCCGGCTTTCAAGGCCTCAGTGACGGCATCCGTAAACGCCTTCAGAGCCTTTTCGGCATCAGCTTTACTCAGTCCCGCCTTCTCCGCGATTGAATTAACAAGATCGGCTTTTGTCACAAGAATACCTCCCTGTATAAAAGTAATGATTAAGCCCTGCTGAAAACGGTCTTCTTTATAGCAGACGCCTTAAAATTGAGTCAAGAAATAATTGGCGCGCGCGGTCAATGATGCACCGATTTTTCCGGGTCCAGAGCATAATTCGAATCTTCCACCGAAGTCGTCACCGGGAAGCTGCCAAGGATCGCTTCATCGAGGACTTCATCCATGTGGGCGACCGGCTGAATGGTCAAAGCACGGCGGATCGTCATGGGCACATCTTCGAGATTTTTTTCATTCTCTTCGGGGATCAGAACTTTGTGGATGCCGGCACGCTTTGCGGCAAGCAACTTCTCCTTGAGGCCACCGATCGACAGCACCCGCCCCCGCAGGGTGATCTCCCCGGTCATCGCCAGGTCTTGATCGACGGCCAAACCGGTCAACGCCGAGGCCAGAGCGGTTGCCATGGTGATCCCCGCCGACGGCCCATCCTTCGGGATGGCGCCTTCGGGGACATGAATGTGGATGTCGATCTTGTTGTAAAACTCCTTGTCCAGTCCCAGTTCGCGCCAGCGTGAACGGACGTAGCTCAGGGCTGCCTGCGCCGATTCACGCATCACTTCGCCGAGTTTTCCGGTCACCGTCAGCTTGCCCTGACCGGGCACGATCGTCACCTCGACAGTCAGCAGTTCACCGCCCGCCTCAGTCCAGGCCAGGCCGTTGACCAGGCCGATGCGGTGTTCCTCTTCGCGGACCCCGAAACGGTATCGGGGAACGCCGAGATATTTGCGAATCTGCGGAGCTCCGACCTGGAATTTTTTCCCTTCCTGTTCCGCCTTGACAACCTGGCGCGCGATCTTGCGAAAAATATTGGCGATTTCACGTTCCAAGCTGCGGACCCCGGCCTCCCGGGTATAGCGTCGGATGATTTCGAGCAGAGCCGCGGCCGAGAATTTAACCTGGTCGGCCTTCAAGCCATGGATTTCCAGCTGTTTGGGCAGCAGATAGCGCCGGGCAATGCAAACCTTTTCTTCTTCCGTGTAGCCTTCGATCTGGATCACTTCCATCCGGTCCCGCAGCGGACTCGGAATCGTCTGCAGGGTATTGGCGGTAGCGATAAACATCACCGATGAGAGGTCGTAATCGACATCCAGGAAATGGTCGCCGAAGGTATTGTTCTGTTCCGGATCGAGGACCTCCAGCAGCGCCGAAGATGGATCACCGCGAAAATCCATGCTCATCTTGTCCACTTCATCGAGCAGGAAGACCGGGTTGCGGGTCCCAACCTTGCGGAGGCCCTGGATGATCTTGCCGGGCATGGCCCCGATGTAAGTCCGGCGGTGACCGCGAATCTCGGCCTCATCACGCACGCCGCCCAAAGAGACACGGATAAACTTGCGGCCCATGGCCCGCGCGACGGAGCGCCCCAGAGAAGTTTTGCCGACGCCCGGCGGTCCGACCAGGCAGAGAATCGGTCCCTTGATCTTCTTGACCAGAGCCTGCACGGCCAAATATTCGAGGATCCTCTCCTTGACCTTGTCCAGGCCGTAATGATCTTCTTCGAGGATTCTCTCAGCACGGACCAGATCGATTTGGTCCTTGGTGCCTTTCCTCCACGGCAGAGCAACCAGCCAATCGATGTAATTACGCACCACGGTGGCCTCGGCCGACATCGGCGACATCATTTTCAGCTTGCGCAACTCGGCATTGGCCTTGTCCGTCGCCTCTTTGGACATCCGCGCCTTGTCGATTTTTTCTTCGATTTCCCGCAGCTCCTGCTTGAACTCGTCTTTTTCGCCAAGCTCCTTCTGAATCGCCCGCATCTGTTCGTTCAGGTAGTATTCCTTCTGACTGCGCTCCATCTGGTTTTTGACGCGATTGCGGATCTTCTTTTCGATCTGCAGGATCTCAACCTCGCGCTCCATCAAAGCCAGCAGCTTCTCGAGACGAACCTGGGTCTGCAATTCCTCGAGGATATCCTGTTTGTCGGCAATCTGGACCGTCAGATGCGCCACGATGGTATCGGCGAAACGTCCGGGTTCCTCCAGCGCGGCAATCGAGGACACCATTTCCGCGGGAATTTTCTTGCTCAGATTGGCGTAACTTTCGAAGGTCGTATTGACACTGCGCATCAAGGCTTCCTGCTCAGCTGAGGTCGCCTCCTGGTCCGGCAGTTTCTGCAGCTGCGCAAAAATGCACTCGTCGTCCCAATCGAGGGCCATCATGCGGGCCCGGACCGTGCCTTCGATGAGCACTTTGACGGTTCCGTCCGGCAGTTTGAGCATCTGCACCACTTGCCCGAGCGTACCCATGTCGTAGAGATCTTCGGCGGCCGGGTCGTCGACTTTGGGATCCCTCTGGGTCACCAGAACGATCTGTTTGTCATGTTCCATGGCCCAATCCAGGGCCTGAATCGATTTCGGCCGACCGACAAACAGCGGTGTCACCATATGCGGGAAAATAACAATATCCCGCAGCGGCAGGACAGGATAGGAGACGGATTCCGATGCTTCAGGCAGAAAGTCTTCCGAGAGCTCTGTCATAAAAGGTATCTTTCGGCTGAGAGGACGGCCGAGAGGAACGTGATCAAGCCGACTCAGCGCATTCGTAGAGGATGATGGGCTGGGCTCCTTTGAAAATCACATCTTCATTGATCACCACTTCCCGGACACGGTCCTGGGAGGGGATCTCATACATCACATCAAGCATTGCATTTTCGAGGATCGATCGCAAGCCGCGTGCCCCGGTTTTGCGTTTCAGGGCCTCCTGAGCGACGGCGACCAGGCCACCATCCGTGAACTTCAGGGTCACACTCTCCATGTCGAAGAGCTTCTGATACTGTTTGACCAGGGCATTCTTCGGTTCGCAGAGGATTTGCACCAAGGCCGTTTCGTCAAGTTCATCGAGGGTGGCGACCACCGGCAAACGACCGATAAACTCCGGAATCAAGCCGTACCGGAGAAGATCCGCTGGTTCGACCTTGCAGAGGATCTCACCAATCTGCCGATCGTTCTGTCGGACCGGCTGAGACCCGAATCCCATCGTCTTGGCCCCGACGCGCTGGCTGATAACGGTTTCCAGGCCGGCAAAGGCGCCGCCACAGATGAACAGGATGTTGGTGGTGTCGACCTTGAGAAATTCCTGTTGTGGATGTTTGCGGCCACCCTTGGGGGGAACACTCGCGGTGGTTCCTTCGATGATCTTCAACAGAGCCTGTTGGACGCCTTCTCCGGAGACATCCCGGGTGATCGAGGGAGAATCGGACTTGCGGGCAATCTTATCCACCTCGTCGATATAGATGATCCCTTTCTGGGCACGCTCCAGATCGTAGTCCGCTGCCTGCAGCAAGCTGAGGATGATGTTCTCGACATCTTCGCCCACATAACCGGCCTCTGTGAGGTTGGTGGCATCGGCAATCGCAAAGGGAACATTGAGCACTCGGGCCAGGGTCTGGGCCAGCAAGGTCTTGCCGCTGCCGGTCGGCCCCAGCAACAGAATGTTGCTTTTCTGAACCTCGACGTCATCGGACTTTTCAGAAGCCTCGACGCGCTTGTAATGATTATAGACGGCCACCGCCAGAACTTTTTTGGCCCGTTCCTGGCCGATCACGAAATCGTCCAGGACATCCTTGATCTCAGCCGGCTTCGGCAGCTGGTCGCCAGCCATCGGTGCGTCATCGAGTTGAGCCTCTTCCGCAATGATATCCTTGCACAACTCAATGCATTCATCACAGATATAGACGGCCGGGCCGGCAATCAGTTTTTTGACTTCTTCCTGGGCTTTGCCGCAGAAAGAACAGGTCAACTGGTCGTTGTGGCCACTCTTTTGTGTCACAGCCTCACCTCGTAGAAATCAGTCTTTCCTGGTCACAATATTATCGATGATACCATACTCTTTTGCCGCTTCGCTACCTAAGAAGAAATCCCGTTCCGTGTCGGCCGTCAGCTGCTCCAGCTTGCGGCCGGTGTGCTTGGCGAGAATCTCGCTGAGGGTCTGTTTGAGGCGCAGAATTTCCTGCGCATGGATATTGATATCCGTGGCCTGTCCCTGGAAACCCCCGAGCGGCTGATGAATCATGATCCGTGAATGCGGCAGTGCGTAGCGTTTGCCGGCAGTCCCCGAAGCGAGCAGCAGGGCCCCCATGCTGGCCGCCTGACCAACACAAATGGTCGAGACCGGAGCTTTCAGGTACTGCATGGTGTCGTAAATCGCCAACCCCGCCGTGACATGCCCTCCCGGCGAGTTGATGTAAAAATGGATATCCTTGTCTGAATCCTCGGACTCGAGAAAGAGCATCTGAGCGATCACCAGATTGGCCACATGATCGTCAATCCCGCCGCCGAGGAAAATAATACGATCTTTCAGCAGCCTCGAATAGATGTCGTAGGAGCGCTCCCCGCGTCCGGTTTGCTCGACGACCATCGGAATCAGGTTCATGCGTCCTCCTTGCTGGCCTGGTCATTGCCGGCCTCGCTTTTCTTCGGCGCCACATCGGTTAGAGGAGGCTGCCACTGACCTGTTCCATGGCCGTATCGCGATAGTTCTCACGGAAGTTCTCCGGTGTGATCCCCAGCATCGCCACCGACATCCCCTGCGACTGCATGCGATTGCTGATGTTTTCGTACATGTAATCCAGCTGCTTGGCAATCATCGCTTCCGGCACCTCGATCGGGTTGCGCTCAATCAGGGCTTTGACCAGTTTCTCCCGCAGATCGTTCTCGACCCGGTTCTCTTCCTGGGTCTGGTAGCTGGTCTGCAGCTGCTGTTTGAGTTCATCGAGCGTCTCAACCCCGAATTCTTTAGCAAAGGCGTCGTCAAGCGCCGGTTCGACTTTCTCCTTGATTTCCTTGAGGGTCACCTTAAAGAGCGCCGGCTTGCCGGCCAGGTCCTTCTGACCATAGTCTTCCGGGAAGGTCACCGTGACTTCTCTGGTCTCCTCACGCTTGAGACCGACGAGCTGTTCTTCGAAGCCGGGGATGAAGGTGCCGGAGCCCAACTCCAGCGTGAAATCCTCACCGGTACCCCCCTCGAAAGCCTCACCGTCAACAAAACCTTCGAAGTCGATAATCAGGGAGTCCCCTTCCCGGGCCTTTTTGCGGCTGCTGACTTCCAGCTGGGCGCGCGAACGCCGCATCTCTTCGAGACGGTCTTCGACAACTTTGGGGTCGGGCTTGAAGGTTTCTTTGTCAAGCGGAATCTTGGTGTAATCCGTGGCGGTGATCTCCGGTTTCACTTCGACCTCCGCCTGGTAGGTAAAGACCTCACCGCGGTTGACGCCGCTGCTGTCAACAATACTCGGCTCACCGACAACCGAGAGATCATGGTCCTGCAAAGCCTTGAAATAGGTGTTGTTGATCAGCCGGGTCAAAACTTCCTGTTCCATTTGGCCACCGTAGTATTTTTCCAGAACACTCTCCGGCACTTTGCCGGTGCGGAAACCCTTGACCTTGGCGGTCTTGCCGATTTTTTTGAACGCCTTGCTGATTTCCTTATCGACCTGCTCCGGGGCCACTTCGAAACTCAGCTTCTTTTTGATGCTGCTGAGGTCTTCCACCTTGACATTCATGGTCTGCAATCCTCACTTCCTCGACCGACCCGACAGAGAGCCATAAAAAGCATGACCACCTGACGTGACGTCGGTTCTCTACGTAAATTAATGCATCTTCTGGTGCGGGTGAAGGGACTCGAACCCCCACGCCTCTCGGCACTAGATCCTAAATCTAGCGTGTCTACCAGTTCCACCACACCCGCCGGCTGAAACAATGAAGGCCCGGCTTTTCCCGGGGCATCCGTCCCCCGGTAGCTAAGGGAGGGTTGTTGGGAAAAGGCAGGCCCGGATATGCATGGGGTGAGTGACGGGATTTGAACCCGCGACAACTGGAGCCACAATCCAGTGCTCTACCAACTGAGCTACACCCACCACGAAAGGCTGTCGATTCTAGCCAAGGCCGAAAAACAATGTCAACGGGAAACTGCTTCCCCGCGGGCCATTTATTCTGGCGCGCCAGGAAGGACTCGAACCCTCGACCGGCGGCTTAGAAGGCCGCTGCTCTATCCAGCTGAGCTACTGGCGCAAAGTGGTCGGGGCGACTGGATTCGAACCAGCGACCCCCTGCTCCCAAGGCAGGTGCGCTACCAGGCTGCGCTACGCCCCGAAGGGCGATTTTCTAGCATGCCGGGAACAATAATGCAAGACATATTCACATCCTGGCACACGCCCGACGTGAAAAGGCGCCCTCCTTTTTCGACTCAGCGGATCAACTGTCTTCCAGACTGAAACGGACGGGAATCCGCACCTGGCTGGCCACCGGCAGTCCGGCCCGTCGCGCCGGGTGGAATTGCCAATGTCTGACCGATCGTTTTGCGGCCCGGTCCAGGACCCTGTGGCCGCAGGATTTTTCGATCCTCAAAGCATCGACGTCGCCGCTGGCTGAGACATCCACCAAAAGCCAGACCACACCCTCCCAGTGCCGCTGACGAGCCAGGTAAGGATATTCCGGCAGGGGGTTGCGCAGATAATCGGGCCTGGCCTCTTCGATCTTTTCCTCTCCAGCCGCCGGTGGCGCGCCAAGGTCTTCCACCGGTCTCTCGGCAGCTGGCTGCGATGCCACCGGCGCCGTCACCGGCGCGACGATCTGCCGGACAACGACCGGCTCAGGAGCTGACTGCGGCCGGATTTCCGGCGGTTTCGGTGCGGTTTTTTTCGGCAGCGGATCGACCACCGCTGGTGGCTTCAATTGCGCCCGCGGCGGTGCCAAACGCGCGGTTTTCTGAGCAGGCCGGGGCTCTGGCGAAGGCTTGGCGGGCGGCTCCTTCGGCTCTACTGGCGGCGGCGGGGGCGGCTTGGGTGCCGGTTTCGCAACCGGCGACGCGGCCGTGTCCGTTACCGGCGCCGGCACCGGCGCTACCGGTTCCGCAACCAGCGCCACCCTCACGGGAGACCGCCCAGGCCGGCTTTCGGTCGGCGGCAACAACCGGTCCGAGTAGAGCGCCGCAACGTGCACCCCCAGGGAGACAAGCAGGCAGAGGGACAAGCGGTAAGCGATCAGCAGAGTGACGATTTTCTCACGCATAAACCAGAACTTCACCACCCATGAGAATAGGCCAACCCGGCGGGTTGACGCGCAGAAACATCAAGCTCAGCGGAGGCATAAAAGGAGACAAACCCGCGATTTTGAATTGACTTGTTCGGTTCAGACAGCCTATGAATAGTACGATTAATTTGTCATTTTATCAATATGTCACGATGTGATTGTAGGGGACTATGCTATGGGTGGCCATTTGACCGCGTGCCTTCTCCTGTTGTTTCTTTGCATGGGCTTGGCCCCGGTGACGGCGGCGGAAACGACCGACCAACCACCATCGACCGCACCGACGGCATCAACCACCGGGGTCCCGACACTGGCTCCGGTGACGGTTGTTGGCGTAGCGGCAGAAGGTATTGACGGACGATCGGAGCTCACGGGCGAAGTCCTGCCGGCCCTGCCCCAAAAAAACAGCAGCATCACCGAAACGATCACCATTCTGCCGCGCGTTCAGATCGGTGAAGGGCAGCGCACGTCCGAGAATGCCGGAGAAATCCTGCCGCCCCTGATCTCCATTTCTGGCGGCCGGGCCTATGAAAACAACTATACCGTCGATGGCCTGAATATCAGCAGTCTGCTCGACCCCTTAAGCGGCAATACCTATGCCGAGTCGATTCGCGACATCCCCAGCCATCCGCAGCGGAGTTTTCTCCACCAGGACCTGATCGACAACGTGACGGTTTACGATAGCAACATCCCGGCCCGGTATGGGGGATTTCTCGGTGGCGTCATCGCCGCCGAGACGCGCCAGCCGGCGGCCGCGTTGGGGGCCAGAGTCAATCTTCGCACGACGCAAGATTCCTGGACACGCTTTCATATCTCTCCCGATCGGCTGGATGATTTTAACCGCTCCGAAGACCACCTGATTCAGCCGCGCTTCACCAAATACGACGCCGGTCTGGAGATTGACCTGCCGCTGAACGAGACGATGGCCGTCCTGGCGGCCTACAAAATTCTTCGTTCAGACCTCGAGATCGTCAATATTGACACCTGGGAGACGAAAAGCAAAACCCTGGAGAATTATTTCCTCAAATATGCCTGGCAGCCGCGCACGCCCTTCGCCATCGAATTGACGGCGCAATACACCCCGTCCGAAGAAGAATTTTTCATTGAAAAGACCCGCGACAGTGATATCGAGATCGACCGCGGCGGATTCAGCGTCGGCGGCAAATTGACCGGTGATTTATCTTTTGGTGTTCTCGAAGCGTCTTTGGCCTATCTGTTTAACGAGAGCTCCCGCAAAGCCAGCCCGCTGCACTTTTTCTGGCCGCCGCAAACGCCGTCTAAGCCCTGGGGAGAGAACTACGGGCTGCCCTACAGCGCCGAAGGCGGTTACGGCGATTTTGATCAGGAGGAAGCGAGTTACCAGGCCCATGTTGATCTTGTCACCAATCCTGTGCCGATCGGCAAGGTTGTCAATACATTCAACATGGGAATCGACTTCAGCCATGATGACGCCGTCGCCGATCGCCCCCAGCCGATTTATGAACATGCTTTGAACCGGGCCGAACTCGACGCGGCCGTTGTCTGTTCAGAGACCGATGTCGCCTGTATTGACGGGGAAGCTTATTTCCGCGAGAGACGCCTCTACGACACCGAGCATCAGGAGGCCAAAATCAACAGTTTGGCTCTCTACTTGGATGATCTGGTCGAGATTGGCCGGTTCAGTTTCCGCCCCGGCGTGCGCTTGACCTATGATGACTTCATGGAGAATTTCGATGCTGCTTATCGTATCGCCGCGAATTGGGATCTTTTCGGTCATGGCACAACCCGTCTCAAAGGCGGATTCAACCGCTATTACGGCCGGCCCCTGTTGACCTATAAATTGCGCGAGGGGCGCCGCCCCTATCAGAAACAGATCCGAACGATCAATCCGGACGGCACCCTGACCGACTGGGTGCCCGATGCCGAGCAGTCACTGATCGGTTACAATTATTCGACGCTCGATACGCCCTATTCGGACGAGAAGAACATCGGGCTGGTCCAAAGTCTGTTTCACGGCGCCCTGGAATTGAATTACCTGGAACGGGACAACCACGATCAGTTTGCAAAGGACCTGCTCACCACGGACGTCGATGGCCGCAGCGTATTCGGCTGGCAACTCAACAACAACGGGTCAAGCAAATACAAAAGCACCAAGATTTCCTGGCAACGGCAATGGCGTGATCATTATGTCAATATCAACTATACGCACAGCGACCAGGAGACCAGCAACGAGTCTTACGATGAGACCTTTGACGAAGATGACCTGGAGACCTCTGTCTGGTACCAGGGGCAGCTGATTCGCCTCAGTGATCTGCCGCGTTCGGATTATAACCGTGAGCACATGCTCAATATCATCTACACCGGCCGCCTGCCGTGGAATCTCACCTTCACCAATGTGACCCGTTATCTCAGCGGGTTCGAAGCCCTCGAGGACACCCGCGAGAATATCACCCTCGACTCCGGGGAACGCTACGATGTTTATGACTGGGTAAAGCACTCCGATTACTGGATCTTCGACTGGCGGCTGGCCTGGCAGACAGAAACCTTGCGCAACCAGAGTTTGGTTGTCTCCCTCGAGATCGACAATGTCTTCGACCGAGCACCCGCAATCAACAGTGCCGGGACCCTTTATGAACTGGGCCGGCAAATCTGGCTTGGCATGGCCTACTCCTTCTGAGCCACTGGCCGCTCTTGCGCAGCGGGCAACAGCACCCGCTGATGGAAGAGCGGATCGTAGAAGAACGCGTAAAAGGGCTTTTTGCCCGCGTCCCGGCACGGGACTTTTAACGTCTGTTCGTCGACGCGATAGACCTCCAAGGCCATCGGCAGCGGCAGTTTCATAGTCCCCGCGGGATACTCACTGACAAAAAGCCCCTCCGGCACCAGGGCCAATTCATCGGCAGGCAATGGGGTTGGCCAGGACCCGACTGCGACACCCTTGTCCGGTCGGCTGAAATCGACCAGGAAAAGACCCGCATGGCTGTCAGCGACCAGCAGCAGGTTTTCATAGAAGACCATGTTCCTGGCAACGCCGGGCGTATCGATGACCTGCAGCAGTTGCGGTGCCTGCAGGCGGCTTAAATCAACCACATAGATGCCTCCGGCTCCCTGGGAAATGTAGACGAGATTGCCTCTGACCAGAACATTCCGAGCCACCGAATAGGACAGTAGGTGTTCCGGAGGAGCAATCGTCGAGAGCAATGTCGGGTGCTGCCGATCCTGCATATCGACCAACTTGACACCTTCCTGAACCGTGGTCACCAAAAGGTAATCCGGACGCAACCATTGCATATTCTGGAGCTGGCCTGAAATCGGCAGGCTCGCCATCACGGTCAGATTTTCATCTTCTTTCGCCGAGAGCACGTCCAGTCTGTCGACGTGCAGCACGAAGATCTGATCGTCAGAAGGGATGACGTCTTTAATCCGGTCTTGCCGCGTGATCTGACCACGGTGCTGCACGGCACCGTTGGTGGCCATTTCGAACCTTTCGATCGATACTCCATCGGGAACCAGCAATATGGGCCCGTCAACCTTTTTCGCATCGAGCGCCTGATCCGCCAGCAGCACCAGGGATTTGTCGCGCCGGTAGCCGAACAGGCGGTCGTTCCAAAGAAAGAACCGATTAAATTGACGCTCCACAAAATCGGCGGCGAAGCTTTCCCCCCGGTCAGGAAGCCGCGTGCTGTCAAAGGCCAGAAGACCTTTCTCGTCATAAAATTTTGACAGCAAAAGCGTCTGATCGGCAAAATCGGCCACCGTGACGGTCCAGGGCAGGCGCAGCTGTTTGCGCAGCGTGACCGAGTTGTTGCCGGTTTTCTCGATCAGTGCAATCCCGGCGGCGGTCAGACTGACCACAGCCTGCTGCCGGTCTGGCGACGGTTTCATGGCATAGATTTGGCCGGGCAGTTGCAGACGGTCGGTCTCATGCAACCGGGGCCAGTCACTCACTGACAGGACCCGCAGAGTTCCATCCGCCAGAGCAACAACGAGCAGATCCTCAAGAAAGGTGAGACTCCGGATATGACCGAATCCTCCATCCTCGGCTTGATAAGCCTCCACAGAACCCACCTCTTGCAGTTGTCCCGAGGCAAGGATGTCATAAAGCGTCACGTGTCCGGTTAAGGAAGCCATCGCCAGACGTTTGTCAGCAACCGTCAGTTTCCATGGTTGTCCGACCGTGGCGATCATCCGGGGCGCTGGCTCCGTCACCGACAAATCGACGATGCCGAGCCCGTTTTTCCGATCCGCATAGTAAACCGTGCCCTGTGTCGCCACCGCGTCCATGATCGAGCCGTTCCCGGGGTAGGTCGCCAAAATCCGCAGATCGTCAGGTTGACTGGTGTCGACGAGGACGTGTCCTTGGCGGCGCACGCCGACCCAGGCACGTTGATCAAGCAGGACAATCTCCTGAATCCTGCCGGTCAGATCAAGGGAATCGAGGATGATCGGCCTGTCCGGAACAGTCAAATCAACACTGACCAACGTGCTGTCGGAACAGCCGACCAGGGCGAGCTGCTTATTGACGGCCAGGGAGCGGACCATAGTCCCGGACAGGATATGCCAGAGCCGGGCAGAATCGCCGTCATTCAGCAGGGGGGCTGCGAACACATCCAGTCCCTCATGGAGATTGCGGCCCCGGAAAAACCAGAACGGCTGCTCCGATGGGGTGTCGGAGACTCCCGCACGCGTAATGCGGAAAGCGACCGCCGGAGCCAGAACCTCTCTGTTCAGCAGGACGACAAGGAAGACCAGGGCCAGGCCGTAGCCAAACAGGAAGAGGTGCCAAAACCTGACGCGGCCAAACAATCCGGGACGGAACGGTCGTTTCAACATGACTTAAGACGATGAGCTGGCCTGTGGGTGCCCGTCATCACGGGCATCCGGCGGCAGCCACTTCTGCAGGATGGATCGCATTTCGGCCTGTCGGAACGGTTTACTGAGAAAGTCGTCCATGCCGGCAGCCAGACATTGCTCGCGTTCTTCGTCACGGGCGTAAGCGGTCAGGGCGATGATCGGGATGGTCACGCCCATGGCCCGCAGTTCGCGGGTTGCCTTGAAGCCATCCATTTCCGGCATCTGGCAATCCATGAGGATCAGGTCGACCGGCTGTTTGCGGATGAAATCGATCGCGGCACGGCCATTGTCGACGATCATCAGCGCATAATCCGTCGGCTCGAACAGGATGGCGATCAAGCTCTGAGTGGTCGGATTGTCTTCAACCAGCAGAACCCGGCGGGGTGCGCCGTTCACAGCAACCGACAGGGTGTCCTCGGACAAGGGCTCAGCAGCGACGAGGGTCTTTTCCGGGCCAGGCCGTTGAGGAGCCGCGTCCTCCGCCAGAGCCAGCGGCAGAGTGACCTTGAAGGTGCTGCCCTGCCCCGCCTGGCTGTTGACCTGAATCTGCCCGCCCATCAACGCGACCAGGTCCCTGACAATGGCCAAGCCAAGTCCGGCGCCGCCATAACGGCGCGTGGTACTGTCATCACCCTGGTCGAAGGAATCAAAAATGCGCTTCTGGGCCTGCGGATCGATGCCTTCACCGGTATCTTCGACCACAAACAGGACAGGACAGAGGTCCGCCTCTTGGTCTTCGCTCACCTGGACCGAGACCCGCACTGCGCCAATGGTGGTGAATTTCACCGCATTGCCGATCAGGTTCAAGAGGATCTGGCGAATACGACCGGGGTCGCCAACCACTGCAGGAAGTGTCTCGGGCAGCTCAAGCGAGAGTTCAATGCCTTTGCTGTGGGCATTGACCGCCATCAAACGGACAACATCCCGGACCACAGTCTGCAGATCGATCGGCACCAGGTCCAATTTGAGTTGTCCGGCTTCGATCCGGGAGAAATCCAGGATGTCATCGAGGATCGCCAGCAAAGCTTCACCGGACTGGTAAATCATCTCGACCAGCACCCGGTGGCGCTCCTCTAGGGATTGATGCCGCAGCAGGTCGGCCGCGCCCAGGACACCGATCATGGGAGTGCGAATTTCGTGGCTCATATTGGCCAGAAAGCGGGATTTTGCAAGGTTGGCCTGCTCCGCCTTTTCCTTCTCCACGGCCAATGCCTGGGTTCGTTGCTGAACCTGCCATTCCAGTTTCTTGCGATGCTCTTCCAACTGTTGGTCACGCTGCCGCAGTGATCGAATCATCTCTTCGAAGCCCCGGAACAAGAGACCGAACTCATCGTCCACATCCTGATGAATCGGACCGATCAACCGCTTTTTTTGCGAAACTTTGTGCATTTCGGCCGCCAGCTTTTCAATCGGCTGACTGATATAGCGCTGCAGGCGTCGGCTCAACAGGTAGGTCAGGACCAGGGCAACGCCCATCGTCACCAGCCAACTGAGCAGCATGAGCAACTTTTCCTGCTGCATGCCGCGGGTCTCGAAACTCAGGTAACTGTAACCGACCAGGTCACCATCATGAAAGACCGGCGCAAAATGAGACATCAGGCCCTTTTCCTGCTGCAGGATATCGGTGCCGGCACGGCGACCTGCAGTAATCTGCCGCTCTTCGAGGGCGATCTGCTCAGCCCAATCTCTGCCGTTTCCAGTGAAATACTGTGGAAATCTGACGAAGGCCCGCCCTTTGGGACTGAGCAGGTAGGCCGAAGCCATGTCCGGACGGGCTTCGAGGGAATTGAGGATCGCCTGCATCTTGACATGGTCCTTGAGAGCCATCGGCAATGCGGCGGTCGCCGAAATCACCCGGGCCAGGGAGTGCAGGTCGCCTTCGGCAAGCTTTTCGACCCGGTTGAATTCAAACCAGAGGAATTGCACGGACGTCACGATGAGCACGAGCAGACTGACCAGCAAGATGATCCCGGTCATCCTTTTTTGCACGGAAAGCGGTTTGCGCATCGTCCTGTGTCGATCCCCCTCGACCGGTCTGCCCATCAGGTCAAATTGCTTGATTTTACCAGTGCCGCAAGGGAAAGAAAAGAGAAAGTCCCCACTGCCGTCAGGCAGCCGGCAAAAGCCACCGGAAGATCCTTGGCCTAAACACCAAAGGGCTCAATGCACAACAAAAGACCGGGCCGCGCGACCATCCAGGAAAAGAATCCGGGGCAAAGGTCTTGCCAAGCGGCACTTTTCGCATAAGCTCTAGAACATGGTGCGATGCTTCGCCTCGGGTCAGCAAACCGCAAAAAGAAGGTGAATTGCGATCCGGCAAGGCCAGGCGTGCCTCTTGTCCGTGGACGCGGCTTGCGATCGCAAGGCCCGCGACCCGGGACAGAGCGCTGATGATGGACGTAATTCCCGTTCAGAAAGGATTATTCTATGGCAGAAAAATTCAAAGCGATGATCGTCGAAGAGCAGGCGGAGAAACAATTTACCCGCCGCATCGGACAACGGTCAATCGACGACCTGCCGGCAGGAGACCTGCTGGTCAAGGTGCATTACTCGTCACTGAACTACAAGGATGCGCTCTCAGCAACCGGCAATCGCGGCGTGACGCGCAACTTTCCACATACCCCCGGCATCGATGCGGCCGGTGAAGTCGTGGAGGATGCCAGCGGCACCTTCCAGAGCGGCGCCCCGGTGGTCGTGACCGGTTGGGACCTCGGCATGAATACCTCTGGCGGCTACGGAGAATACATCCGGGTTCCAGCCGATTGGGCCATCGCTTTGCCAGCCGGCCTGTCCCTGCGCGACAGCATGATTCTCGGCACCGCCGGCTTTACCGCAGGGCTGAGCGTTCAGGCGCTCACGGAACGGGTTCTGCCGGAGGAGGGACCGGTTCTGGTGACGGGGGCAACCGGCGGTGTCGGTTCCGTCGCCGTGGGCATTCTCGCCAAGGCCGGCTACCCGGTGACAGCGGTCACCGGCAAAGCAGATCAGGCTGCTTTTCTGAAAAGCCTGGGGGCGCAAGAGGTGATCTCCCGGGACGACGTCATGGCAAATGCCGATCGGCCGATGATGAAAGAACGCTGGGCCGGCGCTGTCGACGTGGTCGGCGGGGAGATGCTGGCGGCCGTCCTCAAATCGACCCGCTACGGCGGCACCGTGACCTGCTGCGGGCTGGTTGGTTCGCCGGAGCTGTCGGTCAATGTTTTCCCTTTCATCCTGCGTGGCGTCAGCCTGCTCGGCATCGACTCGGTGCAGTGCCCGGTGGAATCGCGGCTGCGTGTCTGGCAAAAACTGGCCGGTCCCTGGCAGGTCGATCTTGAGGCCCTGGTCAAGGAAGTCCCGCTGGCAGAGCTTGAGGCATCGATCCAGGCCATCCTCAAAGGGGAATTGCGCGGCCGCGTCCTGGTGAAAATCTGACCCTTTCGGCCAGACGTGATGACGGGCCAGCAGCCCCGCCGACCGGCGGGGCTTTGCTTTCCGACCCCGCCGACCGGGATTATTTTCGCCCCCGGCTGTCAATCGACGGCCACTGCGTTACAATTATTTTGAGCGAAACTTGATGGAGTCAGCAATGAATGACCGGAAGCTACTGCCGGGCACACGATTCGGCAGTTTTTTGGTGACAGCAAACCAGCCCATAGCCGAACTCAACCTCACCGCCATCACCCTCCAGCATGAACCGACCAGGGCGCGCCTTCTGCATCTGGCGTGCGATGATCCAAACAATGTCTTCGCCGTCGGTTTTCGTACACCACCGCCCGACTCGACCGGGATTGCCCATATCCTCGAGCATACCGTGCTGTGCGGCTCACAGAAGTACCCGGTGCGCGATCCGTTCTTCGCCATGCTGAAACGCAGTCTGAACACCTTCATGAATGCATTGACGGCTGCGGACTGGACCCTGTATCCGGTGGCGAGCATGAACCGCCGGGATTTCTACAACCTGATGGGTATCTATCTTGATGCGGCCTTCTTTCCGTTGCTGCGTGAACTCGATTTCCGTCAGGAAGGGCATCGTCTCGATTTCGCCGACCCCGAGGATCCGGACAGCCTGATGATCAAGGGCGTGGTTTTTAATGAGATGAAGGGCGCCATGGCCGACCCGTCTTCCCTGCTCGGGCGACGTCTGAATGCGGCACTCTTTCCCGACACCTGTTATGGCCGCAATTCCGGTGGTGAACCCGAAGAGATCCCTGATCTGACCTGGGCTCAGCTGCGGGCCTTCCATGCCCGCCACTACCATCCAAGCAACAGCTGGATTTTCACCTACGGCAACCTGCCGCTGACCGAGAGCCTGCAGCGCATTGACGAACTGGCCCTGGCACGCTTTGAGCCGCTAGTTATCGACAGCGCGGTTCCGCCGCAGCCGCGCTTTGCCGAGCCTATCCGGGTGACACAGACCTTTCCGGTGGCCGCCGACGAAGACCTGCGTCAGCGCAGCATGGTGCAGATGGCCTGGTTGACCTGCGCCATCGATGACACCTTCGAGCGGGCCGCCACCGGGATCCTGACCAACCTGCTGCTCGGCAACCCAGCGGCCCCGCTTTACCAGGCCTTGATCGAATCCGGTCTCGGCCGCAACCTGTCCCCGGGCACCGGCTACCACGACGATTACCGTGACACTTTCCTGGCGGCAGGGCTGCAGGGCACCGATCCCGAGCATCGGCCGCAGATCGAAGACGTGATCCTGGAGACTCTGCGCCGCATTGTCGAAACCGGCTTTCCGCAGGAACGTATTGATGCTGCTTTGCATCAATACGAATTTGCCAACCGCGAAGTCACCGGCGACCAGTATCCCTACGGACTCGGTCTGTTGATGCGCCTGTTCGGCCCCTGGCTGCATGCCGACGATCCGATGACGTCCCTGATGATCGATGACAACCTGGCAAAACTGCGTCGCGCCGCAGCTGATCGTGATTTCTTCCCCCAGCTGATCCAGCGCCGGCTGCTCGACAACGCCCACCGCGTCACTCTGCTGCTGCGTCCGGACCCGGATCATGCCCGACGCGAAGAACAGGCCTTTGAGGATCGTCTGAGCACAATCCGTCAATCGCTTGATGCCGATGCGATCACCGCAATCAAAGACCAGGCTGCCGCGCTACAAGCCAGCCAGGAGGCCGCCGATGACACCTCTTGCCTGCCGATCCTCGCGCTGTCAGATATCGACGTCGATGAACCGGAAGTTGTCTGCCAGGAGTGCTCGTGCGGCCCCGTGAACGTTGCGACCTTCCCGCAGCCGACCAACGGCATCACCTATCTGACCCTGCAGTTTGATCTGGCCGGGCTGGATCGCGACCTGCGCCCCTACCTGCCGGTCTTCTGCGCTCTGCTGCCGCAAATCGGAGCTGCCGAGCATGATTACCTAACCATGTCGCGCCGCATCACGGCAGCCACCGGTGGCATCCGTTTCACCACCAACCTGCTCGAGGACCCGCATGACCTCGACCGCATGCGGCCGGTTCTGGAGTTCAAGGGCAAAGCTCTGGACCGCAACCAGCAGACGCTTTGCCAGATTGCCAAGGACCTATTGACCGCTCCCGATTTCAGCAACATCGAGCGTCTGCGCACCGTGATCGGTCAGATTCATACGTCGCTGGAAAACGCCATCCCCGGCGCCGGACATACCTATGCGGCACGCGCGGCCGCGGCCTCATTGACACCGACGGCCGCCCAGCGGGAAGAATGGAACGGGCTGACCCAGACCCAGTTCATCCGCAGGACCAGCCATCTTGATGACCCTGGCCTGAAAGAACTGGCAGAAATCATGGCAACGCTGGCCAAACGCATTTTCACGACTGCCCGCCTTGCGGCCGCCGTAACCGCCGAGCCGGAGGCCCTGGAGAGCATGCCGGCCGCGTTGCGGGCCCTCCTGGAGAGCCTTCCGGCCGGAACCGATGGCGACCGGCCGCCGGCCGACCAGGACTTTATGGCAGAGCCGGCCAACATCGCCTGGCAGTACAATCTTCCCGTGGCTTACGTATCGCGCGTCTTCCGCACCGTCTCCTACTGTCATCCGGACGCACCGGCGCTGATGGTCCTGGCAAAATTGCTGCGTGCCGATTTTCTGCATCGCGAGATCCGCGAAAAGGGCGGCGCCTATGGCGGCATGGCCGGGTACAATGCCGATGGCGGCCTGCTGTCGTTGCTCTCTTATCGGGATCCGCACCTGGAACGGACCCTGGAGGTCTATCAGCAGGCCATCGAATGGTCCTGTCAGGGGGCTTTCACTGATGAAATGGTCAAGCAATCGATCCTGACAGCCTTTGCCGAACTCGATCGCCCCCTCTCGCCGGGCAGCCGCGGCTACCGTGAATTCGTCCACCGTCAGCAGGGCCTTAACCACAAGATGATCCAGGCTTTCCGGCACGGCATCCTCGCCGTGGACCGGCCGCAGTTGCAGGCCGTTGCCGAACGCTATCTGCAGCAGGCCTTGCCGGCGAGTGCCATCGGCATCCTGGCCGGCGAGGCGATGTATCGCCAGGCCGAGAGCAGTCTCGCCGAGATGGCGCTGCAGACCCGACGCCTGGAGGATTGATGTCGATTTCTCCTCCTGCGCTGCACGGCAGGGCGCGCGCCTTCTCCACCCAGCCCGGTCTCGACCTCTGCCGCATCATGAGATCACCGGCCACCACCGCGGCGGCCATTGCCGCTCTCGGCGGGCGGCCCCATGCCATCACAACGGTCTGCTGATGTCCGCTCAAGAATCTTTGCATCCTTTCGAAACGCTGACTCCGGAATTCATCATGGATGCCGTCGAAAGCTGCGGCTACCGCTGCGATTGCCGGACATTCGCCTTGAACAGCTATGAAAACCGGGTCTACCAGGTCGGTATCGAGGACGCGGAACCATTGATCGTCAAGTTTTATCGACCGGAACGCTGGAGTGATGCCCAGATTCTGGAAGAACACACCTTTTGCTTCGAACTGGCCGAGCACGAGCTCCCGGTCGTGCCGCCGCTGGCCGATCGCCAGGGCAAAAGCCTGTTCTCTTATGGCGCCTTCCGCTTCGCCCTGTTTCCCCGCCAGGGCGGTCACGCCCCGGAATTCGACAACCTCGACAATCTCCTGATTTTGGGACGTACGATCGGGCGCATGCATGCCGTTGCCGCCACCAAACCGTTTCGGCAGCGTCCGCGGCTCGATTGCACCACCTTCGGCCAAACATCAGTCACCCTGATCGGGGAGAGTTTCATCCTGCCCGAATACCGGGACATCTACACCGCCCTCTCCGGCGAGCTCCTGCAGACCATCGCGGCACTCTTCGAGGAATCCGAGGTGATCTTCATCCGTACCCACGGCGACTGTCATCCCGGCAATATCCTCTGGCGAAACGAGGCACCGCATTTTGTCGACTTCGACGACGCCCGCAACGCACCGGCGATTCAGGATCTGTGGATGATGCTGTCGGGCGATCGCCCACGCCAGACTGCACAGCTGGCTGAGATCATTGAAGGGTACCAGGAGTTTTACGACTTCCGGCCGAGCGAATTGCGACTGGTCGAGGCGCTGCGGACCTTGCGTATCCTGCACTATTCGGCCTGGCTGGCCAGACGCTGGAACGATCCGATGTTTCGCCACCATTTCCCATGGTTCAATACCCCCCGTTACTGGGGCGAACACATTCTGCAGTTGCGTGAACAGGTCGCAGCGCTTCAGGAGCCAGCGCTGCAGATCAGCCCCTGAAAGAAACTCAGCGCGATGTGCGGATCAATGTCGCATGAGTTCAACCAGCAGTTCGGTGACTGTGACCATATCGGCAACGGCGACGAACTCATCGTGCGTATGCACCTTCTTCATACCAGTCGCCAGGATGATCGTCTCGATACCGTAACTGTTGAAGATGTTGGCGTCGCTGCCGCCACCACCGAGACGGACTTTGAGCTCCTGGCCGAGAGCCGCGGCGGCTTTTTTCGCCCGCATCACGATGGGTGCGTCTTCCGCCACGGACATGCTCGGAAAATCGGCGCGCACATCAGCGCGCACCCGGGGCCGGACCGCGATCCCGTCGCGGGTGCAGGACATCATCTCGGCGGCCGTTTCGAAACAGGCCAGCATGTGCTCGGTCTGCTGCCGGAGTTTGTCCGAATCGTGACTGCGTGCTTCGCCGACGATGGTGACCTTCTGGGGCACGATATTGCGTGCCACGCCGCCTTCAATCCGGCCGATATTGGCCGTGGTTTCGTGATCGATGCGACCCAGTCGCATGCGGGCAATGGCGACCGCAGCGGCCTGAATTGCCGATAGTCCCTGCTCCGGGGCCATGCCGGCATGCGATGCCAGACCTTCGATCTCGATCTGCAGATGGTTCGCGCCGGGAGCCCGCAAAACCATCCAGCCCACCCCCTCGGTGTCGAGAGCATACCCACTTCGGGCCTGCAGCAAGGTGTAATCAAGAGCCTTGGCACCGACCAGGCCGATTTCTTCGGCGATGGTGACAACGATCTCGAGCGGACCGTGCCGGATCTTCTGTTCACGCACCACTTCGAGGGCTTCAATCAGTTCGGCGACACCGGCCTTGTCATCAGCACCGAGGATCGTCTGACCGGCACTGGAGAAGACCCCGTCACGCAGGATCGCCTTGACTTGTCCGCCCGGTTCCACCGTATCCATGTGGACCGAGAACAGGATCGGTTCGGCGTCGCAATTGTCCCCCGGCAGCCTGGCAATGAGGTTGCCAGTTTCCGCACCGGTTTTTGTCGCAGCCTGGTCGAACAGGACGTCGGCACCCAGTCCCCGGAAACGTTTCTCCAGGTAGGCGGCGATCGCGCCCTCTTTGAGCGGCGGGCTGTCGATGGCGGTCAAACAGACAAATTCCCGGCACAAACGCTGTTGATTGATCATGCGAACCTCCCCTGATGGTGCGTTGGTTTGATTAGTATCGCACCCGCCACGGGCGTGACAAGCAAAAGCGGGCTTGGAAAAATCTCGTGAATCAGGTAAAACGGTGCAACGCCAAGTCCTGTCTGGACACATGAGGATGGGACTGCTAGTATGAATAAATTTTGTTTTTCGACAACTTACCCGCTTTGACTCAAAGGATGTTGCCGCGTTGAACATCGATTTTCAGCCACCGAAATTCACCCAGACCAAGCGCCGCAGGAGACCGCCACGGCTTAGCATCTTGTTCCTCCTGCTGCTCGGCGTGCTCCTTCTGACTCCTCTTCTGCTGCGCCCGACAGTCCCCAGCACCGAAGCCAAGATTGCCGAACCGGAACAACCGTCAGCGCCGCCGGTCCCGGAAATTCGCCGTGAGATCATCAAGGGCACGGTGGCCCAAGGTGATACGGCAACGGCTCTGCTCGGCGATTTTTTTACCCCCGCTGAACTTCAGCAACTGAGTCGCCAGTGCAAACCGGTCTTTCCGTTGACCCGTCTCAGCGCCGGCCAACCTTACCGGCTCTGCCTGAGCAACAACAGCTTCGAACGCTTCGAATACGACATTGATCATGACGAGCAGCTGATTATCGAACGCCATGACACCGACCTGTCGGTCCGGCGGGAACCGATTCCGTACACCACGGAAACGGCCCGCGTCCGCGGCCGCATCGAAAGCAGTCTGTTCGAAGCCGTCACCCACAGCGGTGAGCGGGATGTCCTGGCCATGAACCTGGCCGACATCTTTGCCTGGGACATCGACTTCATCCTCGACATCCGGGAAGGGGACTCCTTCCAGGTCCTGCTCGAAAAACGTTACCGTGACGGAAAACCGGCCGGTTATGGCCGCATCCTGGCTGCCGAATTTACCAACCAGGGGACCACCTTCCAGGCTTTCCTCTACCAGGACGGTGACAAGCATCCCGATTACTACGATGCCGACGGCCAGAGCCTGCGCAAAGCCTTTCTCAAGGCCCCCCTGTCCTTTACCCGGATTTCCTCCGGTTTCACCATGCGGCGCTTTCACCCGATCGCCAAGACCTGGCGCGCCCACCCGGCGATCGACTACGCCGCGCCAAGCGGGACCCCGATCAAGAGCGTCGGCGATGGTGTGATCATCAAGAAGGGCTATACCCGCGGCAACGGCAATTACATCAAGATCCGCCACAACAGCACCTTCGAAACCCTTTACCTGCACATGAAAGGTTTCGCCCGCGGCATCGCCCAGGGCAAGCGCGTGGCCCAGGGACAGACGATCGGTTACGTCGGCAGCACCGGCCTGGCCACCGGACCACACCTGTGTTTTCGCATGTACAAAAACGGTGCGCCGGTCAACCCGCAGCGGGTCAAAGCGCCCTCAGCCAAACCGATCCGTGCCGAAAATCTCGCCGCCTTCAAAACCAGGAGCCAGGAACTTCTGGCACTCCTGAATGCCGAACCGCTGATCCAGACCGCCAGTGCCGACAGCGACATGAGCGCTGCCAAACAGTAGTCAGACAGGAGGATTCCATGGCCATCCGACTCGGTGAATTACTGCGCAAGCAAAACCTGCTGACCCAGGAGCAGCTTGAGGAAGCTTTGCAGACTCAGGTTCTGTTCGGCGGCAAACTCGGTACGATTCTCATCGAAATGAAGCTGATCAGCGAAGAGGCCCTGACCGAGATCCTGGCCAAGCAGCTGGGTGTCCCCTGTGTCAAACCGGGGATGTTGCAGAATATTCCCAACGATGTGATCCGCATACTCAGCAGTGAGCTGGCCGAGAAGCACAAGGTCATCCCGGTCTCCCTGGATGGCAGAAAACTGACTCTGGCGATGGCCGACCCGCATGACCTCAAGTCCATCGACGAAATTTCCTTTCGCACCAGCTATATTATCAAACCGGTGCTGGCGCTCGAAGTTCGCCTGATCTATGCCCTGGAGAAATACTACGGCATCAAAGCCAAGACGCGTCACCTGCCGCCGCCACAGCAGATGGGATGGCAGGAATTCGAGGAGGTCTCGGTCTTTCATGGCAACGAGGCGACTCTTGACGTCGCAGAGCCGCAGAGATTGACGCAACCGGTCGAGGACGACCTCGAGGAACTCCAGGAGGAAGACATTGTCGAGCTGGATGACGCCGAGGTCAGTCTGGAAACCACCGCGCAAGCCTTTGTCAGCAGCCGTGATCGTAACGATATCGCCGACGCCATGATCGCCTATCTCGGCGCCCGTTACCGTCGGGCGGCCCTGTTCATGGTCGTCGCCGATCAGATCTCCGGCTGGCGGTCCGTCAGGGACGGCATGCCGATTGCCGATTTCGAACAGTTTCATCTCTCGCTCACCGAACCTTCGGTGCTGCAAGAAGCCGTTGACAGCAACCGTCCCTTCCTCGGCCCGGTGCCCCGCAGCGACGCCAACCAATCTTTGCTGGCCTGTCTGGGTCAACCGGTGCCGGAAGCCGTCATGCTGATCCCGATGAGCATTCAGGGTCGCGTCGTCGGTCTGGTCTACCTTGATGATGCCGGGATCGATCTTTCCCAGGCCGTTGACGACGTGCAGCAATTGACCCGCAAAGCCCTGATGGCTTTCGAAATGCTGATCCTGCGGAACAAAATCCTCAGAGCATGACGTGAATTACCTGGTCCATCTTTACCTGTCCGGACCCGATCCCGAACACCAGATCGGCGGCCTGATGGGTGATTTCGTCAAGGGTCCGCTGGCCGACCGGTACCCGGTCCGGATCCGCCAGGGGCTGCACCTGCACCGTCGCATCGACAGCTTCGCCCATGACCATCCTGATACCCGTAGCAGCCGGCAAAGGTTGCCCGACCGGTACGGCCATGGCCGCGGCATTATCATCGATATCTTCTATGATCATTTCCTCGCCTCGGCCTGGTCTGCGTATTCAGTAGAGCCCCTGCCGGTCTATGCCGCGCGCATTTACCAACTGTTGCAGACATATCACAATCAGCTGCCGGCGGCTCTGCGCGTGGTCGCGCCGCACATGATTGCCCACAACTGGCTGGTTTCCTACCAGCACCGCCAGGCCGTCGGCAGGGCTCTGCAGCGGCTTGCCCAGCGCTTGAGCCGGCCACTGCCGCTCGCTGAAGCGGTTGGCGATCTGGCCCGTCAGGAAGACGATTTTCTAGGCGATTTCCATCGTTTCATGGCCTCCGCCCGGCGTTTCGCCAAACGCGAAATCAATGCCGTGCCAACCCCGGCGGGTGCCTGACGCGACCCTCTCTGCTCGCCGACCGGGCGGCAAAACCGGTGGCAAATCCGGTTCTGATCCGTGCCCTTTGCGCCCCAACACGAAAAAAATCATTATTTTCTCTCAGCAGGGGCCTTCCCGCATCGCAACAAAAATAAAAAAGTATTTTCCTGACCAGAACGCAAGAAATGACGATTTCAGGGCATTTTACGGCCCATGGGCGGTTACTGGACAAAACCGGCACAGCCATCTCCTCCGTTTTCAACCATCGGTCTGACTGGCAAAACGCAAATGCTTTGTAACATACTGTTTTAAAAGATATTTTTAATTTTTTTCTGTTGCGCGGCCGGGCAAATTGCAGTAACTTGACGAACATAACTACAAGATAAAGTAATTTAACCTACATCTGAGAAAGGAAAGTCCCATGAAATGTCCTGTCTGTCATAGTCTCCAGAACCTGGGAACAGACCTGCACGCTGACGGGTTCCATGAAGACCTCTTCGAGTGTGCCGCCTGCGGCAGCAGTTGGGCGGTGAATCACGGCCTGATCGAAATCGTCCGCGATGTGCAGGAGTGTTCATTCCTGGAAGCAGTTACCGAGTGCGTCGAAGCTGACGATTACTGCTTCGCCGCCTGACAGCCTATAACCTATTTTGTTTAGGGGGTCTTGCGGAGTCGGTCCAGTGCTTTGCCCAGATCTTTGAGATGATGGCGTTCCTCGTCGGCCAACACTTCGAACAGGCGTTGGCTGTCGGGATCGGTCAGGTTGCGGTGCAAGTAGAGATAGTGATCGAAAGCGCTCAACTCCATAGCCATGGCGAAATCGATGATCTGAGCAGGGCGGCTTTCGGCAGCCCAATGCAGCGCTTCTTCAAGACGCACGCCCCCTTCCATCAGGTCGCTCGCGGAGGTTCCGGCAGAAAAGGTCTCTTTGGCGGTCTGGCCGGCCAGGGCCTCCCAGAGCTCTTTGAGGAGCGTCTTGTGATGCTTTTCGGCTGTCGCAAGCTGGGCAAACAGGGCCGCCACTTCGGCATCCTCCAGGGTATCGGCCATCTCCTGGTAGAAACAGCGCGCCGTCTCTTCCATTGACCAGGCCAGCACCGCCTGGTCTTTGACATCACCGGCACCGAACAGGGGCACGCAGACCTGCTGCGGAGAACCACTGACCGTGCCGTGCTGCCAGGCCTGCAGTCCCCCCTCCAGAACGTGAACATCCGGGAACCCTGACTTGCTCATGATTTGCGCGGCAACGTGACTCAAGGCGCCTTCATCGCAGTAGACGATGGTTGTTTTCGAGGCATCGAGCGTGGCCAGTCGGCCCGGCAGGTCCTCCGCCGGAATCCGCAGAGCACCGGGCAAATGCTCAACAGCATAGGCCGGCAGCTGGCGGACATCGATAAGATAATAATCCTCCGGATGGTGGGCCAGCATATAGTGCTGCAACTGCTCGGCGGACCATTCCTGAAGGGTCCGAATTTTCTCTGTCCCAGGCATCACACACTCTTCCATGACTGTTCCGATTGATCGCGTTGAGCGCAGAAAGACCGCTACCTTGGTCAACTTTCTTTAGAGAATACTCGGCGACGTTTCCCTGTCAACTGCTCAGGATCAGGTGGGCCGAAATTGAACACGTCCGAACCCTCCACATGGCCACTGTTTCTCGCGCAGAAATGACGGGCAGGCAACGCACCGCCTCCGGGTGGAAAAGCGCAAAGGCCAAGACAGTCGGCCGATGCCCGGACGCCTTGAGGTCATGCCAGGATCGGCCAGTCCGTTTGCTCCTCGGGCGGGTAGAAATTGTCCCGTGTCCGATTGAAATAACCGTACTGCAGATGAGGAAATCGCGTTTTGTGCCGGCGCAGCATCTCGATCATGCCGACCCCCTGTCCGGTCCTACCGAGGGACGTCAGGTACAGGGCCGGGTCAAGGCTGAGATTACGCATCTGGATCAGGTCGACAGGAACGTCATCCAGCAAAGCCGCCAAAGCATCGATCTCCTCGGTGGAATCAGAGATACCGGGAAAAACCAGGTAGTTGAGCATGGTATAGAGACCGTTGCGCTTGGCCCGTCGCAACGATTCAACCACATCGCCGAAGCAATATCCGCGGGGTCGGTAGTAAGCGTTGTAAAGATCTTCCCTGGCCGAATTCATCGACACCCGAATCGATTCAATGCCGGCCTCGGCCAGGCGATCGATGGCCTGTGGTAAGGACGCGTTGCTGTTGAAATTGATTGTGCCACGACGGGTCCGGTGGCGCATGGTCTGCACCGCCCGACAGATCAGATCGGTTTGCAGGATCGGGTCACCTTCGCAGCCCTGGCCGAAGGAGACAATGGCGTTGGCCGCTTCGGCGAGATGCGGCACGGCGATCTCGCAAAGCTCTGCGACGGTCGGCACGAATGTCAGCCGCTCCTGGCTGGCCGGGCAGCAGTCCGACTCCTGCAGCGAAATGCAGCCGATGCAGCGCGAATTGCAGCTTGGGGAGGTCGGCAGAGGTGCTTCCCAGCGCCGCAAAAAGAGATTCTTCGCTGCAAAACAGTGATAATCGAGAGCACATCGCGCCAGCTGTTCGAGCAGGCGATTCTCCGGATTGTCCTGCAGCGTTGACTGCACCCGCGGCGCAATCTCGCGGTCGTCAAAATGGTCGGGGTGCCACTGGTTGTTACGATCGACCTGAACGGCCGCGACGTAGAAGCGCTCTTCTTCGACACACCAGCCGACGGCCGTATAGGACCAGAGCGGCAGGGTCATCGTGCGACGGCGATCGTCGGTCGCGGGCAACAGGGTACGCGTATATCCCGGCGTCAGGAAGGCGGACACCGCCTGGATTCGGCCGCCCCCCCAGCGTTTCGGCAAGCGCTCGGCGGCCGTGATCCGCCCTGAAGGGCGGTCGAAGCCGATCGGTGGTGTCTGTGGAATGGTAAACAGCCGGCTGCCCTCCGGCATCGGGATCATCTCTTCAGCCCGGGGGGT
Organism: Desulfuromonadales bacterium; assembly: GCA_037383085.1. GTDB lineage: Bacteria > Desulfobacterota > Desulfuromonadia > Desulfuromonadales > BM103 > JARRPG01. The sequence continues at coordinate 48,979 of JARRPG010000003.1, read as the reverse complement.
AACGAGCTCCGTACCGCTCTTCCCGGCCAACAGCAGGTCGGGATGTTCGAAGACCTCGCCCCGCTCATCAGCAACGACTGTCAATAGCGTCTTTCGGCGCGTTTCCATGTCTCTCTCAATCTGTCTGTTAAGGTCCGCAAAGCCAGATTACCACAGCCCTTCCATCACTCACAATTTCCGTTGTTAAGACATTGATTTGCTGCATCATCTGCCAGGCACGGTATAAATAAGGAGATCATCGCCCTTTTGGAGGAGCCATGTCGATCCTGACACGATTCAAGCACCGGTTGATCGCCCGACTGATCACTCACTTCCCGGGTCTCGCCGACCGGTTCACCGCGGCCTACCAACCCTGGGAGTCCGGTGAACCGACACCCTGGACCACCGTCTGCAAACCGCTGAACAGATGCCGGGTCGCCCTGGTCACCACGGCCGGGGTCCATCATGCCGCGCAAGAGCCCTTCAATATGCATGACAGCGACGGTGATCCGAGCTTTCGGCCAATCGATGCGGCGACCATCCGTGACGACTACACGATCACCCATGATTATTACGACCACAGCGACGCCGAACAGGACCTGAACATCGTCCTGCCGCTCGATCGTCTGCGGGAAATGCAGCAGGAAGGCGTGATCGGCGAAGTGGCTGAACGTCACTATTCGTTCATGGGCCACATCGACGGCCGCCATCTTGTCACCCTGATTAAACAATCGGCGCCGCAGGTGGCCGAGGCCCTGCGACGGGACCGGGTGGACGCGGTCCTGCTGACGCCGGCCTGAGGCCTCTGCAATCAGTCCGTGGGGCTGGTCCAGAGAGCGATCGAAAAGGCCGGCATCCCGACTGTCGGCATTACCATTGTGCGCGATTACACCGAAAAGGTCCGGCCACCCCGTTCCATTTTCCTGAAATGGCCCTTCGGTCACCCGCTTGGCGAACCCGGTCATGTCCGGCAGCAGCGTGCCGTGATTCTGGAGGCGTTTCGAGCCCTCTACACGATCAGCGAGCCGGGAACCATCATCGATCTGCCCTTTCGCTGGCGGCGACACGACTACGAAACGGACCAGGAGCTCGGCCCCTTCGTGCCCTGACCGAGCTGCGCAGCGGCCTGGCACAGCAAGAGAATTTCCTTTATCTGCCTGACGGCCTTGGGTATCCTTGCGCCATGCGCACCCTCCTGGTGACCCTGCACAGCAAATTCATTCACAACAGTCTGGCTCTGCCCTGCCTGGCGGCTTACTGTGGCGACGGCTGCGGCGAACTCCTGATTCGTGAGTTCACCGTCCATGAACCCCGTGCTTCGGTCTTAAGCCTGCTCCTGGCCGAGCAGCCGGACGTCATCGCCTTCTCGGTTTACCTCTGGAACCGGCGGGAGACCCTGGACCTGGTTGACGCCCTGAGCGTGGCACGTCCCAACCTGCGGATCGTTCTGGGCGGACCCGAGGTGTCCTTTGAGGACGACACTTTATTTCACGATCATCCCGGGTTGACGGCGCTGGTTCGTGGCGAAGGCGAGGAACCCTTGCGGTCTCTGCTGCACCACTGGGCGCAGGGCCGAACAGAAGAGGTTATCCCCCGGACGCTGATGCGAACGGGCGAGACCCTTGTTCAGGGCCCGGAGAGCCTGCCGCTGGCCGACCTCGACGCGATTCCGTCGCCGTTTCAAAACGGCCTGGTCGATCTCTCCCGGGGATTCGTCTACTATGAAACCAGCCGCGGCTGTCCCTTCGCCTGCAGCTTCTGCCTGAGCGCACGCGACAACCGGGTCCGCAGCTACAGCATGAACCGGATTCGCAGCGATCTGCACTGGCTGATGGCGCACCAGGTCGCCAAGGTCAAGCTGGTCGATCGTACCTTCAATTATGATGCCGCACGCGCCCGGGAGATTTTCCGATTCATTCTGAGGCACAATCAGCAGACCCATTTTCACTTTGAGATCGCCGGCCATCTCCTCGATGACGAAACCCTGACGCTGCTCGCCTCGGTGCCACCGGGGATGTTCCAGTTCGAGATCGGTGTTCAATCGACCGACGAGAGCACGCTCGACACGATCGGACGGCATACGAACCTGGACAGGCTCGAAAAGGCTGTCCAGCGGCTGCGTAGAGACGACCGCATCCACCTGCACCTGGACCTGGTCGCCGGTCTGCCCGGTGATGATCGGCACACATTTCGTGCCGCTATCGACCGGATCCTCGCCTTGCGGCCGCACCACCTGCAGATCGAACCGGTCAAGCTGCTGCCCGGCTCGCCGCTGCGGGAACAGGCCACGAGCCACCGAATTCGATTCGATCCCAATCCGCCTTATACCATTCTCAGCAGTGCTGATCTCACCTTCAGCGACCTGCAACGCCTGCAGGATATCAGTCGCCTGATCGATCTGCTCTACAATTCCGGATGTTTCAGCACGTTCCTGGAAAAACTGGCCCGGCAGCAAGGGTCGCTGACCGCGTCACTTGAGTGGTTGACCGCGTTCTGGCGACGCGAGGACCTGTTCCGCTTCCCGATCAGTCGCCAGGCGATCTTTGCTCATTTGGTCGCGATCTGTCGCGAGATCTCTGACCCGGGGCTGGTTGCCAGCCTGGCCTACGATTATGCGCGCTGCGAACGGGTTGTTCCGAGCCGCATTCCCGATTTTTTCGACACCGGCCTCGACACCTCCGAAAGGCAATGGGTCCGTGACCGGGTCGCCCAACGGACCACAGAGATTCGCGGTCAGGGTATCAAGCTGCAGTATTTTGCCGCTCACTTCGCCGGTTTGCCGGACGCTGCGGAGCCCGCCGTGCATCTGTTTCTCTATCTGACACGCACCGGCAAAAAGATGCAGATTGAGGAATACCGTCAACCGCGACCGGGCGGAGAATAAATCGCTCAGGGGTGTGTGACGTGGTGTCAAAGGCCGGCCGTAGAAACGAATGGTGTGCCCCGTGCGGCGCCATTCTCGACCGGGTCCTGTCAGGCCGGCGTGTGCAGACGGACGATCAGGCCACCCACAAACCGCGGATCAAGATCCTCCAAGGCGATCGCACAGAATTCCTCCGCCCAGATATCCAGGCAGTATTGGGCAAATTCACCGCCGCCCGGCACCTGTGATTCGAGCCACTTGACGGTCTCCTCACGCAGCCGCGGTCGAATCGCGCCGGCTTGGCAAACCATGCCATGCAGAGCAGCAAGATCCTCTTCGGCAATCGGCAGCGGCAACAAATCACCGCCGAGCAGCTTGTTCGACAGGGCGGTCAGGAAAAACTCCAACAGACTGAGATCGTCAGCCGATTCCGGAGTGCAACCGGTTAAATCGAGTCCGGCCGGTTCGGGCAGCGCGAAGGGGAGCCCGTCTTCAAACAGCGATCGTTGCAGCTCGACACGCGCCAACCAACGCGACACGGCCTCGATTTCAGCCGGTTCGGAGAAGTGCCGGGTGCCGGCACGCGTTGCAGCCATGACGCCTTCGAAGAGTCGTGGCGGCGTCTCCAGAAGAGCCTTGAGGCAGGCTTGGGCTTGTTCATCCAGGTAGGCGGCAAGTGTCGTCCCGGCCAGGGCCCTGGCCCGTTGCTGCAGACGCAGTGTCAGACTATGGCCGACCCGGAACAGGTCCTCCCAGTAGGTGGTCTGCAAACGCTCCCTGGCAGCAGCCGCATCGTCGCCGCACAGCCACGTCAGGGCGAGATTGAGGTAGCCGTTGACCTTGCCGATTGTCTCGCCGACCGCAGCCGAACTCGCCAGGTCGGCACCATCGGCCATGATCACCTTGTTGACCAGTCCGGCCATTTCCCAGGCCATCGCTTCCTCGAGACCCTCAGTCAGAATTTTGCCGAACAATCCGCCGGGACGGGACAGCGTCAGGAGAAATCCCGGTGCGCAGCCCGCGAATTCTCCCGGCAGGTTTTTGGTCGGGGCCTGCTGTCGATAACGCTCTGGATCGAGCCAGGCATACACCTTGCGCGCTGCCAAGGGATCGGGAATGCCCATGTCAAGCAGCCGTGCCGCACGCTGCTGATAAACGCTCTCCTCGATCAGGCTCATGGTCTCGGCGCGGACCGCTTCCAGCAGGTAGAGGAAGAATTGCGGGTCGCTGGCATGCAGCCGCTCGAGGATCGCCTCAAACAGCTTGGCGCTCTTTGCCGAGTGGTAGTTGATCTGGTAACCACCGTCTCGCTTGACGGCTTCCACGCGTTTGTCGTCATCCTCGATCGATTCCGGCCCGGAGACGATCTCCATCTCGGCCTTGCAGATCAGGATCAGCTGCTCGAAATCGATCCCTTGCAAGATCGCGACAATCGTCTGGTCATCGTTCTCCAGCAGGATCTCCAGCCAGCGTCGGGCCTTTTCGGCGTTGAAACGATCGCCCTGCCAACAGTCGAGATCGATCAACCCGGTCCATTGTTCCGGGGAGGCCATTCCGAGCAGTTCGGGGAGGAACTCGGGCCCCCGCTCCATGACCAGAAGGTACACCTCCTGGGTTGACAGCTGGGCCAGCAACTCGGCGCCATTGGCGGCATCCAGCAACAGGCGGGTCTTTTGCCGGGCATCCTGGCCGCGCAGGACGTCCAGTTGCTCCGGCGGGGTCAGGCGTGAGAATTCTGCAGAGGTGATCGCTGTGACAGCGGGTTTGATCGACATGGGAGGACTCCGCGGCTGAGGTTGGGTGGACAACTTAATCGATGTCCGGGACCGGGTCAAGGGGCTTCAGATAGCGTCGCGCGGGTCGTTTTCACTTGTCATTTTTCACCAGACTGCTATAGTCACAAAAGTTTCCGTACAATTGCTTTGAATTGGGTTTTCTTCCCCTCACGAATAACGCGAGATTACGCCCTCGCCCAAAGACGCCGGAGTGCTTATGCCCCACTTGCGAATCACTGTGCTGGTTCTCCTGATGGCTCTGATCATACCGCTGACTTTGTACGCCTCCGAGGCGGTTCTGCTCGATGAAATCACCATCCATGGCCAGGAGATCAACAACAACCAGGAGGTACTGACGATCCGTGAGGTCCGGGAGAGTCCAGCCCGCGATATCGGCGAAGCGCTCACCCGGCTCCCGGGACTGAACAGCGTACGCAAAGGGGCGATTGCCAACGATGTTGTCCTGCGTGGTCTGCAGCGGGACAACATCAACGTCCTGATGGATGGCATACGGGTCCAGGGCGGTTGTCCTTCGCGCATGGACCCGCCGGCCTTCCATTTCGACTTTGCCGAAGTTGCCTCGATCGAAGTGGTCAAGGGGCCTTACGATCTGACCCATGCCGGCAGCATGGGGGGGATGGTCAATGCGATCAGCAAAACACCGCACCCCGGTCCCGGTTTCTCCGCCGTTTTGACCTTCGGCTCCTATGAACAGGTCAACGCGTCGGTGACCGCTTCCCTGGCCACCCGGGACAGCGACGTTCTGATCGGCTACGCCAACAAAAGCTCTCTGCCACCCAAAGCCGGCAACGGCAAGCGCATCACCGAAATCTACCCGGCCACCAGTCCCAACCGCTATCGTGCCGAGACGGTCGATTCCGATGCCTACGAGATCGACACGGTCTGGCTGAAAGCGGGGCATCAGTTGACCGGCAAAACCCGTACGGAACTGAGTTTGGCTCATCAGAATGCCGAACATGTCCTCTACCCGGCCTTGCTGATGGATGCCGAGCATGACCGCACCGGCCGCGTCAACTGGACAACCACCGTCGACCAGCCGACAGAATTTCTGCAGCAGGCCCGGCTGCAGGTCTACTGGACTGATGTCGATCACCTGATGCATGACCGCTTCCGGGAGAGTTCCCGGCCGAGCATGATGGTGAGCCGCGATTACATGATGGAGACCGACGCCGACACGACCACGGCGGGCGCCAGTCTCAGCGGCGACGTCAACCTGGGCGACGGTCGATTGCGTGGCGGAATCGACGGTTTTCATCGCAACTGGGACGCGGTCAACCGCAGCGCGATGTTCATGAGCTACACGGCTCAGCCGATGATTCCGGACGTCGACCATGACCAGGTCGGCCTGTTTGCGGAATATCAACGGCCGATCACGTCCGGACTGACTCTGAAAACCGGTCTGCGTCTCGATTACGCAGACAGTGAGGCCAATGACCTTGACAGCACGCGTTTGGGCGCTCTCTATCAACCCTATTTCGACACCACCCTCAGCCACAGCAACGATTTCTTCGAACCCTCGGCCAACCTGCAACTGACCTGGGAGCCTGCCGACGCAATCGAGCTCTTCTTCGGTCTCGCATCGGCCAGCCGTATGCCGGATGCCCAGGAACTCTACATTGGCCTGCAGCGGATACCGACGATGATGAATCCGGGTGCCAGCAACTGGCTGGGCAACCCGGCCCTCGATCCGCCCCGCAACAACCAGGCGGATGTGGGATTGATATTCCGCGGTGAGCGGTTCTTTTTGAGCGGCACCGCCTTTTTCAGTCGCATCGACGATTACATCAACATCGTCACCCTCGCCGATCCTGACGGTCCGGATCCCGGCACCCTGCCGAGCGCCAAGTCTTATGCCAATGTCGATGCACAGTTGTGGGGTGGGGAAATCGCCGGCCAGCTGTCATTGCCCTGGGACCTCTACCTGTCCGGCAATCTGGCTTACACGCGCGGTGAAAATCGCGAGACGAACAAGCCGCTGGCCGAGATGCCGCCGCTTTCCGGTGCGGTCGCGGTTCGCTATGACAATGGTAGCTGGTTCGTCGAACTCGAAGAGGCGTTTGCCGATCGCCAGGATCGGGTCGACCCGGCGCTCAATGAAGCCGAGACCGCCGGCTGGGGTGTGACACATCTCAAGGCCGGGGCGAATATCGACCGCTGGTCCGTCTTCGCCGGGGTCAACAACCTGTTTGACAAGTACTATTTCAGCCACCTGTCCTATCAGCGCGACCCGTTTCGGACCGGAGTCAAGGTTCCTGAGACCGGCTCCTTCCTGTATCTGACCCTGATGTACGAATATTGAACCCTGCGGTGAGTCACCGCTGACCGCTCAGCCGAAGCTGCCCAGGCTGGCCAGCGCGGCCATCATCGCCAGCCTGACGTGGCCAGCCGCACCGCGCACCATCAGGTCATTGCGGCCGGCAAACGTGAATCCGGCCGCAGCGAGCAACGGCCGGATCGGCGCCGAACCCAAAACATCGATGACAATTTCGACCGCCGGGTCGGTGGCCCCGAGCAGGTTATGCAACACCTGCCGGTTGGCGTCGAGGCACCCTGAAGGGGTGTACCAGGGGCCGATGATCTGTAGATCGGGGCCGTGCTGCAGCAGGGCCACCGCATCCTCGCAGGCAAAAACCTGCGCCTGATCCGCCAGACAGGCGATCAAACCGGACCGATTCTCCCCCCAGGCGGCACGATCAGCACGCTGCAGCAATACGACGGGATCGCCGGGCCGACCGGCAACCGTCGTGCCGAACCGGCACGCTGCCAGCACCCATCGCTCAACCTGGTCGACGGCGACAAAACCGTATCGCTCGTAAAGCGGCCGACCGGCCGCCGAAGCGGTCAGCCAGACGGATGTCGTTTCCTGCGCGTGCAGAACGGCCAGGGCGCCTTCGAACAACTCTCTGCCGTAGCCGCGGCCACGCTCCGCCGGCGGCACCAGCAGGTTGCCGATCCAGCCGCTGCGCTGGTGGGCGACGGCCGTGACCAGGCCACAGCAGCGACCCGCCACGACCAGTGCTCTGGCAGCATGCTTCCAGGGCCCCCGAAACAACTTCTGCTCGCGCTGGGGCACTCGCCATCCTTCGGCCTCTGCCAGAGCGATGAAACCGTCCCAATCAGATTGTTCCGCAACACGGATCCTGTTCATGATCCCCCCGCAGATAAAGAAGAGGCCCACAGAGAACCGTTCCCCGTGGGCCTCCTCACCCGAAGGAGGTACATCACTGTACCTGCAAGTCTTCTTATAAAAGCATTCCTTGTGCCAAAGACCTGGAGTGCGTCTTTTCAGCAACTTGGTGTCTTCAAACACGCCCTGATCGGCGTCTATGGCAGAATTTTGCCCAGGGATTGACCAGCGTCTGGGCAGAAAGTGGTCACCAACCGTCTGGCTCGCTCGCCGTCCCCGTCGGCAACCTGGGGCACGGGGTGTGCGAAAAGAGGATTTTGCCAGAGGCCCGCGACAGTTCAAACCTGTCGCAGGATGGCTGTGTAGAAGGGCCGGTCGCCGGTATCGATAATATTGACGGAGATTTCCAGCTCCACCGGTGTCTGATCACGGCGCAGCCCGACAAAAGCATGAACCCCCTGGAACCAGTCTGCATCGGCCTGGAGGATAAAGGCGACCAGGCTCGGGCCGTACATATCCACCTGCGGTGCGAAGAGCCGGTCCAGAGATTCGCCGAGCAATTCCGATTGCTGGTAGCCGAAAATCTTCTCCGCCTCACGGTTGAACAGAAAGATCTGTCCGTTCGGCAGGAAGGCGACGATCGCGTCACGGGCGATTTCGGTCATCAGTCGAAAACGCTTTTCCGATTCCTCGAGCTGGTGCGTCTTTTCATCAAGCTCGCTCATCATGGTATTGAAACTCGTGACCAGGTCGCCGACCTCATCCTGGTTGGGAACCGAGATTGGCTCAATGAAATACCCGGTTTCACGAACATCCCGAATCCGATCCGAAAGTGAGCTCACCGGATTGATGACGGTTTTCTGAATCAACAGGCTGAGACCGATGATCAGGGCACAGAAAAAAGCGCTGGTGATGATCAGCGTGTTGTTAAAACTGCTTGCCAGGCGGTCTTCCAGCTGCGTCATGGGGATCACGATGGAGACCGCACCGATCATTTCGCCGATCTGGTAGTCATAGGCAGGGTCCTGATCGGGCGGATAAATGTCCCGTAAAAACAACGGCGATTCCGTCGGTTGGCCATGACATTCTAAGCAGCTGGCATCTGCCCGCGCCGCCTGCAGGTAACGGAACACCGGCTCGCCCTCAAGTGTGGTCAGTTCGGCAATGTGGTCGACGTCTTCTCTGCTGGACAGTTCGCTGAGCTTGGCCTGCTCATAGGGATCGGGTGCATTGGCCGCATTGCGATACCGGTTCGAGGTATGACGAATCGTGTAGGTCAAATCTTCTGCGACAATCTGACCGACCCGGTTGGCGACCACGACCGGAATCATGCCATAGCGCTCCCGGTTGAGTGCGATATCACCCTTCTGCAGTTGGTTGGAGATGTATTCGCGGGTCCGGGTTGCCTCGGCAACGATGATGCGGGCCTTTTCCTGAGCTTCGGAAAAAATCAGGTCCTTATGCTGCCGATACTGCCAGGTGAGACTGATCGCCAAGAGACCGACCAGCACCGAGACAAGGAGGAAATTCACCTTGGTACGCAACTTCAATTTTCGCCACATAACCCAGCAGCCTCACAATTGGATTGCAACGTTCTTCATTATAACGGCATGCGGTCGCCCTGCAACCAACTATCGTCCGCAACTATCGTCATCAGCCGGTCCGGTTGATGAACGCTGAGCCAGCAAGCCGCCGCTTGCGATTGGATAAGAAGATGCGCTAGCATGAGTAAACAATAAATCAAAGATGTCCCGGAAAGCTCGGGGTCATGATGATCAAGGTCAACGAGAAATACTTCAGCAAAATCTACGATGCCAGCAAATATGTCCTGCTGCTGGCCGCCGAGAACAAACCTGTCGAAATCAGCCGTGTCCACGCCTCTGAAGCGCTCCACGCCCGTCTCCACCAAAAATAATTCGCCGCGCCATCTCTTAAAGAGCACCAAAAGCCTGAGATATTCATCGAAACAGTCCGGATCCAGCGCAGCATCTTGGTGAAAGCCCTCGTTTGTTGGTCGTCAGTGGCAGACCGCTTTTCCCGTCTGTTATAATAAATTATGGAGATGATCATGAACAGACTGATGTTGATAATCGGCGGGCTGTGTTTGCTGATCCCTCTCAGTGGCTGTCTGTACCACGATCCCGCTGAGTACGGGGCCTACGGTGCGTACGCCGGGCCATATTATTCCTATGCCGTGGCCGGCCCGGTTCCCGTTTATGCGACCTTCGACCCTTTTTATACCAATGATCCCTACGTTGCCTACCGCAGCTCTCGCCTGGTGACCCCTTACGGACTTGACCCATCGCCTGTTGACCATGGATTTGTCAGCTACGCTTCGCCCTGGTATGTCGCCACCGGCATCCACGTTTACGGGCAGATTGACCACCGCGACACTTATAGGCGCCCCCATAGGGTTCATTTTCCGAAACGCATCGACCGGTATGATCGACACCCTCACGCAGGGCGGAGCAGCGACATCCGCCCCCGGTATGATCGCAGTGCCAGGCAACACGGCATCAGTCGCAAGCAACGCGGCCCTTCGCAAACCTCGCATCGGCACCTGATTGAGCGCTCAGAGCGGCGTCAAACGGGACGCGCGCACCTCGGAAGTGGAGAGCGACACGACTCCGGTCAGCGGATTTCATCCGGCCAGAGGCACGTTCCGTCCACCAGATCGCGGCATGAGATAACTCCGCAGCAGCGACAGCGCCTGTCAAATGTCGAGCAAAGTCGCGCCGCACCACGTTATCAGGGGGCCCCGGAACGTGAGCCGGCGACCCACAAGATCATCCGCGGTCTTGTGGATCGAGAAGCCCAGCGTCGTGACCGGAGATCGGACGCAACCTTCCGCTGCCGCGGCGGACGCTGCTGAGTTCGCCAATAAACTGGTTTCGCAGACGAAAGGCCCCTGCCGGGATTCCGGCAGGGGCCTTCTGACGTCTGGTCAACCAATAGCCGGTCAGGCAACCTGCCGCGCGCTCCGGTGAAGCCGAACCAGTTCCAGATCGGACAAGGCCCGCTTGCGGTTCTGGGCGATCGTCCGGACCTGATCGAGGAACGCTTCCGCTTCGGCCTCCGTCAATTGAATGCCAAGTTGTTCCAGGCGCTCACAGAGGGCATGTCGACCGGAGTGTTTGCCGATCACCAGGTACCTCTGCAGGCCGACTTCAGCCGGGTCATAGCCCTCGTAATTGCCGGGATATTTCAATACGCCGTCGGCATGCAGGCCGGATTCGTGCGCAAACACCTTGTCACCGACCACGGCTTTCCACTCCGGGACCGGTCGGCAGCTGGCCTGGCCGACCCGTTGTGACAATTCCACCAGACGCGTGGTATCGATCCCCGGGTCGATGCGGCAGGTGTGTTTCAGAGCCATGACAACCTCTTCGAGGGCCGCGTTGCCTGCCCGTTCACCGAGACCGTTGACCGTGGTGTTGACAAACCGGGCACCGGCCCGGATACCGGCGATGGCATTGGCTGTCGCCATGCCGAGGTCGTTGTGGGTGTGAACCTCGAGATCCAGCTTGACCCGGTCCGCCAGGTAGCGAATCCTGTCGTAGATCATAAAGGGATCGAGGACGCCAAGCGTATCGCAGAAGCGGAACCGGTCGGCGCCAAAGCTGCGGGCAATCTCCATCAGTTCGACGAGAAAAGCAAGATCGGCCCGGCTGGCATCCTCGCCACCGACCGAGACGTACAGACCGTGTTGCTTGGCGAAACCGAGGGCGATTTTGAGCTGCTCCCGCACCCAGTGACGATCCTTGCGCAGTTTGTGACGGATGTGGATATCGGAAACCGACAGCGAGATATCGACGGCCCCCACCCCACAATCGATCGAGGCCTGAATATCGGCAACTACGGCTCGGTTCCAGGTGATCAGGCGGGCGTTGAGACCCAGGTCAACCAGAGCCTTGATCGAGGCCTGCTCCTCGCGACCCATGGCTGGAATACCGCATTCCAATTCACCGACGCCAATGGCGTCGAGAAGTCGGGCAATGGCGATTTTTTCTTCCCTGCTGAAGACCACACCAGCGGTCTGTTCGCCATCGCGCAGGGTGGTGTCGTCGATAATGACTGCAGCGTTGTTCGTTTTGTGCATAAAGACCTCTTGTCGCATTGCTCACGCATCTCGCGTTCCGGCTTTACCGGCAAGAAAAACCGGCGAAAACAAAAAAGCCCCGAATCCTTATGATGATTCAGGGCGCCCATGCCGATCTCCGGCGACTTTGCCGGAAAAACTGCTGTTCAGGAAAATAACTAGCAAAGGGTGTGCCTTTTCTTGCGGATATCGTGGGATGGCCGTTTCGAAGGCTTTTCTGCCTGCAGGGTGCAGCTCGAGACCGGCCGGTATGCACAAAAAGCGGGCAGAGAGGCCTGCAACTGCCTGCCCCGAACTCACTTTCGCCCCACATTGCACGGCAAAAAGAGGCGATTTCGAAGGGTTTGCAAACCTGGCAAGACTTTTGCTGTGTTTTTGAAGAGCCAAGATATCATCCTCCTTTCCCGCCAAAGCTGCCGGTAAAGACGGTTACCCACCCAACGATGCGATGGGACTGATTTCCGCAACATCCCAAGGAGTCAGCCCGACATGACCAGTAAACCGACGATCCGGGAACGGCGCGATATGAGCGTCTGTTCCCATCACCAGAAAAAGCCGACTCGCTGCAATGCCCTGCCTGCCGGGATCATCATGGGCAGCGACGAGGGGCTGCTGAACTCGGCCGAAAATCTCAAGAATGCCTTGGCAAAGCCGGTCTTCAAAAACCTCTCCCGGAGGGCGCCATGGCTGTAATCCGCCACAAATCGACCAAGCCGCTGCAGGTCAACCCGATCAAACTCAGTCAGCCGATGGGTGCCACCCTCGCTTTCCTGGGCGTCGACCGCTGCATGCCGCTGATGCATGGCGGCCAGGGCTGTACCAGTTTCACCAAGGTCTATTTCACGCGCCACTTCTGTGAACCGGTTGCGATTCAGACCAGTGCGGTGACCGACGCCATTGCCGTGCTCGACGGCGGCGACTACAGCATCGTCGAATCGGTCAAGAACATCACCCGCAAGGTCTCACCAAGCCTGATCGGTCTTTGCACGACGGGTTTGACCGAGACCAAGGGGGACGACATTCGCGGCGTTGCCCGGCAGATCGACTTTCCTCTGGTCACGGTCCATACGCCGGATTACGAAGGCGGCCTAGAAAGTGGCTGGGCGCTGGCCTGCAAGGCCATGATCGAGCAGCTGGTGGCACCGGCGGTTACGGCCGTCAACGACAACACGGTGGTGCTGCTGCCGCATGTCAGCCTGCAACCGATCGAAGTCGAAAAGGTCAAGGAGTTCGTCGCCGGCTTCGGTTTCAACGTCTTCGCCCTGCCGGACCTGTCCACATCTCTTGACGGCCACCTCGGCGAGAAGCAGGCAGCGCTGTCGAGCGGCGGCATCCGCGTCGAGGAGATCCGCGCACTGGCCGAGGCCGGACTGGTCATCAGTGTTGGCGATTCGATGCGCAGTTGCGCCACAACTCTGCAGGCGAAAAACCCCGAGATGCGACATCACCATGTGCCGCATCTGTCCGGACTTGCAGCCACCGATCGACTGGTTGCGATCCTGCTCGAGGAGACCGGCTTCAGCAGCCCGCCACTGCCCGTCGCACGCTGGCGGCAGCGACTGCAGGATGCCATGCTGGACAGCCACTTTGCGCTCGGCCAAAGCCGTTTTCTGGTTGTCGCTGAACCGGATCACCTGACCGGTCTCTGCAAAGCATTGCAGGAAGCTGGCGGCCGGACAACCGTCGCGATCACAACGGTCGATACGCCCAGCTTAAAGGACATTGTCGCGGAACGGGTGATCGTCGGCGACCTGGAAGATGCCGAACAGCTCGCCGCGGATTACGATCTGATCATCGGCAACGGCCACTGCGAGGCTCTTGCCCATCGCCAGGCGAAGAAACTGATCCTGCGCGGCTTCCCGAACTGGGAGCAGGTTGGTATCACCTTGAAACATGATCTCCTTTACGAAGGGAGCTCTTCCTTCCTCTGCGAGGTCGCTAACACCGCCTGATGCGGTGACGCGTTAGAGAATTCTTCCTGACAGCGGAGAACGGCGTATGACCGGTTACAATGACACCATCCGCCAGTGGGCGATCGATACCCGTCGCACCGGTTGTCTGACCGATGCCGATGGGACGGGAGAGGTCGGCCTGGCGGCCGACCAGGCCGGCAGCCGCCTGGCCGTTCGTTTTACTCTGAAAACCAAAGGCGATCAGGTGGAGGATATCCGCTATCAGGTCTTCGGTTGCGGTTTCACCATGGCGGCCTGTGCGGTCACCGCCAAGATGGCGGTCGGTTGTTCACTCGATGATCTCGCCACGATCGATCGGCAGCAAATCGCCCGAGCTCTCGATGGTCTGCCGTCAGACCGCAGCTATTGTGCCGACCTGGCGATCAAAGCACTGCAGGCGGCGGTCCGCAGCGCACGCAATGGACAGCAAACGGTGCAGGCGCAACTGCCTGAGGAGGCCCCGCACAGATCGCGGGTCAGGGCAAGCGATCCTCTCTACAAGAAACTGGTCGGCAGTCCGCATCCGAAGGATATCAGCGGTCTGGATCGTCATCTGTTCGCCTGCCTGCTGACCGTGGCGACCCGGGAGCTCTGTGACACGGCGCGTGCACTTGGCTTGTCGAAAAGCGACTTGTCGATGATTTTCGAAACCGTTTTTCCGGGTCTTGCCACAACCTGTCTGGTCGAATACGACGCCGCCTCGGTCGATGACGAGCAACCGTCAATCAACCCGGATGTCCTCGCCCTGCTGCGCGAGCACATCCCGACCGACCGCAGTCGCAGCCATCGGCTGATCAGTGGCTGGTTGTGCCACATCCTCGCCGCACGGGCCGCCCATCCCGGACACCTCTGGGTCGCCATGGGTCTCTTCGAACGACCGGAGCTTTCGGCCGCAATCCGCCGTCACCTGCCCGCTCTGAGCGAAGCCAACACGCGGAACATGCGCTGGAAACGATTCCTCTACAAAGAGGTCTGCGAACGCCAGGGCGGAACCCTCTGCAAAGCGCCGAACTGCGGCGAATGCAGCGATTACCTGCTCTGTTTTGCCGGGGAAGAGTGAGCTGCGGGCCGCTCTTTTTTCTGGGCTGTTCGCGTCAAGAGGGACCCAATGGACTGTTGGAAACAGGCCTTTGCTTATGGTTCTCGCGTAAGAAGAGCGCCTGGAGCGGCAGGGACTAGATGAAGAACATCTTTCCTCCAGCCAGCACCATCATGGCTGACATGGCCTGCAATATGGTCCGCACCGGTAGGTGGCGGCTGCCGCACAGCGCGCCGATCGATCCGCCGCACAGCGCAACGACAGCAAGTAGAGGCGCAAAATCAGGGATATGGTGCAGGCTGCTCATGTGACCGAGCAGACCGGAGACTGAATTGACCAGGATGAACAGGGCGGCGATCCCGGAAACCTCCCTGACTTTCGCCCAGCGCAGCAGAATCATCAGCGGACTCAAAAAAATTCCACCGCCGACCCCGATCAACCCGGAGGCGAAGCCGAGCACACCCCCCACAACCATCGCCAGCGGCAGGCTGGGCGCCTTGGCCTCGTACACCTCGTGCTTGCGGCGGACAAACAATCGCCAGGCGGCATAAAAAAGAACCAGTCCGAGCACCGGACGATACCATTCCGGCGGCAACTGGAAGCTGCCTCCGAGGAAGCTCATCGGGATCGAGGTGATCACGAAAGGCCAGAAAACCCGCCACGAGAACTGGCCGGCACTGCAGTAAAGAGTGGTCCCGACTCCGGCCACGATGATGTTGAGCAGTAACGCCGTTGGTTTCAGCGCTTCCGGATGCAGGCTGAACAGCGCCATCACGGCCAGATAGCCGGATGCGCCGCCATGCCCGACGCTGGCGTACATCAGGGCGACAACGAAGATGCCTGCGGCTAAAAATGGGATCAATTCTGGTGCCATCGGTTGACTCCTACGAAACAAATAAGTTCTGAGTGCTGGGCGATGAGCGATGTGTGAATGACTACCGACGCATTGCTCAGCACTTTCTTCAGGCGCTGAGGGCCTGAAGATCCAAATCCTGTCCGACAATACCGGCGGCATCGGCCCGGCACTGCTTGCAGTGCCTGGCCTGCGAGAGGATCAATTCCGCCTGGTTGCGCAGGATCTCCATGGTGGTCTCGGAGGGTCGCTCAACATCCTTGAACAGGCCGATCGGAATCACCGGGATTATGTTCATCATGTCTGCACCCAGTTCGCGGACCTTGACCGCCAGATCGAGGCTTTCGTGGTCATTGACGCCCGGGATGTAAACGTGATTGACCTTGACCAGCAGGCCGGCTGCACTCGCGTAACGGACGCCATCAAGCTGACGCTTGAGCAAGACCGCAGCGCCGTCTTCCCCGGACAGACGCTGGCCATGAAAACGGACCCATTGGTAAATCTTGGCGCCGGTCTCCGGTGTCAGCGCATTAATCGTCACCGTGACGCTGTGCACACCGAGGCGGACCAGTTTGTCCAGATGTTCAGTCAGCAACAAGCCGTTGGTCGACAGACAGAGGGTCATCTCCGGGAAAGCCTCCTTGACCAATCGGAAGGTCTCGAAAGTCTTCGGATTGGCCAGCGGGTCGCCAGGGCCGGCAATGCCGACCACCTGCAGCCGGGCTTCGCCCCGCCGGATCATGTGCTCTCTGACGATACGGACCCTGGCGACCGCCTGCTCTGGCGTCAAGACCTTGCTGGTCACCCCGGGACGGCTCTCGTTGGCGCAATCGAAACGCCTCTCGCAGAAACCGCACTTGATATTGCACCCCGGTGCCACCGGCAGGTGAATGCGGCCGGCCTTGGTATGGTCACCGCCGAAGCAGGGGTGGTCGGTCTGCTGTTTGATGGTCTTCATCGGGCATCCGGTTGCCATGGCCATGATCTTTCTCCTTGAATAAAAAAGGGCGCTCGTCGAACATCTCTTCGAAAGCGCCCTTGCTGAGACCTGGTGGATAAAGAAAACCCCGGAGAACGGTCCTGTTCCCGGGGCATCTTTGCCGTCCTACAGCAGAAATCTTCACTGATCTGTGCTGCAATTCATTTTCAGTTGTATTTAAAGCATAGGTTGTGCCAATTCCGGGAACCCCGTTATCCGGTGTTTTTCACCAAGCCGACGCGCCAATTTGCACAGATTTAAGGCAGGATCTGGATAAAAAGTAACGGCGGCAATCTCATTCGGTGGAGTACACCGCGAATTTCGTGAAGCAAAAAAACGGCAGGGCTGTCGAAACGACACCCTGCCCAGGCCGAAGCGATAGCATCTCTGGAAAGCCCACAAAACCAAAGGATTTTGTGGGTGGGTTGTTCCCCTGCGCTTTAGGAGAACTCTTTAATCAGGGGGCCTCATCGCGCATCGCACATCGCTCAGCACGGCCGTTGCACTGCGAGCCATCACAGACCGCGTCGTGGGCTGCTTTCAACGCCGGTGCGATCGGTCCCGGCATACTGATGACCTGGAAACCATGCTTCTCCAATTCCTGGCGCGGCAGTTCGCCGATCATGGCGGTGACCACCGCCTGGCAGTCCTTGAGCGCCTCGGCAATGCCCTTGAACTGAGCGTGCCGAAACGGGTGTTCCAGATCGACGACGCAGTAGCGCTCGACTTTCACCTCGTCCACCTGAACGGCGTCGCCCTGGCGGTACTTGAAGATGCGAAAGGATTCGGCATGACCGAAATGCTGATCGACTACGGTCCCGGATTTCGATGCGACAGCGATGAGCATATTCAACTCCTTGGGGTTTGCCACGAAGACTCAAAGACACGAAGAAAACCGAAATCAAAGACATCAGGCTTAATGGGTTAAAACCATAAGAACATTTTTTCTTTGCGTCTTCGTGTCTTCGTGGCTCACAATCAGATCTCTTTCGTCTTGAATGTGAAGCATTTCTTCGGGCAGGCGACACCGCAGCCGGCACAACCGATGCAGTTGTCCTGGTTGACGATCGTCATGATCATGCGGATCGACTCGGACTCTTCATCCTCATGATCCTCCGGACCGAGCACGCGGCGGGAGCAGGATTTGAAACAGCGGCCGCAGCCGATGCACTTCTCTTCGTCGATCGCCATGGCGAAGGTCGGGGTCCACTCTTCGCCGCCATAGGTGATTCCGGTTAACGTTGCCATAATAATTCTCCTTAGTTATTCCTGTTTTTAGAAACTTGTGCAGCTAAAAATCAAGAAGTGCGAGGTGCGAAGTGTGAAAAAGCCTTTTCTCGTCTCGCGCTTCGCTCTTATTGCGGTCTTTCGCCTTTGAGCATGGCTTTTCGGAGCCACGGCGGCGGGTTGCCTTTCAGGACCTCCTGGAGTTTGTCCACCACCACAGTGATCGGCTCGTGGTCCTTGCTCTTGATCGGATGAATCTTCTTTGCCACCAGTCGAGCTGCCGCCGGGCCGCCGATCTCGCCGACGTAGACCAGGGCACAGTCGGCCAGGGCGGCACCGCGGGCCTCAATCTTGTCATCGCTGTGCCCCGGCATTTCGGTTTCGGCCTGCACCTGCACCACCCCCGAAAAGGCCGCCTCGTCGGGGCCGATATCCCAGATATAGAAGGCCTCGGCCTGGCCGAAGTGCCCATCAACATGTACCTTGTCGGTGCTGGCGAATGCGACTTTCATGCTGAATCCTTTCGATCCTTCCGGTCTGACGATTTTGAATTTGCGGGTTCGTATCATAAAGCGAGAGGTGGGAGGCGCGGGGGGCGAAGCGCGAAAAGGCTTTTCCTCACCTCTCGCTTCGCTCCTCGCACTTCCGAATTTATCTCATCATCTCAAACCATTGATCCTCACAGGTCTCGTCTTTGATATCGAGGAACTTGTTGGCGATCATGGTCAGTATATTGATGGTGCCCTGGTAGCCGACCACCGGCGCACGGTGCAGGTTGACACGGTCGATGATCGGAAAGCCGATGCGGAACAATGGAATTTTCGCATCGCGGGCGGCCCACTTGCCGTGGGTGTCGCCAATCATGCCGTCGACCGGGTCGGTCACCAGCAAGCTGCGCATGTGCCAGAGGTCCTTGTTGATATAGACGGTGCAGTCCTTGCCGAAGGGCGAGGTCTCGAGCAGGGCCTCCAGTTCCTTCTTGATCTTCTTGGTCGCGCGGGAGACCAGGACGTGCCAGGGCCGTGCGCCCATTTCGAGCAGGAAGCTGATGATGCCGATCACGTAGTCCGGATCGCCGAACACGGCGAATTTCTTGCCATGCAGGTACTGGTGGGCGTCGGTCATGGCATCCACCGCAAGGGCCCGTTCTTTCTTCAGCTGTTCCGGCACGTCCTTGCCGAACAGATCGGCGAGCTTCAGGATCAGTTCATCGGTCTTCTTGATGCCGAAGGGCATCGGCAGCACGGCCTTCTCGCCGGTGTACTCGGCCTCGATCCACTTCATGGTGTTCTTGGTGGAGTGGGTCTGCAGGGCGATGGTCGCTTTGCCATTGATCGACTCGGCAGCGTCTTCCAGCCGGGTGCCGCCGGCATACAGCTTGTATTCGCCGTCACAGCCCGAGTCGAAGATGTCAGAGGCGTCGGCGAGCATGGTGTAAGGGATACCCATCAGTTCACAGATCCGCTTGTACTCACGCAGGTTGCCGACGTTGCCGTCGAAACCGGGGATCAGGTTCAGCTTGCCGGTGCACTTGCCCTCGACGCTTTGGCCCTCGGTCAGGTAAGCGAGCACGCTCTTGAGCATGGCATCGTAGCCGTGGATGTGGGTGCCGTTGAAACTCGGCGTGTTGGCGTAGGGCGTCGGCAGGTCCTCGGGGATGTGCCCTTTCTGCTTGGCGTTCTTGATGAAGGCCGTCAGGTCGTCGCCGATGACCTCGGGCATGCAGGTCGTATAGACGGGCATCATCTTCGGCTTGTACAGGGCATATGCGTTCTCGAGGCCCTCGAACAAGTTGTTCTGGCCACCGAACACCGCGCCGTCCTCGGTCATGGCGTCGCAGGTCGCTGCCGCCGGCTCACGGTAGTGCCGGCTGAAGGTGCTGCGGAAGTAGGAAGCACAGCCCTGGGACCCGTGCACGAAGGGTAGCGAGCCCTCGAAGGACGTGGCCACCATCTGCGCGCCAAGCGGCTGGCAGGCATGGGCCGGGTTGATCACCAGGGAGGTGCGGGCAAAGTTTTTTTCTTTGTAATCTTCGGTATTGATCCATTCCTTGACTCGCGCCACCTCTTCCGGCGGCGTCGGGGTGACGAATTTTTTGGCTGCTTCTGCGCTCATGTTCTTCTCCTCGTTATCACCACAGAGGACACAGAGTTCTCAGAGAATATTTATTGTTTATGTTTTGATTTCAAACAACGAAACTCTGGTTTTCTCAGTGTTCTCTGCGTTCTCCGTGGTAAAAGACTTTAAAATGGTGACTTCACCAGATCCCACGTCGGCGAATTAATCGCCATGTCGATATCCCGGGCAAAGATCTTGAACCCTTCGTAGCCATGGTAGGGGCCCGAGTAGTCCCAGCTGTGCATCTGGCGAAACGGGATGCCGGCCTTCTGAAAAACGTACTTCTCCTTGATGCCGGAGCCGATCAGGTCGGGCTTGAACTCCTCGACGAACTTCTCCAGTTCGAACTCGGAAACGTCGTCGTAGATCAGAGTGCCCTTGGCCATCTCCGGGCTGGTCCGGTCGTAATCGTCCTGGTGGGCGAACTCGTAGCCGGCGCCGGTCACCTGGATACCGAGATCTTCATAGGCACCGACGGTGTGCCGCGGGCGCAGGCCGCCGACGAACAGCATGGCGGTCTTGCCGTCGAGACGCGGCTTGTACTCGTCGATCACCGCCTGCATGATCGGCTTGTACTTCTTGATCACGGTCTCGACATTCTCTTTGATCGTGTCGTCGAAACGTTCACCGATGGCCCGCAGCGATTGCTCGATCTTGGTCGGACCGAAGAAGTTGTACTCCAGCCAGGGGATGCCCCACTTCTCTTCCATCACCTTGCACATGTAGTTCATCGAACGGTAGCAGTGGATCAGGTTGAGCTTGACGGTGTGGGTAGCAGCGATCTTCTCGACCTCGCCGTCGCCGGTCCAGACCGACTTGACGTTCAGACCGATCTCTTCAAGGATCGGCTTGGCGGCCCAGACGTCACCACCGATGTTGTAGTCGCCGATCAGCGCGACATCGTAGGGCCCGGCCTCTTCCTTGAATTCGAACTTGCCGATGATGTGGTCGCGAATCGAGTCGTTCGAAATATGGTGTCCCAGCGACTGGGAGACACCGCGGAAACCCTCACAGTTACAGGGCACCACCAGCTTGTCGAACTCTTTCTCCTTCTTCTTGGTGACGGCGTTGATGTCGTCGCCGATCAGGCCGACCGGGCACTCGGAGAGGACGGAGAAGCCCTTGGCCAGCGGGAAGAGGTCGTTGGCCTCGTCGAGCAGCTTGGCCAGTTTCGGGTCACCGCCGTAGACGATGTCACGCTCCTGGAAATCGGAGGTGAAATCCATCGGGAAGGAGGTCACGCCGGGAACACCCTGCATCAGGTTGCGTCGCGTCCCCCAGCTGTAGACACCACAACCGATCGGGCCGTGGGAAACGTGCACCATGTCACGGATCGGGCCCCAGACGACGCCCTTGGCCCCGGCGTAGGCACAGCCGCGCTGGCTCATCACGCCGGGAACGACCTTCTTATTCGATTTGACCGCGCACTTGGCACTGGTCGGCTCGTTGGCGCCGAGGTGCGGTGCGCGCTTCTTCTGCGCATTCTCCGGCATGTCCGCCAGGGTTTCGGCGATCAGTTGTTCGGTGCGTTCTTTGGTGATGCCCTCAATGGGCTTTCTTATTTTAGACATAGATAACTCCTCAGAGAATCTTTGCACCACAGAGATCACTGAGCACACAGGGATTTCTTTTGTTCTCAATCGGAAACAAGCCTCTGTGAACTCTGTGTCCTCCGTGGTCAAAGAAATTAAGCTGATTCAGCGATACCGACGTTCTCCTCGTCATCCAGTTCCATGATGCCGAATTCGAGCAGCAGGTCTTCCAGCTCATCCATTTCCAGCGGGGTCGGGACGACAAACATGTCGTTCTCGAAGATCTTTTTGGCCAGAGTGCGATACTCTTCAGCCTGTTTGTGTTCCGGGCTGTACTCGATGACGGTCATACGCCGCAGCTCGGCACGCTGGACCTGGTTGTCGCGGGGCACGAAGTGGATCATCTGGGTACCGAGTCGAGCGGCCAGGGCCTCGATCAGATCGGCTTCGCGGTCGGTGTTGCGGCTGTTGCAGATCAGGCCGGCGAGACGCACGTTGCCACTCGAGGAGTACTTGAGGATCCCCTTGGCGATGTTGTTGGCCGCGTACATGGCCATCATTTCGCCGGAGACGACAATGTAGATCTCCTCAGCCTTGTTCTCGCGGATCGGCATGGCAAAACCGCCGCAGACCACGTCACCGAGAACATCGTAGAAGACAAAGTCGAGGTCGTCGGTGTAGGCACCTTCTTCCTCGAGGAAGTTGATGGCGGTAATCACGCCGCGACCGGCACAACCGACACCCGGCTCCGGGCCGCCCGACTCGACGCATTTGACATCGCCGTAGCCGTACTTCATGACATCTTCGAGCTCCAGGTCTTCGACCGTACCGAGTTCACGGACCTTGTCCATGACGGTTTCCTGGGCTTTCGCATGCAGGATCAGACGGGTGGAGTCGGCTTTCGGGTCGCAGCCGACGATCATGACTTTCTTGCCTAGGCTGGCCAGGCCGGCCACCGTGTTCTGCGTGGTGGTGGATTTGCCGATGCCGCCCTTGCCATAGATTGCGATCTGACGCATTTTCTTCGATTTCTCCATGGTTCAACGTCCTTTCAGTGTGGCTTCCTCTGCGAAGAAGCCCGGTTGGATTTTGGTGCTCTTCACCCTCCCCCGCGGCGGCATCGCCCTTGATGTGTCCGAAAGAGGCTGCGTTGCACAAAACACAAGACGCCCTACCCGAACAATTTCGGATAGGGCGTCAATGCCCTGCGGCGCAATCATTGTGCCGCACTATGTTTGTCAATAAAAAACCCGCCGAAAGACTTGAGCTGTCTTACGCGGGCCTCATCGCCGATAGGTCAACACAACAGCGTGTTGCATGTGATGTGACGTCAGGATTTAACATTTTCGCGTTCCTCGTCACTCGTCCCGTGATTAAGCATCACTTGTGCCAACCGGATTGAATCGTTTATTTTCAGGTGCTTATGGGTAAGGCAAATCTGGCAAAGCCTGGCTCAGGATGGCAATGTGTGCAGACTTTGAACAGTCGTGGTGAAGAAATGTTCACGGATCAAGATCGACCGAACGATGCCGACCGGTGCGACAGAGTGCGTGTCGGTTTTCGCTCTGAGATATAATAAGGCGAAGTCTTATCCTGAGCCCTGGAGACGAGATGGTCCTTCTCAATAACCCGGAAAGCTCACCGGTCACCGGTTGGCTGCAGCGGCTGGTTCGGGTCGAGCCGTCCGAAATCCGCGCACTGCTGTGGGCGTTCAGTTATTTCTTTGCCCTGCTGTGTTCCTATTACATCATCCGGCCGATGCGCGACGCGATGGGCATCGCCGGTGGCGTTGACAATCTGCAGTGGCTCTTTACCGGGACCTTTCTGGCCATGCTCGCCGCAGTGCCGCTGTTCGGCTGGGTGACCTCGCGCTATGCACGCCAGCGCTTTTTGCCACTGGTCTACGCTTTCTTTATCCTCAACCTGCTGCTCTTCTTCGGCCTGTTCCGCTCCGGGCTAACCCATGCCTGGGTGGCCAGAGCGTTCTTCATCTGGGCCAGCGTCTTCAACCTGTTTATCGTCTCGGTCTTCTGGAGTTTCATGACCGACCTGTTCAACGACAACCAGGCCAAGCGCCTGTTCGGCTTCATCGCTGCGGGCGGCACTGTCGGCGCCTTGACCGGACCGGCGTTAACAACCGGACTGGCGATTCCGCTCGGTCCGACCAACCTGCTGCTGGTTTCCGCCGCAGGGCTCGGCTGGGCCGTGCTCTGCATCTGGCGATTGGGCGTCTGGCGGGATCGGTTGACAACGCCACCAGCGGTGACCCGAGACCGCGCGACGCAAAAGGGACCGGACAAAAGGGATGCCGGCTTGGGGGGCGGCATGCTGGACGGTATCAAGCTGATCTTTCGTTCGCCCTATCTGCTCGGCATCTGTCTGCTGATTCTGCTTTATACAACCCTTTCGACCTTTCTCTACTTTCAGCAGGCCGAGATCGTTCGCGACAGCTTTGCCGATCCGGGCCACCGCACCACGGTCTTCGCTGCAATGGACTTCGCCACCAACGCCCTGACGATCATGATTCAGCTTTTCCTGACCGGGCGCATCGTCAAGGGGCTCGGTCTGGGTTGGGCCCTGGCGTTGATCCCGCTGCTGCTCGGTGCCGGCTTCCTGGCGCTCGGCATCGCCCCGGTTCTGGCCGTCCTGGTGACGGTGCAGGTGGTTCGCCGGGCCGGCAACTATGCGATCATGAGACCGTCCCGGGAAATGCTTTTCGTGGTCGTCGCCCGGGAGGAAAAATACAAAGCCAAGAACGTTATCGACACGGTCATCTACCGCAGCGGCGACGTCGTCAGCGCCTGGGCCTACACCGGCCTGCAGGCGCTCGGTCTGAGCCTGGGTGCCATCGCTTTCCTGGCCGTGCCAGTGACCGGTCTCTGGGCCTGGATCTGTTTCCGCCTGGGCAGAAAACAGGAAGCCCGGGCCAGAGAAAGAGAGGAGGAACGATGATTCTCGACGATTACCCCATCAACCGCAGGACCTTTGTCGGAAGCCTGGCAACGGCTCTGGCTTTGGTTGCCCTGCCCCCCGGCAAACTGCTGGCGGTGAACCAGAATGTGCTTCGCAAAACGATTCCGGTCAGCGGTGAACAACTGCCGGTGATCGGTCTGGGCAGCTCACGAACCTTCGACATCGGTTTGGACCAGAACGCTTTCGAGGAGTTGGTCCCGGTCATGCAAGCGTTCTTCGCCAACGGCGGCCGGCTGATCGACTCCTCGCCGATGTATGGCTCGGCAGAACGGGTGATCGGTGAACTGCTCGATCGGGTCAGCCATCGCGACCGACTGTTTGCGGCGACCAAGGTCTGGACTGACGGCCGACAGGACGGCATTCGGCAGATGGAGACGTCACTGGCCAAGTGGGGGCTTCAGCGTTTCGACCTGATACAGATCCACAACCTGCGCGACTGGCGGACGCATCTGGCGACCCTGCGTGACTGGCAGACGACCGGCAGGATCCGGTACATCGGCATCACGACCTCTCATGGCCGCGACCACGCCGACCTGGAGACGATCCTGCGCAACGAACCTTTCGACTTTGTCCAGTTCAGCTACAACATCGAGGACCGCACTGCCGAGGAGCGCCTGCTGCCGCTGGCCGCCGAACGCGGCCTTGCGGTCCTGATCAACCGCCCCTACCAGCGCGGTTCACTGTTCCGGAAGGTCAAGGGGCAAGCACTGCCGGACTGGGCCACCGAGATCGACTGCGTCAGCTGGGGGCAGTTTTTTCTCAAGTTCATCGTCTCCCATCCGGCGGTCACCTGTGCCATTCCGGCCACCTCGAAAGTCAAGCACATGCGCGACAACATGGGCGCCGGTTTCGGCCGCCTGCCGGATGCCGCCATGCGCCGGCGGATGGCGGATTATTTTGCCACGCTATGAGGCAGGAGAATGGCCCCTGGCCGTCGTTGATCTCTTCGGACCTGAGGCCGTGCTTGACAACGATCATTTCGATGCGACGATTGTAAAAGGAATGCAAAAGGCCGGTTCGCTTGCCAACCGGCCCACGACCCAGGAAAGGATCAGCCATGGAACAACGCGAGCTGGGAGCTCAGGGACTGATTGTCTCGGCGCAGGGTTTGGGCTGCATGGGGATGTCCGATTTCTACGGCCCTCGTGACGAGCAGGAATCGATCGCCACCATTCACCGGGCACTGGAACTCGGTGTGAACTTTCTCGACACTTCGGACATGTACGGTCCGCACACCAACGAGCGGCTGGTCGGCAAAGCGATCCGCGGGCAGCGCGACGGCGTCATCGTGGCCACCAAGTTCGGCATCATGCGGGGCGAACCGGATGCTGACGGGCGCATTCCGATCACCGGAATCTGCGGTCGACCGGAGTACGTTCACGCCTGCTGTGAGGCCTCGCTGCAACGCCTCGGTCTCGATCACATCGATCTTTATTACCAGCATCGGGTCGATCCCGAAGTACCGATCGAGGAAACCGTCGGGGCCATGGCCGAACTGGTGACGGCCGGCAAGGTCCGGTACCTGGGTCTGTCGGAAGCCGCGCCCGCCACCATCCGCCGGGCGCACGCCGTGTATCCGATCAGCGCCCTGCAGACCGAATATTCCCTTTGGAGTCGCGACGTCGAGACGGAGATCCTGCCGACGGTGCGCGAACTCGGCATCGGTCTGGTCGCCTACAGTCCTTTGGGCCGGGGCTTTTTGACCGGTACGATCACCAATGCCGACGACTTCGATGTCAGCGATTTCCGGCGCATCTCGCCACGCTTCCAGGAGGAAAACATCAAGCAGAACCTGGCTCTGGTCGACAAGATCCGATCGCTGGCCGAACAGAAGGGCATCACCGCCGGACAGCTGGCGCTGGCCTGGGTGCTGGCCCAGGGCGATGATATCGTACCGATTCCGGGGACCAAGAGGCGGCGCTACCTGGAAGAAAACGTCGCCGCCTGTGAGGTGACGCTGACGCGGGACGAACGCGAGGAGATCGCCGCGGCTCTGCCGCCCGGGGCAGCTGCCGGGCTGCGTTACCCCGAACAGGCGATGCAGTTCGTCAACGGCTGAAAGGGCACAAAAAATCAATTATCCGAGTTATTTGATGAACGCAATGGATGTCTATTGGCAGGTTGGCGACCAGGCTGAGCGCCTGATCGAGCTGATCTCCGCCGACCCTGAGATCAAGGAACGTCCCTTGCGTCGTGATGTCCGCTCTTTGGGTCACCTGCTCGGTGCAGCGATCCGCGAACAGGACGGCGAGGCGATTTACGAGCTGGAAGAAAGCCTGCGCACCCTGGCGATCCGTCACCGGGAGCGGGAGCGCGAGCTTGGCGGCACCGAACGGGGCGACCGTACTGATCAAGAACTACTGCAGCAGATGATCGCTATCGTTGCGCCGCTCGATTTGGCCAAACAACGGGCGATAGTCAAGGCTTTTGCTACCTTCTTCGAGCTAACCAACCTGGCCGAAACCAACCATCGCAAGCGCCGCAGTCGTGCCCACCGGGTCGCCGGTGAACCGGGCAAGGCCGGCTCCTTCAGGGCCACCCTGCAGCGGATGCGCGCAGCCGGCATCGGTTACCAAGACGCCCTGCAATGGCTGGCACGGATCGATGTCTGCCCGGTCTTCACGGCCCACCCCACCGAGGTCGCCCGGCGGGTTGTCCTCTACAAGCGCCGCCGCATCGCCGGTGAACTGGTCCGGCTCGATCAACTTCCCCTTGATCGGGCCACCGCCCAGGAGGGCCAGGAAACGATTCTCGCCGAGATTACCGCTCTGTGGCAATCGGACCAGGTGCGGCAGCGCAAGCCAACCGTCAACGACGAAATTGCCATGGGGCTCGACCACTACGGCGTGGCCCTGTTACCGCCGATCGCCGAACTCTATGCGGAGATGGCCCGGGATCTCGGCGAGGTCTACCAGACCGACTGCGCCCGCGAGGACTTGCCGACGGTCATCCGCTTCGGATCCTGGGTCGGAGGCGACCGCGACGGCAACCCTTTCGTCACCCCTGAGGCAACCCGCGTGGCGCTGACTCGGGCCCGGGCTTTGATCCTGCAGGACTATCTTGATGAAGTGAACCGACTGCGCCACCTGCTGACCACATCCCGGAACCAGGTCGGCGACAGAGCACAACTCGAACGAATCCTGCAGGAGGCTGAAGAGGCTTATCCGGCTGCGATCGAGGCGATTGAAACCCTGCCCGAGAGCGAACCCTTCCGCCGCGACATGGCATTGATTCAACACCGTCTGCAGCAGACCCTGCAGGCCCCCAGGCAGCCGGATGCCTACCCGGATGCCGCAGCTTTTCATAACGACCTGCAGCGTCTCGCCGCCGCCTTACGGCGATGCCGGGGGACCCGCTTGGCCGACCGCCTGATCGTCCCGCTGCTGCGCAAATTGGAGACCTTCGGTTTCCACTTGCATACGCTCGACATTCGTCAACACGCCCGCATCCATGACCAAGCAAAGGCTGATCTTGCCGCGGCCGGCACATCGCATGAGATTCCTGCTGCGGTCGCCGAGGAGACCCGGCAACTGCTCGAGACGTTACGGTCCGTCGCGGCGTTGAAAAAGGAGTTTCCGCCCGAAGCGATCCGCAGCTACGTGATCAGCGGTGCCAGCACAACACAGGACATCACCACGCTGATCTGGCTGATGGAACTTTGTGATATCCAGGCCGCCGGCCGTCCCGGTGATCCCGGCATCATGCCGGTGCCGCTTTTCGAATCGATCGAAGATCTGCGCAACGCTCCGGAGATCTGCCGCGCGCTGTGGACCGACATCCACTACAGCCCCTATCTAAATTCCTGGGATCGCTGGCAGGAAGTGATGCTCGGCTACTCCGACTCGAACAAGGATGGTGGCATGTTGACCAGCAGCTGGGAGATCTTCAAGGCTCATCGAACGCTGCATGAGGTGGCCTGCACCTGCGATGTTCGGCTGCGGCTGTTTCACGGTCGCGGCGGCACCGTCGGTCGCGGCGGCGGACCGACCCATCGGGCGCTGATTGCGCAACCGTCCGGAGCCTTCAGCGGTGCGTTCAAACTCACTGAGCAGGGCGAGGTGATCAGCTTTAAATACGCGGACCCGGCTTTGGCCAAGCGAAATCTCGAGTTGATGGTTGCGGCTTCGCTCGAAGCCCTGACCCGATCCGGGCTGGTCGACGCGACCATCGATCCAGCCTGGGAGGATGCCCTGGAGACCATGTCCGCAAAGGCCTATGCCTGTTACCGTGCGCAGATCTTTGACAATCCGGACATCCTCACCTACTTCGAAACGGCCACCCCAGTGAACGAATTCGAGCTTGCCAAGATCGGCTCACGGCCGTCGCGACGCCGTGGAAGCAGGAGCCTGGAGGATCTGCGCGCCATCCCCTGGGGGTTCGGCTGGATCCAGAGTCGGCTGATGTTGCCAGCCTGGTTCGGGGTCGGCACCGCGCTGGAAACATTTGCCGATCGCGGTGACCATGCGATCACACGGTTGCGCACCATGATGCGTCGTTTTCCGTTCTTTTTCGACATGGTGCGCAACGTCGAGATGGCCCTCGCCAAGGTCGATCTGCCGTTGGCCCGACACTATGCGGCTTTGGTCGATGATGCCGATTTGCGGGATCGGGTCTTTGCGCTGCTGGAAGAGGAATTCTGTCGCACGCGCAGCATGATCCTCCACGTGACCGAACAGCAAAAACTGCTCGAAACCAATCCCGATCTGGCCAGGAGCCTGCAACTGCGCACGCCCTACATCGACCCGATGAGCCTGATCCAGATCGAACTGCTACGGCGCAAACGCGCGGGCGACACCAGCAGCGCCCTCGATCAGGTTCTGGCGGCCACCATCAACGGCATCGCTGCCGGTTTGCGGAATACCGGGTGAACGGGCTATTGGGCTCTGCAGACGGACAACGGGGGATGCTCTTTATCGGGCACAAGCTCATCGCTTTCGATCCGTTGCCAACCCTGGTCGGTCGCGCGGAATATCGAATGGACCTTGATCGGCGTGCGGGTCGTGCGCGGGTCGAGTTCGTGAAAGAACGGCAGACTGAAATAATGCAGGCGGGTCGCCGCCTGAAACCGGAGACGTCCCAAAGGGCGTCCAGCAAAATCGTCGGTGGAATATTCGGCCGTACGGGTCGCTTTGAGTTTGTGATTCTTGTGGATCAAGACCGATGAATGACCGAAGCAGGTTTCGCTGGTCCTGTCCGGGACCTTGCTCTCCTCAGAACAGTTGCAAAAGATCGTCACGGTTTCGTTGACGCCGGGAGCGCGTACCAAGTATTCACCGTAAAAGCCGCCGGCGACATCAGCGAACGCCGGGTGATCAGGTTTCGGATTGCATTCGATCACGGCCAGCAGGTCGAGTTTCTGGCGGGTTTCAAAGAACAACTGGTTGGCCTTTTCGATGATGACGTTGATATTCGAAGCGTAGATATCCCGATAGATGTAGTCGATACAGATCAGGGTCATGAAGTTGAAGCAGCTTGGGTGACACCGAAAGAATGGGAAGATCTTGCCGCGATAGAGGTAATGATCGCTGTCGATATTCTCTTCACCCACGAAAGGATGGCTCTTGGCCTCGAAAAAGACCCGTTGTCGGCCTTCATGTTCCTTGACGATCACCACACAGGCGTTGACCGGGAGATTTTCGAGATCGCCCGCATCGAGGTCTTCAGCAACCGATGCGAGTGCTTCGGCATTGTCTTCGGCGACTTCCTCGAGCAGCGCTTTGTAGGAACACAGGTCAGTGGGACCCAACCCCAAAACAACGACAGTGTCGGGACGCAGCTGATCGAGCAGACGCAGCGTTTCCGGCAGATGCTCCGGTGGCAGAATGGCTTCCGGGAAAAAGACAAAGTTGACTTTCTTGAGATTGCCTTCTCCGCGGAGGACCAGGTCGATCACCGAGCGCACGTTTTGCCAGTTCCGGTCCTTGTCAGCCAACCGATAGACGAGTTTGTGACGTTCCAGGAAATTCGGTATCTGGCAAGACAAGACATGGAGATGCTGTCGCCGGGGAAATTCCAGGTGCAGTTTTTTCTCAACGATCTGAAACATAAACGGTCTTTGGCACGGCTTGCACAGCGATTGGCAGCGTCACAAGGATGCAGATGTCGTCACGCTTGGGCCGGAAAGACCTGACGGGCGTAGAAGGCCCGATCCGGTCCGAAGACCGTCTCCAGAGCGTTTCCCCGGATTGTCAGCAAGGCACCGCAATCGGAGCATTCCAGCAAGTCGGCACTGAAACCGTCGGCGTGCAGATTGATTTCCAGATGGTCCTGATGTTTGCAGTAGGGACAGTACATCGTATCCTCCATGATTGATGATGTTTGGCAACACCATACGCCTTCGCAAAGATCATGTAAAGTATTTTTTA
This sequence comes from Desulfuromonadales bacterium, assembly GCA_037383085.1. Taxonomy (GTDB): domain Bacteria; phylum Desulfobacterota; class Desulfuromonadia; order Desulfuromonadales; family BM103; genus JARRPG01. The sequence continues at coordinate 18,077 of JARRPG010000003.1, read as the reverse complement.
CCACTTATTGTATAACAGTTTTATTACCCGGAACTCCACGAACGAGAAACCTGGCTGCCATATCCCGGAATTTTTTGTGGAATTCAACGATTTCATGGAGTTAGCCTATTTGAACCAGGGAAAAACTGTTTTACCCACCCGGCGACGTCCGATCGGACAGCACTGACTTCTGCCCTGTCAAAAGGCATCATTGCTCGAACTCGAATACGCCTACTGCGATAAGCCCTTGCCTTGCGAAGACGCAGGGGCTGTTATACTTGAACCGGATGGGCAGACATTCGAACAGAGTAAGGAGAGTCCATAATGAATACCCTGACCTGGTACGGCCACGCCACTTTGGGCCTGGAAACGAACGGTTCTAAACTCCTGATCGATCCCTTCTTTACCGGCAATCCGGCGGCTTCAACCACCGCAGACGCCGTCTCCCCCGATTTCATCCTGATCAGCCATGGCCATGGCGACCACGTCGGCGACGCCATTGCCATCGCCGACCGCACCGGTGCCCAGGTGATCAGCAATCACGAGATCGTCACCTGGCTGGAAAACCAGGGGTTGGACAATCTCCACGGCCAGCACCTCGGTGGCGGCTTTCAGCACCCCTTCGGCTACCTGAAACTGACCCTCGCACTGCACGGCTCGATGCTGCCGGACGGTTCCTACGGCGGCAACCCCTGTGGCTTCCTACTGACCACCAACGACGGCAAAAAGATCTACCTGGCCCAGGACACCGGGCTGTTCGGTGACATGCAGCTGATCGGTGAAGAAGGGCTCGACGTCGCCGTCATCCCAATTGGTGACAACTACACCATGGGCCCTGATGACGCCCTGCGCGCGGTGAAGATGCTGCAACCGAAAACTGTCATTCCGATCCATTACAATACCTTCGACCTGCTCAACCAGGATTCCAAGGCCTGGAAGGACCGGGTCGAGAGCGAAACGGCAACCAAGGTTGCGATTCTGCAACCGGGGGAGAGTTTTTCCTTCTAAGAGGGCTTTCGATCACCAAACATTGCCGCAGACAGCAGTCTGCCAGTTCGATGAGTTTCCACTGACGCCTCGGGATCGGCCGGTTTGCTCTTCTGCAGACGCAACAGTCCGCATCTTTACCGGAACTTTACCAAGCTCTTATCCCACCTTTGTCTTCCCCCTCTACACTGCAACCATCACAAAACACTAGCAGCCGGCGAAAACACCGCGCTGGACAAGAAGGGAGGGCCCCATGAGAACCCTGATCATCACCACCTTGAGCCTGGTCTTGATACTCTTTGGCGTTTTTGCCGTACAGGGCGGCAGCATGACATCGCCGATGCATGACGACACTGACATGAAAATGTCGTCTGATGATATGATGATGAAAGAAGCAAAGACCCCGCAGGAAAGCGAGAAGACCATGTCACAGACAAAAATCCCCAGTGATGCTGAACTGCGCGAAACACTGACTCCGCTGCAGTACAAGGTCACCCGCAAGGACGGCACCGAACCCCCTTTCAACAACGCCTATTGGGACAACCACGAACCGGGCCTCTACGTCGACATCATCTCCGGCGTGCCGTTGTTCAGTTCGCGCGACAAGTACGACTCGGGCACCGGTTGGCCGAGCTTTACCCGGCCACTGAACCCGGACCAGGTCATCGAGAAGGAAGACCGCAGCCTGTTCTCCGTACGCACTGAAGTTCGCGGCAAGCTCTCCGATGCGCACCTCGGTCACGTTTTTCCAGACGGCCCGGCGCCGACCGGTTTGCGTTATTGCATGAATTCGGCGGCACTGCGCTTCATTCCGGTTGCCGACCTAGACAAGGAAGGATACGGCGAATACCGCGAGCTGTTCAATTAACAGATTCGCATCCTCTCTGCCGATGAGGAGGTCTTATGCGACGATTACGCACTGTTTGTCTGATCATCGCCCTGCTGCTGGTTGCCAGCAGCGCTCTGGCCGCTCAGGCCATCCTGGCCGGTGGCTGCTTCTGGTGCATGGAAGCGGACTTTGAAGACCAGCCCGGGGTGACTGATGTGGTCTCCGGCTTTACCGGCGGCACCTTGGAGAACCCGACTTATAACGGCAACCACGCCGGGCACTACGAAGCGGTCGAGATCACCTACGACCCGGAACAGATCAGCTACCGGGAACTGCTTGATCACTACTGGGTCAATATTGACCCCTTCGACGACGGTGGCCAGTTCTGTGACCGTGGGCACAGCTACAAGCCGGCGATCTTCGTTATGAATGACACCCAGCGGCAGATTGCCGAGACGTCGAAGCAAGATGTCGCAGCCATGTTTCCGGACAAAGCCATCGTGGTGCCGATTCTGGAGGCATCGACCTTCTATCCGATTCAGGGTGAAGAGAGCTATCACCAGAATTTCGCCCGCAACAACCCGGTGCGCTACCAGTTTTACCGCTGGAACTGCGGACGGGATCAAAGGCTGAAGGAGATCTGGGGCGACAAGGCGACCCATTAGGGAACAGGTGTGAAACCCGCCGAAGATCGCTGTCGGCGGGATTTTAATGTTTTTCAGATCGACCGAAATCCGGTCCGCTCCCGGTCAGGATGGCATGACAATCATCTTGGCTTCGGCGCTGGCCAAGATATCGCCCTGCAAAGTCAGTTGGGCCTCGACCAACACGGTGCGCCGCACCTGCTCCACCACGCGAGCCGTCGCAGTGATCTGCTGCGCGATGGGGACCGGTTTCCGGTAGCGGGTTTTCAACTCACCGGTGACCACCGTTTTGGCAACCGTCATGCCCGCGTAGGCGCAAACCTCGTCGAGCAGCGCGGCAATAATGCCACCATGCACCATTCCTGCCCAGCCTTGAAATTCCGGGGCGACGGTCACCGTACAGCTGGCACTCCGGGTCTCCACATTGACTTCGATGGGGGTCTTGAAGCCAACCGGATTGTCGCCTCCGCAAATAAAACAGTAGTGATTGTCCGAAATCTCCATCATTGATCCTTTTGTGGGGGCCGTGTGCGACTTTCAGAGCCCGAGATCGGCGTCAATCAGAATCACCTTGATCCGCCCGACCGGAAAACATTTGTCGAGGATCGCCCAGGCGTTGCAGATCCGCTTCGGCGCGTTGCAATCATGACAGCGCCCGGTGGTGGCACAAGGCGTGGGGAAATTGTGCCGTCTGGCGTTAAGCGGCGCCGCGTGATTGCGCACCCGGTCAATGGCCGATGGCAGATCGGCAACGATTTTATTGCGGCCGACGAAGAGCACGACCTTCTTTGGCCCGAAAGTGATCGCGGCCGTGCGGTTGCCGATCATATCGAGATTGACCAGCTTGCCGCAGAGGGTGATGGCATTCGTGCCGGTCAGGAAGAGGTCGGCGAGGAGGGCCTGGCGACGGCGTTCGATGATTTCGCCGCGCCCTGCCGATGGGTCGAAGGTCCGGATCAGATTGAAGTGTGCATCGGCGAGCAGCCTGTCGAGCACTCCGGTGGCCATCATCGTCAGCGAATCAGCCCAGGAGATCTGTTCGTGTCTGACCTGCGGCAGGATGGTCTCGAAGAAGATCTGCTGGGCCTGAGCCGGGTCCCGGGCGAGAAAGACCGCGAAACCATTGGCCACCAGATTGGTGCGGCACTCTTGCAGCAGATCACGACCGGTCGACATGGATGCTCCTGATAGGGATATATTTCAGACGCTGGATTAAGCGCACCGATTCGCCGCGCTGCGAACTCTGCGGCGTTGGCAGTGCGTCTGACGGTCCGATACGCGCGGCCTGCAAAAAAGGTGACAGTATATGCGCTTTCGCAGTTTGGCGCAGCATGCAATCAAATAGGCAGGCCGCCCATGCGTAGATGACAGGTGCCTGCGCCTTGTCGGCCGAGCAATTCAGGTCAGCATCGCCAGAAGAGCACGGGCCGCCGGTTCGGACGAAGCCGGGTTCTGGCCGGTAATGAGCAGACCATCCGTGACGACAAAAGGCTGCCAATCCCGGCCCCGTGAATAACGGCCGCCATTGGCCTTGAGCATATCCTCGACCAAAAACGGGACCACATCGGTCAGTTCGACAGCACTTTCCTCGGTGTTTGTGAAGCTGGTGACCTCTTTGCCTTTGACCACGAACGTGCCGTCGACGGTCTTCGGATGGCGCAGGACAGCGGGAGCATGGCAGACCGCAGCGACCGGCTTGCCGGAGTTCAGCATGGTTTCGATCAGGCTAATGGCGTGCCGGTTCTCGGCCAGATCCCAGAGGGGACCATGACCACCGGGGAAGAAGAGCGCATCGTAATCATCGGCCGAGATGTCGCTCAGCCTGAGGGTATTGGCCAGTTGAACCAGGGCTTTGTCATCTGCCAGGAAGCGCCTGGTGGCTTCGGTCTGGGCTTCGTCTGTTTCACTTTTCGGATCGAGGGGCGGCTGTCCGCCTTGCGGTGAAGCCAGCGTGATCTCGGCACCGGCATCTTGGAACACGTAATAGGGTGTGGCAAATTCTTCCAACCAGAAACCGGTCTTTTCACCGGTGTCGCCGAGTTTGTCATGTGAGGTCAGAACCATCAGGATCTTCATGGCAGCTCCTCGTCTGCGGTATGGGGGCGGATTGAGAGGTCAGGGACTCCGCGGCTGCCCCTGCCAGAGCCAAGGCTTAATGAAACCAACCCGTTGTGATCAAGTCCGGTTCAAAGGATATCTCAAGTGATCCGAACCGCAAGGCGGCCTCACAGACCGGGCCGGAGCGAAGCGGTGTCAGGCTGCTCAGGGTGACAGAAGTGCGGAGGCCATTGTGAGATGAGGGGCCAGAGGAGATTGTCCGACCTTCAAAGGTCTTGTCTTCGGTCTGCGTGCGGTGGGTAGCTGCTGCCGGTCTCCGGATCTCGCAACGGTTCCGAGCTGACATCGACCCAACCATCGGAGCGTCTGAAGCGAGCGACTTTGTCGAGCGACAGGAATACGTTGAAGGCATGCCGGGCCATGCGGCAGACGGAACCGTCTTTCAATTCGACATCGATGTGCAAATCCATACTTTCTCCACAAGTCTTTGTCTTACAAGGGGAATTAAATCATTTAATAACTCATTAAGTATAACCGATTGGGAGGAACTTGCCACTTGTCCGGGCCGATTTTCGCCCGTTACGATTGCCGTATCGTGCCAAAGGTCAACAACACGCCCGAAATGATCAGCCCGATATACAGGGGAGACAACAGCGTCAAGGAGAAGATTCCGGCAAGGATCACGCAGATGGGTGCAATCAGAATGGACAGGGTGCCAGCCCGCTGCAGGTGGCGCGGCCGCAAAAATACAGCAAACAAAACCGGCAGACAGAGTGTCGCCCCACGCAGGCCCATGGACAGAAAGCTCCAATCCATAATCGCTGTGCCGAGATTACCGAGCAGCAGCATGAAGGCGGCCAGAACGACCAGAGCGGTCAGACCGCGGAAGAAGAACAAGCTCTCGTGATACCGTCCCCGCCGGCCAATCAGGTCGATCTTGAGGGTCGTGGCGACACCAAGAGCCAGTCCTGAGGCCGTACCAATCGCGGCGATCAGCAGCGTGGCAAAGGCAACGCCGGCCAGAGCCGCCGGCAGATGCTGCTCGATAAATGCCGGCAGAGCCAGAGCACTTTTCAGATGCGGATCCAACTGTCGCATATAAAGACCGACCAGCACCCCCAGCAGCCCAAGTGGCGGGATCAGTGCGGCACTGAGCAACGCCCCGTTTCGAGCACTCTTTTCACTCTCCGCCGAAAACACCGCCTGCAGGTAAGTCTGGGTCGAGATCACACCGACCAGCATCGACGTCAGGTCGGACAGGCCCTCTGTGGTCCCATAGCCGAACAGGCTGAACCACGGGAAGTCCGGAAAAGTCATGTGCAGGCCCGACCACCCGCCTGCGGCCTGATAGGCCAGTCCGCCTGAAACAACCATGGTCAGGTAGATCAATGCCATCTTGATCAAGCCGATTGTCCCGGCCGACTTCATCCCCCCACCCAGAGTCAAGAGGATGACCAGCAGTGCCGAGAGCGACGCGCTGGCCCACAGCGGCAGATCGAACAACACCGCCAGGATAGCACCACAAGCCAGCAGTTGGGCGACGATCTGGATAAACATGCCCACCGAGGCATAAATGCTGGCGATGGTGCGGGCGCGCTCGCCATAATACTGAGAGATGAACTGCGGAATGGTGACGACGTTGCTCTGCCGCAGGGGGGCCGCAAGAAATACCCCCAGAAAAAGACAGGCCAATCCCGCGCCGAGGGTAAACCACCAGGCGGAAAGACCGTAGAGATAGGCCAGCTGGGCCGTCCCCACCGTCGATGCCCCCCCTACCAGTGTTCCGGTGATGGCGCCGGAGACCGCCCAGCCGCCGGCCCGCCGTCCGCTCAAAGAAAAATCACTGCTGTCACGAGCCTGGCTCTTGCCGCCCCAGGCACAAGAGACGATCAGTAACAGAGTCGCGACAAATGCCAGTAAAAAAGAGAGATTGTGACTCACGCGATGTCCTGGTGAAAAAGGATGGCCACCGGTTCGGAACTGCCGAACGCTGCGTTCCACGCCATATGTATCAGAGTTGACGCCAAGACGAAAGCCGGATTCTCGCCATCATAGGGCAGAGCAGCACTGGCGCCGTGCAAAGGTGCTGTTGATTTGCGATTTCCCACCGTAGACCCGATCCGGAAGTTGCCCAGACCGGCATTGCAAACGACCGAGGACACCGCGCTCCCTCTCCAGCGGAGGGGCACGGTTTGATGCTATAATGGTAAACAAAAGATTGGGAAAGGGGGTATGACGTCATGACGGAAAAGGAATTCCGCAAGCTCTGCAGCACGACACCGACGGGGACCGCCCTTGCTTTCCGTTACAATGAGATCGAGGTCAAGGGCACATTCGTCGGCTGCGCCCAGGACGCCGTGGTGATCCGAGCGAACGGCCGTCAGTTCCTCTGGCCGCGCGAGCTCTGCGAGGTCGGCAAATCTTCGTATCCGGTACCCTCCTATTCCTGACCGGCAACCGAATCAGCGTCATGCTTGTCTGGCAAAAGAGACCCGCACAGCGTTAAATGAAGCGCTGCATCATCTCCGCCGTCCAGTTGTCCAGATTCTCCCAGGTGACAGCATAGGCGTCTCGAGCCCGCTCCGCGTGAGCCCGGAGTCGTCCGTCCTGCAAATCGCTCAATCGGGTCAAAATACCGGTGCGGCGGCCGACCATGTAAAGCAGCTTCTGATCGGCATCCATCGCCAGGAACCTGCGCAACGGTTGGGTCATCTGCACCTGGTCATCCGGAAGCGTGCCCTCCACCTCCTGGAACAGGTTGAGGATATGGTCACTTTTGACCACGCTGGTAATGCCCTCGAGGTGATCCAGAAAAAGCAGCAATTCAGAAGCAACCTGCAGATCATCGAGAGGCACGAAGTGGCCGGACTGCACCTGCCGAAAGAGGGCAACGTCGGGTGGAATGGCCAAAGTGCGGACACGAATGAAATCGGGATCGATCCGATTTATGGCATCGGCTGTTTCGAGAGCATGTTCCGAGCTATGGGCCTGACCACCAAGTCCCGGCATGACATACTCGGACAAGGCGATGCCGGCACGTTTGACTTTCTTGCCCGCAGCGATGTGCGTCTGCTTGTCGACGCCTTTTTTCACCAGGGCGAGGACGGCGTCAGATCCGGACTCCATGCCGATATGGATGCGATTCAAACCGGCTTGGGACAGCCTGCCCAGATCGTCATCGTCGATCCGGGCCACCGTATGCGAGCGGGCATAGGAAGTCACCCGTTCGACCTCGGGAAAAACCTTCCGCAGGTGCTCGAGAACAGCGGCCAGGTCTGCCGGCTTGGCCAACAGCGAATTGGCATCCTGCAAAAAGACCGACCGCATGCCACCCCGCAGCCACAGGAAAGCCGCATGAAACAGTGTCCTCTCGGACGTCTCCAGCCCCTTCTGCATCATAGCCAGTGATCGCTGTCGTTCGGCCTTTGACAAAGGCATGACGTCACGAATTCGGTCGGTCCAGACCCGAATACCATCGATATCCTGCTTCAGATCATCGACCGGTCGGATGCTGAAGGATGCGCCGTGGTAGAGACTGCAGAAGGTGCATTGGTTCCAGGGACAGTTGCGGGTGACCCTCAGCAAAAGACTGTCGGCTTCGCTCGGCGGCCGGATCGGCCCCATTTCAAAGCCCCGGTAGGCGTTTCGGGTGGCAGCTGTTGCAGACATCAGATCTCCGACGAACAAACGTTGCAGAATCGCGTGACCCGGCTCATCGCTGGCGAATCAGCGCATCCAGGCTCCAGGGACCGGCACCGGCAGCGGACAGATAAAAGAAGGCAAAACAATAGAGCACGGCCAGTTCGCCGCCATTGCCCAGCGGCCAGAGACCTTTCGGTGCATGGGCCATGAAATACGCCACGGCCATCTGGCCGGAGAGGAGAAAGGCGACCGGACGGGTGAACAGACCGAGCAGAATCAGCAGGCCGCCAACAAACTCGAGGAAGCCGGCCAGGCCGATCAATGAAAAAAAGTCCGGTGGCGGACCGGATTTGGCGATCGGGATGTCGAACAGCTTCTGGCTGCCATGCTGCAGGTAAAGAAACCCCAGAACGACGCGCATGAGACTGAGCAGAGAGGATGACCAACGGGGCCAGAATGATGTTCCGCGCATGATGTGTCTCCTTGTTGACCATACATTTTGAAGTGGCGAAGGCTTCTGCGAATCTCGAGAGAGTATTATAGCATGCCTGATGCAAGCACCGGGTCCGCCTCGGTGCTCGGCGGCGGATCCGGCTACCCGAGGTTATGTAGGCTCGTCAGCAGGCCTGCGGTAGGGACCGGTCTGGTAAGCGGAGAAGAGGACCGTGTCTCGGAAGGCCAGCAGGTCATTGAGCCGGTCACGGTTGACGGGATGCGTGAAGCGCTGACGGGCCTCGTCGACGGTGAGCCAGGCGACCTCCGGGGTTTCGACGCTCGGCGTCAGCAAGCCGGTGGCATAATCGGCGACAAACCCATGGATCAGAGCCACGGGTTCGCTCAGCTTCGACCAGACTGCGGCGATCTTGGGTGAGGAAAGACGGACACCGGTTTCCTCGCGGACTTCCCGATGGAGAGCGGTCAGCAGAGCCTCCCCTTCCTCGACGCGACCCTGCGGCAGTTCCCAGCCTCGCCGCCGGTGGCGGACGGCCAGCAGGGTGTTGTCCGGTCGTTGCACCAGACAACTGACCACCAGGATATGACGGGGATGACACATGAGGCCTCGCGATTGGCGCTTCAGACGTCACCGGTTGCCGCAACCAGACGGCCGATCACCACGGCAGTTCCTCACCGTTGCTATGCCAGAAGGACCCGGAGTTTTCCAGGTCAAGGGTCTCGATTCTCTGGGCCAGGCCGGCCACCGATTCTTCCGGGCTGATCAGCCCGCCGAAGTTCACCATGCGGGTTTTGACGAAGCCGGGGTGCAATTGCGCAACAGCGATACCACGATCTTTGAGGTCGATGGCCAGGCTTCGGCCGAAAGCATTGAGAGCGGCCTTTGAGGCGCGATAACCGTATCGGCCGCCGGAATCGTTGTCGCCGATCGAGCCCATGCGGCTGGTGATATTGGCAATCTTGCTGCCGGGCGGCAGATGGGACAGCAGAGCTTCGCAAATCCGCAGGGGAGCAAACGCGTTGGTCTCCATCTGCAGCCGGAGTGAATCGTAATCAATTGCACCGAGAACATCGTCCCGCAGGACACCGGCGTTGTTGATCAGCAAGTCAATCGTTTCGTCCTGCAAGGCCGCGGAGAGACGGTCCACATCAGCGGCACTGGTGACATCGATGCCGTCGATAATGCGGTCGGCAATCTCTTCGAGTTCCGGCGAGGTCTCCCGGCAGACGCCGGTGACCCGCCACCCTTCCGCCTGGTAATGTCGGGCCAATTCGAGGCCGATGCCGCGGTTGGCGCCCGTGATGACAACATGCTTCATGAAAAGCCTCCTTGAATGATGGTTTAGCTCGTACAAATCTCTTAAACCATAGGAGACCTTGCGCTATTGTCAAATCATGGCAGGCGTTCTGCGGGCAAGAATTGTTCGGCGGATGTTTTCCTGCGCTTCCGGCAGATTGCCTTCACAGGACCGATGGTTCTGTAGCTGGCAAGGCGGATGAAAGCACGCAACCGCACCAATCAGATCAGTTCAAACGTGCGCAGCAGGAAGATGCCGAGGGTTGCGGAGAGGATCGAACCCAGGGAGGTTGCGGCAATGATCGCTGCCGCCAGGTGATGGTTGCCGCCCAGGGCCTGGGCCATGGGGTAGCTGGCAGCAGCTGACGGGGCGGCACTCATCAGAAAGAGGACACCCAGTTCAGGGCCGCGCAAACCGAACAGAATGCCGCCGAGGGTGATCACAAGGGGGACGAAGAACAGCTTGCAGGCCGTCGCCCAGTAAAGAGGTGGCGATGTCTGAAACTCCCGCAGCCGGATCGAGGCCCCGGCACAGAGAAGGGCCAGGGGCAGTGTCATCCCGGCAAAGTACTCTCCGGTGTGCAGCAAAATTTCCGGCACGTTCAGGCCGCTGACCGAAACCAGGATACCAACCAGAATCGCCAGGATGAGAGGGTTCTTGACGATCCCTTGAACGACATACAATCGGGAGGCTTGCTCGGCCCGCTGCGGCTGATGGCGGGTCAGGGTGATGACGGCCAGGATATTGAAGAGAGTGGTCACGGCTGCCAGGTAGATCGAGGCCGCCCCGATTACGTCTTCGCCGAAAGCACTCAGGCAATAGGCCAGACCGATGATCCCCATGTTGCTGCGAAAAGCCCCTTGAACGAAGACGCCGCGATCGCCGGGATCACTGATGGCAGGGGTCGCAAAATGATCAAGCAGGACAAAGATCACCACGGTCGCCATGATGGCGTAGCCGATCAAAGCGTAAGGCAGAGTCTGCAGGAAATCGGTATCGACGAGTTTGACGAACAACAGGCAGGGTAGCGTGACTTTGAAGACCAGCTCCGAACCCACCCTGGCGAAGGCTTCGTTGATCAGACCGACCCGCTTGAAAAGAATCCCCAACGCCAAAATACAGAAAATCGGAGCGGTAATGTGGAGGGCAAAACTGAAAGCAGCAAACATGGACGTCATCCTGGACCAGGCCGGTCTGAAAAATTTTCAGAATTGATACGCCTCCTGCTGGCGACAGTCAAGTGCTAACCCCTATCAGAAGGGCCGGGTTTTTCAGCGGTGCGATGGGTCCGGCGATGATGCGTACCGGTCATTGCTCAGTGCAATGCGTGGTCAGGGCAGGACGCGTCGCGTCATTCGATGATTAGATATTCTCGAAGGGAGGTTCTGCAAAACGCCAGCGGCAACGATCCAGGTCGACCTGAAGGCTGCTGTCGAAGACAACACCCTCCTGCTCCAGAAGAAGCTGCTGAAGGTGGTGCCGTTCACCATCGGCCCGGACGCTGACACGACCCTGGCTGTTGATCACCCGCTGCCAGGGCACATCGGTCTGTGCGGACAGTGCGGCCATGGCAAAACCGACCGTACGCGCCGAGCAACCGAGCAACCGGGCGATCTGGCCGTAAGTGGTGACATATCCGGCAGGAACCTGCCGAACCAGGGCATAGATCCGTTCGTAGAGAGGCGTTTGCGACATCTTGCCAGGCAATTTAGCATGCTTGCGGCAGACCCGCAAAGTCCGAACAGACAGCCCTCCCGTCATCATCCACATCAGGAATTAGCCACGCCGGAGCCTCGGCCGGCACGACGGAATCAACAGATCGTGTATACTAATGAATGAAACACTGGTCGAGAAGGAGCTGACGATGGATCTCGAAAAAGCGTTGTTGAACCCGATGAGTCTGTTTGCCCGTCCGCAGGACGTTGTCCGGGAGGAATCGTTCAGCAGGGAGGAAAAAATCCGCATTTTGCGCCGCTGGGAATATGATGCCCGGGAACTGGAAGTGGCCGACGAAGAGAATATGGGTGGGGGTCCCCCGGGAACCCTCGGCGACGTCCTCAACGCCCTGCGTGAACTGCAGGCCGAGAGTGACGTTGAAGCAACCCCACCGACCAAGCATGGCGGCGCATAGCGACGGACGCATCTCTGTGGTCCCCTTTCCCTGCCGTTGCCAGCGGCAGGAGCTCTCGGCGAGAGTCGTTCTATGAGCCCCTGCCGGGTGCTGCGATCCGGACCTGTCGACAAACGTTTCGCAATCGGTCAGAAAACCAAGGGGCGCTCGGATGAGCGCCCCTTCTTGCCTGAGCAAACCTTCCGGTCTCTCTCCGCATCAGGCTCAGGCGTATCGACTCTTGCCAAAGACATTACCTTAACCCGACTGTGGCTGTCGTTCCGATCGGGGACGCATGGCCGGGGAGCGTCGATGCTCGCTTTTCACCATGACCGGCACGAGACGACCGGGCTGCTTCTCACAATCGGCACGGGTCAACTGCAGAAACACCCCCAGACCGGCGAGCAGCACACTGGAACCAATCAGGATGCCCACAGGGTAATACAGGTTGCCGGCCAGATCGAGTTGGCTGTACTTGATGATCATGATCAACCCTTCGAGAACCAGCGCGATGCAAACCGTCCCGACGAAGCGGGCAATGGTTCGTCGGACAACCATGTAGGTATGATCTTCATCCTCTTGATGCTTGCCGTATTCCTTGCCGATGCCGATGCCCAGCTCGAAAATCGCCAGAGCAATGATCCCGGTGTTGATCGACTTGATCATGATATTGACGAGTTCCTGGCCGGCAGCGAAGCCCTCGAAAAACTGGACACAGGCCAAGCCGAGCAGAGACAGTGACAGGGTGAGAAAGGTCAGGGCCATCAAGCGCCCCATCCAGAACTTCAAATGATTGATCATCAGGGGACGTGCCTCCTAGCGACGGAGCGCATGTTACAACAGATCCTGCATTCGGTGTGCCAAGCGGATGCAACGCGCGCGCGGCCTTTTCCTGTCAAGGGCACTGAACTGACTGATTTTATTGACAGGGCTCTTTCAAGGGGCGACCCTCGGTCGCGCGCATATTCCTGACAATCAACAGCAGCAGACTGTGATTTCGCACGGTTTGCCAGCCGTCGTGCCGCGCTATAATGCACTTGGCAAGCCTTGCGACCATGGCAATTTCAACACAGTGCAGAGGGACTTTTCGTCGCAGACCGCGACAGCACTTCCATCAGGAAGTGCTACAATGATTTGGCAACACATGGCTTCAAATGTCCTCTGGCCCATCGTGTCCTGGCCGCTGTTGAGATTACGGATCTTGCCCGTTATCAGGACAAGTCAGCAGCAAAGGAAATCACCATGCCAATCACAGGCGACCGGCGTGGCAGTGACAAGGCTCCGCCGACCGAAGCCGGCGTGACGAGCGCAGAGACAATGAGGAACGCACGGTATTCGCCCATTACCAGGAAAGTGGTCATCGGCTATCTGGTGCTGATTGCTTTCAGCTGTACCGCAATCGGTTATGCCTTGTTCAGCCTGAGAGATCACCTGCATCGCACCGAACACCTGGTCGATACGCAGTTCGAAGCTTTGACCAAGCTGCGCGATATCCGGCAGAATTTGCTGCGTCAGGAGAAACTCGAGAGTCAGTTGATTGTGCTTCACGACCCGCAGTTTCTGGCCCTTTATGAACGTCGGTGCAATGAATTCGCACAGATGAACCAGGCGTTCGGCAAGGTTTCTCTTCCGGAAGACTTCACCGGCTTGCCGGCCTCGATGGCCCATTACATTCAGCAAGCCCAAGAGCTCCAGGAAGCCTTTGCCGAAAACGACTGGCCCTTGGCGACAACACTCAGTGCCAGTCAGACCAAACTGCTGCGCAACCAGCTTCTGGCGACCCTGACAGAGCTGCGTCTGCGGTATCAGGAAGGCCTCAGTAACGATATGCGGGAGCTCGTCCGGCACAGCAGCCAGGCTTACCGGATCACCCTGGCGATTACGCTGATCGGCATTCTGCTCTCCTTCCCGATCGCGTTGACGGTGCTGGCCAACCTGCACCGTTCTGTGAAAACTTTGCAGAAAGCCACCCGCGAGATCGCGGCAGGCCATTTCGACACGGCGATTCCTATTCGCAGCAACGATGAGTTCGGTGAATTGGCCCGTGACTTTACCCGCATGGCCCGCCAGTTGACCGAGCTGGAACAGCTGCAGCTCGATGCCAATCCATTGACCCGCCTGCCCGGTAACCTGGCGATCGACCGTGAGATTGAACGGCGGATTGCCGAGGGAGTGCCCTTTGCCCATCTGTATATCGACCTGGATAATTTCAAGGCGTACAGTGATCGCTACGGCTACAAGGCCGGCAGCGATGTCATCAACCAGGTCGGCAACATCCTGCGCGAAGCCGTCAGCGCCCACGGCCATCCCGACGACCTGGTCGGTCACATCGGTGGTGATGATTATGTGGTGCTCACCGAGCCGCAGCAGGCGGAGGCCGTGGCACAGGCTGTGATCGCGGCCTTTGAGCAACGGGTCCCGGACCTTTATGATGCCGATGACCTTGCTGCCGGTTATGTGATCGGCACCGACCGGCTGGGGATCAAGCGATCGTTTCCGCTGCTGACTATCTCCATCGCCATCAGCCTTTCGGAGAACTTTAACCCACCATCTCTTTTGACCATCAGCCACAATTGTGCCACAATGAAAACACACCTGAAGCAGCTCAAAGGCAGCAACTACCTTATCGATCGCAGGAAGCAACCGTCATGATGAAAGCACGTGCCCGTTGGCTTGTTCCCCTCGTGGTCTGCCTGATCCTGACCGGTTGCGCGCACTTCTCTCTGCCCGGTTCACTCAGCACGACGGAGGCCGATCTGTTTGCCCTCGGCATGGATCGCTATATCGAGATGGATGATCTGTCGACCCTGGAAAGCCTGTCCAGAATGTACCCGAACAGCCCGTGGCGATCCCGCGCCGAAGCGGTGATCGCATTGGCGAATTCTCAGGACCAGTTGCAAAAGCAGTTGGTTGCAGTCGGCGACAAATTGGCGACCGTGCAATCCCGGCTCGACGCGACAAAGAAACAACAGACGGTTCTGCAAAAGGAGCATGATGCCTTGCTGCGCCAGAAGTACTCGCTAATCCAGGAGAAGGATCTGCTGGCGCAGGACAACCAGTCCCTGGAAATGACCCTGGAGCGTCTGAAAAAAGTCCTGATCGATACGGAGTTGCAAAACTAAAAGACTGTCACACCACCCCGGGCGGACCAAAATCGCTCCTTGAAGAAACACAGAAAGCCGGACGGAAATTTTCCGCCCGGCTTTTTGATTCCTTGGGTGATTAAAACCACGGTTAGTCCAGAGCCACCAACTCCACTTCGAAGGTCAGGTCCTGGCCGGCCAAGGGATGGTTGGCGTCAAGGACAACCTTGTCACCAGCGACCTCAGTTACGGTGACGACAACCGGGGGCTGACCCTCGGCACCCTGCGACTGCAATTGCATGCCGACCTCGGGAACCACCCCTTCAGCGAACTGATCCTGGCCGACTTCAATCACCCGCTCCTTGAGATGCGGACCATAGGCCTCCTCAGCGGGAACGGTAAAGGTCTTGGTTTCACCGACGTTCATGACGTTCACCGCATCGTCGAAGCCCCGGATAACCTGGCCCGCACCGACCACGAATTCCAAAGGGTCGCGTTCGCGGGAAGAATCGAAGACGGTCCCGTCGTTCAGGGTGCCCGTGTAGTGAACTTTTGCCGTTTTTTGGTTTTCCTTTACAGACATGTCTTCTCCTTTTTCCATTTGGTTTGCCCCTGACTAACATACTGACGCGTCGCTGTGAAGGAGAGATTTGATTTTTCGAGGATTTCTTCAACCTTCAGGCCGATTTTCCTGACGAAATCGCTGGTCAAGCGGATGTGCCTCGCCGTCCTATGTTAAACTGTTGATCAGCTTCTTCCGGTCCGGCCGACCGGGAGATTGCCGCCCCAAAAAGGAGACGTCATGCGATTTTTGCTTTATAACATACGTTACGCAACCGGTCCCCGCATCCACGGTTACATGCGCAACTCACGCCGCAATCTCGACCGGATTGCCGGCTTCCTGGGCGAATTGCAGCCCGATTTGATCGGCCTGGTAGAAATCGACCAGGGATCATACCGCAGCGGCGGCAAAAACCAGGTCGAACTGCTTGCCGAAGCCCTTGGCCACTACCATTCCCATTCCGTGAAATACGATTTTGATTCCCTCTGGCGGCATGTTCCGGTGCTCAAGCAGCAAGGCAATGCGTTTTTGGCGCGGGACCGCATCCGCAATGAAAAATTTCACTATTTCAAGCGCGGTATGAAACGTCTGGCTATCGAGTTGGAACTCGAGCACCTGGTGGTCTATCTGGTGCATCTGTCGATTGGTGCCCGGGCCCGGCACGATCAGTTGAGTGATTTGTACAACCTGGTCAAGAATACCAGCAAGCCCTGCATCGTTGCCGGCGATTTCAACATGCTCTGGGGGGAGCGGGAAATCGATCTGTTCCTTGCCGCAACCGGACTCCGGAATGCCAACAGCCGGAATCTGCCGACTTTTCCGAGCAGTCAACCACGCCGTCACCTCGATTTCGTACTGCACAGCCGGGACATCGCGATCAAGGACTTTCAGATTCCCCAGGTCACCTTTTCAGATCATCTGCCGGTCATGGTCGATTTCGATGTCCGGGTGGAGGATGATTCGCGCAGCGAGCAGCGCGAGTCGCATTGTTACTGCCGGGAAACCACCCCCCACATCGACATCAGCGCCGCCTGACCAATGCGTCCAGCAGGTCAAGGATCATGTCCGCAACAGCTGTCCCCGTTTGTTCGCTGGACGCTGTTGGTGCTGGGCCTGATTGCGGTGGTGTTGGGCGGAGTCGGTGTTTTTCTTCCCGTAGTGCCGACCGTGCCGTTTCTGCTGTTGGCCTTGGCCTGCTTCGCCCGCAGTTCGGATCGTTTTTACCGATGGTTGCTCAACCATGCCCGTCTTGGACCGATGATCCGGCCCTATCTGGAGGGCCGTGGGATGCAACGGACGACCCGAAGGAAAGCGATTGCCCTGCTCTGGATCAGCATCCTCGGATCCATCATTCTGCTCGGCGGCACACCCTGGGTACAGTTTCTCCTGCTGACGGTCGCCCTCAGCGTGACCTGCTATCTGCTGCGTCTGCCCCTCGTCAACACGGAGGAGGACAGCGGCAAAGCCTGATCCCTGGCAGCCGTTTCCGGACACCTTCCGCGAAAGCGTTCGGCCTCCCCGACGGCGATTGATATGTGCCGTCCCCTCTGTCCAAATCGGTTGCAACCACCGCCGGGCCGGGATGCCGCAGGGGATCCCGCCGGGCGGTTATTGATGATTTTCGTCGATGGCCACCAACTGTAAGGCAAAGGTCAGGTCGCAGCCGGCCAGATCGTGATTGCCGTCAAGCAGCACCTCGGTTGTGCCTATGTTTCGAACGCGCATCAGCTTTTCGGTCTCCCCGGCCAGTTCGATGCGCAATCTCTGGCCGATGCGCAGTTTTCGCCCGGCCGGAAAAAGATCCATGGGCACCTTGATCAGGTTCTCATCCCGGCGCAGGCCATAGGCCTCTTCGGCAGCCAAGTGAATATTCTTCACGTCGCCCACGGCCATATCGATAATTGCGCTCTCGAGACGCGGGAAAACCGTACCGGCACCCAGGACGAAGGACAATGGGTCCTGATGGTCACGTTGATCAAAGATTCGTCCGTTATCGAGGGTGCCGATATAATGAACGGTGACGCAGTCACTCTTTCTGGCCCGCTTTGTCATGCGACCTCCCTGTGCACGGATTGCTTTTTCCCTGTTGACCAGAAACAGCATCAGACGCCAGGACATCCGACATGACGGCTACCAGGAAGTCAAACACCGCTTCACGGCTTCTGATGAAGGGGGGCATTTCATCGCCGGCCAGTTCCTCGAGACGATGCAGAATCCTAGCGTCACAGGTGTTGAAATGGTCCATCACCGCACTGAGCATCGCGATCACTTCGTAGAGGTCGTCGCGATCATACGGATGCGGGTCAGGCTTGCCGGAAAATTTCGGCGCCCTGCGGGTGGTCTTTTTATGCCGGTAGCGATAGTAAAGATCGGACGGATTGATCTGGATCGTCATGAGGAGCAACACCCTCCCCCACAGGCATGTTTCGGGG
>JARRPG010000002.1:0-81567 GCA_037383085.1 Desulfuromonadales bacterium | reverse complement strand
GCCGTTCTCACCAAATCCGGCCATGATGGCTGGTCCGTAAAAAGAACCCACCCCCGCAGCCAGGCACGCCATGTGCGTAACTGTCGTATCCGAGTATCCCATGACGATCTTGGGATTGGCGCGCATAACTTCCAGATCCAGATAGGGCAGCAGACGAATCGAGTCGTCACCGCCAATGGTGGCGATGATTGCCTTGATCGATGGATCTGCAAAGGCCTCCATCAGGTCATCGGCGTCAGCGGCATCTTCCATGCGAATCTTGATCATCCAGCCGTCTTCATAGGGCGATGTATTGATAATCTCCGGCGTCTCCACCAGGTCATCGTTGATTTCCTCGATCGTGCCAGTCACCGGGGCATAAACATCGGAGACGGCTTTGACGGATTCAACGACACCGAAAGCTTTACCGGCCTCGACGCGGGTGCCGACTTCAGGCAGTTCGACGAACACCACATCGCCGAGGGCATCCTGGGCAAAATCGGTGATCCCGACCACGGCGAGATCTTCTTCCACCATGACCCATTCGTGCTCTTCTGTGTACTTCAGTTCTTCCGGAAATTCCATGGCGTCCTCCTTCGATTGCTGCCCCCAGTCCGTAGTGAGGGCCTTGACGAATAACGTATCCGTTACCTTTTGACAAAGGGCGGCCGTGTGGTCCGGGCTTTGACCCGGCGGTTGCGAATGGCAACGCTCAACACGGTATCAACCGCGGCGTTGGCCGGGGTCACCAGCGCCAGGGCGATGCCGACTTTGAGCGTTGGAGACAGTGTCCCGCTGGTCACGACACCCACCTCATCATCATCCTGGAAAATGGTGTAGCCTTCCCGTGGGATGCCGCGTTCCTCCATGATCAGCCCGACACGTCGACGCGGCAGACCAGCGGCTTTCTGCGCCATCAGTGCAGCTTTGCCGACAAAATCCGGCTTGTCAAGCTTGGTGATCCAGGCCAGCCCCGCTTCCAGCGGAGTGATCTCCGCCGAAAGCTCATGACCGTAGAGAGGATAGCCCTGTTCCAGGCGCAGCGTGTCACGGGCGCCGAGACCGGCCGGCTGCAGTCCATCTCCCTGGCCGGCGGTCATCAGTTCACGCCAGACCGCTTCAGCAGCGGCGGCCGGCAGGTACAGTTCAAAACCATCCTCACCGGTGTAACCGGTCCGTGAAACGATCATCGGCACACCGGCCACATCCCCTTCGCAGAAATGATAATAGGCCAAATCGGTCAACGGCAGGCCGGTTAAGCGCGCCAGGATACCTTCGGCACGGGGACCCTGCAGGGCCAGCTGGGCGAATTCATTGCTGCGGTTGGACAGCGCCACACCGGTCAAACCGGAATCGGCCAGGATCTCCTGCATCCAGGCATAATCCTTATCGATGTTGGCGGCGTTGACGCAGAACAGAAAGCGCTCGGCACTGAACCGATAGAGGGTCACATCATCGACAACCCCACCCTCGCGGTAACAGAGCGCGGAATACTGGACCTGGCCGTCAACCAGCTGGGCCGCGTCATTGACCGTCAAATACTGAATGTAGGCCAGGGCATTGGGACCGTCGACTTCGATCTCACCCATATGCGACACATCGAACAGCCCGGCCGCCTGACGCACTGCCTGATGCTCCTCGATCACGCCGGCATACTGGACCGGCATATCCCAACCGCCAAAATCGACCATGCGCGCGCCAAGGTCACGATGGACCTGGTTCAAAGGGGTTTTTTTCATCGGCATCTCTCCTTCGGCAATCCGTCGTCCTGGTGTGACATGCGCCCGTCACCCGGCTCACGGCGAAACCAGACAGCGGGACACAAATTACGCCAGCAACTCAGGGATTCTGTCTTCGTGGCCCAGGGTCATCAGATGGACCCCCTGGCAGAGATCTCTGGCCCAGGCGACGGTTTCTCGGGCCAGGGCAACCCCCTCGGCCAGCGGGTCCACGGCCTGGTCGAAACGCGTGATCAGAGCAGCCGGGACCTGGACCCCGGGGATGTGCTCGTTTAAAAAGCGCGCCATCCGACCGTGACGAATCAACAGGACACCGGCGATCACGGGCACCCCCAGGGGCGCCATCGCGGTCATGAAACGTTCCAGGGCAGCCCGATCAAAAACCGCCTGGGTCTGAAAAAATCGGGCGCCGCTCTGGACTTTCTTGTCGACCTTCTGAAACATCAACTCGAAGGGTTCGGCCGCCGGGTTCGCCGCCGCACCGGGGAAAAAACGCGGGATACCATCCAGCGGCTTGCCCACCATGTCGACGCCGTTCATCAGGCCGGCGGTCATGTCGAGCAGCTGCACCGAATCGAGATCGAACACCGGACGGGAGTCCGGCTGGTCACCGAACTTGCTATGGTCACCCGACAGCAGCAGCAGGTTCTCGATGCCAAAGGTCGCCGCCCCCAGCAGATCGGACTGCAGGGCCATGCGATTGCGATCCCGGCAGGTCAGCTGCAGGATCGTTTCGGTGCCCATCTGTTGCAGCCTAGCGGCCAGCACCAGCGGCGAGAGGCGCATATTGGCGCCCTGGTTGTCCGTCACGTTGACCGCATCGACATCGGTGAAAGACGCGGCTTTTTGCAGGACGCTGTCCAGGTTGGTGCCCTTCGGCGGGGCCAGTTCGGCGGTCACCACGAACCGGCCGGCAGCGAGCTGTTCAGACAGGCGCGACATCGCTCGCAACTCTCAACGCCGACCGTTTTTCAGGCGGTAACGCCCAGGTTTGTGGCGGCGCCCCCAGTTTTTCGGCGCCACGCGACGGGCAAACACCCCCTGGCGTTTTTGCCGCTGCAGACGTTCGTAGATCAACCGCCAGGCGCAGTCGATCTCCGGATCCACTTCGCAATGACCGTCCTCCATACCCCCACAGGGGCCGTTCAGGAGGCCTTTGGCACAGGTTGTGACCGGACAGATGCCGGCCGTTTCGTTGAGCAGACAATCGCCGCAGAGCGAGCACATCTCTTCGTACTGACCGTAACGGCGCACATTGCCGAGAAACAGCGAGTTCAGACCACCGACCACGCGCTTGTCGACATTCGAAGAGACCGCCTGCACTCCGGAGCCGCAGGCTAAAACGACCAGCACGTCGGCGTCCTGAACGGCATTCTTGTGATGCCGCAGTTCACGCGCAGCACGCATGATATGGCAGGCCTCGTCGATCACCACGCTGCCGGTGACCTCCTTGTCCCGTTCTGACAACCAGTCCTGAAACTGAAAAACCTCTTCCTCGCCACCGGCCTTGCAGGCGGTTGCGCAGGCCGCACAGCCGACCAGGAAAATCCGGTCGAATTCGGCCAGATCCCGCTCCAGGTCCTCGGTCGATTTTCGTTCGCTGATAATCATAAGCAAGCAATCGGTTGCTGGTTATCGGGGGCTGGGGGCTGGAAAAGCCCTGCATGCCCTGCCATGGTCCGGGCCGAAAGCAAACGTTATTGCTGTGCGGCGCGGCGTTTGGCGCCTTCGACCGTGTTGTAAAGCAACATGGTAATCGTCATCGGCCCCACCCCGCCGGGAACGGGGGTAATCGCACTGGCCCGGCTTTTGGCGGCCTCGAACTCGACATCACCGACCAGTTTCTTGTCACCTACCCGGTTGACGCCCACATCGATCACCACGGCGCCCTCCTTGATCCATGCCCCCTTGATCATTTCGGGGCGCCCCACCGCCGCAATCAGGACATCGGCCTGGCCGACTTTGGCCGCCAGATCCCTGGTCCGCGAATGGCAGAGGGTGACGGTCGCATGCTGTGCCAGACACATCAGGGCGACCGGTTTGCCGACGATATTCGAGCGGCCGACCACGACCACCTCCTTGCCGGTCAGGTCGATCCCGGTATGCGCCAGCATCTTCATGACACCGTAGGGCGTACAGGGTTGAAAAAGCGGGTGGCCGGTCACCAGGCGGCCGACATTGTAAGGGTGAAACCCGTCGACATCCTTGGCCGGCGAAATCGCTTCGATAATCTTGCTTTCATCGATTTGCTCGGGTAACGGCAGCTGGACCAGGATGCCATCGATTCGGGCATCGTTGTTCAGGTCTTCGATCAGCGCCAGCAACTGGGCTTGCGTCGTCGCAGCGGGCAGCTTGTGTTCATCGGAAAAGATGCCGGCCTTTTCGCAGGCTTTTTCTTTCATGGTCACGTAAACCCGGCTGGCCGGATCCTCACCGACCAAAACAACAGCCAGCCCCGGTGTGACACCCTGTTCCTTGAGCGCCGCGACATCGGCGGCAATCTCCTCACGGATCTCAGCGGCAATCGCCTTGCCATCAATAATCTTATCCACGCAGCAAAACCTCCTCAGGAAATCAGACTAAGACTATACGCAAGGGCGTTGGGATTGTAAAGACAGGAAGCGGCCCGGCGCGCGAGGTAGCAGACCACCATCGGGGACCGTTGATCAGGACATTTTTCAGCGGACCAGGCCCGCCGAGCAGAGCGCCGATCGGTGGTGCCGGCAGGCCTTTGCCTGCTCGACCGCGTCCGTCGCTCAAAACATGGAGGCAATCCGCTCGTAGGATTTGGTCAGGCGTTTCGAGGTGCTGAGGAAAATATGTCTGAGCAGGCGCAGACCGAGCAGGGGATGCTGTTCGATCATCTCTTCGAACTTGTGACTGTGCAGGACCACCATGTCGACCGATTCCAGGACATCGGCGGCAACGGCTCGCGGCTTGTCGGTCAACAGGCAGAGTTCACCGATCACGGAACCGGCGGTGTACACACCGATCACGACATGTTTGCCGCCGAACTCGGTCTGTTTCTTGATGCCGATTTTGCCCTCCAGAAGGAAGCCGGCATAATTCTCACCATAACCTTCGACCCAGAGGGCTGTCCCCGCAGGGACTTTGACCCGGTCACAGAACGTCAGAATGTTACCCATCTCCGCATCATCGAAGCCACCAAAACAGGCGAACTTTTCACGCAACAGGTCGGCAGGCATGATTCCTCCATCGCAAGGCAAGGCGTCGGGTTGTGGCCGAAACAACCGCTCCGCACAGCTTATGCCATTTTTCCGCGAAACGAAAGTTTCCTGATGGGCCGATCCAGCGATAAGGCTGTCCCAAAACAGGCGGTCTGGCACCCCGCGCTCACTTTGGCAGAAGCCTGTTCCCATCATCCGAGGTGCAAAAAAGGCCACCCGGCGGAAGGCGTCGGGTGGCCCGATTGCAACTCTCTAGTAAAAGGGTTTATTCGTTGGCCGCTTGCGGACAACCGGCGCAGCCACCACCACTCTCTTTCGCCGGGCAGGCCGCTGCCTGCTCGCCGTAGCCCTGGTTGTACCAGCCGCCCCCTTTAAGGGTGAATCCGGTTCGCGAGATTAGTTTCGCGACCTTGCCCTGGCACATCTCGCAGACTGTTAACGGCGGATCGGAAAATTTCTGCCGCGCTTCAAAAGTATAACCGCAGTCCTGGCATTGATATTCATACATGGGCATGGCAATCACCTCAAGAAAGAACGATGTCGGAAATTCGCCGGTAATTTAATGATTGTCGATCCGGATGTCAAGGGCCCAGGCTCTCCTGCAGATGCGCCTCAACCTCGGGGAGTCCGACATCCTTGAGCAGCAGGCGCTTGTGGCGTGAGGCCTCGCCGCCAAGGAGCACGACCCGATTTTTCGGCACATGGCACAGCCGGGCAACAAATTTTTGGCAGGCACGGTTGGCGGCACCGTCCACCGGTGGCGCCGTCAAGCAGATTTTCAATTCCGTGCCCTGCAGACCGGCCACCTGGTTCCGGCTGGCACGCGGTTGCACCAGCAGGAAGAGCTCGACACCGGCACCCGTTTCTCGCAGGCAGGGCAGCGTCACGACGAAGGGTTCTCCGCGTCGTTATCGCCACCGGGGTCAAAATCGGTAGATGCATCGGAAGAGTCCGATGCCGATGTGTCATCATCGGCCTCTTCGCGATCGGCCGGCTGTGCCCGGTTGTCGCTGTCCTGCCGATCCTCATCGAGGTCATCGTGCGCCCGACGACGCCCTCTGCCAAAGGGCAGGAACTCCTCGAGCAGCTTGGCCTCGTCCTGGTGCGCAATCGCCACGTCATTGAGCCCCAACAGGCGGATATGTCGTTCCAAAAGCCCGCGCAGGCTGACTTCAAAATCGACTTTCTGCCGCCTGATGTCCTGAATCTCCTCGAGCAACTGCAGGCGCCGATCTTCAGCATTCTGCAGCAGCCGTTCTGCCTTGACTTCCGTCTCCGCCAGCAGCACTTCGGCTTCGCGGCGGGCGTTGGCTTTCATCTCTTCGGTGACTTTCTGCGTCGTCACCAGGGTTTCCTTGAGCGTTTCCTCGCGCACGCGCAGGTCCGCCATGGTCTCCTTGAGCCGGGCCACTTGTTCCTGCAGGTCCTGATTTTCAGCGATCAAGCGTTCGAGCTCTTCGGCGACCCGTTCCAGGAAACTGTCCACGCCGGCCTTTTCGTAACCGAAGGGCCGGGATTTGAACTGCTGCTGCTGGATATCAATCGGACTGATCTTCATGACCGGCTCAGAACCCCCGGCTGAGTTGAACGATCAGCCGCAGGAGAATCTGCTCCACAACCGACAGCGCCACCAGCAAGGCAATCGGCGACAGATCGATACCGCTGAACTGCAGCGGCAGAGTCCGCCGCATCCAGCCAAGCAGCGGCTCGGTGGCGTTGACCAGGAACCGGACAATCGGATTGTAAGGATCGGGATTGACCCAGGAGACCAGGGCCCGGGCAATCACGATGAAGATGTAGATCTGAAAAACCAGGCTGACCACCTGGTAAAGCGCTGACCAGAGAACG
Organism: Desulfuromonadales bacterium; assembly: GCA_037383085.1. GTDB lineage: Bacteria > Desulfobacterota > Desulfuromonadia > Desulfuromonadales > BM103 > JARRPG01. The sequence continues at coordinate 74,813 of JARRPG010000002.1, read as the reverse complement.
TCCATGTCCACCCCTTGGCAGATCGTTGAAAAAGCAACGATAATGACACTTTATCCTGCACATTATATATCTTATCATAACTGGGCCCGTCAAATCCTTTCCCTGAAAAACGTTGATTTTTCGGCATCTTGCCGCCATAATGGCGAACTTCACCGATTTTCTGCCGTTTTGCACCGTTTCGTTACGAGGAGAACCCGATGGTCCGCACCAACAATCTGAAAATCAGTGGCCTGACCCCGCTGATTGCGCCCGCCGATCTGAAACAGGTCCTGCCCCTGTCCGATGCCAGCGCCGAGTTCGTCACCCGCGCCCGGGAGCAGGTCAAAGAGATTCTCTGGAATCGCGACCGCCGTATGATGGTCGTCGTCGGTCCCTGTTCGATCCATGATCCGAAGGCCGCCCTCGAATACGCCGAGCGCCTGGCGCGATTGAATGACGCCCTGCAAGACCAGCTGTTGATCGTGATGCGCGTCTACTTTGAAAAACCACGCACAACGATCGGCTGGAAAGGTTTGATCAACGACCCGGACCTCAACGGCACCCATCAGATTTCCAAAGGTCTCGGTATCGCCCGCAGTCTTCTGCTCAGTATTACCGAACTGGGGCTGCCGGTCGCCACCGAGATGCTCGATCCGTTCACACCGCAGTATTTTGCCGACCTGATCAGTTGGGGAGCCATCGGGGCACGAACCACGGAAAGCCAGACCCATCGTGAAATGTCCAGTGGTCTGTCCTTCCCGGTCGGTTTCAAAAACGGCACCGACGGCAACCTGCAGATCGCCATCGACGCCATCGGCGCGGCCTGGCATCCGCACAGTTTTCTCGGTGTCAACCGGGAAGGCCGGATCTCCATCGTGCGGACCACCGGCAATCCGGATGTGCACATCGTGCTGCGCGGTGGCAACGGCAAGCCCAACTATCAGGCGACCGACATTGCCCGGACCCGTGAGAAACTGACCAAGGCGGAGATCAAAACCTCGATCATGGTGGATTGCAGCCACGCCAACTCCTGCAAGGATCACACCCGACAGGAAGGTGTCCTGCGCGACGTCATGGCGCAGGTGGCTGGCGGCGACGGCCTGATCGGTTCGCTGATGATCGAAAGCTTTCTCAATGCAGGCAACCAGAAAATGACCGAACGGCGGGACGATCTCGCCTACGGCGTCTCGATCACCGACAAATGCATCGACTGGGAGACGACCGAACGGATCCTGCGGCATGCCCACAAAACGCTGCAATCCTGCGGTGGCCGACAGCTGCCGGCGACTTGATGAAATCCAGGACCCGCCCGGCCGATCAAGGCAACACCGCCTGCGATCCCGGACCAGCACCGACAACGCCCCCCTGCTGCGCGCCAGGCGGTGACCAAGGGCCTGAAAACAAGGGTTTGGACAACGATCGTCCCGGCCAACAACGCTGGCGCTTTGTTTGCGGCTGGCGCGAGACCCCACTCGGCCGGATCCCGCAAGTCACTACGAAACTGACAGCGACGGACATTTTCGGGCGTTGGCAAATGCGCTGGGGTCTGGGCCGGATGCGTTACCGGATCACGCCGGGGATTTATGCGATCGGTGCGCCCACTGCCAGCAGTCCGGTCCTGGTCACGGCCAACTACAAGATGACCTTCGATTTCCTGCGCCGTGACCTGCACAGCCACGATGTCTGGGTCCTGGTACTGGAGACCAAGGGGATCAATGTCTGGTGTGCAGCGGGCAAGGGGACCTTCGGCACCGAGGAGATCATCCGGCGCGTGCAGACAACCCGGCTGGAACAGCTGATCGATCACCGAACCCTGATTCTGCCCCAGCTCGGCGCCCCGGGAACCCAGGCGCATCGCATCACCCGGGCCACTGGTTTCCAAATCATCTTCGGACCGGTACTCAGCGCCGACCTCCCCCGCTTCCTCAGTGACGGTTGCAAGGCAACACCGCAGATGCGTCAGGTGCCCTTCACCATCATCGACCGCCTGGTCCTGACGCCCGTGGAACTGGTCAATCTGCGCAAACAGTTCCTTTGGAGTGTCCTCGTCCTGTTGCTGCTCGGCGGCATCGGCAACCAGGGTTTTTCCCTTGCCGCAGCCTGGCAGCGCGGTGGCGCGGCCATTCTGACCATGGCCACCGCAGCCATCACCGGCGCCGTCCTGGTGCCGGTTCTGTTGCCCTGGCTGCCGGGCCGTGCCTTTGCCGTCAAGGGAGCCGTTGCCGGCCTCGCAGTCGGTTTGCTCGGCATCATGACCTTTCCTGCGACGCTTGATGGGTTGAACCGTTTCGCTCTGCTGATGGCGACGACAGCCATCGCGTCCTGGTGTGCCATGCATTTTACCGGCTCCTCGACATTTACCTCCCCTTCCGGCGTCGCCCGGGAAATGCGCCGGGCCATTCCGGCTCAGGCCGCCCTTCTGCTGGCCAGCGTTCTCTGCTGGCTGGCCACGGCGTTTTCGTAACCATCTGCACCTGCCAGACGAATCCGTACCGGGAATTTGTTGCAGGCAACTTGATTCTCTGTCCATCCGTTACTATATTGATGTTGCCTTAAAAAACAGCATTCAAGGACAAGGGAATGGCCCAGGATTATTACGCCGTGCTCGGCCTGGAAAAATCCGCCAGTGCCGACCAGATCAAGAAAGCCTACCGCAAACTGGCCCTGAAATATCATCCGGACAAGAATCCGGATGACAAGCAGGCGGAAGAGCGCTTCAAGCAGATCACGGAAGCCTACGCCGTCCTCTCCGACCCGGAGAAGAAGAAGCAGTATGACCAGTTCGGCGATGCCGCCTTTCATCAGAACTTCTCGCAGGAAGACATCTTCCGCAATGTCGACTTGAACAGTATTTTCCGTGAATTCGGCTTCGGTGGCAGAGACGATATCTTCAGCCAGATTTTCGGTGGCCTGGGTGGTCAGCAGGGCTATACCCGTCAACACCGTCCGCGGCCGGTCAAGGGACAGGATTACCTGATGCGGCTGACGATACCGTTCCGTCAAGCCGTTCTTGGAGGCGAACGGCGCGTCGATTTCGACCGCGACGGGCAGGTCGAACATCTGCAAGTGCGCATTCCCCCCGGAGTCGAATCCGGACAGAAGCTGCGCATCCCCGGCAAAGGCGGCGCCAGTGCCGCAAAGGGACCGGCCGGCGACTTGATCCTGGAAATCACCGTAACGCCGGACCATCGTTTCCGACGCGAGGGCCGCGACCTGTACACCACCGTCAAGGTCCCCTTTACCGGAGCCTGCCTGGGCACATCGGTCGATGTCGAAACCCTCGAGGAAAGCAAACGGGTCAAAGTGAAACCGGGCACCCGGGCAGGCAGCAAGATCCGGCTGAAAGGATTCGGTGTCCCCGGGCGTCCCGGGCGGGAAGCAGGAGACCTTTACGCGGTCATCGAGATCGCCGTGCCGGCCAAACTCACCGACGAACAGCAACGCTTGATCGAACAGCTCCAGGAATCGGGTTTGTGAGCAGTCACCCAAGACCCTGACTGCCGTCCCCTTTTTAGAAAATCGACGCCAGGCGTGCGTAGGCCTGTTGCAGGCGGGTTGATTCGGAGAGCAGCATGCCTTTGAGCAGGCGCGTGCCAAGCTGCGGATGATGTTCGATCAGATGGGTGAAGTTGTCGTGGGTGATCAGGATCAGGCCGGTATCCTCCATGGCCGTGGCGGTGGAGTTGCGCGGCGCGTCATCGACAGCGCAGCTGGTTCCGATCACCGCACCCCGCGTAAAAACCCCCACCACCACCTGTTTGCCGGGGAATTCGGTATCGACCTTGATCTGAACTTTGCCGCTGACGATAAAGCCGATGTATTCACAGGGGTCGCCCGACTCCCAGAGGTTGGTCTTCGCCGGTACCGAGCGGCAGTTGAAATGGCGGCTCAGGTCCTCCATCTCGTTCTCGGCAAAGAAACTGAAGAAACCGAGTTCCCGCTTCATCTGCTGGCAAAGGCGGGGGGGACATTCCTTGCCGAGACAAGGGCCCTCAAAGGGTTGCAGGGTGGTCATGACGCAGCGGCCCCCGCATCCGAGGCTTGATGCATCTCCGTGATCTTTTCCCGCATGCGCTCGAACAGACCGGAAAAGCCTTCCCGGCGCACGATTTCACCGTAGCTGCTGCGATAATTCCGGATCAGGCTGATATCCTCGACAATCACGTCGTAGACGAACCAGCCGTCTTTTTGCTGGACCATCCGGTAATCGATCGGGATATTCGTATTGCCGCTGTGAATGACTGTCTCGACGACCGCCCGGTTACCTTCGATCTGCTCGCTGTCGTAGCTGACCGTCTCATTGGTGTAGGCTTCGATCCGGCCGATGTAACTGGCCTCGAGAAGATCGGAATACAATTGCACAAATTCCTTCTTTTCTTCAGCCGAGGCCTGCCGCCAGTAGGGGCCGAGCGTACGCTGCGACATGATGGTGAAGTCGAAGCGTGCCCGGATCAGACGACTGAGGATCGCGCGGCGCGCGTCACCCTCGGCAGGGCTGTTGCGCAACACGTCGATCACCTGATCCACCGTCGATTTGACCTGCTCCGTCGGGGATACCGCCGAGACCCCTTGCCCGGCAAGAAGCACCAGGATCATCAGACATCCCAGCAGCGTGCTTTTCTGCCAAAAGGTCAGCATTATCTTTGGGCCTTTCTTGTCGTCATGACCGGATTTATTCTGCCACCCGTGCGGCACGCATCTGCAGGTAGGCGTTGCGGACGAACAGGTAAGGGTCGAGAGCATCGCGCTTGATGGCCTCATAAGTGTCCTTGTCGAGCGACAGGGCATTGATCCGGTCGTAGGTCTGTAATCCCGCCACTTCAAGCGGTTTCATGATCAGGTATTCAGGCGACGAAACCGGATGAACGAAGGAATCGGCGAAACGTCCCACGAAGTCCCGGGCATTGCTCGGACCGAGAAACGGCATCACCAGGTAAAAACCCGGCGGCGAACCGTAGCGGCCGAGCGTCTGGCCGAAATCCTCGGCATCCGGGCGTTCGGTCTCTTCGGGGGTCAGATCGAACAAGCCGCCGAGCCCCCAGGTTGAATTGATCATGAATGTGGCCAGTTCATAGCAGGCGCCGCGCACCTTCCCCTGGAGCAGGCTGTTGAGGAACCTGACAGGAGCCCCGATATTATCGAAGGCATTGCCGACCGATTCACGGACCGGCTCGGGGACCACGCGATAGCCGCGGGCGACCGGTTTGAACAGATAGAAGTAGAGTTTGTCATTGAACCAGAAGATGCCGCGGTTGACAGGCTCCAGCGGGTCCGAGACCTGCAGTTCCTGTTCGTCTTCATCGAGCTGGGTCCAGTCGTAGTCGGCAGCCGTCGCCGCCGCGTCCGGAGCAGAGGGAGCGGACCCATCATCAGCGCGTGCCACCGTAGCCATCAGCAGCAGGCAGGCCAGTATCGCCAGCAACACTTTGCGGAGATTCATCGAGACGGTCACGGGACAGGACCTTTCCACCGGAATGGACTTAATTCTGTTCAAAGATGTATTTGCTGACCAGCTCTTCAAGGTTGATCGCCGACTCGGTTTCAAAAATACGGTCGCCATCGGCGAGGGTTTTCTCGGATCCCCCGGGCGAGATATCGATGTAACGATCGCCGATGATCCCGGCCGTGCGGACGGAGGCAATGCAGTCATCCTGGAGGACCACATCGCGCTCGATCGACATGATAACATTCGCTTCGTAGGTGTCGGGATCGAAGTGGATCGCGGCCACCTGACCGACCTGCACGCCGGCAATTTCAACCAGGGCCCCTTTCTTGAGACCTGACACCGAGCCGAATCGGGCGTTGACCTGATACGTTTGCGGACCGAAAATCTGAATATCGCCCAATTGAATAGACAGCCAGGCGAAACAGGCAAAGCCGGCCACCATAAACAGGCCGACGACGATTTCAAGATTGAACTTGCGCATAAAACCCGTTCTCCTCGCTGTCACTGGTATACAGATGGCCCATGGTCTCCTCGACGAAACTGCGGATCATCGGCTGATCCGAGAGCTGGAATTCCTCCGGCGTTAGGCAGCCCTGAATGCGGCCCTCGGCGAGCAAGGCCACTTCGTCGGCCAGCTTGAAAATCTTCGGCACGTCATGACTGACGATCACTGCGGTGTAGCCCAGTTGCTGCTGGGTCTGGTAGAACAGCCGATAGAGTTCATTGCTCTTGTGCACATCCAGACCGGTGGTCGGCTCATCAAAGAACACGATTTCAGGCTTCAACATCAGCGCCCGGGCCAGGCCGACCCGCTTGCGCATGCCGCCACTCAACTGCGCCGGAAACTTATCGACGGCCTCTTCAAGCCCCATCAGGGAAAGCTTTTCCAGCACCGCGTCATGCACCGCAGCCGGCTCCATCCGGGTCCGCTCGCGCAGCGGCAGGGCGACATTGTCGTAGACGTTCATCGAATCGAACAGGGCAGCATTCTGGAACAGGACGCCGAACTTTTCTCGGACGTCATCCATGTCGTTGCGCTTGAGACGTTTCAGGTCCTGGTCAAAAACTCTGACCGTGCCACGATCTGGCGTGACCAGGCCGAGCATATGTTTGATGATCACGCTTTTGCCCTGACCGCTGGCGCCGACGATCACCAGGGTTCGTCCCTTGCGAACCTGGAGATCGACGCCCCGCAGGACCGTCTGCCGGCCGAAAGATTTTTCCACCCCGGTGAGTTCGATGACCACGGGTGGTGTTGTGCTCTCAGCGTTCATGTCGTCGATCGCTCAACTTTCTCTTATCATAGCAGGATCGCGCTGATCAGGTAATCCCACACCAATACACTCACCGAGGAAAGGACCACGGCATCGGTGGTCGTGCGGCTGACGCCTTCGGCACCGAACCCACCGGAACGCTCCAAATGCAGATAATAGCCCTTGCAGGCGTTGATCCAGACCATCAGCAGACCGAACACCAGTGATTTGACCAGGCCCATTTCAATATCAGCCCAGACCACGCTGGTGTACATGCCTTGAAAATAGGCCCCCGGATTGATCCCGAACAGGCCGATGCCGACCAGATATCCACCGAAAATGCCAATCACATCGAACATCGCCGTGAGCAGCGGCATGGCGATGACCCCGGCCAGCATTTTGGGCACGATCAGATAGCGAAAGGGGTCGATGGCCATGCATTCGAGGGCGTCGATCTGCTCCGAGTTCCGCATGATACCGATCTCAGCACAGATCGCCGAGCCCGCCCGGCCGATCACCATCAGGGCCGTCAGAACGGGGCCCAGCTCACGTATCAGGCTGAGTGCGACGGCCGAACCGAGGAAACCTTCGGAACCGAACTTGCGCAGGGTATAGTAGCCCTGGAGACCCAGAACCATGCCGGTGAACAGGCCGGTGAACAGGATGACGAACACCGACCGGGCGCCGATAAAATGCACCTGCCGGACCACCGGTTCGATCTTGAACGGTTTCCGGCCAAGACTGGCCAGCGAACGGGTCAGAAAGACCCCCATGCGGCCCGCCGTTTCCAGGACCCAGAGCGTTTCCGCACCGATCTTTTCCAAGAGTTTCGTCATAGGGGTCAAAACCTGCGCCGAAAGAAGTCTCGCAAAGGGCAAAAACGGGGGCCCGTCCGTGCCGGTTGCTGCATATTATGGGCAAAAGAATCCGGACAGGTCAAGCAATGCTGTGACCGCCATCAACGCTTGCCAGACGGTCCAAAAGGGTCCGGCGCGCGTTTAGTGATGACAACTCGGATCATACATCATCGCCAGGCGACCACGGCTGGCCAGACAGTCGGCACAGACCAGCCCCTCGTCGCCATAACGTTCCCGGGCCAGAATCCGACCCGCTTGCACAGACGGGTCCTCGGGCAGACACTGGGGATCAAATTCCTGTCCACAGTGGCGACAGGGGATCATTGTGCCTCCGCGATGTGATGACGCACCAGATGGGCCAAAGCCTGGAGAAAATCCGCATGGTCGTTGAGTGACGGAGCACGCTCGAAACGCGGCAGACCGACCTTTTCCGCATGCATGCGGAATTCGACATCAATTTCCTGCAGTGTCTCGATGTGGTCGGAGACAAAGGAGATCGGCACGATCAGGGCGCCGGGGGCCTGTTCCGCAGCGATTGTATCGAGGACATCAAGGGTGTCGGGCTCCATCCATTGAACCGGACCGCTGCGGCTTTGGAAACCAAGCTTCCAGGGCTGTTCGGGAAACTGTTGCAGAACACCGCGCACCGTACTGAGGACATGATCCTGATAGGGATCGCCGTCATCGATGAATTTTTGCGGCAGGGCATGGGCCGAAAAGAGCAGCGGAACCTCGTCGCGGACCAGTTCATGGAACTTTTCCAGCCCCTCACGAATCCGGTTGGCCAGAGCATCCAGATAATCCGGCCAATCGTACCATTCACGGATCACGGTATAGCGCAACTCCGGATAAACCCGGGACGCGGTGGCGGCAAAATCCTTGATGCTGCTGCCGGTGGTGGCGTTGGTGTAATGCGGATACATCGACAGGACCACGGCCTGCTCGATACCGGCCGCTTTCATGGCCCGCAGACAGGCTTCGGCACGGGGCGGCCAATAGCGCATGGCAACGAAGGGGTGGACCTGTTCTCCCAAGAGGTCGGCCACTCCGGCGGCCTGCTTTTCGGTCCACTCCAGCAGCGGCGACCGCCCGCCAATGGCAGCGTAATTAACTCGGACCTTCGGCGCCCGGATGCGGCTGATCAGCCAAGCGAAGGGCTTCTGCAGCAAAGCGCCGGCCGGCAGTTGAATCAGATCGCGATCGGCAAACAGGTTGTAGAGAAACGGGCGGACCGCAGACAGTGAGTCTGGGCCGCCCATATTGAGGAGAACCAGACCCATCGGTTTCTCGAGAGAAACCGGGAGCTGGGGGCTGGAGGCTGGAGGCTGGTTCGTCGCGCTTCGCATATCGCGCCTGGCGACTCCTATTGACCGCTGAGCCGGTGCACGCATTCGACCATGAAGCGGGCGTGTTCGGGATCCACCGTCGGCAGGATGCCATGGCCGAGATTAAAGATATGGCCGGGACGGCCGGCATTCTCGTCAAGAATCCGCTTGACCTCGCGTTCGATATGCGCCTTCGGCGCGTACAGCACGGTCGGATCGAGGTTGCCCTGAACGGCGATATCCGGGCCGAGGATATCACGGGCTTGACCGAGATTGACGTGCCAGTCGAGGCCCATGACATCGGAGCCGGCCTTGGCGACGGTCTCCAGCATGGTACCGGAGCCCTTGACGAAGTGGATGATCGGCACACTCCGGTCGAGGCCGTCGATCAGTTGCTTGGTGTACGGCAGGATGTACCTGGCGTAATCCAGCGGTGAGACGATGCCGCCCCAGGTATCGAAGATTTGGATCGCCTGGGCACCGGCCGCAATCTGGGCATTGAGATACTGGCGGTCCATCTCGGTGACCTTGGTCATCAACTTGGCAAACAGCTCCGGCGCGCCGTACATCATGCGCTTGATCTGGGCGAAATCCTTGCTGCCTTTGCCCTCGACCATGTAACAGGCCAGGGTGAAGGGCGCTCCACCGAAACCGATCAGCGGCACCCGTCCTTCAAAGGCGCGACGCAGGATCTTGATTGTTTCCAGGACATAGGGGACGTCCTCCTCCATCACCGGAATCCGCAGTGCGTCGATATCGGCCTCGCTCCGCACCGGGTTCTCGAACACCGGCCCGGGAGCAAAGTCGAGTTTCAGGCCCATCGGTTCCACCGGGGTCAGGATGTCGGAAAACAGGATGGCGGCATCGGCCTTGAGATAGTCGATCGGCTGAATGGTGACCTCCGCGGCCAGTTCCGGTGTTTTGCACAACTCAAGGAAGGTCACCTTTTTGCGCACGGCCATGTATTGCGGCAGGTAGCGTCCGGCCTGACGCATTAGCCAGACTGGCGTGTAGTCGGTGGCTTCGCCGCGGCAGGCCTTCAAAAACGTGTAATCCTGGGACATCTGTTGCCTCCTGTATATTTCAGTCGCGGGGACAGAATTCAATTCTGTGCCCATTTCGCAGTTGAGCGCTCATCGCTCGGCACTGGCTTTTTCCTCTTCCATCCGCTGCAGCGTCCGGCGCGGGATGTAGCTGCAGAAGGGTTCTTCCTCCATGTAGTCGCCGTAGACGGCATCGGCACGGGCGCGGCAGCCACCGCAGACATTGATGAACTCACATTCACCGCATTTGCCTTTGTATTTCTTGAAATCACGCAGGTCGTTGAAGGTTTTGCTGTTGAACCAGAGGTCCTTGAAGGGCACCTGCTTGACGTTGCCGACCGAGGAGTGGAAATAGGAGCAGGGCTTGAGATTGCCGAAGCAGTCGATCAGGCAGATCGTCTGGGCGGCGATACAGCCCTTGCCGCCCCCGGTGGAAAAGGTCAGGCTGCGGCGTTTGAAATCGACACCCTCGGCTTTTGCAATCTGCGGCACAATCCGGTAATAATGCGGCGCGCAGGTCGGTCGCATGAGGATGTCATCCTCGCTCTTCTCCTGGGCATAATGCCAGGACAGGATCTCCTCGTAGTCCTCCTTCGAGATCAATTCGTTCATGATCTCCTCGCCACGACCGGTGGGCACGATCATAAACATGTACCAGGCCGTGGAGCCGAGGCTCTTGGCCAGCTTGAAGGTCGCGCCGATATCGTGCTGGTTGCGCTTGGTGAAAGACGAATTGATCAGGAACTTGATGCCATTGCGCTTGAGGGTCTCGGCACCGCGGATCGTTCCGGCAAAGGCCCCCGGGCAGGACCGGAAGTTGTCGTGCACTTCGGCCGTCGAACCGTCCAGCGAGAGGGATACCATCTTGATGTCGGCCGCCTTCATCTTGGCACAGATCGCATCCGTTATCAGGGTGCCATTGGTCGCCATGCACATGCGTAGCCCCCGGTCGGTGCCATAGCGGGCAATCTCGAAAATATCCTCGCGCAGCAGCGGTTCGCCCCCGGAGAGGACCATGACCGGCTGGCTGACCTCACAGATATCATCAATCAGCTTGAAGGCTTCTTCGGTATTGAAATCGCCGACGGCCGCAGCCATATCGGAGGAACAACGGCAGTGCACGCAGTTGAGGTTGCAGCGTTGGGTCGATTCCCAGGCGATCCATTTCGGGATGAATTCTTGGTTTTGCGCCATCGTTTAAGGCTCCTTAAGAAAAGAATGAGGTTCGTGAGGACCCGAACCACATATTGTGAGCTTACAACACCTTGAGGCGGACTGACAAGCGATTAAGGCCTGGCCGAGAGGTTTCTTGCCTGGGTATTCGCTGAGGCCGCCCGCGACGCGCCGACGCCGGCGCTTGATGCGCTGCCACCCACCCCGCTGACAGCGTCCCGGGGAAAACAGGCCGACCGTCCCCATGGCGCCAGAGAGATCTTTTTCTCGAGGCGATTCCGGCAAAGAAAAAGGCAGCCGCCGGGCTGCCTTGATGAAGAATTCGGGTCGCAACGATCAACCGTGCATCGCTTCGGGGACTTGGCCATGGAAGAGGTCATCGAAAATCTCCTGCACCGTTTCGATGCGGGTCGCCTTCCAGGCATTGGTGCCGCAGAAGACCAGTCCGGTCTCGGTGTCACCACGCTGGGCCCGATCTAGGGCATGCACGATGCAGAAGCGTTCGCCGTCGGATTTGTAAGTACATTTACGCAGGCAACCGGTGGGACAGAACGGGGTCATCTCCAGGTCACGTTCACGGATGGCCGGCACGTTGGCCACCAGGGCACGACCCGGCAATCCGGCCGGACTCATGATCAGGCCGATATCGTCCTTGGTGCAGTTCAGATAGGCCTGTTTGAAGGCATCATCGGCGTCGCATTCTTCGGTGCAGACGAACCGGGTTCCCATCTGGACGCCGTCGGCACCCTGGGCCATCGCGTGTTCGAAATCGGCCCGGTCCCAGATTCCGCCGGCAGCAATGACCGGGATATCGAGCCCCCAGTTCTGCCGGAAATAGGCCTTGACCCCACGGACCGTCGCATACTGGTCATATTCGCCAGTGCCGATATGCTCGAGCTTCTCGCCGAGATGGCCGCCGGCGGTGTCCGGATCTTCGACCACCACGGCGTCCGGCAGGCGCTGCGACAATTTGTGCCACTTGCGGGCGATCAGTTCGGCGGCCTTGACTGACGAAACGATCGGCACCAGGGCGACGTCGGGCCAATCGACGGTCAGTTCCGGCAGGTTCATCGGCAGGCCGGCACCACTGACGATCAGCTTGGCCCCGCCTTCGCAGGAGGCCTTGACCAACGCGGCATAATCGGTAACCGCCACCATACAGTTGGTGCCGATGACCCCCTCCGGAGCAATCGCATAAGCCTTGGCCAGTTCATCCTTGAGGGCCTTCGGTTCCGCGGCAAAATAGTTGTCACCTTTGTAGCGTGGGGTATTGATGCCGATCCCCGCCGAAGCGACCAAACCGATGCCGCCGCAGCGCGCCACGTGACCGGCCAGGCGATGGCCCGAGACGCGAACGGCCATGCCGCCCTGAATCAGGGGATATGGGACCTCGTGTTTACCGATGCGCATGAAAATAACCTCTGTTGATGGAACGGTGCCGAACTGCTTGCTTGATGCATGCAGCTCGCCTGAATGGTAGCAGACAAACCAATTTCGGATTGTAATAGTTCTGTAAAAGATGAAGGGTGCAGCGGCTCTCGAGGCGCCAGGCCGACGTGATCGGGCACCTCTTTCCGCTTGTCGCCAACCAAGAGGGAGTGTTAAAGATGACACTTATGAAGTGGTTGAAGCGCCTGTTTAGTCCTTTCATGGCTTTCATCGGCATCCAGCTGGCCTGGATCCTGGTCGTCATTGTCTGGCTCAACTGGTTTCTCGGCAGTCATCGCAAGCTCCGCCAACTGGCGGAAAAATACAGCCCCGAGTTGGTGGCCGGCGGACCGGATTGGCTGATTCTGACCGAAGGCCTGTTGCTACTGATCGCCATCCTGGTCGGCGTATACGTGATCTTTCTCTACTGGAAGAAGCAATCGGCACTGGTCCGCGAGCAACGCCATTTCATCTCGCAGGTCACACATGAGTTAAAATCACCGCTTGCCTCACTGCAACTCCACCTGGAGACGATTCGTCGTCATCAACCGTCTCCGGACAAGATGGCGCCCTTTATTGAAACCATGCTCAGCGACACGACCCGACTTAACGGCCTGATCGATAACCTGCTTTCCGCCAACCGGGTCGGCCAGAAGCACTGGAAGCTGGATCTCCAGCCGATTGATTTCAGTGCCTTCGTCGAACGATATTTTCGCGCCCGCCAGTACACCCTGCCCAAGGCCGGCCGCCTGAGCATGGAGATCACGCCGGGAATTTCGGCCGCGATCGACACGGCGGCCATGGAAACCGTGCTGCGCAACCTGCTCGAGAACGCCATCCTGTATTCGGACAAGTCCCCCGAAATTACGGTCCGCTTGACCCGAGACGAGGACCGTTGCTACCTGGCGATTGCCGACCAGGGGCGTGGCATCGAAGCCTGGGAAAAGAAAAAGATCTTCAACATGTTCTATCGCAGTCGGCGCAAAGATGAGAATATCCGGGGCACCGGTCTCGGCCTGTTCATCGTCCAGGCCACCATCCGCCGGCATCACGGCCAGATTACCGTGGAAAGCCAGGGTCGGGACCAGGGTGCGACATTTAAAATCGTCCTGCCTCTGGCAGAACAAAAAGACCGGCGAGAGGACTCATGACAGCCGCGCAGATACTCCTGGTGGAAGACGAAGAGCACATCGCCGGGGGTCTGATCTTCAACCTGGAACAGGAAGGCTACCAGGTCTGCCACGCGGAAACCAGCGCGGCCGCCATGGATGCCTTTGCTGAAGGCTCATTCGACCTGGTCGTTCTGGACCTCATGCTGCCCGACGGTCACGGCCTCGACATTTGCCGGAAGATGCGTGAATCGGAGCCGCAATTGCCGATCTTGATCCTGACCGCACTCGGCGAGGAGCAACATCGCATCCGGGGTCTGCAGGCGGGCGCCGACGATTATCTGAGCAAACCTTTCAGCCTCGAGGAGTTCCTGCTACGGGTCCGGGGGATGCTGAAACGCTCGACCTGGTACCGAAGACAGTTTGACAAGGACGCGGATTACCGTTTCGGCAGCAATCTCGTGGACCTGAAAAACCTCACGGCCATGACCGTCAAAGGGAACCTGGACCTGACCGAGCTGGAGGGCCGGATGCTGGAGACCTTCTTCCGTCAAGAAGGCGAAACGGTCAGCCGCAGCGAACTGCTCAAGTCCGTCTGGGGCATGGCCGAAGACACCGAAACCCGGACACTTGACAACTTTATCGTCCGGCTGCGTAAATATTTCGAGCAGGACCCGGCCAGGCCCCGGCATTTTGTCACTGTTCGCGGTCGGGGCTATCGTTTTGTGCGCAATCCCGGCGGACCGCCTTGAACCCGATCGATTTTGCGATAAAGTTTGCCTGCGGCCGGTGATCGACCGCCCGCCTGCGCCGCATTTTTGGTATCAGATCCAAAGGAGAACCTTATGAAAGCCGTTTTAATGGATGAATTCGGTGGTGTCGACGTCCTCAAGGTCGGCGAGATCGACCGCCCGGTTCCCAAGGAAGGACAGGTCCTGATCAAGGTGGTCGCCACCTCGATCAATCGTCCCGACTTGGTGCAGCGGGAAGGCAACTACCCGCCTCCACCGGGGGATTCGGAGATCCTCGGCCTGGAGGTCTCCGGGACCATTGCCGAAATCGGCGCCGGTGTCGAAGGATGGATGGTCGGTGAACGGGTGATTTCACTGGTCGGCGGCGGTGGTTATGCCGAGTACGCGGTGGCTTACGCCAGCCACTTGATCCGCATTCCCGAGACGCTGAGCTTCGCAGAGGCGGCCTGCATCTGCGAATCTTCCATTACCGCATTTCTGAACGTGTTCATGATCGGCGGGTTCCAGGACGGTCAGACCGCGATCCTGCATGGCGGTGGCGGCGGTGTCAATACGGCAGCCATCCAGCTTTGCCGGGCACTCACGCCAAACAGTACCCTGATCGTCACCGCCCATCCGGACAAGATGGAGCGGGTCCGGGAACTGGGCGCCGACATGGTCATAAATTACATTGAAAATCCGGATTTCACCGACCTCGTCAAGGAATACACCAACAAGAAGGGGGTCGACCTGATCCTGGACCACGTGGGTGCCAAATACCTCGGTCCGAACATGAAATCGCTTGCTTACAAGGGCAAATTGGTCATCATCGGGGTCATCTCCGGCATCAAGGCCGAACTCAACCTGGCCTTGATGATGGTCAAGCGGCAGCAGATCATCGGTTCGGTGCTGCGTTCCCGGCCGGTGGGCGAGAAAGCCGAAATCGTCAACGAATTCACGCGTCGCGCCATGCCGAAGTTCGCCGACCGGACGATCGTGCCGATCATCGAGGCGGAGTTTTCCATCGATCAGGTGGTCGAAGCCCATCGCATGATGGAAGAAGACCGGCATTTCGGCAAGATCGTCCTGAAGATCGCCGACTGAAGGACCGGCTCTCTGACAATGCGCACGGACTGTGCCCGCAATATCATTCTCATCGGCATGCCGGGCGCTGGTAAAAGCACGGTCGGTGTTCTCCTGGCTAAGCGCCTGGGGTACCATTTTGTTGATACCGACCTGCTCCTCCAGACGGAGCAGGGCTGCCGTTTGCAGGAGATCATTACCCGGGTCGGCCTGGACGCATTCAAGAAGCTCGAAGCCGACCAGCTCTGTCGTCTGGATGTCAGCCACGCTGTGGTGGCCACGGGCGGCTCGGCCATCTACAGCGACCGAGCAATGGGCCATCTGAGAACTCTCGGCCAACGGGTCTTTATCGACATCCCGCTGGCGGAGCTTTTGGGCCGCGTCAATGATATGGACAGCCGCGGTCTGGTGATCGGTCCGGGGGAGTCTTATGAGGAGTTATTCGCCGAACGCTTACCCCTTTACCGGCGCTATGCGGAAATCACCATAGCGGGAGGCGGCTTGAAGGTCGAGGCGGTTGCCGCAGCCATCGAAGAGTGCGTCTGTGGCATATCGCCAAACGAACATTTGCCTAAACCCAAGAAAAGAAAATGACATACGGCAAATATTTCAAGAAAGGGCAGAAGATCTTCCTCAAACGGATCTTCACGGATCAGGACCAACGAGCCCTGGACACGGTCACCGCATACACCGTGCGCAGCTACCCGACGCAGCTTGATGTGACGCTGCCTTACGGTTCCGATGCTGCCGACTCCTATCCTTTCGAGCCGGACATGCGGTTCGAAATCATGACCGACCACAAGGGGATGGGGCTGCGTTTGATGGCCAAATTTGCAGGGAAGATCAGCCGTCAGGACATCCGGCTGGTGTTCGAGGGCAACCTGGAATTCATCTCCCAACGTATTTATCCGCGGGTCGATGTCAATGCCTGGCTGGGGCTGAAACGCAGCCGGAGTGATCTCGCTGCCATGCGAAAACTTTGTCTGGAACACCTGCAGAAGATCAAGTCCGGTGTCTCGGCTGCAGAACTGACCCATTTCAAAAAATACCCTATCAATCTAGCCGCCGGCGGATTGCGGTTGCCGCTTGACCCGCCGGTCGAGCCTGCCGAATTGGTCCTGGTTTATCTGTCCATCGGTGACAAACAGGGAATCGTCTGTACTCTCGCTGAAGTGGTGTGGGTCGGCTCGGAAGGCCCTGACGGCAGGGTCCCCGCCGGGTTGCGTTTTTTGAATATTCTCGAAAAGGACCAGAGTCGGATCGATGCCGTGGTCAAAAATCTGCGTGACCTGCTCAATCTAAGCAACGCGGAATAGCCTTTGACAGACGCTCAATGAGGACGGCGCAAACGTTCCCAAAGCGTTTCATCCGGAGTGCTGAAAACGCTCTCTTCATCCGCCGGCAGGAGAGCCCAATCCCCACGCTGCAGTTCTGCCATCAACTGACCGGGCTGCCAGCCCGCATAACCCGAAAAAACCTTACAATCGAGGACTTCACGGTCAAAAAGCGGCCATTCGGAGAGCACGTTCAAGCCGGTTAGATAAAGACGTCCCAAGATTTCGTCGGCGGGCTCGGGAGGCTTTCTGCGCACCCGGACGAGAGCCAGCAATGCTTGCGAATCGACCGGGCCACCGTACCAGAGGACAGCGGCCTCCCGGGCAACCGAAGAACCCTCCGGAACAACCGCGCTTAATGGCAGTCGACTGGGTCGGTTGACGATCAATCCCGCCGAACCGTTGGCGTCGTGCTGGATCAACAAAACGACACTGTCGCGAAACCGCGGATCGGCAAACCCTTCTCTGGCCACCAAAAAGGTCCCGGGGGAAACGCTGAAAGCCAGCGCCGGGCCAGAGCTGAGAACCAACAGCAACATCAGACATGACAGGGTCAAAACCGGGCGATTATTGCATTCGGTCATCAAGCTGTTCCTCGCTTGTCTTGGGGAGCAGCACCCAGAAACGGGCCGATTGTTTCATACGTCCCGCCAGGGCCCCGGCCTTGTCACCCATCCCCCAGAAAAAATCTCCGCGGATGCGCCCCTTGATCGCACCTCCGGTATCCTGAGCCATCATCAGCCGCCGAAGCGGCCGGTCGGTGTTCGGCCAGGTCGTGGCGACAAAGACCGGTGCACCAAGCGGCACGTAGCGACGGTCAACGGCCAGACTCCGCCCCGGGGTCAGAGGCACGCCGAGAGCACCGGGCGGACTCTGCACATCGCTGCCCAGAGGTCGAAAGAAAACATAACTCGGATTCTGGTTGAGCAGTGCATCGACCTGGTCCGGGTTGTCCCGGGCCCAGCGTCGAATATTCTGCATGGACATCTCATGGCGCTCCATGGCTCCCTGATCCAGCAGGTACTTGCCGATCGACCGGTAGGGATGACCGTTCTGGTCGGCGTAGTTGACCAGCACCGTCTCACCATCCTCGAGCAGAATGCGTCCCGATCCCTGGATATGCAGGAAAAACAGCTCCACGGGGTCAGCCACCCAGAACAGCTCTTCGCCAGCCAGGGGCTGCTCGGTGCTGTCAATCTCGCTGCGATCCCAATAGGGGATCACGCGATGACCCTCCAGGCGGCCACGCAGCCGGTAATTGCCGAGGTCCGGATAAACCTCACTCAGGTCGATCACCAGCAGGTCCTCGGGGCGCTGGTAGAGCGGATAGCGGTAGATGTTCGAGGGTTGTCGACTGCCGCGCAGGTCGGGGACATAATAACCGGTCAACAGCCCTTCCGTGTCGCCATCGGCCTGGCGAACCTGATGCGGGGTAAAGTTCTTTTCGAAAAACTGTCGCACTTCGATTTCACTGGCATGCTCCATGGCCGCCGCCTGCTGACAAGGTTCCGGCCAAGTGTCGCGCCACCGTAACGCGGTACAGCTCTGCAGGAACGCGCCCAGAGCGAGACTTGGGTCATCCTCTTCCCAGCCGGCCACGTCCGACCAGGTCACCGGCTGGAGAACCGGAACTTCCTCGACGACGGGTTCTTCGACCACCGGCTCAGCAACTTCCGGCACCGGTTCCGGCGGCCGGGCACAGGCAAACAGCAGGCTGAGCAGCAGGAGCAGGACAAGCCGGCGCGGCGGGGTGACCTGGCGATCGGGATTATTCCGCAGAGAGTTCATGGCTCATCAAAACATATCCACCGGATCGACATCAACTGTCAGTTGCACACCGGCAGGTAGCAGCGCTCTCAGCCGCTGCAACCGCACCACCTGGCGGCGCAGCGGATCGCGTTGTCGGGCCTTGAGCAGGATCTGCCGCCGATGCTTGTTGCGCAGCCGGGCCAGCAGGCAGGGTGCGGGGCCGAGAACCTCGACCTCCCGGTCGTCACGCAACAAGGCCGCGGCCAGCTGCTCGGCGGCATCGGCAACCCGCCCCTGGTCGTTGCCGCTCAACACCAGGTTCACCAGATAACCGTAAGGAGGATACGCCAAAGCCTGCCGCTGGGACAATTCGCGTTCGGCAAAATTCTGGTAATCATGCCGGGTGACACAATGCAGGGCGTCATTGTCCGTCGCATAGGTTTGGATCAGCACACGGCCGGGCCGCTCGCCACGACCGGCCCGGCCCGCCACTTGGCTGAGCAGGGCAAACACCCGTTCGGCACTGCGGAAGTCAGGCAGATTCAATGCCGTGTCGGTATTCAGGACACCGACCAGGGTCACCGCCGGAAAATCATGCCCCTTGGCAATCATCTGGGTGCCGATCAGCACATCGATCGTACCGGACGCCATCGCGGCGACCAGCTGATGATGGGCCCCCTTGCGGCGCATGGTATCACGATCCATGCGGGCCACGCGGGCCTTGGGAAAATCGGTGAGGATTTCTTCCTCGAGCCGTTCCGTACCCATGCCCTCCGGCGCGAGGCTGGATCCGGAACACCGCTGGCAATGGTCCGGCGGCGCCTGATGATAATCACAATAATGACAGCGCAGGGAACGTTGCACACGGGAATAGGTCAGAGTAATGTCGCAATTGGGACAGTGCAGGGTTGCACCGCACTCGTGACAGAGCAGAAACGGCGCGTAACCACGGCGGTTCAACAAGAGCAAAGCCTGCTCACCTGCCGCAAGGGTCTCGCCAAGAGCGTCCCGCAACGGGTCACTGAGCAGAGTCTCGCCCTGATGCTGGGTCAAATCGACCAATTCGACAGTAGGCAGGGGCCTGGCTGCTGTCCGTTCGGGCAGGTCAAGTTTGACAAGCGCTCCCGTCAGAGCCCTTTGATAGGTTGTCAAAGAGGGCGTTGCGCTGCCGAGAACGACCACGGCCTGAGCCAGATGACCTCGCAGCTGTGCCAGGTCACGGCCATTGTAGCGGAACCCCTCGGACTGCTTGTAGCTGCTGTCGTGTTCCTCGTCGACGATGATCAGGCCAAGCTTGGACAAGGGGGCAAAGACCGCCGAGCGGGCACCGATCACGACATCGACATCCCCTCTGGCGACCTGACGCCAGGCATCATAGCGTTCCCCTTCGGAGAGACCGGAATGCAGGACCGCGAGTTTGATCTCCTGGTCTCGGAAACGGCCGCGGAAGCGCCCCACCAGTTGCGGTGTCAGAGCGATTTCAGGTACCAGGACCAGAGCCTGGCGCTGGCGGGCCAGGGTTTTGGCAATTGCGTTCAGATACACCTCGGTTTTGCCGCTGCCGGTCACCCCATGCAGCAAAAACGCCTGGTAATGCTCCTCCTGCAAAGAGCGTTCAATCCTTTCGACCGCGCTCTGCTGGGCGGGGTTGAGGACCACAGGCGGATGCTCTTGAATAGGCATCGCCGCAAAGGGATCGCGGTACCGTTCGATCGTCTCGACCGTCAGATAGTTCTGCGCGACCAGGCGTGCAAGCACCGCATGCGGCGCAGCGAACCGTTCGCGCAAAGCGCTCAAAAGCAGGCCACCTTGCCCCCGGACCGCGGTCAGGATCTGCCGCTGCCGACTTCCTGGCGGCTGGTCATCCCGGGCCGTCGCCCGATAGATCTTGTCAAGCAGCACGGCTGGCTTGCTCTCCGGACCGGACAATCCGGCCGGCAATGCTGTCCTGACGGCTTCGCCCGGCGGGTAATCATAATAGCGTGCGGCACGCAGATAGAAACCGGCCTGGCACGCGTCAAAAAGTGGCTCGGGATCGATCACCGCCTGGACATCCTTTAAAAGCGAATCCCCCGGCTGCCCCCACCCCATCACATAACCGACCACCTGGCGCCGGCCGAGCGGCACCCGGACCCGGCTGCCGACCTGAACCGCTGAAGCCAGCGTGTCGGGTACAGTATAGTGAAGAATCTTGTCGAGGGGAGCAATCACCGCAACCTCGACAATCGGTGCTTTGGCCTGCGTGGAAGTCACCTTTTGTTGACCCTCGAAAACGACTCGCCCAGACAAGGTGCGGGCAGAGCCCTCATGGCCCTGCCCGCATGCTGCAGAAAAATGAACGGAAAGGTCAACCGCTATGCGGCCCGGCTCAGAACCTGGTCGGCCAGCTGGTTGGCAAATTCGCGGCATTCCCGAAGATTCTCCTCGGTCGGCACAAAGCGCAGGGTCAAACCGGGCACCGGCAGCTTGAAACGCAGTTCTTTCAAGCGCTCCTCGATAAACTTGACGGCTTCGCCGCTCCAGCCGAAAGAGCCGAAGGCGCCGGCCACTTTGGCCTTCGGCGTGACCAGGGAAAACAAGGACAGGGCATGCCAGACCTGCGGAGGCGCATCGCGGTTGATCGTCGATGAGCCGACCAGGACCAGGTCAGCCAACTCCAGTTCATCCCGCAGGTCGCCGTCACGCATTTCACACATGCGCATGACGGTCACCTCGAAATTCTTCGCTTCCAGTTCCTCGCGCATGGCCGCCGCCATGGTGTGCGTGTTGCCGTGTGATGACAGCGTCAGCATCAGCGCCCGCGGCTTGGGCAGTTCAGGTGGCGGTGCCGACAGCCGTTTGTAAGAGCTGACCACGGCATCGGGATCACGGCGGCGAATCGGGCCATGGGAGGGACAGATCATTTTCAGATCGAGTTTTTCAACCTTGCCGACGGCTTCACGCACCTTGTCCTTGAAGGGCCGCATGATGCAGTCGAAATAGAAATAAAAATCTTTCGAGAAATCCGGGATCTCATCATCGAAAAGTTTACTGGCACAGTAATGGGCGCCGAAAGCGTCACAGGGGAAAAGAACCTGATCCTCCACCAGATAGGTAAAAATGGTGTCCGGCCAGTGCAGGTAGGGGGCCAGAACGAAGCGCAGCGTCCGCCCGCCGAGATCGACTTCTTCCCCATCGCTGACAGCATGGCCATTGAAGGGTCGGTTCAGCAGCTGAGACAGAAAATTCAGCGAAGGACGGCTGCAGTAGACTGGTAGATCCGGGCGCTTTTCCAGCAATCGGCCGAGGGCCCCGGAATGATCCGGTTCGGTGTGGCTGATGACCACCAGGTCAATGTTCTCAAGGCCCACACACTCCTCGACCTTATCGAGAAACTCTTCGGTGAAGGGTGCCTTGACCGTATCGATCAAAGCGGTTTTTTCCTCTCCCCGCACAAGGTAGGCATTGTAGGTTGTACCATTGTGCGTCGGGAAGAGCTCATCAAAGATTTTCAGATCCGGGTGACGGACACCGACCCAGAAGACGTTGTCGGTGACTTGCTGGAATTGATCCATGACGGGTATCGCCTTTCCTTTTCGAGAATGATCCTTATATAATTGGCTGATGATGCGATCTCTAAAGATAATACATGCCAGCGTTTCTGGCAACACCAGCACCGCTGCATCTGGCAGGCTCCCTTGAAGTCCTCCTGGCAACGTCGCAAGATCAGCAGACGCCGTTTTCTCACCCTCGGTGTGGCTGGACTGGCCGGTGCCCTGATCGCCGATACCGCCTGGTATGAACCCCGCGCCCTGCAGGTCGAAACCAGCCGTATTCCGTCACCCCTGCCCGGTGGGCGCGTGCGCCTGGTGCAGGTCAGCGATCTCCACCTGAGTGAATTCAATCCCTATTTCCGCAAAGTCGCGCGCCAGGTCATGGCGCAGAAACCGGACCTGATCGTGTTGACCGGCGACTACCTGGAAGAAGAGCGCAACATTCGCGGCGTGCTTGATTTCCTCAGAGAACTCGAGGCCCCCCACGGGGTTTATGCCGTGCAGGGCAACTGGGAATACTGGTCACGCCTGGAAGGGGAAAACTTGCGCCGGCATTTCGCCGGGGTGGGAGTGAAGCTGCTGATCAATGAACGCACCGACTTTGAGGTCAACGGCCGCGCCCTGTCGATTTTCGGCATCGACTATCCGTCACCGGCCGATTATCTGAACCGCCTGCAGCAGGACATCGATCCGCAGCGTCTGAACATTCTGTTATCGCATGTGCCGGCTTTCGCCCATGAACAGCTCAATGCGCATATCCACCTGATTCTCAGCGGCCATACCCATGGCGGCCAGGTGCGCCTGCCCTACCTGCCCCCCTTCTACCTGCCCCGCTACTCGGGTCGTTTCGTCGCCGGACACTACCGGGTCAGTGAACACCGTATCCCGCTTTACGTCAGCCGCGGCATCGGCACCAGCGTTCTGCCGCTGCGCTTTTTCTGCCGGCCGGAAATCGGCCTGTTCGAGATCGGCGCCTGATTTTCAAGGCAGACCGAGCGCCTCTCGCAGCCGCTGCAGTTCACCGACCAACCGGCCGAATCCTTCCCCGGTCAGACTCTGGGCCCCATCACACAGGGCCTTGTCGGGATCGGGATGAACCTCGACCATGATGCCGTGTGCACCGACCACCACCGCAGCCTTGGCCATCGGCCCCACCAGGTTACGGCGCCCGGTCGCATGACTCGGATCGACCACAATCGGCAGATGACTCATCTCCCGGATCAGGGGCACAACGCTGAGATCGAGCGTATTGCGCGTGGTTCGCTCGAACGTGCGAATGCCACGTTCACAGAGAATCACCCGGGGATTCCCTTCGGCCAGAATGTATTCGGCCGCCGACAGGAACTCCTCGAGGGTCGCGCTCATGCCGCGTTTCAGCAGGACCGGGTGAGTCATTTTGCCGACCTCTTTGAGTAGATCGAAATTCTGCATGTTGCGCGCGCCGATCTGCAGAACATCGGCATACTGACAGACCGTCTCCAACTGCTCGATGCGCATCACCTCGGTGATCACCGGCAACCCTTCGGCATCACCCGCCTGCCGCAGATATTTCAGGCCCTGGACACCGAGGCCCTGGAAACTGTGCGGCCCGGTGCGGGGTTTGAAGGCCCCGCCACGCAGCATCTGGGCGCCGTGCCGCTTGACGATGCGGGCGGCTGCCAGCATCTGCTCCTCACTCTCGACGCTGCATGGCCCGGCGATAACGACAGTCGGTTCAGCATCACCGAAGCGGACGCCGCCCGCCTCAACGATCGATGATTCAGGATGAAAATCGCGGGACACCAACTTGTAGGGTTTGCTGACGTGGATGACGTCGCGCACCCCGGGTAGTTCGCGAATCGTGGTATCGTCCACATACCCTTGGTTGCCGAGGACGCCGATAGCGGTCCTCAGGCTGCCCGGGATCGGTTCCGCGATCAGACCCATGGCCTCAACAGCATCGGTGACGGCCTTGAGCTGGTCAGCAGTCGCCGAGTGATGCATGACAATCAGCATAAAAGACTCCTTGGCAAGGGACAGGGTGTGTGCAGGGGATGGCCGCAGGTCAGATTACTCGCGCCCCGGAATGATTTCAAGCTCTTTCCCGAATCGCCGCTTGGCGTCTTCGGCGATATTCGGTATCCTGTCCGCATTTGTCACCGAACCACGGAGGCCTCATGTCCTCGCGCAAACATCCGTTCCTCCTGTTGACTCTGTGCCTCCTGGTCCTGCTGCCGCTGGCCCTCCAGGCGAAGGAGCCCCCTGACGCCGTCAAGCTGATCAACGCGCTGGGCTGCAAAGCCTGTCATGCCCTCGCCGGTGAGGGCGGCACACTCGCAGCCAGTTTTGCCGAAATGCGCCAGAATCTCTCGCGAACCGCAATGCAGGCCGCCCTGGTCGGCCCGGAAGGGCAACACGGCAACAGCAGGATTGCCGATTTCAGCTATTTGACGACGGCGGAGAGGGCAACCTTGCTCGACTTCATGCAACCGGCGGATGCCGATCCGGATTCCTTGCCCCAGGACAAGTAGCCAACATGACCCAACGCGTCATTCCGATTCTTTCCCAGCATTTCATCCCCGACCGAAGCCTCCCAGATCGCCCGGACTGGGCGGAGATCTTCGGCAATGACAACCCGATGGCTCTTGAGATAGGCTGCGGCACCGGTCAATTCGTGGTCGCCATGGCTCGGCGCCAACCAGAGCTGAATTTCCTCGCCATCGACATCTACAACAAGGGCTGTCTGAAAACCTGTGCCAAGATCGAACGGGCCGGTCTGACCAATGTCCGGGTGATGCGGGTTGAAGCCCGTTGGCTCCTGACGCGGGGATTGGCCCCCGAAAGTCTCGCTGCGGTCTACATCAACTGTCCAGATCCCTGGCCAAAGAAACGCCATCGCCGACGCCGCCTGGTGAACCGGGATTTTCTCCTGATGATCGCTCACTTCCTGCGGCCCGGCGCCGATTTTTACTTCAGTACCGACTTCGACGATTACGCCGCCGACGTTGCCCGGCTGCTGCATGTGCTGCCCGGTTATCGCAACCGGCTGGCAGAGAACTGGGCGCACGCATTGCCGGATTATCCGGTGTCCAAATACATGCAGCGCTTTCAAGAGCAGGGGCTGCCGCTCTATTTCATCCACCAGCAACGCAATCCCGGTGTGCCCCGAACGGCACTGCCCGATCCGGCGATCGAGCGAGGCTTTCGCGTTCCCTGGTCGAAGGTCGAGAATGACTGACACCCTGACCAAGGACCTGCCCGGAACCGGCGGCACCATCCGCGAGCATCCCGACGATTTCCAGGTTGAGGAAATTCCCCTCTACGAACCCTGCGGGACGGGCGATCATCTCTACCTGCGCGTTGAAAAGACCGGCTTGACCACATACGACCTGCTACGGGAACTGGCCCGCGCGTTCGGCTGTCGTGAACGTGACCTGGGCTATGCCGGTCTCAAGGATGCCCGGGCCCTGACCCGGCAAACCGTCTCGGTGCCGGTGCCTCCTGCGACCGACGTTAGCAATCTGCAGATTCCCGGTGTGACGATCCTTGGTGCCGAACGTCACCGCAACAAGTTGCGCCCCGGCCATCTGGCCGGCAACCGGTTCCGCATCCGCATCCGCGACCCACAGGCCGATGCCCTGGCACGGGCGCAAGCGATCCTTGCGGCACTGGTCAAAACCGGTGTGCCGAATCGCTTCGGCACCCAGCGCTATGGCGCACTGGGCAATTCGCACAGGATTGGCGGGGCCCTGCTGCGTGGAGATTACCCGGCGGCGATTCGTGAAATCATCGGCACACCCGAGGCGATCACGCATCCGGGCTGGCGGACGGCGGCGGAGGCCTATCGCGCCGGAGACCTCGATACGGCCATCACCAACCTGCCGCGCCACTGCCGTCCGGAACGCAAACTGCTGACGATGCTGCGCAATGGCGCAGCCCCGCGCAAGGCCGTCCTGGCTATGCCGCGCAAGTTGTTGCGCCTCTACCTGTCGGCCTACCAGTCCAGCCTTTTCGACCGGCTGCTGACCAAGCGACTGCCGGAGATCAACCGGATCTGGCCCGGCGACATTGCCTACAAGCATGTCAACGGCGCCAGCTTTCTGGTCACGGATCCGGAGTTGGAGCAACCCCGGGCAGACGCTTTCGAGATCAGCGCCACCGGGCCCATGTTCGGTTATAAAATGCGCTTGGCACAGGAACGCGCCGGCAGCTTGGAAGCCGATTTGCTGGCGGCGGAGGATCTCGACCTGCAGACCTTTCGTCTGCCCGGCGGCCTGGCCATGGAAGGGGAGCGGCGAGCGCTGCGAGTCCCCCTGCAGGTCGCCGATTGCAGCCTATTGGATAACGACCTCGTACTCGCGTTTTCCCTGCCCAGGGGCAGCTTCGCCACCAGCCTGCTTGCCGAAGTGATCAAGACGCCGGGTGACGTGCCGATTGGCAAATAACGATGATTGATGTATCTTGTGGCCGATCCGATTGGCTCGATCCGTCGCACCATGACTGCGTCTTACGCACGAGGAGATCTGACCATGCCGCACAGTAATCGTCAGCAGCCATTGCAAGACAGGGATCTGCACGTCAACTTTTTTCGCCCCCGCCCCGGCTTCATGCGCAAAGAAGTCACCATCATCTGGATTGCGCTGGTCGCCTGGGCGATCATGATCTTCGTCATGCCGATTCATCTGGCCATGACCCACGATGACCCGGTCCGGACCCTTGCGGAAGTGCCCTACGTATTCGGCATTCCGGTCTACTTCTGGTACAGCGGCCAATTCCTGATCGTCTGGTTTATCCTGCTCTGCATCTTTTTCAACGTCTTGATTGACTGGCTCAGTTCCAGCTATCGAAAGCGCCGCTAGGAGAAAACCATGGAAGCGTCTTACCGGATCACGCCGATATTCCTGCTGATTTGCGTCTTGGTGGTTTCCCTGATCATCGGCCTGATGACCCGTCGTCAGGATCGTGGCGGCTACGGCCTGCAAGTCCGGTCGATCGGCCATGCCAGCATCGGTGCGGCTATCGCATCGAACTGGATGAGTGCCGCCTCTTTTCTCGGCATCGCCGGCGTCTTCTTCCTCCAGGGATATTTCGCCTTCGCCTTCATCCTTGGCTGGACCGGCGGCTATGTCCTGCTCCTGGTTCTGATGGGCAGCCAGATTCGCCGCTTCGGCAAATACACCGCCCCCGATTTCGTCGAAGCCCGCTACGATTCGACCGTGGCCCGGGTTTTTTCAGCGGTTATAGCGATCGTCATCTCCCTGATTTACTGTGTCGCCCAATACAAGGGCATTGGCCTGGTGTTCGCCTGGATGTTCGGGATCGAATACACCCAGGCGCTGATCTTCGGCATTGTTGTGACCCTGGTCTACCTGATGGTCGCCGGCGCATTGAAAGCCGCGCGCAATCCGCAGATTCATTACCTGATCCTGATTCTTTCCTTCGTCATCCCGCTGATGATGATCGCCAAGAAGCTCGGTTACAATTGGCTGTTGCCGCAGTTCAGCTACGGCCACGCCCTGCGCGATCTCCCGGAACAGGTCGCCCGGACCTACCTCTATCCCTGGACCTTCGGCACCCCTTACGAATGGATTGCGCTCTGCTTTACCCTGATGGTCGGCACGGCCGGCTTGCCGCACGTGCTGTCGCGGTTTTACACCGTACCGAACAACCGGGATGCCCGTTGGGGTGTGGTCTGGGGCCTGTTCTTCATCGGTCTGCTTTACTGGAGTGCGCCGGCGTTCGGTGCGTTTGCTGAAACCTGGCTGAGCCGCTCAGGGACCCTGCTCGATCCGCAGGAAGCGCAGGCCCTGGCCGATATTATCGTCATCAAAACCGCCGAGTGGGTCGGTCTCAACGACATCTTCGTCAGCGTCCTGGCCATCGGTGGCATCCTTGCGGCGATCAGCACGATTACCGGACTGCTGATGACCGGCGCCGGGGCCATTTCCTACGATATCTATTATCGCCTGATCAACCCACGGGCCAGCGAACGCCATCTGCTGCTGGTGGCCAAAGGAGCGACTCTGGTGCTAGCCGTCATCGTGCTGGTGATTGCCGTGAATCCGCCCGGGTTGATCGCCCAGATCACCGCCGTGGCCTTCGCTCTTGCCGGAAACACCCTTTTCCCGATCTTTCTGCTCGGCATCTGGTGGGACAGGACCAACAAGTACGGTGCGATCGCCGGTATGCTGGTGGGAACCGTGATCACCTTCACACCGATTCTGCTGGGCCATCTGTTCCCGGTCCTGCGCGCGATTCTGCCGCCAACTTCATCGGCCCTGATCGGTGCGCCCCTGGTCATTCTGACTATGATCATCGTGTCGAGGCTGACACCTCCGCCGGCAGAGAGTCTGCGGCGGTTCCTGGTCGAAAAAGTCCACAGCCCCTGACGGGCAGGTCGCGGGAACCGTCGGATGCTAATGACCAATGCGGTTTCCGTGGTGCCCCGTCATGATTATAAAATAATGTTCTAGTTTTTCGATTCACCGGTTTGAAATGAAACGGATACTCTCTGCAGGCAGCCTTTACACTCTCCCGGCCCCCATCGTCTTCGAGATGGCCGGCGAGGTCGGCTTTGACGGTCTGGAAGTCATCATCAATCATGACTTTGCCGGATCAAAGTCGCTCGCCGTACTACAGGCCCTGCAGAAAATTCACCCGGTCCACTCTCTGCACGCACCCTTCTTCGAGATCGACGGCTGGGGGAACAAGATCGATCAACTGAAACGATGTGCTGACCTTGCCCTGCAGGCCGGCGTGCCGCTCATCAATTTTCACCCGCCCAACTGGATGTTGTTCGAGTATCGGTTTTGGAAATGGTTGAAGACGGTCCAGGATTTCCAGGCGGAGATCGGTCAGAACGAGGTCTTGATTACCATCGAGAACATGCCGTGTCTGCCGAAATCGAAGGTCAATCCCTACTTGTTGAGCAAGGTCGAGAGCATGGTGCGTTTCCTGGAGGAACGCAATCTCTACTTGACCTTCGATACCGCGCACTGTGGCTCGATGCACACTGATTTCCTAAGTGATTTTCATCAATTCTATGACTCGGGAAGGATGCGGAACATTCATTTTTCCGACTATGGCAATGGCCAGGAGCATCTATTCCCTGGCCATGGGGGTCTGCCGTTGACGCGCTTTTTGAATCATCTCAGGGAGACCGGCTATGACCACGCGCTGGTCCTCGAATTGGCTCCCCATGAATTCCCCGAAGAACCGGACCTGATCCGGGACACCCTCGCCGAACTCTTTACTTATCTCAGCCAGGAGACCCGCCATGACAGCAGCCCGTCCGGCACCACCCGCGACTCTATGGCTGCCGCAAACGCGAACGAGCGGTCAACGAACGATGTAGACGGAGCAATGGGCGTGTAAGGAGACTTTCGTCGAGACACTGCCGAGCAAAGTCCGCTTGACGCGCCCTTTGCCCGAGGAACCGATAACGATCACGTCACAACCCTGCTCTTCGGCAAACAGCATCAGTTCTTCAGCAGGGTCACCGTAAAGTACCAGCGATTCCAGCGGCATATCTGCTTCGGCGGCGGCCTTCTCAACCACATAGAAGAGACGGTCTCTTTTCTCCTGCCAGTCGGGCATTTCCGTGGCCGGCTTGTCCGGGAAAAAATCGGTGAAGGAGGGCGTTTTCATACTGGGAAGGACGAGGACAGCGAACAGGTGACTCTTGAATTTGGCCCCGGAGACCGATGCCAGCCGAACAGCCTCCTCAGCGGCTTTGTCGGACTGGGGGGATCCGTCGATGGCCACGAGTATCTTCTTGCTGAGTGTCAGCATCTGCGCCTCTCCCGAAAATTCATGAATCTGAATTTACCCGGCGCCCCGAAATGTGTCAACAACTCTGAAAACGGAGAAAATCAACTGAATCTGTTTGACATCTATAAAACAGTATTTTAAAATTTGTAAAATCTGAAAATCAAAGGGTTCGGCAAAGGTTGCAAGGAGGGGAGAATTCGGTGCCGAAGATCCGGTTTGTCTTGACAGTTTCATTCTGTTTGGTTAGAAAATTACCTTTCAAATAGAGGGGGCCTGCAGGCCACGTCTTCAATTGCTCAAGGACTTATAAAAATGGCAAGGAAAGAGAAGTCTGAATATATCATCCAGGCGGTTTCACATGCGCTCGATCTGCTGGAGCAGTTCCACGATGATGTCGATGAACTCGGCGTCACTGAACTCAGCAAGCGCCTGAAACTCCATAAAAACAACGTCTTTCGCCTGCTGGCTACGCTTGAATCGCGGGGTTATATCGAGCAGAACAAGGCGACCGAGAATTATCGCCTAGGGCTGAAGGCGCTAGAACTCGGTCAGACCTTTATCAAGCAGATGGGCCTGTTGCGCCAGGCCAAACCGATTCTGGATAAAATGGTCGAAGAGTGCAACGAGACCTGTTACGTGGCGATCTTCAAAGAGGGGCATGTGGTTTATCTCGATATGGTCGAAACCGACATGACCGTTCGGGTGGTCTCTCGGGTGGGCTCTCGCCTGCCGTCCTACTGCACGGCGGCTGGCAAGATTCATCTGGCGTACATGTCCGAAGAGGAAATCAATGAGATCCTGCCGCACGAAGAGCTCAAGCCCTTCACCGAGACAACGATCCGTTCCCGTTCCGCGTTGAAGAAAGAATTGGCAACCATCGCCGAACAGGGTTATGCCATTGATAACGAGGAACTCGATGTCGGTGTCCACTGTGTGGCGGCACCGATTCGCGACTACACGCGCCGCATCGTCGGCTCGATCAGTATTTCCGGCCCGAGCATGCGCCTCAGCGAGGAGCGTATCGCCAACCAGTTGGTGCCCCTGGTGACCAGTTCCGCCGAGGAACTCTCGACGCGACTCGGTTATCACAGGTAATGCATCGTCAACCTGTCACCAAGCCCCTGCCCTCTGGCAGGGGCTTTTTTGTTTGGTACTGCGGAATCGACTGTTGAATAATGAAAATTATGGCCCATTGAATTTCACGCCAAAAGCGGAAGGGCCTGTGAAATCCTTCAGAAATCAGGACATTCTGGCAATCAATGCGGCGACCAGCCGGCTTGCCATAAGGCGGCAAAACTAAAGAGGTCACCCATTCACATGTCAGGGGTTCTCATCTTTTCAACGCTGTTCAGCCCTGGAATGACGGAAAGAAAATGATGGAAAATACGGACAACAACGTGCAGCCCAATGTCAGTTCTGGCTCTGCCAAGCCAACGGCATTGGTGGTCGACGATCAACTTTTTATGCGTAAGGTCTTTTCTGATTGCCTGGAGGCGATTGGCTGCCACGTTGTGGAAGCTTCTGACGGTTTGGAGGCGATTGAAATTTTTCGGCAGAAGCATCCCAATTTGGTCATCCTTGACATGGTGATGCCGGGAATGGATGGTTTCGCGGCCTGTGCGGCCCTGCGCAGCATTGACCAGGGGCGCCACACGCCTATCCTGGCCGTTACCAGCCTGACGGACGCAAATTCCATAAAACAGGCCTTCGAAGCCGGGGCAACGGATTGTATTGCCAAGCCGGTCACTGCGGAACTCCTGGGCTACCGGGCGCGCTACTTGCTCAGAGCCAGCGAGGCTCTCGAAGAGCTCGGTCGTAGCGAAAGCGACCTCAGAATGCTGAAAGCGGCCGTGGAATGCCTGCCGATTGGGATAACAATCTCGAATGCCGAAGGGAAGATTATCTACATCAACCCGGCCGACGCAAAAATGCATGGTTTCAGCATGGGCGAATTGTTGGATCAAGATGCCCGTATGCTGGCACCACCGCGATTACACCAATCAAGCCCCACAGAAAAACAAGAGAAAACAGGAGTCTGGCAGCGAGAGAGCGTCAACCGACGCAAAAACGGAGAGGAGTTTCCTGTCCAGCTGACCTCGGTTGCTGTCCGGAATCCGCAAGAGGATATTCTTGGCATCGTGACCATCTGTGAAGATATCACCGAGCGCAAGAAGAATGAGGACAAGATTCAACACCTGGCCTATTATGATATCCTCACGGGTCTTCCCAACCGCACGCTTTTTATTGACCGGCTGCAGAAAGCGCTCTTGCAAGCCGACCGTGCGAAACAACCGGAAGAGGTCACAGTCCTTTTCCTCGACCTCGACAATTTTAAAGATATCAACGATACCCTGGGACATGACTGCGGCGACAAACTCCTGACCGAGGTCGCTCACCGGCT
The DNA here is from genome assembly GCA_037383085.1 of Desulfuromonadales bacterium. Lineage (GTDB taxonomy): Bacteria > Desulfobacterota > Desulfuromonadia > Desulfuromonadales > BM103 > JARRPG01. The sequence goes on along the minus strand of JARRPG010000002.1, from coordinate 42,620 downwards.
CTCGAACTGTGTCCGTGCCGCTGACACTCTGGCCCGGTTGGGTGGTGACGAGTTTGTTATCATGCTCCCCCGTACCCATGGTGAGGGCCCGGCCGGCGTTTTGGCACGCCGTATTCTTGAAGAATTCAGGGCACCATTCGAGATCGCTGGGAAAAAGATTTTTGCCAGCATGAGCATCGGCATCGCGATCTATCCCAACGATGCGTCCGATCTGGAGGGCCTTCTGCGCAGTGCCGATACCGCCATGTACAAGGCCAAAGCCAGCGGCCGGAATGATTTTCAGTTTTTCTCTGCCAAGATGAACAAGGAGATCGTGGAAAAGGTGGCCTTGGAGACGGCTCTTCGGCAGGCCCTAGAACGGGAGGAGATCACCCTTGTCTATCAACCCCAGTGGGATATGCAGACAGGTCGTCAATGTGGTGTTGAGGCGCTCGCCCGCTGGCACAACGCCGAGCTGGGGGAGATCTCACCGGCCCGTTTCATCCCTTTAGCTGAGGGCAACGGTCAGATTCACGCTCTGGGGGAGATGATTCTGCGCTTGGCCTGCGAGCAGGCAAAAGCCTGGGATGTTGCGGGAGCCCCGATACAGACGGTTGCGGTCAACGTTTCGGGACACCAGTTACGCCATCGCGATTTCCCTGGTCTTGTCGCGCGTATTCTCTCTGAGACCCAGCTTGATCCATCGTGTCTTGAACTGGAGTGTACCGAGAGCGTTCTCATGGATCATGCAGAGCAAACTGTTTCTATTCTGCAAGACCTGAAGGCGCTCGGTCTCCAGCTCGCCATTGATGATTTCGGCACCGGCTACTCCTCCCTGAGCTACTTGAAGCATTTTCCCGTTGATCGCATCAAAATAGACCGGTCTTTTGTTTCCGGCATCGAAGATGATCCCCGCGATGCCGCGATCGTTGAGGCCGTTATCGCTTTAGCAAAAACTCTGAAGATCAGCGTTCTGGCTGAGGGGGTGGAGACGTTACCCCAGTTAAAGTTTTTGCAGGACCACAGCTGTAACGAAGTTCAGGGGTACCTCCTCGGGGGACCGATGGCAGAAGCCGCTTTGCGTCGTCATGAGCTGGCTCCGGATTGTTCTCTGCTCATGAGATCAGAGACCGGTTGAAAATTCATCGCGTGCCACTGGCCTGAATCTTCACTTTCCGCAGACCCCGGGTTGCCATAAGGAAAACGGCACCTGATGAGGGATACATTCGACAAACGACTGAATCGAAAAGAAAAACGGCCACCTGGATCAATTCCGGGTGGCCGATATTTTTATTGTCAGAAGGGATCAGTATTCCCGTGAAGCGACAACAGCGTCTGTTTAGAATTTCAATATGTCACCGGGCTGCATCACAGTCACCTTGACGAGACTTCCCTTAAGAGCCTGCTGAAACTCCTCAGGAGTGCCCTTCAACGGCGGGAAGGTGCCGTAATGAATCGGAATAACATGGCTGCTCTTGAGAAGGTCTCTGGCTGCAAATGCAGCGTGGGTTGGATCCATGGTGAAATGGCCACCAATGGGCAACAGGGCCAGGTTTGGTTGGTAATAGGATCCGATCAGTTGCATGTCAGAGAAAATACCCGTATCACCAGCATGGTAGAGTTTGAAACCGTTCTCGAGTTCAATGATATAGCCTGCCGGCTCACCACCATTGTGAACACTTTTGGCTTTCGTCTCCGGGTCGTTATGCACGATGCTCGAGCTGTGTTCGGCATGGACCATCGTCACAGTTATGCCCGGCAGAGGTTTGATCGGTCCGCTCTTGTTGAAACGGATCAATTGCGCCATCGGCACGATGCCCAAGGCATCCAGGGTATGTCCCATGTCTGCATTGACACCGACCTTTGCACCGGTCAACTTGGCTAATTCGCCGGTATCGCCAAGATGGTCACCGTGCCCATGGGTCACGAGAATCAGGTCAACCTTGCCAAGCTTGCCGAGATCCTTGAGTTCAGCAGGGGTTTTTGGATTTTTGGTAATGAACGGATCGATGACGATAACCTTGCCGCCCGGGGTGGTCACTTTGAAAGCGGATTGACCATACCATTGCAGGGTACCGGGCTCATTGGCCACGGCTGGTGTCACTGCAAACGAGAGCAGGACTACGGGAATCAATGTGCGCCAAAGCCTAGATAGATGTGACATAAATATTCTCCATTTTCACTTTTTTTGGGGCTTTTCTTTATGCTTATAGCTGACTATTTTAGTAATATATAGCAAATCGTTTTCCTGCCGCAAGCGCGGCTAAAAAATATGCGAACAAGCTGAAATCGAAGTTTTTCAAAATCACGGGCTCCGATAGGACAAACTGCTTCCTGATTGATTGACGTCTTTGAAAGGCGCTTTCATCCCAATGATAATGGCGGCCTGGAACCGGGTGGCCTTTGCTGATTTTGCAGCGCTTCTTAGAATTCATCCAGAAGCGATCAAATGAATTTTTGCTATAATGAACTGGCTGAATTCATTAAATTTTAAAGATATAACAGTGCCCAGGAATCGAAGTCATTGAAGGAGGAGAAGGAGACATGATAAACGGTCCATTGTTTGAACCTTTCGCAATCGGTGATCTTCATCTTAAAAACAGGATTGCTATGGCACCAATGACCCGAGGACGTGCTGGAAACGAGCGTGTACCGAATGACATCATGGCAGAATATTATTTTCAAAGATCCGGTGCCGGCTTACTGATCACCGAGGCAACAGTGATTTCAAAACAGGGCATAGGGTGGATCGATTCGCCCGGGATCTATACGGAAGAGATGGTCAAAGGTTGGCAAAAGGTCGTTGAAAGAGTCAGCCCGACGGGGGCCCCCGTCTTCTTACAGCTCTGGCATTGCGGCAGAGCCTCCCACAGCGATTTTCATAATGGCAGCCCTCCTGTTTCCGCTTCTGACGTCAAGTTGAACGGTGATCATATTCTCACACCCATGGGCAAGAAACCCTACGAAACACCCCGCCCGCTGAGCATCGATGAAATTAAAACAACCGTCAGTGATTACCGAAAAGCCGCGGAAAATGCATTGGCCGCCGGTTTCTCAGGGATCGAAGTTCACGGTGCCAACGGATATCTGATCAATCAGTTTCTTGATGCCACCACGAACCTCCGCAATGACCAATATGGTGGAAGCCTGGAAAACAGATTCAGATTTTTCAAAGAAGTTCTGGAAGCAGTCCTTGAGATATGGCCAGCGGAACGGGTCGGTGCGCGCATCTCACCCAACGGGGTATTCAATGATATGGGCTGTGAGGATTATCGTGAACTGTATCTTTATGTCGCGGAAGAGATCAACAAACTCAAGCTTGGTTATCTGCACATCATGGATGGGTTGGCCTTCGGTTTTCACGAAAAAGGGAAGCCGATGTCTCTAAAAGAATTCAGGCCAATTTTCAATGGGGCGATCATCGGCAATTGTGGTTACACAAAAGAAATGGCAGAGGAAAGGATTGCCGAAGGGAATGCCGATATAATTGCGATTGGCAGGCCGTTTATTACAAACCCTGACCTTCCTGAAAGATACAGAAATAATTGGCCTCTCAATCCTGCAGAAGACATGTCATTGTGGTACACACCAGGGTCTGAAGGGTACACCGATTATACCCCTTATGCACCATAAACTCGAAAATGGACCCGCATAGAGCGCAAAAATGGCCCCTCTAAGTTTACGGGCCATTCCTCTTTTGCAGTCTGTTTCGGATTCCCCACTGAGTCTCCATGGATGCGTTGTTAAATCGGGAACAGGATTTGTAGGAAGAAATCAATCCCGCCATTAAAGGCCAGGCTCACCATCACAAAATTGTTGTTCGCCATCCAACAAAATTTTACACGCCCATTTTTCCCGGAAGTTATATGCTAAACTAAATTTCGCATGCGCTTATTGTTATGCTTGCATTTGATATATTCTGGTGTCTTGCAACAAACCTTTTTTCTTCACCAAGCGGCCACATAGCGAGTCACACGAAAGGAGAAGTGTCATGAAGAAGATGGTTGTTCTGCTCCTCGGTCTCACCCTGGTTTCCGGCCTGTGCACGACGGTTCTGGCCTCCGAAAAAGTGAATCTGTACGCAAATATCACAGCGATCGAACCGATCATGGCCGACTTCAATGCCGGCCAGAGTGCCGAGGAAGGGATCTATACCCGGATCTCGACATCCAAGTATCTCGCCACAGTGCTGACCGAATACTCAGCAGGGAAGCTACAGGCTGACGTGCTTCAGGGCCCTCTGCCGATCCTGCAGATGTTGAAAGACAAGGGCGTCCTCGCACCTTATAAATCGCCCTCCGCCTCCGGCTATCCGGACTGGGCGACCGAGGATGACACCATCGTCCAGTTCGGCATCGAATACGTTGCCCCGATTTACAACAAGGAACTGGTCAAGCCCGAAGACGTGCCCACCAGCTACATGGATATGACGGATCCGAAATGGTACGACAAGCTGGTCATGCCCGACCCCGCCTCGCATGCGACAACCATTTCCTGGCTGGTCGGCCTCAAGGAAGCCAAGGTGTTCGGCGACGATGACGGCTGGATGAAATTCCTCAAGGGGCTTGCGGCCAACAAGCCGATGTTCGTCAAGTCCTTCGGTCCGTCTCCAGCACCGATCGCAAGCGGCGAAAAGCTCCTCGGCATTTCGATGCCCAAGTACATCATCACCAAGGCTCCGGCCCCGCTCGACTGGGCACGCGTCGACACCCTGTTCGGCACGACCCGGGGCATGGCCCTTGCCGCCAAAGCGCCGAACCCGGCAGGCGGCAAGGTGTTTATCGACTACTGGCTCAGCAAGCAGGCGATGCAGCTCCTGGCCGATAAGGTCGGTGAGTATGTCCTGACGCCCGGAGTCTTTCCGCCGATCGCAGGGATCGACAAGGTCAAGGTGCTACCGATCCGCCAGCTTTCGGACGAGGAGATCCGCCACTGGGGTGACGAGTTCCAGAAGATTTTCTATCAATAGCCAAACCGCCCTTTCGGCCGGAGCCGGGTGATTCGGCTCCGGCCGCGTGCATTGAGGTCTTATGGAAATTCGTATTCATGACCTGGTGAGGACTTACTACTCCGAAGGGAAAGAGATCCGTGCCCTCGACCATGTCGATCTGACGATCCCCGCCAACCGGATTTTCACCCTCCTTGGACCCAGCGGCTGTGGCAAAACCACGCTGTTGCGCTGCATTGTCGGTCTCGAAGTGCCGGACGGCGGTGAGATCTACATCGGCGACGATCTGGTCTGGTCAAAGGACAAGAACATCTTCGTCCCGCCGGAGCGACGTGGCCTCGGCATGGTCTTTCAGACCTACGCCATCTGGCCGCACATGAACGTCTTTGACAACGTCGCCTATCCGCTGCAAACCCAGAAGATGGCCCGGGAGGAGATCCGGCAGAAGGTTGCACGCGTCCTCGATTTCGTCCAACTGTCCGGGTTCGAGAAGCGCCCGGCCACCAAGCTGAGCGGTGGTCAGCAGCAGCGCGTGGCTCTGGCCCGCGCCCTGGTCGCGGAGCCCAAGGTCATTCTTTTCGATGAGCCCTTGAGCAATCTCGACGCCAAGCTGCGCGAGGCCACCCGGAAAGAGTTGTACAGTTTCCTCACCGAGTTGCAGATCACCGCCGTCTACGTCACCCACGACCGGATCGAGGCCCTGGCCCTGTCCGATCAGATCGCGGTCATGCGGGCTGGGAAAATCGTTGAGATCGGCGACCCGAAAAAGATCTACTTCAATTCGGACAGCCAATTCGTCGCCGATTTCATCGGCCGCGCCAACCTGATCCAGGGAACGGTGCAAGAGCTTGACGGAGACCACGCGCTGTTTGCTACAGAGATCGGCCCTGTCCGCGCTCTCAACAACCAGAACCTGCCAATCGGCCAGGACGCCTTCCTCTGTGTACGGCCGGAATTCATTCGTCTGGGCAAAGATCAGCCAGAGGCGTTAAACAGCTATCGCGGTCGGGTTGAAACACTCATTTTCATTGGCGAAGCCTACGAAGGAGAAATCCGCATCGGCAAAACGGTCCTGACGACGACTGTCGAGCCGACCGCTGATTTACATGAAGGGGACACGATTACCGTTTCTTTCGATCCCGATCACTGCTTTTTGCTGGCGACATAGGTCCGCTCATGTTCAAAAAACCAACCCTGACCACGACCCTGATCATCATCGTTGGTTTCCTGACCCTGTGCCCGGTGGTCATGCTGCTGATCGGCAGCTTTTCCAAGGACTTCGTCAGCTTCGGTCAGTTCACCACCAGCAAGTACATCGCCGCCTACACCGACCCCGATTTCGCCGATATCCTGCTGAACACGGTCATCTTCACGGTTGGCTCAGCCCTGCACGCGACCCTGCTGGCCCTTTTCCTGGCCTATGTCAACACCCGGACCGATTTGCCGTTCAAGTTCATTTTCAAGATCATTTCGATTATTCCGATGATGATCCCGCACATCCTCTTTTCCGCGAGCTGGGTCCTGCTGCTGAACCCCAGCAATGGCATTCTCAACCGCTTGTTCATGAACCTGTTCGAGACGCGCGACGCCCTGTTCAATATCTATTCGCTGAAAGGAATGATCCTCGTCGAGGGCTTGCTCGACCTGCCGATCGCCTACCTGATCATCGCTCCAGCGATGAGCGCCTTCGACGTTTCCCTGGAGGAATCTTCGAAGGTCTGCGGCGCGTCCAACCTGCGCACTCTGTGCAAAGTGACCCTACCGGTTCTCCGCCCGGCGATCCTCGCCTCGGCCATTCTGGTCATCGTCAGGAGCCTGGCTTCTTTTGCCGTTCCATCGGTCATCGGCATGCCCGGGCGGATTTATGTTCTTTCGACCCACATCTATCGCAACATCTCCAGCGGCTTCGCCGCCGACTACGGTCTTGCCGCTGCGATCGGCATGAGCGCCTTGGCCGCATCGATCACCCTGATCTACATCTATCGCTACCTGACTGCAGAAAGCGGTAAATTCGTAACCATTTCCAGCCGCGGCTTCAAACCGACTCTGCTCCGGCTTAAGAAAGGGAAATATCCGCTTCTAGTGATCGTCGGGATTCTCTCCTTTGTCCTGATCCTGCTGCCGGTCATCGTTCTTTTCTACATTTCCATGCTGCCCTACACGATGCCACCAAGCGCTCGCGCATTTTCGCTGATGTCCTGGGACAACTGGATCGATGTGCTGAAAGATCCCATCTCCCTGCTCTCGCTGAAGAACAGCCTGTTCCTGGGTGTGGTTGGCGCCACCCTGGGGACGATCCTATCGATCTTCGTCTCCTATGTTATCGTCAAAGTCCGCACGACCGCCTCCGGGATTCTTGAATCGCTCAGCTTCCTCTCCTTCTCCTTCCCCGGCATCGTCATCGGCGTCGGCTTCATGTGGTTCTTTGTCCGCACCCCGCTCTACAGTACTCTGACGGCACTGTTGATCGGTTACATCGCCACCTACCTGCCGTACGGCATCCGCCCGCTCTCCAGTGCTTTTATTCAGATCCACAGCACCCTGGAAGAATCGTCGCGGGTCTGCGGCGGCACCCCCTTCTACACCCTGCGCCGGGTCATCATCCCGTTGCTGATCCCTGGCATCGTCTCCGGCTGGATCTTGATGGCGAGCATGTTCCTGCGCGAACTGACTCTGTCGGTGGTCCTCTCGCGCCCCGGCACCGAGGTTCTCGCGGTTCAGATTCTGCGCTTCGCCGAGGACGGCCTCTGGGGCCGACTGTCGGCTTTGGGCATCATTATGATTTTTATCTCATCGCTGTTGGTGATCCTCGCGGCGATCCTTGGGAAAAAATTTTCGAAGCTGGAAGTGGTGGATAGTTAGACGATTGAAAGGGTTGAGTCGTTGGGCGGCTTTTGTTTTCCGGAAAGGTCGTGTCGGTTTGCCAGCAAATCCTTGACAAGATTTTGAACAACAGCATGTATTGACGTCCCAGGATCACTTCCCGTCCGGCGTTCAACTGTCCTCTCTCAGCAGCATGACGAACGAGGAAGCTACTGCGTGTCGAACGTCTCAAATATCGTAACAAATCAGAATGGCCCGTTCAGAGCGGACGGGCCATTTTGGCAACTTATTTTATTGTGCAATCTAAATCTTAAAGAGTTATGAAAGATATATAACCCAAGGTTGATTAGCCACTGAGAATGTAATTCTCTAGCTGGCTAATCATAAATTCCTTTTCAGCGACATTGGCCTTAACGAGATCTCCAATCGAAACCATCCCTATCAGTGAGTCTCCCTCGAATACCGGGAGATGGCGACAGCGTTTTTCGGACATGAGCGCTAACCCCTCCTCCACACTTTTGTCCGGAGAGATATAAAGAATTTTTTTCGTCATGATCTTCTCTACAGAGGTTTTTAGAGATGACCGTCCTTCCAAAATTACTTTTCGGGCATAGTCTCTTTCGGAAATAATACCCACCAGCTTTTCCCCGCTCATGACAAGTAAAGCGCCAACATTTTCTTTTGCCATCAATTCCAGGGCTTTATAAACAGTTTCATCAGAGCTGATGCTTAGAACGGTATTCCCCTTGTTTTTCAACACGTCACGAATTGATTTTGTCATAAAGCCCTCCTTTCAAAATCATGAAGTGAACGCTTTTTCTAACTTTATCCGATGCGATTTAGATGTCAAACAACTGGGAACGTAAGCCTTTTCGTTTTATAGAGACTGCAAAAGTGGAATGGTCCCTCCAAGCAAACGTGCCATTTTTGCATTTTCTAGATAGTGACTTATAGAAAGTGACGATCCTATCTCTCCTACGTCAAAAACTAACGTATTTTGGGAGAAAAATTGGCCTTTTGTTAAAAGGACCCTTCGAGAAGCACTTTAATCGATGAGCTATGGCCACACCCTAGAAGGAGGCCCATTCTTCTTCCCAGTGCACTTTTGCACAGTTCAGTTAAGTGAAGTACTGAACCAAAATTTACATGATGACACGTATCTTTTGATTGCCGGATTTGATAATTTTTCATACCAATAAAGATTTGCTGAGGCTGGCCGATCTGCGACAAACGTCTTCAAAACCTCCCAAAATTTCCCACTGACCCCCTCTCTTTTCAGCTGTGGGTTCTTGTTTCGGCAGGTTTAATGTCCTGACTCTTTAGTCGCTGAGGAACGAGACTATGGATAGAAATATCGAGATTTTTTTGCTGATTGCCATGTATGGTTCCATGCTTTTTGCGGGGATAAAACTGCTCTTGTTTATGTTCAAAAAATAGTGAGTATTGCTTCGTCGCATTAATCTCTCCCTCTGATATCTTTCACAAATAACTATATTATATCCAAAATGAGCTCCTCCCCACTTCCCTGGGTTGGGGCTTAATTATTCAGTAATTCTGGAACGTATTCTCGAATGATTCTGGCCTTTGAAATGACGTTGATCAACATCGGTCGGCAATTTTCAGGAGGCTTAAAATCCGATCATTTCAACCTTCGATTCCAGATAGCCTTTTGTTTTTGCCGTAGGGACATTTTCTTTGCAGAAGGGCTCTTGTCAATTCCTGACTAAATAAGTAATATTTATTTTAATCAGAAAGTTGACCTCACAATGCTGCAAAAGAAAGGGCCCCCGATCATGTTGACCCCGAGAATATCCCTTGTCCTGATTGCCCTGCTGATGGTCCCTCAGCTTGCCCTGGCTGCAAGTTGGACCATCGATCCCGTTCACACCGCCGTGGAATTCAAGATCCGGCACCTGATGGTCTCCTGGGTCAAAGGTGTTTTTACCGATGTCGATGGCACCGTGGAGATCGACGAGGACAATCTGCCCGGTTCGTCCACCCGGGTCACCATCGCAACAGCCTCTATCGACACCAATAACCAAAAGCGCGACGATCACCTGCGCAGCGCGGACTTCTTCGATGTCAGCCGCTTCCCGACGATCACCTTCGTCTCGAAAGAGGTCCTCGTTGCCGATGGTCAGCCGGTCAAGCTAATCGGCGACCTGACGATTCGTGATGTGACGCGCGAGGTGACACTGGACATCGAAAGCCTCAGTCCACCGATCACCGATCCCTGGGGGAAGACCCGTCGCGGCGCCTCCGCGACAACTACCATCAACCGCAAGGACTATGGCCTGACCTGGAACAAGCTTCTGGAGAGCGGCGGGGTTGTGGTTGGCGACGAGGTCCGTATCACCCTTGAGGTCGAAATGATCAGGAGCTGACCGGCCGGCAAGCTGGCCGAACCAGGATGCGGTCTCAAAGTCTAATCGCCGTGGAAATGGTGAAACACCTGCTTGGCCACCGATGACGGCAGTCCCGGCATCCGGCAGAGATCCTCGAGGCTGGCGGCCTTGACATTCTTCAGGCTGCCGAAGTGCTTGAGCAAAGCCTTCTGCCGCTTGGCGCCGACTCCCGGGATATCGGCCAGTGAGGAGCGCAGCTGGCTGCGCCCCCGCAATTTGCGGTGGTAGGTGATAGCAAACCGATGGGCTTCGTTGCGCAAGCGCTCGAGCATGAAGAGGGCAGCTGAACCCTGTCTGAGGATCACCGGATTCTTGCGCCCGGGCAGGAAAAACCGCTCCTCGCTGCGTACCACGGTTTTCGCCCGGGCGTCACCCTTGACACGGCTCTTGGCGATACCGGCCACATCGATCCGGTCAGCCAGGCCCAGATCGTTGACCACGGTGCTGAGCACACCAAGCTGCCCCTTGCCGCCATCGATCAGGATGAAATTCGGCAGGCAATCGTCGGCGACGCCACGCCGGAGACGACGTTTGAGGACTTCACGCAAGGCCGCGTAATCATCGCTGCCGGCAACCGTTTTAACCTGATAATGCCGGTATTCGGAGGGATCAGCCTCGCCTGCCGTGGCCACCGCCATACTGGCCACCGTCGCTTGCCCCTGTATAGTCGATATATCGAAACACTCCATGCGCTGTGGCAGATGCGCAAGCTGCAAACGCTGCTGAATTTCAACAAGAGCCTGGTGACGGGCCTTGTCACGATCACCCCGTTCCCGCAGGGCTTCTTCAGCATTACGGCTGGCCATCTCCACCAGCCGGCGCCGCTCGCCGCGCTGTGGCACCAGCACTCTGACCTGGCGACCGTGACGTTCCGCCAGCCACTCGGCCAGGGTGTCCATCCCTTCGACAGCAAAGGGCAGGATCAGCTCTTTCGGCACCGGCACATCCCGGTCGTAGAAGCGCACCAGGAAATCCGCGAGCAGTTCGGATTCATCCAACTGCCAGGACAGATTGTAGCTGCGCCGCGCCGAAAGCGTCCCCTGACGATAAAAAAGAATCGCCACCTCGACCTCCCCGCCCGCGCGCGCCACGCCGATCACGTCCTGGTCGAGATTGCCGTAACGGACGGCCTTCTGCTTTTCCACGGTGGCCTCGATCGCCCGCAACTGGTCCCGCAGCACGGCGGCATCTTCGTAGCGCTGTTGTTCCGCGGCCAGGCTCATCCGCTGCTGCAGCAGGCCGATCACATCCGCCTGGCGGCCTTCCAGCAGGGCCAGAACGCCTTTCACCAGCTTGGCATAATCCGGTGCGTTAATCAGCCCGTGACAGGGGGCACTGCACTGGCCGATCTGGTAGAACAGGCAGGGCCGACCACGCTGCCGGCACTGGGCCAGCGCATAGTGTCGCAGCGGGAAGATTCGATAGATTTCCTTGAGCGTTTGCCGCAGGGCCGACGCCGAGGCAAAGGGTCCGAAGTAGCGGGCACCGTCACGGCGGACACGCCGGACGACCTCCAGCATCGGGAACTCGTCCCGCAGATCGATCCTTAACGAAACGAAAGTCTTGTCGTCACGCAGGTGAATATTGTAACGGGGGCGATACTTCTTGATCAGGGTGTTTTCAAGGATCAGGGCCTCTTTCTCGGTGTCGGTGACAATGGTTTCGATCACAGCGGCCCGTTCCATCAGGAACCGGACCTGGGGACGGGCGTCGCGATCCGCCTGCAGATAGCTGCGCAAGCGGGCACGGAGATTCTTGGCTTTGCCAACGTAGAGGATCTCGCCGCCGGAATCCTTCATCAGATAGACCCCGGTGGCGGTCGGATATTTGCCCGCCTCGAAACGTGCCACACAAGCTCCTTGCAACGGCCTAAACAATCGATTATCGTGCATGATATGCAGATTTTCAGCCCGCGATCAGCAACCAGGGCTGATTCACGTTAGCAATGGCGATCCTGGGTGTCAACCAACGGCTTTTCGGAGCTGACAGCACATGTGCCGAATCATTTTCGTCAACCTGCTCTTTCTGCTGAGCTTGGCTGCGTCGGCGTTTGCTGCGAATCCGTTGACTGTGCTCGAGGCCGTTGCCTCAGCCAGTCAACGCGTTCAACCGAGCCTGCAGAATCATCTGTCGACGGTGGAAACGTCGCGGATCGATACTCTGATGGCGAAACTGTTCAAAAGCATTCCGGAAAGTGTCAAACCACCTGCGAAACCGGTGGTTTATAAATTCTGGCAACGCCAGGGAAAGAATCTTTTCTATGCCAGAAATGTCCCGGCCTGGCCACAAATCGAGTCGCTGGTGAATCAGGCCACCGGACCCTTCACCATCGAACCGAACGAGATGCTGCTGCCCGCCGAGCGGGTCAGACAGCGCCAGGCCTTGGCCGAAAAGGCTGAAATCACCCTCAGCGAAGTGGCGCTCGCCGACGATGTCACGATTCATCGCCTGGAAATTATCTTTCCGGAGGCAACGGACCTCGACCAGGCTTTTTATCGCAACGCCTTGCGCCTGCCGCAGCGCCAGGTCACGAAACTGGTCTTCGACATCGACAGTCGCCAAAATACGGTCAACGAGATGGCGGCCATCACCGCAGACGGACTGCAGTTAACGGCGGAGTTCCGTTACCGGGCCGTCGACACCGGCATGCTTGCCGAACGCATCCAAATCACCAGCCCCGACGGCCGGGTGGATGAGCTTTACGAGGTTGAATTCACAATGGTCGAAGGCTATTCGTTACCGGCGACCATGACCCTGACGATCCGCAGACCGGAGATTCAGGACCAGCTTGAAATGCATTTTCGCAACTATCGCATCAATCAGCCGCTGCCCGATGAGGTGCAACGCCGGTTGCGCAGCTAAGCCGCCAGGAGTCACCGATGGATCCGCTTTGGAACAACATCTTTCGCAAGAGACACGATGAAGACTCTCTTGCCTATTTTCTGAACAACCTGCCGATGTTTGCCGAATTAAACGGTCGCGAGCTCAACCTGCTCGAAAAGATCGTCCATCTCCGCAATTATGAGGCCAATGAACCCGTTTTCGAGGAAGGTGACCCGGGCACCGGGATGTACATGATTCGCAAAGGCGCGGTCAGTATTTCTGCCAAAAGCAACGACGGCAACAAGGAACTGCTCGCCAATCTTGGTCCCGGCGATTTCTTCGGCGAGACAACCCTCACGGCCCCGGCACCGCGCAGTGCCACGGCCCGGGTAACGGACAAAACCGAACTGGTCGGACTGTTCCGCGCCGACCTCCTCGAGATGGTGGAACGGCAGCCGACGATGACCTGCCGCATCCTGATCGGTTTGACACGGGTCGTCAGTGAACGGTTGCAGACGGCGAGTCTCGAAATTCGCAACCTCAACAACCGCCTCGACGATCACCAGCCCACCGAGACCGTCGAAACATGAGTCCGGAAGCGAGATACAAGCGTCGGAGCTGGACGCGCGGACAGGTCCTGCTGGCCTTTTTCGTCCTGACCAGCTCCATCGCCTGCGGTCTGGCCGTGTTTTCCTCAGCCAGCACTCTCATTGGGGTCACCCGGACAGCCTTCTCGGTCCTCTTCCTGCCGCTGCTGCTGTCATTGATACTCGCCTTTTTGCTGGAACCCCCGGTGGCAAAACTGAGTGACTATTTCAACCGCACCAGCAGCATTTTCATCGTTTATCTCCTGGCCCTGTGCATCTGCCTGGCGGTGGCCTTCTGGCTGGTGCCGCGCTGGCAGACGCTCTGGGGCAACCTGGGCACTGATATCCCTCGTTACACGGCACAGCTGACCGAATTCCTTCGGCAGTTGCTCGAAAATGTGCACAGCCGCTTTCCGGTCATCGAAAGCTACGGCCTGCCCGGCAAGGTCCGCGGCTGGGGCGAGCAGCTGCTGGCGGCGGTTCTGACCAGCACACCGCAATCCGCCATGAAACTCGGTGGATTGCTGATCATCGTGCCGCTGTTTACCTTCTTTTTCCTGCGCGACGGGCGCAAGATCATCCGGGCCTGTACGGCCATGACGCCCAACCGCCATTTCGAGATGGTCCATGACCTGACCCACCTGGTCAGCCGTCAGCTGGCCCATTTTATCCGGGGACGGATCCTCGAGGCACTGATCATCGGTCTGGTCGTCACCCTCGGCCTGTCTCTCACCGACATCCGCTATGCCTCGATCCTCGGTATCTTCGCCGGAGTAACCAACTTGATCCCTTACATCGGCCCGATTATCGGCATGGTCCCCGGTATTCTGATCGCTTTCGTCGACCTGGGTGTCGGTCCGCAGTTCTGGTGGATCGTCATCCTCTATATCCTGATCGCCCAGGTGCTGATCGACAATTTCATTCTGATCCCGATTTTGATCTCGCGGGTTTCCAATCTGCATCCGCTCTGGGTGTTCTTTGCCATTATCGCCGGCGGCAAGCTTTACGGTGTGATCGGCATGATCATCGGCGTGCCGATCTTCAGCATCATCAAGATTGCCCTGCTCGAAATTCGCACCTACCGGCGGACCTTCCGCCTGCCCGAAGCGGTTCTCGAATCGGAACGATTCCACGGCTAGCAGCATGTCCAGGATTGCCTATTTCGCCACCACGGCCAAGGGGCTCGAAGAGGTTTTGGCCGAGGAACTGACCGCACTGGGAGTGCAGGATGTCACAGCCTCTCCGGGCGGGGTAGCTTTCACCGGCCGCGTGCGAGACGGGTATCGCGCCTGCCTCTGGCTGCGTACCGCGAATCGGGTGCTGCGCCCGGTCGGGACCTTCCCCTGTGCCAACGAGGAGGCTCTTTACGCAGGCGTCCATGCGATCACCTGGGAGAATTACCTGACGCCGCAGATGACCATTGCGGTCGATGCCAACCTGCGTGATTCAGCCATCACGCACTCCCGCTTCGCCGCCCTGAAAACCAAGGACGCGATCGTCGATCGCCTGCGGGAGCGTTTTGGCCGCCGGCCCGATGTCAACCCGAAAGCGCCCGATCTTCGCGTCAATCTCCACCTGGTCCGGAACACCTGTACCGTCAGCCTCGACCTCGCCGGCCGCGGCCTGCACCGGCGCGGTTACCGCAGCGATGCACCCGTCGCCCCGCTCAAGGAGACCCTCGCCGCCGGGATCGTCGCCTTGAGCGGCTGGGACCGGCAATCGGCCTTTGTCGATCCGATGTGCGGCTCAGGCAGCCTGCCGATCGAGGCGGCTCTACTGAGCGGAGGGATCGCTGCCGGACTGTTGGCGGCCGATTTCGGCTTTCAACGCTGGCCGGATTACAAACCGGCCCTCTGGCAGGAGCTCCTCGACGAGGCCGAACAAACACGCCGACCGGTTCCAGACGGCCGCATCTTTGGCAGCGACCGTGACCGCAAGGTGATCGAAGGGGCCCGCCGCAATGGCCGGAATGCCGGTCTCGAGGAAAGCATCCGTTGGGCGCAAGCCGATTTCGGCCGGCTCGAGCCGCCGGCTCCTCAGGGTACGCTGATCTGCAATCCACCCTACGGTGAACGTCTCGGAGAAGAACAGCAGCTTGGCCCCTTCTACCGCAAAATCGGCGACACCCTCAAACAGCGCTGGACCGGCTGGACCGCCTGGATCCTGGCCGGCAATCTCACCCTGGCCAAGCAAATCGGCTTGAAACCCTCCCGCCGGATCGTCCTGTTCAACGGCCCTATCGAATGCCGGCTGCTGAAATTCACGCTTTATTGATTTGCCGGAATCGCCCGGTCTCAAAGGGAGGACACAGATCCTCTGCCAACTCAGTAGAGAACGGCAGGGTCCCGGTTAACGGTCGTTGCCTGTCGCCCGGTATGCGCCTGCCGGACGATTGCTCCAGATCGCGTCCATCGAGTAAAGACCCAGGGCAATCCAGATCGACAGAAAACTTACCAGATGGGGCGTCGTGAAGGCTTCGCCGTAGAGGCCGACCGCCAGCAAAAAATGCAGGCTGGGTGTGATGTACTGCAAAAAACCGATGGTGGTCAGGCGCAGCCGACGGGCCGCACCGACGAAGAATAGCAACGGAATCGCCGTCACCACGCCGGAGAGGGGCAACAGCAGGTTATGACTGGAACTGTGAGTGAGAAAATGCCCTTGTCCGTCTTGGGTCAGCAGCACCAGATAGGCCAGGGAAAAAGGGGCCAGCAGCATCGTCTCCAACGACTGCCCCACCATGGCTTCGACGCGTGCCAGTTTGCGCAGCAGCCCGTACAAACCGAAGGAACCGGCCAGGACCAGGGCAATCCAGGGCAGCCGCTGCAGGGAAAAAGTCAGGTTCAAAACGCCGACGAGGGCGAAGGCGACGCTGACCTGCTGCCAGCGGGTCAGTCGCTCGCGCAGGATCAGACAGCCGAGGAAGGTGCTGACCAGAGGCGTCATGAAGTAACCGAGGCTTGACATCAGCACTTCGCCCCGGGCGATGGCATACAGGAAGGTCAACCAGTTGGTGGCAATCAGCAGGGTCGATGCACACAGGGTCAGCAGGACCTTGCGATCGCGCAGCGCCGCCAGGAAGGCGCCGAGTTGCCGCCGGCCGCAAACCAGCAGAAACAGGAACAGCGCCGCCCAGGAAATCCGGTGGCAGAGGATCTCCAGGGGAGGAACCGCCACCAGGGTTTTGAAAAACAGCGGGAAAGATCCCCACAGCCCGTAAGCGGCCAAGCCGAACAAAACGCCCTGACCCGTCCGGCTGCGCTCAGGAGGCGACGCCGCCCCGGCCGGCGGGGACAGAGAATGATCGCTTGTCATCGCAGGGGGAGGCCTCTTGGCAGCGTGCGTCTGCAGCTTTTCACGTCCAGCATCTCATGCTCTGGCCGAATCCCGGATCCATCCCCGGGAACAGCCCTGTTCGATGTAGTCTTCGACCACCGGCCACAAGGCTGGCAGCCCCTCCCGGATCGGCAGCATCCTCTGCATCACCTGGTCGCGCGTGATCCCGTGGATCCGCCAGGTCCCGCCCCGGGTGTTGACATTCTGCAGCAGGACCTGGAAACGATCCAAACAATTCGCATAGCGGGCTTCGGAGGTCTGGCCGGTCTCGAACTCCTCCCACAGGCAACGCATCTCGCTGGCGAGATCCGCGGGCAGCAGGCCAAAGAGCTTGGCGGCGGCCCGCTGTTCGCGTTCGGCCTTATCCCGGTTGGCTTCGGCATCGAAGCAAAAGGTATCGCCGGCCTCTATTTCAACCACGTCGTGCAGCAGCAACATCTTCAGGACGCGGCATTGATCCAGCGTCCCGGGCGCGTATTCGGCCAGGATCAGGGACACCATTGCGGCATGCCAGGAGTGTTCGGCGCTGTTCTCCCGGCGCGATTCATCCATCACCAGGTTTTGTCGCAGGATCCGCTTGAGGCGGTCAAGGCATTCGATGAAGGCGATCTGTTGGGTGAGTCGCTTGTGATCCACAATCATGGGATTTATTCTTCAGTGCCGTGTTGCCGCAGAAAAAGGCGGCAAGAGATGTCAATGACCCAAAGCACTCGGCAAAACCAAGGTCGCGTCAAGATCCTGTCCAACGTCTGTCGCGTCTGGGGGTCATTCGAGCTCTTCGGAAAAAATGCTCGGTTGGCAATCGCTCAGCCCGTCATCAAAATGAAGCATCTCCGGTGCAATCTCACCGATCCGCTCGAGAAAAAATCGCCCTTCCGCCGGGTTCCTGCCAACGCCTTCTTCGCCGGTCGCCTTGGCGGTTCTGATGCGTTCGGCAACCTTCTCCATGCGACCGCTCCCGATGTTGCCGAAGGCAGCAGCCGGTTTGCGGTTTTGGGACGTGAGACAACCGCAGGGACAAGTCAATGTCCGGGTCAGAATCTGTTCTCTGCGGGTGAAGGCCTGCTCCCGGGCGCGGGCGAACAGATCCGGATGCAGTGTCTGCAGATACTGTAGCCCTTTCATGGCGTTGGTAAACCGTATGTCACAGGGGTGGAAGAGATCCCAGAACTCCCGTGTGGCCCGGCGCACCACGCGTTCCTCCCAGAGGATATCCCGGGGCAATTTGAGGGCCGTCTTGCGACCCTTTGCCGGACAATATTCACTGCTGTCGAACAGCTCCGGAGCAGGCTCCGTCAGGTCCTCGAGAAGCTGGAAGGTGTCTTCATCGATGCCATCGAAGAGTTCCGGATTGGCCTCTTCCATCGCGTCGAGGAACCGCTTCGCCCGCTGTCTCTCCCGGGCGTTGCCGACAGACAGGACGATCCGTTCGAGAGCAATCCTCTGGCGAATCCGATGGACCCAGACGGACTCACGCGCGGTCAGATGATCCATGGCTTTTGGCATCGGTCCACTCCTGCAGACATCAGGGTTGTCCAACGATGATCTCCGGGCCAAAGCCTGTTGCGTTGCGGCAACAGGAAAAGAAAGATTATCATAATTCATTGCGTTAAGGAACGCATGTGATCACGCTTTGCCAGACTTGCCTCCGTTCCATCTGCGTGAAACCGGTCACTGATCGGCAAAGCGGATGCAACAAATCGCTCCTGTTGGCGTTGCCGGGTGTCGACGTGATTCTTTGACGGCCCGACTTTGTCATGAGCAACCTTGCATTTTTGCCTGACAAGCCGCATAATCGCCACATTTCTGAAAAGGCGTTAATCCTTACATGAGTCGTCATCCGTTCCAATTCGTCAACAATCTCAAGATCCGCTGGAAGATGACCGTTGTGGTCCTGCCTCTGGTGCTGATCCCGCTGTTCCTGGTCGGCACGGTGGTCGGCTGGATCGCCTATCGTCAGGCGCATCTCGGCATTACCCAGACCAGTATGGACGATCTGGAACACATGGCCGCCTTCACGATTGACCTGCTGGACGCCCACAACCAGCAGTTCCAGGCATACCAGGAAGATCGCAAGGAGGCCACCGAGAAGGAACTGGCCAGTCTGACCAACCTCGCCTACAACATGGTTGCCGCCCAGGATCAGCTCTACCGCAACGGCGAAATCGACCTGGCCCGCGCCAAACAGGCGGCCCGGACCGCCATGAAACGGGTCCAGGTCGGCGAAACCGGTTATATCTATGCCATGACCAGTGCCGGCCAACTGACGGTTCATATCGCCCGCGAAGGGGAAAATGTCTATGGCGAGCAGGACGAGGATGGCCGGCATTTCATCCGCACCATGTGCAAAGCGGCCGTGCAGTCGGCCCCCGACACTCTGCTGAAAATCATCTATCCCTGGCGCAACGCCGAACTGGGCGACCAGCGGCCGCGTCAGAAGATGGTGGTCTATCGCTATTTCGCGCCGTGGGACTGGATCATCGCCACCGGCGGCTACCTCGAAGAGACTTACCAGGATCCCGCTGCGGAAGCCCGGGCCTTTGCCGAACTGAAAGCCCGCATCAAGGCGAAACGGGTCGGACAAAGCGGCTACATCTACTGTATGGACCGTGAAGGGACCTTGACCATCCATCCGGAGGCCGAAGGCGAAAACATTTACGATGCCAAGGATTCCGACGGCACAACCTTTATCGCCCGCATGTGCCGGCAACGTGAAGGGTGGATCCGCTACCTCTGGCAGAATCCCGGCGATCCAAAACCACGGCGCAAGATCGTTCGTTATCTGTATTATCCGCCCTGGGACTGGATCGTCGCCGTCGGCTCTTACGAAGACGAATTCTACCAGGAGACGAATCTGATCAAAGGGCGCATCTTAAGCAGTCTCGGTGTGATTTCGATCGTGGTCGGCACCCTCTCTGTGCTGATGGTGTTTCTGGCGGCCAAAGTTCTCGCCGATCCGATTCATCACATGATCGCCGTGATCCGAGACGTTCGCCGGGGCCGCTTTCACCGACAGATGGAGATCACCAGCCGCGATGAACTGGGCGAACTGGCCATGACATTCAATCGCATGACCAGCCACCTGCAACGCAACCGGGAACTGGAAGCGAGCCTCGCCCAGCAGGGCAAGATGGCCTCCCTGGGGGTGCTGTCCTCCGGTGTCGCCCACGAGATCAACAATCCGCTCGGTGTGATCCTCGGGTATGCAGGTTACCTGGAGAACAAACTCGATCCGGAAGATCCGAACCATCACTTCATTCACGAGATCAAACGCGAGAGCAAGCGCTGCAAGAAGATCGTCCAGGACCTGCTCAATTACGCCCGGACGCCGCAGCCGGAATTCGCCGTGACCGATCTCAACCGATTGCTCGACCAGATCATCCGCTTCGCTGCCGACCACACCGACATGCATGGTGTAGAGATTGTCAAGGAGTTTGCCGATGATCTGCCGCCGCTGTCGATCGACGGCGACCAGATCCGCCAGGTGGCCATCAACCTGATTCTGAACGCCGGCTCTGCCATGGCGGAGGGCGGGCAGCTGACCGTTCGGACCCTGCGCGAAGAGGAGGACATCCTGATCGTCTTCAGCGATACCGGTTGCGGCATTGCCGAAGCCGACCTGGAGCGGATTTTCGAACCCTTTTACACCACCAAGGACCGGGGCACCGGCCTCGGCCTGGCGATCACCCGCCAGATTATCGAGCAGCATCACGGCAGTATCCAGATGACCAGTCGTCTCAACCAGGGCACGACCGTGACCATTCGTCTGCCGATTGTGCGAGAGGAGATCTGATGGCGCCGCAACGCATCATGCTGATCGACAACGAGGAGGGCCTCTGCCGCATGATGGAGGCCGTGCTGCGTGACCAGGGATACCAGGTCAAGAGCTACACCCGCCCGGTCCAGGCCGTGGCTGACTTCAGCGCCGGTGATTACGAGCTGATCATCAGCGATATCAAGATGCCCGAGATGGACGGCCTGGAGGTGCTGCAGCATATCCGCAAGCGTGACCCGGAAGTGCCGGTGATCATGATCACCGCATACGCAACGGTGGAGATGTCGATCCAGGCGCTCCGCCGGGGTGCCTACGACATGCTGACCAAACCTTTCGAACCCGATGAACTGGTTTACCGGGTGAAAAATGCCCTCCAGCACCATGAGCTGGTCGTCGAGAACCGTGAGCTGCGCGAAGAGCTTTCGGGGCAGTTCAAATTCACCGACATCATCGGTGCGTCCGAAGCCATTCGGCTGCTGCTGGAGAAGGTGGCCAAGGTCGCGGTGCGCGACACATCGGTGCTGATCACCGGCGAATCAGGGACCGGCAAAGAACTGATCGCCCAGGCGATACACCACAATTCAGCCCGCCGCGATCACCGTTTCATCGCCGTCAATTGCGGCGCCCTGCCGGAGAATATCCTGGAAAGCGAGCTGTTCGGCTACCGCAAAGGTGCTTTCACCGGCGCTCTGGAGAACCGCAAGGGATTGCTCGAAGCTGCCAACGGTGGCACCTTGTTCCTCGATGAAATCGGCAACCTGCCGATCAACATGCAGAAAACGCTGCTGCGGTTCCTTCAGGAGCAGGAATTTCGCCGCTTGGGCGAGACCACAACCACCAAGGTGGACGTGCGCATCATCTCGGCAACCAACTCCGACCTCAGTGCCGAAGTGGCCGCCGGGACCTTCCGCGAAGACCTCTTCTACCGGCTGAATGTGATCAAGTTGCATCTGTCGCCGCTGCGCGAACGCCCGGAAGATATCCCGCTGCTGGCCGCTTATTTCATCCGTCAGCAAAACACCAAATTCGGCACCGACTTCAAAGGGTTGACCCCGGAAGCCATGGAGGCTTTGCGCGCTTTCGACTGGCCAGGGAATATTCGCCAGTTGCGCAACGTCATCGAAGCGGCCATGACAGTCGCCAGCGGCAATTACATCGGTTTGCCGGAGCTGGCGCAGCTGATTGAAACGGAGACAACCGGCCCGACCGCCCAGCAGGCCGATTACTCATCGGCCCTCGGCCGCTTTGAGACCGACTACCTGACCGGGCTGCTGCGCAAACATGGCGGCAATGTCGAGGACGCGGCCTCCGAGGCCGGTATGAACATGGCCACCATTTATCGCAAGTTGAAAAAATACGGCATTCGCAAAAAGGAACTGGACGATTAGCTCCAAAGCCCCTTGTCGTCACGATTCTTTGCACATTTGCAAAAATTGACCCGCCGATTCGCATTCGTGCAAACGCGACGCTTTGTCAAATCGATCGAAAGCCTTCCGTTAAAGCTATTCAAGCTTCTTTAATCATTGACTTTTTTATGATTTCACGGACGCATTGTCGCTTGGTACACCGCTTGCTCATTCCAATAAGCGTGACTCCATGGGGCCCGGTCCGGTTGTTTGCCGATGATCGTGCCGGGCCCGTTTTTTCCAGGGTCTTTTCGACACGGCATTCTTAATCCGGGAGGTCATTTATGCATGACATGGCTGTTTGTCCCTATTTCGATCACGACGAGGATATTTGCGATGTCGGTTGCGGCTACATCTCATCGCACGATGCCAGTTTGATCATCCGATTCTGTTCCTGCCACTATCAGGACTGCCAGAAATACCGTGAGCTGACCGATCGTCTGCCGGAGACGGCCCTTCCGCAGCAGCCGACAGGGGCGTCTGCCAAGGCGCCCCGCCAGCCGAGCCGTGCGCTGCCGGTTCTCGGTCTGTTCTGCTACAGCCTGACGGTCGCCAGTTATGCCTTCGACAAGCTGCCTTTCGCACCCTGGAACCTGCACCTGCTGGCGGTCATCCTGATGGTCGGTGCCGTGGGTCAGATCACCTCCGGCCTGAATGCGCTCAAAGAGCGCCCCCTGCAGGCAACCGCTTTCACCGGGTTCGGCCTCTTCTGGCTGTCGATTCTGGCCCTCGATATCCTGCCCCGGGCCGGTTACGGTTCTCTCCCGGGCGCCATCGCAATAATGGGCTATTTTGCCATGTGGGGCCTGTTCAGCCTGATTATCTGCCAGGGCCTGGAGCGGCTGAGCCGGATCTGCCGGTCCGTGTTTGCCTTGATGACTGTCTTCCTATTGCTCCTTGCGGTGGCGCATGTGGTGGCCCATCCAGCCGTCCTGCACGCTGCCGCCCTGGTCGGCCTGGCCAGCTGCCTGCCGGGCTTTTACCTCGGCTTGCGGCAGATCGGCAAAGAAGCCGTCGCCTTTCTGTCCCCGGCGCCAGTACGTTCCGGCAAGGTCCGCTCTTGACAGCGGCCCCAGCAATCGATAATTTTGCAGTATGAAGACGTTGTTGGGAGACTTCAGCGCATGAACGCAAAACTCAGTCGCCAGATGACTCTGCTCGGTTTGGGCGTGCTGGCCTTTTACGCCGGCCTCCTGGGCACGGGTCAGGCTTCGCTGGAGATCCTGCCGCAATTCGCTATCTCGGCGGTGATCTTTTTGAGTTCTGGAAAGATCATGCGGCACATTGCGGACCGTCTGCCGGCCAAGGAAGACGCGGAGGAGAAACCGGTCGAGGAACCGAACTGGGAGCTGCGTAACCTAGTGCTCAACTGGGTGGCTGCCGCCACCGTGGTCGGCATCGTCGCCCTCTTCCTGGTCAAGCCGGCCAGTATGACGTTCAACGAGTTCGGTCGTTTTCTGTTGAAGATGGACGTCGTCGTCACCGATTACGACATGCCGATTGCCCCGTAAACAAGAGGTGTGTGGCGCGAAGCGCGAAAAAATGAACCGAAAAGCCCGGGTATTTTGACCCGGGCTTTTCTTTGTGATTTTAAATCTCGCCATGCGTGATTTGATCGATTTGGCGATCATGCCATTGCGATAGCAGGAGCAGGGCCGCGATCGCGCCGATCAGAGCGAACAGCATGTCAGCCTGGGTGTCCCAGATGTAACCCTGAGTGCCGAGAAAAGCATCCGCGGCTTCTTCTGAGAGGACCGCCACCCACCACTCGATCAATTCATAAAAAGCGCTGATCGCCAGGCAGATGCAGACCACCAGAAACGACAACCAGCCGCGTCCCCGGACAACAGCCTTGCGCACCAGGATTTCACGGGCGACGATCGCCGGGACGAATCCCTGCATGAAATGTCCCAGCTTGTCGTAGTTATTGCGTTCGAAACCGAACAGGTCGCGGATACCGTCGAACAGCGGGACTTCGGCATAGGTATAATGGCCACCGACCATCAGCACGATGCAGTGCAGCAGGATCAGCAAATAGGCTAAACCGGTCAGGGGGAAGGTTTTGCGGGTCACAGCAAGGGCCACAAATGCCAGCACAGCTGGCGCAACTTCGAGGACCCAGGTGATCTGGTCTTTGGGCTGATATCCTGACCAGGCCAGGGTCGCAAAGAAGATCAACAGCCAGAGATAACGCATCGGGGCCTCCTGCATCCGCTTGCGTTGTTATCAAAAAAATTCAGCACAACGCCGTGCATGATCGACGGATTGGCCAAAGACAGATAGTCAACCATCTCATTCCTGCTAAAATTATAAAACAAGATCGCCACGAAAGCAGCAAGAGGGAGGTGGCCATGATCCTCCGACAACCTCTTGTCAAGAGTCTCTGCATCATCCTGGTCGTTGCAGCCAGCCTCGGCTTCACGCTCGCGGCGCAGGCCGCCACGACCACCCTGTACTATTACACCGCGGAAAATTGTCCTCACTGCAAGATCATCGGCCCCCGGATTCATGCGCTTGCTGATCGCTATGAGGATGTCGTGCTGGTTGAAAAGGACATCTGGGAGGATCGCAGCGCATTCAGGGAAATGCTGGCCCTGGTCGAAAGTCACGGCGATCTGCCGGTCGCCACGCCGGCCCTGTTCCTGGGGGATTCGGTCTGGATCGGCATCGATGAGAACGGCCTCCGGGATTTGGAGAAGCAGCTCCAGAAATGCCTTGCTCAAGGGTGCCGGGATGCGCTGCAACGTCTGAACGAGGCAGCCACCGAGACCACTTCTCCAGGCCCTGCGCCGCCGGAGGACAACCGGATCAACCTGCCCCTGCTGGGAGAGCGCGAAATCAGCGAAATCTCGCTGCCTGTGGTCACCATTATCCTGGGCCTGCTGGACAGTATCAATCCCTGTGCCTTCTTCGTCCTGCTGTTTCTCCTCACACTGATGATCCATGCCCATTCCCGGACCCGCATGCTGACCGTGGGCGTGGTCTTTGTCAGCTTTTCGGGTCTGATCTACTTTCTGTTCATGGCGGCCTGGCTGAATCTCTTCCTGGCCACCGGCGGTCTGCGTGCCGTGACCCTGGTGGCCGGCCTTGTCGCGCTTCTGATTGGTGCCTTCAACATCAAGGACTATTTCTTCTTTCACCGGGGTCCCAGCCTCTCCATACCGGACAAGGTCAAACCAGGACTCTATCAGCGCACGCGTAACCTGGTCAGGTCATCCAGCTACCTGTCCCTGCTGGGCGGGACTGTTCTGCTGGCCATCGCCGCCAACAGTTACGAGTTGCTCTGCACCGCCGGTTTCCCGATGGTCTTCACCCGGATTCTGACGCTGCAGCAGCTGCCGACCTGGCAATATTACACTTATCTGGCCGCCTACAACCTCATATACATCCTTCCCCTGCTCGTCATCGTCGTCATCTTCGCCGTGACGCTCGGCGCGCACCAGCTTTCCGAGCGGCAGGGCCGTTTTCTCAAACTGCTGGCGGGCGTAATGATGGTCACGATGGGTGTGGTCCTGATTTTTCTGCCGGGTGTTCTGCAGAATCTTGCCGGGACCATTGCCCTGTTCGCGGTCGCGATGACCTGTGTTGCCCTGATTGTTGTGCTCGATCGAATGGTGCGGCGGGAGCGGGGCGGTGACTAGGTCAGGCCCGGCGCGGCGGAACCCGACTGGAAGACGTCGGCCTTGGTGACAACTGGGCTTCGGTAGCCGTCATGCAGCAGGATGGTTTCCGGTCGACCGGCCCATTACGAGGCGGGGATATCACCAAGCGTCAGCCCGATATCGAAAACGCCATGACAGGACGGGCAGACGAACAGCCAGGCGGTCTTGTCCTGTTCTTTCCGGAAAGCGGAATGGAAGCCGTCGCGATAACCGCAGGACGGACAGATCTTGAAGGTGTCCTTCATCGTCACGTGTTGAACGGGGCCAAAGTCTTCAGTCATGGCGACATCATGGCACAGCCAAACCGTTTCCTGTCAAATGAAAAATGGCCCCGCCATCGCTGGCGGGGCCGTAGCCGTTTGAACCTGAAGGAGGGTTTGCAAACGGTCGTGAAGAATCAGTCGTTGGTGGCCTGCGAAAGGACCATCTCCTCCTCTTCCAGAGCACCTTCGAGAGCGGGAACTTCGGCCTTGCGGGTTTTCAGGGTGCCGGCGAGCATGGCACCGACCACCAGCAGGGCGCCGGCGGCAGCGAAGGACATCGTGAAGCCACCGGTCTTGACCCGCAGCATCTCGGCCACGCGCACCAGGGCGAAAGCACCAACGCCCCAGGCGGAGAAGAGGATGCCGTAGTTCATACCGAAGTGCTTGGCACCCCAGAGGTCCTTGGCGAAGGACGGGAAGAGCGACAGGTTGGTGCCGTAGTTGAAAACCATGAAAGTGACCAGCAGCGGCATGGCGAGAGGATTGCTGTAGGTGCCGTCAATGACCGGAATGGCCAGGAACATCAGGCAGGCCTGGAAGACCAGCATGATCACCAGGGTATTGGCGCGGCCGATCTTGTCGGAGACGACCCCGGCGACGATCCGGCCGGCGGCGTTGCCGATCGACATGATCGCCACAACCAAAAAGGCCATCTCACCCATGCTTGCCTTGGCCAGCCCCTTGGCACTGCCGATCACCATCAGGCCGGCACCGGCGCCGATAAAAAAGCAGGTCCAGAGGGTGTAGAATTTGGCGGTCTTGAGAATCTGCTTCGGCGACTTGTCTGCGTCGGCAGCGGACTTGGTCACCGCCTTGGCGGCACTCGGATCAGCGACATAGCCCGCCGGCGGGTTGGCCAGAAGCATGCCGAAAAAGCAGGTGATGGCGACAAAGCCAATGCCGAAATACATCATCGATTGCTGCAAACCGTAGGCGCCGAGGAGGAACTGGGCTAGCGGGGCGATGTAGACCGATGCCAGGCCGAAACCCGCTACCACGATCCCGGCGATCAGGCCGGTCTTGGCCGGCGGGAACCATTTCAGCGCGGGCGGAGTCGCCGACGAATAGCCGAAGCCGATGCCCATACCGGCCATGATGCCGAATCCGGCAATCCAGGCCCAGTAGCTGGTCGTCTGGGAAATCCAGATGAAGCCGGCACCGACCATCAAGCCACCGATGATGCAGGTGATGCGGGGTCCGAACTTGTCCTGCACCTTGCCGGCCACAATCATGGCCAAGGCGAATGCCAAACAGGCCGTCGCATAGGGATCGTTGATCGAGGCCTTGTCCCAGGCAAAGGCTCCCGAACCTCCGGTGGCGATCGATTCGGCGATGGCGCCCTTGAAGATACTCCAGGTGTAAAGAATGCCCAGGGCCAGGTTGATCCCGGTTCCTGCCAGAACCACCATCCAGCCGCGTTTCGATGATAACGTCTGCTTGCTCATGTCTGCCTCCTTGTTGATCGTGTATGCGTTGTCCCATCCGTATCGATTCATCTGCTGCACCCGAAACGCCAGTGGCCAGCGCACCCTGATGGTGCCAATGACCGTTTTATGATTGCGTTTTCCGAATGCGGGTCTGTTCATGGGTCGGTCTGCTTTTTGTGACGATGTTTTGATACAGAACACTTGGCAACTCGCATACCAATCCGGGGCCCCTCACAAAAAAACGATAAAACCTTTAGTTTTCGGAGGGTTAAAGGAAATGACCAACCCAGGGGAAGAAACCGGCGCCCCGTGGCCTTTTGCACAAATGCAAAAAACCACCGGCGGCACTCCGGAAATCACTCGTGCAAGGCCTTTCGCATGCTGGTGGGTTATGCAGGAAAACAGCTTGGGAACGGGGTGTTACAGGGACTTCAAGACGATCCTAAAACAAGGTTTTGCAGATCTGCGAGGCGCTCAGGAGAGCTTTTCGCAGATTTGCAAAAAATCTGTCTGGGACCGGGGGACGAGAAAAACCACCCAAGAAGTGGCCGCAAAAAAGGGCTGCCGAGGCGGCAGCCCTGAAACAACAGTCAGCAAAGGATGAGCGGTTCAGGAAGCCCGGGAAATGAACCGGCCGTCCCGGGTATCCACCTTGACCACCTCGCCGGTCTCGAGATAAGCCGGGGCCTGGATCTTCAGGCCGGTTTCAAGGGTCGCCTCCTTGGTCTGGGCCTGGGCGGTGGCATGCTTGATGGCCGGCGCCGTCTCGGTGACGCGGAGTTCCACGGTCATCGGTGGTTCGACCGAGACCACCTGGCTTTCGAAAAGACCGAGAGTCACTTCGGTGCCGTCGAGCAAAAAGCCTTTCACCGGGTCGAACATCTCCGCATCCAGTTCGTACTGTTCGTAGCTTTCCAGGTCCATGAAAACACCCTGGTCACCGGCGGCGTAAAGAAACTGGCCCTTACGTTTTTCGAAGTCGGCCGCATCAACACGTTCGCCGGCCTTGAAGGCTTTGTCCAGGACCTGCCCGGTGAGCAGGTTGCGGTATTTGATCTTGACCAGGGTGCTGCCGCCACGTGCCGACGGCGACTGGCTGGCCACCTCGAGGACCAGACAGGGGGCGCTATCGAGCCGGACCACCTGGCCACGCTTCAAATCGTTGGACGTCATCGTGTCACTCTCCTCATGTCTCGTCATGACGGGAGCGCAAATGTAGCACAACCACAACTTGTAAGGCTATAGGGCTTTAGAGCTTTACAGCCTTACAACCTTACAGCGAAAAAACCTCATGACACAGGTTCCTCTTTTGTGTATAAGAACAGTCTGCTAAAGTCAGCCATACAATCATTTTTAAAGGAGTTTTTTCATGTATTCCTGCGCTGACCTGAAAAAAGGTCTCAAGTTGTTGATTGACGGTGAACCTCACGTTATCGTCCAATTCGATTTCACCAAACCGGGCAAGGGACAGGCGCTCTACAAATGCAAGTTGCGCAATATGCTGACCGGGTCACTCTTCGACCGCACCTACCGGTCCGGCGAAAGCTTCGAACCGGCCAGCCTCGAAGAACGTGACATGCAGTACCTCTACCAGGACGAGACCGGCTACGTCTTCATGGACCAGAAGAGCTACGATCAGGTGACCCTCAACGCTGATGTTCTTGGCGATGACAAGTATTTCCTGGTCGACAACATGGAAGTCAAGGTCCTGATGTTCGGTGAGCGGGGCATCGGTATTACCCTGCCGAACTTCGTCGACCTGCGCGTGACCGAAGCCGAGCCGTGGGTCAAGGGCGACACGGCCGCCGGCAACAACAAGCCGGCCACAGTTGAATCCGGCTACACCCTTCAGGTGCCCTCTTTCGTTGAAGAAGGCACCCTGATCCAGATCGACACCCGAACCGGTGAGTACGTCACCCGCGTCAAAGAATAGCGCCGGCAGACGATACGGTTTCTGGAAGCTGGTCGTTAAGGAGCATCATGGGCGAACCGAACTGGACACTGGCCCGTAAACGCAGCATCCTTATGCAAAGGGCTCGGATCCTCACAAGGATCCGGGCCTTTTTTGCCGAGCGCGGCTTCCTCGAGGTCGACACGCCGCAGCGCATCCCGGTCAACGCCCCTGAACAGCACATCGATCCTGTTCCCAGTGACGGCTGGGTGCTGCAGACATCACCGGAGTTGGCCATGAAGCGGATGCTCGCGGCCGGCTATGAGACCATTTTCCAGATCTGCCATGTCTGGCGTGATGGCGAACGGGGGCGGCTTCACCTGCCTGAATTCACCCTTTTGGAATGGTACCGCTCGGGCACAGATTATCGCGCACTGATGGCTGACTGCGTGGCCCTGTTGCAGGCCCTGACCGACGGCCACAGCCTGTGCCGGCAGGGGCGGGAGATTTCCCTGGCGCCACCCTGGCAGGTATTGACCGTGTCGGACGCTTTTCACCGTTATGCCCCGCGCTCTCTCGCCGAGGCCATCGCAGACCGTAGCTTCGAAACAATCTTGACAGAGGCAGTCGAACCCTGCCTGGGGCAAGACAAACCGACGTTCCTGATCGAGTACCCAGCGGCCCTGGCGGCCCTGGCACGACTCAAACCCGACGATCCGACGGTCGCTGAACGTTTTGAACTCTACATCGACGGCATGGAGATCGCGAATGCTTTTTCCGAACTGAACGATCCTGTTGTCCAACGGCAGCGTTTCGTGGCCGACGAACAGGAGCGCCGTAGCGCTGGCAAATCCGCGGCCCCGCTGCCCGAAAAGTTTCTGCAGGAGTTGCCGACGATGCCCGACGCGGCCGGTATCGCCCTTGGGCTCGATCGACTGATCATGCTGCTGACCGATACGCCAAGGATTGACGACGTGGTCGCTCTGGCACCGGAAGACCTTTGACCCGGCCCTCTTGAATGGCAGCCGATGACCCGGGTTCTCCGGTCCCGGGGCTACCTTGGCCAATTCGGCAATGTCACAATCCCCGTCGCCGTTTTGACCTGGAAGTTCTCTCCCAGCGACAACAGATGCTCCTGATCGAGCGGCACCTTGCCTTCCCCTCCCGGCGGATCAACCACGTACTGAGGAATCCCCAACCCGGCAATATGCCCACGCAGCCCCGCCATGATCGCCAAGCCGGCCTCCAGCGGAACCCGGAAATGTGACGTCCCGCGCGCCTGATCCAGGTGATGCAGGTAGTAAGGTCGCACCCGCATTTTAAGGAGCCCGCGGTTGAGGGTCGTCAACACGTCGATGTCGTCATTGACCCCGGCCAGCAAGACCGTCTGGTTGCCGAGCACCAGGCCGGCATCCGCCAGGCGGGCACAGGCCCGGGCGGAGGCCTCGGTCAATTCACGCGGGTGGTTGAAGTGGGTATTCAGGTAAACAGGCTGGAATCGGCTCAGCAGGCGACAGAGCGCCGGCGTGATCCGCTCCGGCAGCGTCACCGGCACACGGCTGCCGAGACGGATGATGTCGAGATGCGGCAGACGATGCAGGCGGGCAAGCCATTCTTCAAGGACTTCGTCATCAAGCAGCAGGGGATCGCCGCCGGTCAGGATCACATCCCGAATCTGCGGTGTGTCGGCAAGATAACGGATGCCCTCGTCGATTTGTGCCGCTGAGAAACAGAGTGCCGCGGTCCCGACGCGGCTCTTGCGGGTGCAAAAACGACAGTAGCCGGCACAGTGACCCGAGACCATCAGCAAGGCCCGATCCGCATAGCGGTGAACAATCGCCGGAACCGGCGTGAAAGCGGCTTCGTTCAGTGAATCTTCGGGAAGTCCGTCGTCCTCCAGTTCACGGCGGTCAGGAATGCATTGCCGTCCGATCGGATCATCGGGGGCTTCGATCAACGCCAGGTAGTGCGGGGTAATGCGGAGCGGATAGCGTGACGTCACAGCCCGCAATGAAACCGCATCCACGTCGAAATGTTGACCCAACTGATCGGCTGAAGTGATGCAATCGGCAAGTTGATTTTTCCAGGACATGAAAACCTCGAGGTGCGAGGTGGGAGATGCGAAGTGTGAAGTCGGAACAAGCAGCAACGCAATTGTTCAATCAATCAGACCAGACATTGATCAATTCAGGATCATGGAAAAACCGGATGGTTCACAGGTTTTTTCCGCGCTTCACGCCGCGCGCCGCACGCTTCCCGAAACCATCCGGCCCCGCAGCCACCAGACCACTGCGACCAGGGCCATCAGGCCGATATCGCGCAGCAGGGCCATACCGGCGGTGACCTCTTCACCGCCAGCCGGATCGAAACAGCCGCAGTCGATCGCCAGACCACGGACCAGCACCGAGACCAGGGCCGCCATGAAGACCAGGGTCATGCCGCCGATGACCACCAGCGCCGGCCGGACACGAAGGTTGAGCAGCAGCAGAACGCCGGCCAGGAATTCGACGTAGGGCAAGGTTGCGGCCACCAGATAATTCATCGCGTAGGGCAGAATCTGATACGCTGCAACATGGCCGGCAAAGGCAACGACGTCCGGGATTTTGACCGCACCGGCGTAGATGAAAACCAGCGCCAGGATCAGTCGGGCCAGGTGGTAGGATATCCAGACCGGGCGCTTCATGAGTCGGTCCCGGCGACCGGTAGCCCGCGATCGTGCCACTCCGGGAAGCCGCCTTCGAAGACCCGGACATCGGTATATCCGGCTTCGATGAGGAACACACCGAGATCGAAAGAATCCGGGCAACCAAAGCCACTGCAATAGACAATGACGACGCGATCCTTGGCGAACTGCGCCCGGAAATCATCGAACGCGCTGTCGACTGTGATTAACGGTAGGGACACAGCGCCTTCGATATGTCCGGCGGCGTACAACTCAGGACTGCGTGCATCGACCAGCAAAGCACCGGACTCACGCAGTTGCTGGACCTCGTCGAGCAAAACCGGCATCGGCAGGGTCTGGTGCGCGGTCTCGTTCTGGACAGCCGCCGGTGGCGGCACCAGACGCCCGGAGAAAGCATCGATCACCAGCTGATGATGCATCGTCAGACCGAACAGGGCACCGAAAGCCACCAGAACACAGGCCTCTAGAAAAATGCGTTTATTGTCCATTAGTCTCGTAATTCGTCCGGGGATGCGGGAGCGCCGCCAATGTCCGCTGCGCAACCAGTCAGTGCAAAAGGGGGATGTCCTTTTCAGCGCGCCACTGTGATCGTTATCTATAGACTGTGCGGTGCTTTACGCTGCGGTCAAAGGATGCTGAAACCACATCACGGTTTTCGCGCGCGACGACCGGCTTACTGCGTCTTTCCAGAGCATCCTCCCGGCGGGCCGGACACGTGTAGATTATGCTACCAGAAGACCCCTGGGGACGCAATTGCAGCCAGACCGCAGAGTCCTTTGCAAATTTTCATAAAATTGTTATGATCCGCTTTGTTGGCGGAAGCACATGCGCGGTACTTTTCTCTAATTGGGACGAAATCATCCGATGGACAATCCGTCACGCAGTGGCCCATGCCGGCCATTCGCTCTGGTCCTTATGGGGCTGTTTCTGATCTGTTGCAGCAGTGCATCGATGGCTGCTGTTCCACAGCACGCGGTCGACACGCCCGGCACAGGGAATCACGCGGCCCACGGTGAATCCCCGCAAATGCCGTCCATGGACCATCAAGGACATGCGACCGAGACCGGCACGGGACAGGCCCATGTTCACCCGGTTGCCACCGCCGAGGAGGCCGGCAAGGTCGGTCTCGACGAAAAGCTTGGCGACGTCATTCCGCTCGACCTGGTGTTTCGGGACGAACAGGGGCAACCGGTCACCCTCAGGGAACTGATTGACAAGCCGACAGTGATCGCCCCGGTCTATTACCGGTGTCCCAACGTCTGCCATTTCCTGCAGGGGGACCTGGCCCGGGTTCTGCCACAATTGAAACTCACCGGTGGCGAAGACTACCAGGTCATCTCCTTCAGCTTTGATGAACACGAACAGCCCGAACTCGCCCAGCGCAGCCGCAACACCTACTATGCGGCGATGGACAACGCCTATCCTCCCGGCGCCTGGCGTTTTTTGACCGGCGATCGGCAAAACATTCACGCCCTGACCGATGCCGCGGGTTATTATTTTCAACGGGTCGACCACGATTTCCTGCATCCGGTGGCGTTCTTCGTGGTCTCCCCAGAAGGCAAGATCGTGCGTTACCTGCACGGCACGCACGTTCTCCCCAAAGACCTGACGCTGGCGCTTTACGAGGCCAAGTCAGGCAAAGTCGGCACGACGATTCGCAAAGTCGTGCAATACTGCTTCAGTTTCGACCCGGAACAGAAAACGTACGTGTTCAATATTCTGCGCGTCTCGGCCACGGCCATTCTGACCACCCTCGTGATCTTCGCTGCCTTTCTCGTATTTGGCGGCAAAAAGTCCAACAAGGATAAGAAGCTATGAGTGAAGCAACCGCCCCGACAAGCAACCCGCGTGGTTTTTTTGGTGAAGCCAATTACCCGGGAATCTTCGGCTGGATTTTGTCCACTGACCATAAACGGATCGGGTTGCTGTATTTCTGGAGCATCATTGTCTTTTTCTGTATCGGGGTGATCCTCGGCCTGCTCATCCGCCTGGAGCTTTTCGCGCCCGGCGAGACAATTATGGGTCCCCAGACCTACAACGCCGCGTTCACATTGCATGGCGTGATCATGATCTTCCTGTTCATCATCCCGGGCATCCCGGCAGCATTTGGCAACCTGATCATGCCGATCCAGATCGGTGCCCGAGACGTCGCTTTCCCGAAGCTCAACCTGTTTTCCTGGTACCTCTACATCACCGGTGCCCTGCTGGCCGTGATTTCCCTCTTTACCGGCGGCGGGCCCCCGGACACCGGCTGGACCTTTTACGTGCCCTTCTCGGCCCAGACCAGTACCAACGTTTCGCTGGCGGCGATCGCGGTCTTCACCCTCGGCTTTTCCTCGATCCTCACCGGCTTGAACTTCGTCACCACCGTGCATCGGCTGCGCACCACCGGGATGACCTGGATGCGGATTCCGCTCTTTACCTGGTCACTCTATGCCACGGCCTGGATCCAGATTCTGGCCACCCCAGTGATCGGCATTACCGTCGCCCTGCTGTTTGCCGAACGCGTGATCGGCACCGGGCTCTTCGATCCGACCCAGGGCGGCGACCCGATAATGTTCCAGCACCTGTTCTGGATCTATTCCCACCCGGCGGTCTATATCATGGTTCTGCCCGGCATGGGCGTCGTCTCCGATATCGTGCCGGTTTTTTCCCGCAAGCCGGCTTTCGGCTACAAGGCCATTTTCATCTCCAGTCTGGCGATCGCTTTTGCCGGGTCACTGGTCTGGGCCCATCATATGTACACCAGCGGCATGTCGGACACGGCGGTTCTGGTCTTCTCGTTCCTCACCTTTACCGTCGCGATCCCCTCGGCGATCAAGGTCTTCAACTGGCTGGCGACCATGTATCAGGGCTCGATCCTGCTCGACCCGCCACTGCTGTTCGCCCTGTCCTTTATCCTGCTCTTCACCATCGGCGGGCTCACCGGTTTGGTGCTCGGTTCGGCGGCTACCGATGTGCACGTCCACGACACCTACTTCGTGGTCGGTCATTTTCATTTTGTCATGTTTGGCGGCACCGGGATGGCGTTTTTTGCCGCCATGCACTACTGGTTGCCGAAGATCTATGGCCGCATGTACGACAAGACGGTGGCTACGGTGGCCTGGGGCGTCATTTTTATCGGCTTCTGCACCCTTTATATCCCGATGAAGATTCTCGGCATCCAGGGGATGCCACGGCGTTACTATGACTACATACCGGATTTCACCGCACTCAATCAGCTTGCCACCATCGGTTCGTGGATTCTCGCTGTTGGCTTGATCCTGATGTTCGTCAACATCTTCCGCGGCTTGTTTAAAGGAGAACCGATCGGCAACAACCCCTGGGGAGGCGCGAGCCTGGAATGGGAGATCCCCTCGCCACCACCGATGGAGAATTTCGGTGAAGAGGATCCGGTCGTGACCCATGGCCCCTATGACTTCAAGAAGGCAGGGATCCTATGAGCGGGCATGTGCACAAGGACTATACCGGCGCCAAGTTCGGCATGTGGCTGTTCCTGTTCACCGAGGTCCTGCTGTTCGGTGGTCTGTTTATTCTTTACGCGGTTTACCTGGCGCGCTATCCCCAGGAATTCATCTCGGCCGGCAAGGAACTCAACGTCTGGTTCGGCGGTGGCAACACCCTGGTCCTGCTGACCAGCAGTCTGTTTGTTGCCGTCTCGATTACCGCGCTGCGCAAAGGCCGGAAAAAATTCTGCCTGGGTCTGCTGACGGCCACCATCGCCTGCGCGGCCATCTTCATGGTGAACAAGTACTTCGAATGGAGCGCCAAAATCCACCACGGCATTTATCCCGGTTCGGAACACCTCAAGGAAATGCAGCCCGGGGAGATGGTTTTTTTCAACATTTATTACCTGACCACCGGGCTCCATGGCATTCACGTGGTGATCGGCGCCCTGGTCCTGGCCTGGACGATGATCCTGATCAAGAGTGACCGCGTCAATGCCGATGACTGGGTGATCCTTGAGAACGCCGGTCTTTACTGGCACCTGGTCGACCTGATCTGGATCTTCATCTTCCCGTTGTACTACCTGATCTTGCATTAAAGATAGGAACGCTGGACGAGGTACACGGTACGTGGAAAAGCAAAAAACATAAAACTTAACGCCCGTTCGCTTTGCTCACTCAAGACGCTAAGAAGAGACAAGCTTAAAGGCTTTAACATAAAACAGGTTTGACTTTCTTTGCGCCTTTGCGCCTTTGTGTTAAATGATTTTACCGAGGTGATTATGTCGAAAGAACAAGCCCATATCATTCCCTACAGCACCTTTATCTACATCTGGATCGCGCTGCTGATTCTGACCGGGATCACGGTCTGGGTGGCCCAGCACAACCTCGGGCCCTTGAATATCTGGGTGGCCCTCGGCATCGCCATCCTGAAATCGTCTCTGGTCGTTGCCGTCTTCATGCACATGAAATACGAAAGTCTGCTGTTCAAACTGTCACTGCTGACGGCTTTGGCGACTTTGGCGATTTTTATCGGCTTGAACTTTTTTGACGTCCTTTACCGATAGGAGTTGATGTGAATCTGCAACCCTTGATCACCACGACCGAGGCGGTCGACACAGCGTTCTATGTCATTTTTGGCATCTGCGGCCTCTCCCTGCTCGGCGTCACCATCGCCATGGTTTATTTTTGCTGGCGCTATAATCGCAAACGCTGTCCGACGCCGCTCAGTCAGAAAGATCACAATGTCTGGCTGGAAATCACCTGGACCGTGATTCCGACGCTCCTAGTCATGGTGATGTTCTGGTACGGCTGGGAAGGCTACCTCTCCCTGCGACGGGTACCGGACAATGCACTACCGATCCATGCCTCGGCACGGATGTGGTCCTGGCTGTTCACCTACGAGAACGGCAAGACCTCTGACAAACTTTACGTTCCGGTGGGCCAGCCGGTCCGGGTCGAATTGGTTGCCGAAGACGTCCTGCACAGTTTTTATGTGCCGGCTTTCCGCGTCAAACGTGACTGTGTCCCGGGCATGCCCACTTACGCCTGGTTTGTGGCCGATCAGCCGGGCAGTTACGATCTCTTCTGCGCCGAGTACTGCGGTGTCGGACACGCCGACATGATTACCACTGTCGAAGCGATCCCGAAAGCCGAGTTTGCCGC
The DNA here is from genome assembly GCA_037383085.1 of Desulfuromonadales bacterium. Classification (GTDB taxonomy): domain Bacteria; phylum Desulfobacterota; class Desulfuromonadia; order Desulfuromonadales; family BM103; genus JARRPG01. Next base: position 5,504 of record JARRPG010000002.1, on the reverse strand, counting down.
TTGGGTCGAGGAAATGCCGGCGATCGCCGACAGCGGTAAGAACCTGCTGCAGAAGCACGGCTGTCTCGGCTGCCATTCCCTCGACGGATCCCGGATGGTCGGACCGACCTTCCAGGGCATCGCTGGCCGCCAGGCCACTGTCGTCAGCAACGGGGAAAGCCGTACCCTCACCATCGACCGTGACTACCTGGAAAAATCCATCCTCGAACCGGGTGCGGACATCGTCGACGGCTACCCGCCGGCGATGCCCTCCTACCAGGGCAAGATTCCTGACGAGGAATTGAACGGCATCCTCGATTACCTGATGGGTTTGCAGGAAAGTGGTGCGTCAGAGGCTTCTCAGCAAGAGGCAAGCTCGCCCACAGCAGAACAGAAGCAGCCCGAGGCGGAGGCGACCCAGCAGACCGAACCGGCGACTCAGAAGACCGCGGAGAGTGCCCAGCAAAGCCCGGCCGAGCGCGGTGAAGCCCTGGCCAACCAGAACGGCTGTCTCGGTTGCCACAGCATCGACGGGACGCGTCGGGTCGGACCGAGCTTCAAAGGACTGATGGGCAGCGAGAGAACGGTCACGAAGGATGGTAAGACGGTGACCGTCCAGGCCGACACGGCCTACCTGATCCAGTCGATCCGGGAACCGGCCAGCGAGGTTGTCGAAGGTTATCCCAACGCGATGCCGCCCAGCCCGGGCTTGAGTGATGACGACATCAAAGACATCCAGGCCTGGTTGGAAACTCTGAAATAAAGATGAATGCCCCCTCTGCAACGATGATGCACCTGACCGCCCTGAGCCGACTGATTCGCCTACCCCTGTCGGCCATGGTTGCTCTTTCGGCCCTGGCCGGGGCCCTCGCCGCCCGTCCCTTTTTGCCCTGGCTGTCACTGTGGGGCGTGGTCTGGGGGATCTTTTTGCTCAGCGCGGCCTGCTCGGTTTTAAACCAGGTCCAGGAGCGTTTCACCGATGCCCTGATGCGCCGCACCTGTCGACGGCCACTGGCCTGCGGAGCCCTGGCACCAGGGACGGGCATGGCCATCGGCCTGCTGCTGGGCAGCGGTGGTCTGGCCGTGCTGGTCGCAACCGCAGGGACCACGGCCAGTTTGCTCGGCCTTGGCGCGACCGTCTGGTATCTCGCCGTCTACACCCCTCTGAAGCGCATTTCCTCGCTGGCCGTTATCGCTGGCACACCCTGCGGCGCCCTGCCCCCGCTGATCGGCTGGATTGCCGCCGGCGGAGAACCGCTCGATCCCCGACCGTTGGCACTGGTTCTGTTGATGATTCTCTGGCAGGTGCCGCACTACTGGCTACTGGCCCTGCCCGACCGCGACGAGTTGACACGTGCCGGCTTCAAGGTCCTCTCGGCACGGTTGTCTGGTCATCAGCTGTTGGGCATGAGCCACTTCTGGATTCTGGGCATGATCACGGCAACCCTCTTGCTGCCCCCTCTCGGCCTGGTCAACCTGCCCCTGTTCCAGGGTCTGATCGCCGGACTCGCCGTTGCCTTTGCCATCTGGTCAACGCGTGTTCAGCGCAAGACTCTGTTCATCGAAAAGTCCGCCCAAAAACTGCGGATCGGCCTGCACGTCTACCTCGGCCTGGTCCTGGGAACGATCCTGCTCAACGGGCTGATTCTGCGTTTGACCTGGCTGGGTTAAATCCACGTGACATTGGCATGATCTGGCAGACGGTTTCTATCGGGATTTTTTGATGTCGATGGGCTAACCTTGCCACCGCAGAGAGCAAGAACACGTCAAGGTAGCGCAAAAGATCAGCGACCGGCATTGAACCCTTACTCGTGGTCATCGGCATTCTGCCGTCCGCGTTTCTTCTCACCCTGTTTGCGTTTGGCGTCCAGACGCCGGGCAACCGCTTTTTTGCTCGGCCGCGTCGGGATCCGAGGGCGCTTTTTGCGCTGCCGGGCCGCCAACTTTTCCTCGAGCCGGGCCTTAGCCCGCTGCAGGTTCATGTGGCGGGAGCGCGACTCGGTGGCCGTAACAACTGTTCCGGTTGGCAGGTGGATGATGCGCACCCCGGTCTCGCTGGTGTTACGATGCTGCCCGCCGGGACCGGAGCCGCGATAAAAATCGATCCTCAAGTCTTTTTCGTTGATCATGACCATGGTTCATCAGGGACCAAATGTCGTTGTGAGGCTTGCTCGGGCAGAGCGTACCTCATGAATCGTTCTCTTGTCCCTGCTGTCATCTAAACGTACCGACAGATTCCAACAAGGACATTCAAGAAGATTTTTAAAGAGCATTGTATCGCATTTTGCCTGATGTTAGGCCTCGTTAAATTTAACAAAGTTTCTGCGGGCAGTCGTGATGATCTCTCAGGTTTCATTGCTTTCCATGTAAAGACCTCATGGCAACGTTTTACACGCATTATCTAATTTGAAAGTATTGAAATATATTATAAAATTTACTTTTAAGAGAGCGATTCTGCTGCCAGCATCGAGCTTGAATATCAGAGAGATTGGAAGGTTTTGAACATGGAACAGATTTCATTTGTCATTCCAATATACAACGAAGAAGAGAACCTGGCCGCTCTGCTTGCGGAAATCCGCGCTGTGGCCCCGAAGTTCCCCTGCGACTACGAGGCCCTGCTGGTGGATGACGGCAGTACCGACGGCAGCCTGGCGGTGATCCACGAGCTCGCCGCGGCCGACCCGAAGCGGGTCCGGTATCTGTCTTTTTCCCATAACACCGGCCAGTCAGCGGCCCTCTATGCCGGCTTCCAACATGCCCACGGCGACGTGGTGATCACGATGGACGCTGATCTTCAGAACGATCCCGCGGACATCCCCAAGATGCTCGAATATTACGGTGACTACGATATGGTCAGCGGCTGGCGCTTCGATCGCAGCGACAACCTGTCGAAGAAGATCGGCAGCCGCATCGGCAATTTTGTCCGCAACTGGCTGACCTGGGAGTCGATCCACGACACCGGCTGCTCGCTCAAGGTGATGAACGCCAGACTGCTTCGCCGGATTCCACTGTTCCGGGGGATGCACCGCTTCCTACCCACCCTGATGCGGCTCGAGGGGGCACGGGTCATTGAGGTCAAAGTCCATCACCGCCCGCGGCGGCACGGCGTTTCCAAGTACACCAACCTGCAGCGCGGCCTTGTCGGACTCAACGATGTCTTCGCCGTGCGCTGGATGATCCGCCGCCACCTGCAGATCGAGATCGAGGAGAGTCATGTCTAAAACGGAAATAGCCGTTCTGTCCATCGGGTTCACCGGCCAGGCCCTGTTTTTCATGCGCTTTTTCGTGCAGTGGCTCTACTCGGAAAAGCACCGCCGGAGCCTGATCCCCACCGCATTCTGGTACTTCAGTCTGGGTGGCAGCTCCCTGCTGCTGATCTACGCGCTGATCCGTCGCGACATCGTCTTCACCGTCGGCCAGTCGACCGGGTTTATTATCTACAGCCGCAACCTCTATCTGATTCATCGCGAACGCAGCGAAACCAAGACCGATGCCTGAATCGCCGGATAAGCGTCGCCTCTGGGCGCTGCTTCTGGCTTACGTGTTCCTGCTGCTGCTACCGGCCGGCCTGATGCCGCTCATGGAATCGACGGAAGGACGCTACGGCGAGATCGCCTGGGAGATGGTTGTCCGCGGCAACTACCTCGAGCCCTACTTCAACGGCATCAAGCACTTTCACAAACCGCCGCTGACTTACTGGTCTGTCGCCGCCGGCTATCAGCTCTTCGGCATCGGCAACTTCGGCGCCCGGTTCTTCGGTGTGCTGGCCGCCGGCCTGGCAGTCCTATACCTGTTCCGGCTGGCGCAGCTCTTTCTGCCCGCCGGCCGCGCCCTGCAGGCGGCCCTGATCTTCGCCACCTCCATTTTATTTCTGGCCGTGGCCCGAATCGTCGCCACTGACATCTACTTGACCTGCTTCACGGTCATGGCACAGTTCTACCTCTTTCGCCGCCTCTACGGTCAGGGCCGGCGCAGCGACGCCCCTCTGTTTGGACTCGCTCTCGGACTCGGCTTTCTGGCCAAGGGACCTATTATCTTCCTCTTCACCCTGCTGCCTTTTTTCCTGGCGAAAACCTTCGACCGAAGCCATCGTCGGGTCTTCTCCTGGCGTGAGACAGCGCTGGGCACAGTGGTCTTCGCCGTGGTGGCCCTGCCCTGGTATCTCGCTGTCATGATCAAGAACCCCGGGCTGTTGCACTATTTCGTCAAGGTCCAGACCGTGGACCGGGTGGCCTCCAACCACTTCGGTCGCAGCGAGCCGTTATGGTTCTTCGTTTACGTCTTTCCTGCCACTTTTCTGCCATGGATATTCTTCTTCCTTCGAGGAGTGGGCGGACTGCAGAAATTGGTCAGGCGACAGCGACTTCTACTGCTGTACCTGTTGGCGCCCCTGGTCGTGTTCACCCTGGCGCAGAGCAAGCAACCCACTTATATCCTCCCCTTCTACGGGGTCGCTGCGGTGTTTACCGCCGCGGCCTTGGAGCACTTTGCCATGCCGCGGCTGCGCACACTGGCTGTTCTGCTGCTCCTGCCCGTGGCCCTGGCACCGGCGGTGTCCGGATTTGTCTATCCCCCGGTCCATGACCTGCGCTGGTGGCTGGTCCTGACGGCCCTTCCCGGGTTGTGGCTGGCTGGCCGCGCGCTTCGCGCCCGGCACGGTCCGGGGTTGGTCCCCTGGGCGGCGGCGGTTCTGCTCTTCTTCGCCACCGTCGGCTACGGGTTGGCGAGCATCGCCGCCCCCCAGATGCGAGGCTACGAGCAGATGGCGGCCGCCATCGACCGGCTCGACCCCCAGCGACAGGAAGATCTGCTCGTCTACCGCGACTTTCTGCCGTCCCTGTCTCTCTACCGTCATCGCCTGGCGGCTTCGGCCTACGGCATGGAGCGTGAGCCCCTTTTCCAGGATGACGACAGTTATAGGGAGTACTACCTCCCCACAGGCGCTGCCCTGCAGAGTTACCTGGCGCTGCGCCCTAAACTGTTCGTGGTCCTGCGGGAGCATTCTCGAGACGATTTTGAGAAGGAAAGCGGCTACCACTGTACGACGGTCTACAAGCAACGCAAGCACACGGCATTACACTGCCGCCGCAACGCGGGTGGGTAGATCCGGAAACTGCGACGACTCTTGTCCAGTCGGTCATGAAATCCATAGAGGGGCCGGCCAAAGCCCTTGAACCGTTCCTCAGCCCGCCATACCAAGGATGTCTGCATCCTGCCATGCGAAACAGAAAACGCACATGTCTTGAAGATTGCGTCTCTGCGCTGAAGCCCTCAGAAAATCTTTGCGATACGTTCCCTCTGCAACCTAAGCTCACGGGGACATTGAACGGATCGGATCTGCTTGGGCATACTGTGCACTATGGCCAGATTTTGATCATATTGTGCAGGGTTCTATTCGATTTCTGTTGCCAAGGAGTTGAAAGCAGGTATTATTCACAATCCAAACCTTTGAAAAGGAGAAGAGAAAGATGAAACTCATCAAGGCACTATTGATTGGACTTTGTTTGTCAGTAATCGGTGTCGGT
>JARRPG010000001.1:0-117631 GCA_037383085.1 Desulfuromonadales bacterium | reverse complement strand
TTCGCGGCCGCTCGCGACCAGCACCGTTTCGTCACCTTCGCCATTGAATGCGATCACCGGGCAGGTGATCGCGGAGAGCCGGGGGCGCAGGACTTTCAGCAACCGGTTGATTTGGTGAATCCCAGCCACCGGCCGGCGGTGATAATACCGGCTGAGCAACTCGTCTCCGTTGGCCTTGACCTGGTAGGGTCGAATCCAACGTAACCAGCCGGCATAAGAGGCCAGTTTGTGCCGGATGCGCAGGTATGGGGAAAAGAGCACCAGCCCATGATAATCCTGTTCGAGGGCTGTGATAAGCAACAGCAGGCAGCCGGTGCTCATGCCCATGCCGAAAACCGTTGGATAGTCGGCCGCCAGCAGCCGGTAGCCTTCCGTGACAGAGGCCTGCCATTCCTGCCAGCTGCGTCGGGCGAGGTCTTCCGGCGAGGTGCCGTGGCCAGGCAGGCGCACGGCCAGGCTGGCAATACCGGCTTCGGCGAGAAATTCGGCCAGCGGTCGCATCTCCCAAGGGGTCGCGGTAAAGCCGTGCACCAGGAGAGCGGCCAGGGTGGCCTGCTGCGGCTGGTATATGAACGGCAGGTTGTCCGCATCGGCGACGCCGCTGCGGCGCGCAGCCTCACGCAGGGCGCGACAGCCGGGATGCGTTTCGGAACAATCCATATGCCGTGTTTTGAGGGTCATTGCGATCGTTTAAGTGCCTTGATTCACAGGAAAAATCTTTTACTAGGATACCATTGCCGGCGGCCGTGTCAATGGCGACGCGAGATAGCAATATGGGTTATGCAGCAGTGTCGGCCGGAAAATGAAAAGGAAATGAAAAAGGGGACACAAATCATTTGTGTCCCCCGTGAGTGATGTACGGATGATGGTGCCTGCGGCGCAATTACTCCGCGGGCTCAACCTTGACATCGGCGTCTTCGACGATCACATCGTAGGCGTAGCCGTAACCAAAGTCCTTGTCGGCTTGCAAAACGCCGCTGATGACCACCGTGTCACCCGGTTTGGCAACGGTGGCCGGTAAGGTGGTGACGGTCAAATCGTTGGCACCGTCAGTGCCGGTTCCGTCCTGAATGTGAATCCAGTTCTTGCCCATGATGCCGGGGCTGAACTTGACGACCTTGCCGCGCAGGGTGATTTCCTGGCCGGTCAGTTCGGCCTTCTTGGCATAGACGTCTGCCACAGTCTGGCCGCCTTCAACGGGGGTGATCCCGGTCAGGTCGACATCGGTGGCACTCACCTTGGTCCGGTCGGCACCGCTCGTCTCTCCGGTCATTGGTGGATGACCCTCAGGCACTGCGGCCATAGCGTCCGCGCCACCGACCATCACCGCGGGAACGAAGTAAACAGTGTCGAAGGTCCGGTCCAGGGTCTTGCTGTGGTAGTCCTTCATCGGCATCCCTTCCGGGACAATCACTTCGTCGTCAACCTTGACGACAAACTCGGGTGCAGCAGCCCACAAGGTTTCCGAGCCGGTATCGACCTTGACATAGGTGTATCCGGCGGCATTCATGGTTTCCACGACCTTACCGCTCTTGCCGGTTGCGCTGGCAGGTGACGCCGGAGCTGCGGGGGCTGCAGGTGCCGCCGGCGCCGTCTGGGCGGACGGTTTTGCGGCCTGGGTTTGGGCCGGCTTGCTCTCTTCTTTGCAGCCGGACAAAGAGGTCAGGGCGAACAGGGCGATACAGAGTACGGTTACCAGAAGCTTCACTATGCAATCCTCCGATTTTGAGTGGTTTTTCCGGGCGATGGCCCGCTTTGTTTCCAGGTGAAATGACCAGGGCGAACTTATATCACAATCGCTCGGACGACATCAAGTCTTACCGTCAGGGACGCGCTGATACGTCTCTGTCAGAACCCGCAGCCGCTCCGCCAGCGACTGCGTCAGCAGGCCCTCGTGCAGACGCCACTGCCAGTTGCCGGTGGCGCGTCCCGGCATGTTGAAGCGCGCCGCACTGTCGCATTCCAGGATGTCCTGGCAGGGCAGAATACACAAGTCGGCGACACTCGACAAGGCCAGGCGCATCAGCGCCCAGGGCATATCCGGGGTGTCCTCATCAAGGTATGCGCTGACCCGACGACGGTCTTTCGGGGATAAACTGCGCCACCAGCCCAGGGTCGTGTCGTTGTCGTGGGTGCCGGTATAGATGACGCTGTTTTGAATCTGGTTCTCCGGCAGGTAGGGGTTGTCCGGGCTGCCATCGAAGGCGAACTGCAGAACACACATCCCCGGCAGGTTGAAACGGTCCCGCAGGGCGGTCACCTCAGCCGTGATCAGGCCCAGGTCTTCGGCGACGATCGGCAGTGTCGGCCACTTCTGCTGCAGAGTGGCAAAGAGTTGATCACCGGGCGTTTCTTCCCAGTGGCCGTTGATAGCGGTTGACTCGGTTGCCGGGATGACCCAGCAGGCCTGAAAGCCGCGGAAATGATCGACACGGATCAGATCGCAGCGCTGCAATTTTTGGGCGAATCGGCGCAGCCACCAGGAGAAGCCGTCCTGCTGGTGCGCGGACCAGCAATACAGCGGGTTGCCCCAGCGCTGGCCGGTTCGGCTGAAATAATCCGGCGGCACACCGGCAACGACCAGCGGCCGGCCCTCGGCGTCGAGCCGAAAGAGGTGCTGGTTGGCCCAGACCTCGGCCGAATCGTAGGCGACGAAAATCGGCAGGTCACCGAAGATTTGGACACCATGCCGGTTGGCGTAGTTTTTCAGGGTCTGCCACTGGCCTTCAAAAACAAACTGCTGATACGCGTGGACGCGGCATTCATCGGCCAGACGGGCGCGCCATCCGGTCAGCTCTTCCGGGTCACGCCGGCGCAGACCCTGTGGCCATTGGTGCCAGGCCTGTTCGGCGAAGGTCTCCTTGAGTGCCATGTACAGGCTGAAATCTTCCAACCAGTCAGCCTTTGCGGCACAAAAAGCAACAAATTCATCGTGCCGGGAAGACCTCTGCCGGCTCCAGAAGTTCTGCGCGGCGTCCTGCAGCAAGCACTGCTTGAGCCGATGTCCCTGATCGAAATCGGTTGCCTCACCGGTTGCATACAGCCGCCCGGTCCGGCTGCTGTCGAGGTCACCGCAGTCGATCAGCTGCCGGAGGTCAATTAGTGCCGGGTTGCCGGCAAAGGCCGACAGCGCGTTGTAAGGGGAATGACCGTAACCCGTCGGCCCCAGGGGCAGGATCTGCCAGACACTCTGCCCGGCGGCGGCCAGGAAATCGACAAAGGCGAAGGCCTCGGGGCCGAAATCACCGATCGGGCCAGGTCCCGGCAGGGCTGTTGGATGGAGCAGAATGCCGCTCGCTCGTTGCATGAATCGTTCTCCCCTCGGGCGGATTATGCCACAGCTGATCACTGTAGCAAGGAGAAATCAGACCACTGTGGCCTCCAGGAGAAACCGAGATAGACCTTGGACCTGTCAATCGATTCATTGTATATTCAGCCCATGTTTTCCTCCCGGTCGTTCGGGCAAGGTCATTCCCATGCTGCGCTATAAATTGATCCGCAATCTGCTGCTGCTGTCCCTGGCCCTGGCGATTGCCCTGCCGGCTTACGAATTCCTGTTTGTCCATCCCGCTTACCAGCAGCTGATCACCAGCGAGACGGAAAAAGAGGCGGTTCGCTATGCCAGCTACATGGTGCGCACCCTCGGCCTGGAAAACCGCATTTTCACCCAGGCTACTCTGCCGGACAATCTCCTGGACAGACTGCGACCGGTCAGCCGTGACACCCAGCTGATCAAACTGCGGATTTTCTCCGCATCTGGGGAAATCATCTTCTCCACCAAGCCAGAGGAAGTCGGCACGATCAACACGCGCGATTATTTCCGCGAGACCGTTGCCGAAGGCCAGGTCTACTCGAAGGTCGTTCGCAAAGACAGCCAGACCGCAGAGGGCGATACCACCCAGGTGGACATTGTCGAAACCTACGTGCCATTCCTGGCCGACGATGTCTTCGGTGGGGCCTTCGAGGTTTATTACGATGTCACGCAAAGTGTCGACCAGGTCAGAACGCTGTCGATACGCTCTCATCTTGCCATCGTCCTGATGTCCTGCGGCTTCCTGGTGGCCATTTTCATTGCCCTCTATCGGGCCCATGCCAGTTTCCGGGAACGCGATGCGGCGGAGCTGGCGCTGCAACAGGCTTACGAGGACCTGGAACAGAAAGTCGTGGAACGCACGCGTGAATTGCAGAATGCCAACACCCTGCTGACCGAGCAGATCAACGAGCGCGTCCAGACCCAGCAAGCCCTAACGGCGGCCCTTGAAGATATCCGAGTCGACCGGGGAAAACTCAGTGCAATCCTGCGTTCGGTTCCGGACGGGGTGATCGTGGCCGACAACCGTCTGCAGGTCCTGCACATCAATGCCGCTGCCGAGACGATTCTCGAAACCTCCATGGAACAGGTGCTCGGAGCCTCGATCGCGACACTGAGCCGCCATGTTGATTTCGGCAAGGAAGTGGCCGAGCGGCTCAACCGCGACGACGTGCCACAACCCTTTGATATTGAACTGCCGTGCGGTACCCATGAAACCTGTGTCTACCAGGTGCGGCTCTCGCAATTCATGCCTGAGACGGCGGCTCCCTCCGGGATCGTCATGCTGATCCGCGATGTCACCCGGGAGCGGGAGATCGAACAGATGAAGAGCGCTTTTCTCGGTATGGCCGCCCACGAGCTGAATACACCCCTGACAACGATCATCGGCTATACCGAACTGCTGACCGGCGCTGAAACGGCTAGGGAGTTCACTTCCGCACAGATCGATGAATTTTTGCAGATGATTCACGCCAAGGCCCTGGCACTGGGCCGACTGGTCGACGACTTGCTCGATATCAGTCGCGTCGAATCGGGACGTCCTCTGCCGCTCAATTACCATCAGTTCGACCTGAATCGAAAGGCCCGCGAAGTCGTCTCCCGTTTCGAAGCCAAGACCCGGGAACACACCTTCGACGTCGTCCTGCCAAGCGGGGAGGCATCGATTTGTGCCGATCGGGAGCGTATTGACCAGGTGCTCGATCACCTGATCTGCAATGCGGTCAAATATTCTCCCGGCGGCGGCCGCATCAGCGTGTTCCTGAAACGCCAGGACAAGGGTTATCGGATCGTGGTGGGTGATGAAGGGATCGGTATGAACAAGGAAGAAGTCGCCCATCTCTTCGATCGCTTCTATCGTGCCGACAGCTCCGATACGGCCGTGCCGGGCGTCGGCCTGGGCATGAGCCTCGTGAGGCATATCGTGCGGGCGCATAACGGCGAGATCCAGGTCAGCAGCCAACCGGGCCGCGGCACGAAAGTGACCATCATCCTGCCGGAGGTTCCGGTTGCGAACAGTAGCGGTCCGGCGGGGAGCACCGACTGATTGACCTGCCAATCGGAGATGCGTTAGGATGTCATCTCTGCAACGGGCCGCGCGCCCGTTTTTTTGTGAAGACTTTTGACGTGCCAATCTGTTCGAGAGGATCTGTGTGAGCCAACGTTTCATCGAGGAAATCAAACGACGCAGGACTTTCGGCATCATCAGCCATCCGGATGCCGGCAAGACCACCCTGACGGAAAAACTCTTGTTGTTCGGCGGCGCCATTCAGATGGCGGGTGCGATCAAGGCGCGCAAGGCTGCCCGTCATGCCACCAGTGACTGGATGAAAGTGGAGCAGGAGCGGGGCATCTCGGTGACCACGTCGGTGATGAAGTTCGGTCATCGGGATTGCGAGATCAACCTACTGGACACCCCGGGACACCAGGATTTTTCGGAAGATACCTACCGGGTCCTGACCGCCGTGGACAGCGCCCTGATGGTGATTGACAGTGCCAAGGGAGTCGAAGCGCAGACCGAAAAACTGATGGCGGTCTGCCGTATGCGCAACACCCCGGTGATCACCTTTATCAACAAGATGGATCGGGAAGGCCAGCCTCCTCTCGATCTGCTGGCGGATATCGAAGACAAACTGCAAATCGAGTGCGCTCCGATGTCCTGGCCGATCGGTATGGGCAAGCGATTCAAGGGCGTTTACAGTCTTTACCGCAAGGAGCTGCGCCTGTTCCGGGCCGGAGAGGAACGTCGCACCGATCAGGTTCAGGTGATCCACGACCTCGATGACGGCCAGCTCGATGAACTGCTCGGCAGTGCCGCCGATGAGCTGCGCGAGGATGTTGCCCTGCTCGAAGGGGCGGCCAATCCCTTCGTGCTCGACGAGTATCTCAAGGGCAACCAGACGCCGGTTTTTTTCGGCAGCGCGATCAACAACTTCGGTGTCGAGGAACTGCTCGATGCCCTGGTCGACCTGGCCCCCGCTCCGGGACCGCGGCAGACCCTGAGCCGTGAGGTGTCCCCGGAAGAGGAGGCCTTCTCCGGCTTTGTTTTCAAGGTTCAGGCCAACATGGACCCGGCCCACCGCGACCGGATCGCCTTTTTGCGTATCTGTTCCGGGCGTTTCCAGCGCGGCATGAAGGTTCGGCATCACCGCCTCGGCAAGGAAGTCAATCTGGCCAAGGCGATCATCTTCATGGCCCAGGACCGGGCCCATGTCGAAGAAGCCTATCCGGGGGACATCATCGGCCTGCACAACCACGGCACCATCAAGGTCGGCGATACCTTTACCGACAAGGAGCTGCTCAAGTTCACCGGCATCCCCAGTTTTGCAGCCGAGCATTTCCGGCGGGTTCGCCTGAAGTCTCCCCTCAAGGCGAAGCAGCTGGACAAGGGCCTGCAACAGCTCGCCGAAGAAGGCGCAATCCAGGTCTTCCGGCCATTGGCCAGCAATGACTACATCGTCGGTGCAGTGGGGGTGCTGCAGTTCGATGTGACGATGGAGCGTCTGCGCAACGAGTACGGCGTCGATGCCGTCTATGAGCCCGTCGATTACGCTACGGCCCGCTGGGTCAGCAGTCCTGAACCGAAAAAACAGGCCGAATTTGAAAAGAAGAATCAGGCCAACCTGGCGATCGATGCGGAAGGAAACTTGAGCTACCTGGCACCGAGCGAATGGCGACTCGGTTACGTCATGGAACAGTGGCCTGAGATCCTCTTTGCAAAAACCCGCGAACACGACTAAAGGTCTTATCTCTGCAACAGCGAGGTGTCCGTATGAAACAGATCGATTGGCGCAGTGATCGCAGCCGGGTCAGGGATGTCCTCGCCGCCAATGTCCCCAGAGAGACGGTTTTTGTCCAGGGCTGGCTGCGCACCGTCCGCCGCAGCAAGGGCGTTGCCTTCCTGGCACTGAACGATGGCTCCTGTCTGCAAAACCTGCAGCTGGTCGTGGACGAGGGGACACCGGCCTACAATACGGCCATGGCACTCGGTACGGGCTGCTGTATCGGTGTGCGCGGTCCGCTAGTGGCATCGCCGGGAGAGGGGCAGAGCTGGGAAGTCCGCGCCGAGACGATCACCGTCTATGGCCCGGTGGACGACGCCTACCCGTTGCAGAAGAAACGGCATGGATTCGAATTCCTGCGTTCGATTGCCCACCTGCGACCGCGCACCAATGCCTTCGGCGCCGTGTTCCGGGTGCGCAGCCGGCTGTCCCATGCCGTGCATACCTTCTTCCAGGAACGCGGCTTTCTGTATGTGCATACGCCGATCATCACGGCCAATGACTGCGAGGGGGCCGGTGAGATGTTCCGGGTCACGACCCTGGATCCGGAGAATCCGCCGACCGCGGATGGGCGCATCGCCTGGCACGAGGACTTCTTCAGTACCCGAACGGGTCTGACCGTCAGCGGCCAGTTGCAGGGTGAGCTGTTCGCCACCGCATTTACCGATATCTATACCTTCGGGCCGACCTTCCGGGCTGAAAATTCGAACACCAGCCGGCATGCCTCGGAGTTCTGGATGATCGAACCGGAAATCGCATTCGCCGACCTTGCGGCCGACTGTCGCCTGGCCGAAGACTTCTTCCGTTTCATGGTCTCTTATGCCCTGGAACATTGCCGGGAAGACCTCGCGTTCTTCAATAACTTCGTCGACCGGAGCCTGATCGCCCGTCTCGAAGAGGTGGTGGCCACCCCTTTCCAGACCATGACCTACAGCGAGGCGATCCAAAGCCTGGAGCAGAGCGGGCGTGATTTTGAGTTTCCGGTCGCCTGGGGCTGTGATCTGCAGTCGGAGCACGAACGTTACCTCACCGAGCACGTCGTCGGTGGCCCCCTGTTCGTGACCGATTACCCGGCCGGCATCAAAGCCTTTTACATGCGACAGAATGACGATGGCAAGACCGTCGCGGCCATGGATCTACTGGTGCCGAAGGTCGGCGAGATCATTGGCGGCAGCCAGCGGGAGGAACGCCTGGAGATCCTCGAGCAAAAGATGCGCGCCTTCGACATCATCCCGCAAAGCCTCGACTGGTACCTCGACACCCGGCGCTGGGGCAGCTGCCCGCATGCCGGGTTCGGTCTCGGCTTCGAACGGTTCCTGATGTATGTCACCGGCATGGAAAACGTGCGCGACGTGATCCCTTTTCCACGGACCCCCGGGAATGCGCGATTCTAAGCCACGGATTGTTGCCGTGACTCTACCGTCCTTTGTGGTTCTGCCGATCGGGTTTGGCTGAAACCGCATGCTGTATCGACCTGCCCCCCGATAACCTTCAGTCGGAATGGTGACTTTTCGGTCACGCCGACAAATTTTTCCGTCATTCTGATATAATGGCGCATCATTCAAGCCATCCCTGCTGTGCGCTCTGCCGGAAGCCAATCGGATCTTGGAATCGAATGCCTGGAATCAGACTGTCACAGCGGTCACCGCCCCGGCCGACGTACTGGTCGACCGGATTTTCTGGCGGGCTGTCATGCTGGTTGGGTTGCTGTTGAGCGGTTTGCTCATCCTGCGTCTGATACCCCTCCGCACAGAGAGAACCGGAACGGGTGTGACCAGGGAAAACGATACAGGTTAAAGCTCTGGCGGTTGCCGCCCCGACGGACAGCGAATGAGACAAAAGAGCCACAAGGACAACCACCTCCGCAAAATTTTGCTGTGTCTTCTGCTGGCCGGGCTGCTGACCGGTTGTGCGGTGCTGCGGACACCCGGTTCCTTCGACCCTCCCTCGATCAATGAAGTCCGTTTCCGAGACCGGGTCCAATCCAAAGCGGACCAGGATCTGCGGGTTTCGGTTGCCGTGCCTACCGCAGAGGAAGTGAAGCAATTGTTCCAGGTCGACCTGATCCGCAGAGAGATTCAACCGGTCTGGATCAAAGTCGAGAATCACAGCGACCAGACCTACTATCTGATTGCCTCCGGGACCGATCCGAATCATTACTCTCCTTTGGAGACGGCTTACGCCGCTGGCAGTCGCTTTCTCGATTTCTACCGCGATGAAATGGGCGATTATTACCGGTCCATGAACCTTCGCAATCCGATTCTGCCCAACACGGCGGTCTCCGGATTCATCTATACCAATCTCGATGAAGGGGAAAAGGTGGTCAATGTCGATCTGATCGCCGAGGAGCGGGTCAAGTTTTTTACCTTTTTTGTGCAGATTCCTGGCATGCGGGTTGATTATCATATCGTTGATTTCATCAGCCTCTATCCCCTCGACCAGATTGTTGATCTCAGCGAAGACGATTTGAAGGCAACTTTGGAGAACCTGCCCTGTTGCACCACGGACCAGGACGGCCAAGCGACGGGCGATCCGGCGAATCTGGTGATCATCGGCGATTTTAAAGACATTGCCGCCGCTTTTGCGCGCCAGGGCTGGCTGCCGGCGGAAGAGACCTATGCGTCGGCGGTCTGGAAGACCATCAAGTCCTTCCTGTTCGGTTCGCGTTACCGATATTCCCCGGTCAGCCCACTCTATTACTTCGGGCGGCATCAGGACCTGGCCCGCCAGAAACCGCGACACAATATCCATGAGCGCAACCACCTGCGACTCTGGTACAGCCCCTATCGGTATCAGGACAAACCGGTCTTCATCGGTCAGATCAGCCGCGATATCGGCGTCCGCTTTACCTTGAAGGCCAGCCCTCCGGTGACCCACAAGATCGACCCGGATATCGACGAAGCCCGGCATTCCCTGGTCGAAGACCTGCTGTTTTCGCAAATGCTTGCCAAGGTCGGTTGGGTGAAAGGGGTCGGCATGACACGCTCTTCGAGACCACGGTATAACCTGACGGGCGACCCCTATTACACCGATGGGTATCGCGTCGTGCTGTTCCTCGATAAAGGACCGATTGCTCTCAACCAGGTCAAAAGCATCAATTGGGAAAGTCCGCAGAATTTTCACGTCGGACCGGCCAAAAGTGATTGAAACGACGTCGGGGCGCTTGCCTGTCACATGATCCAATACCTGTGAGTCGAGACGGCTATGAAAAGCAAGACCATCATTTTCCTGATTCCCTGTCTCTTGATCAGTGTCTTCCTGATGGAGGCCTCATCGAGAACCCCGGACGAGGAGGTCTTTGTGAGTATCGGCGGGGGCAGCATGTCAGGGGTTTACTTTCCCACCGGTCTGGCGATTGCCGAAATGATCAATGCCAAACGTGAGGATTATGGCATTCGCGCTACGGTCGAAGTGACGCCCGGGTCGACATTCAACCTGAACGCGATCATGGCCGGGTACATGGATTTCGGTATGACGCAGGCCGACAAACAGTACCACGCGATCGAGGGCATGGTCGAATGGGCCGACAAGGGGCCCCAGCAAGAACTCCGCTCGGTGTTCAGCCTGTACCCGGAAACGGTCACCCTGATCGCGGCCGATGATGCCGGCATCAACACCATCGAGGACCTGAAGGGCAAACGCGTCAGCCTCGGCAACCCCGGATCGAGCCATCACCGGGTGATCATTAATATACTAAACGCCTTCGGCATCGACCCTGAAACCGATATTCAGGCCGATACCGTCTTCGCATCGGAGGCGCCGGCCCTGCTCGAGGACGGCCTCATCGATGCCTATTTCTTCACCGTCGGCCATCCCAATGACACGGTGCAAAGGGGCTTGTCGCGGAGTCGCAGGGCCCATATTGTGCCGATTGCGGGGCCGGCCGTGGACAAGCTGATTACCGAGAAAGTGTATTACACGCGCTACAGGATTCCGATGAAGCGGCTTTATCCTGATCTGCCGGTTGCGGTCGATGATGTCGATACGGTGGCGGTTCTCGCCACCCTCAGCACGTCATCCGCAGTTCCGGAACAGGTCGTCTATGTCTTGACCAAGGAAGTCTTCGAACATTTGGAATTCTTTCGTCAATTCCATCCCGCTTTGCATGTTTTAACAAAAGAGGGAATGCTCAAAGGGCTCCATGCGCCTCTGCATCCCGGGGCCATAAAGTACTATCGGGAATCCGGGTTGATCGAATGATGTCGCAAACGGTGATTGGGAGGAGTGCATGAAGGACCCGATGAGAGGGCTACGCCGCTCACTTGCCATGATTGTCTTGATGGCGGCGCTTCTGCACGGCTGTGCTCTCAAGGAGTATGCCGGTCCGGGAACTGATGTCTCGGCACGCTATCGGCCGATGCCGGAACTGCCGCAACGGCTGCCGAGCAACGAGCCGGTTTCGGTCTTTGGCGCCGCGACAGAATTCCAGGGCAGTCCGCTTGCCGAGGTGGGGTATCAAGCCCTCTTCGCTGTGCATCCGGCAGCATCGACAGAGATCGCGATTCTGCCTAATGGCGATGTTTCCTTTGCAGCGCGCATGCAGATGCTCGAGGCGGCCCACACCTCGATCCGCATTCAGGCCCTGATCTTTGCCGGGGACGAAGCCGGTCTGAAGATTGCCGAGGTTTTGAAGAGCAAAAAGGCCGCCGGTCTTGACGTCCGGGTGATTGTCGATGCAGTGTCCAATCTCGACCTGCAGACCCAGTGGATGTATTTCGATCTGAAACAGCACGGCATCGAAGTCCAGGGTTACGAGTCCCTGTATCTGCAATGGCTCAACGAAATCCCCTTACCGCCCCTGCTGGCCTCCCTGAGAGACCCGGAGGCGCCGAACCATCGGTACCACGAAAAAATGTGGATTATCGATGGCGAAACGACCGATCGTCGCGCCGTCGTCGGTGGCTTGAATATCGCCAACGCCTATTTCAGAATCGATCAAACGGAGCCCGATGGCAATTGGCGTGACCAGGACATCGTGGTCAAAGGCGCACTGGTGGCCGACATGGTGACAGCTTTTGACAGGAATTTTGCCCATTTCCGTGACATCAAGAAAAGTCGGGGGATTTTCAACACGGATATTTACTGGGAAGCGACCCGGGACGCCCTCGAAACTCTCGGTAAAATGACCGTCCCTTACCAAACGGATGCAGAACGTGTCGCGCGGGTCAATAACCTGGCCATGACGAAGCCTGATCTGCATTTCGTCAAGGCCCGCAGCCGCTTTTTCCACAACCGGCCGCGTCTCGGTGAAACCTATCTGCCGCAGGCTTATGCCAAGCTCTTCGCCCATGCCAGGCAGGAAATCCTGATCTGCAATGCCTATTTTATCCCTGCGCAGGAGGTGATCGATGCGATCCGCAACGCTGTCAACCGGGGTCTCCAGGTGAGGATTCTCACCAACAGCCCGGAAACCAACGATCTGCCGGAAATGTCGATGGTCGGGCGTAGCTACTACAGTGAAATCCTGGCTCTGAATAACACCGATGAGGCCCGGCAGAGTGGTGGCCGGGTGCAGATCTGGGAGTGGCATGGCAAGCGCTTCGGACGCATCAGGCAGACCCAGGGGACGATCCATGCCAAGTATGCGGTCTTCGATCGTCAGTATGCCCTGGTCGGTTCCTACAACCTGGATCCGCGCAGTGAAAAGCTCAACAGCGAAACGGCCGTTGTCTTTGAGAGTGGAACGCTGGCGTCAGAACTGGCCCGAGTGTTCTATGAAAATGATCTGGCGTTCAGCCGCCTCGTCACGCCACGGGAAGCGGCCGAGTTCAAAGACCCCACAGATGCGATTTATAAACTCAGAAAAGAATTTGGTGACATCTTCGCACCGCTGCTGTAGGGCGACACGTCTGTTGAAATGTCTGCTGTTGTCTGCTCTGCTCTTCCTGGTCGGCTGCACCAGTGCCTTGACGGCGACTCCGCAGGCACTGACGGCCGAGTCGGAAACAGTCATTCTGCTACATGGCTACGGGCGCACCCCCTGGTCCATGTGGCCTTTGGAAAGACGCTTGCGCGCCGCCGGATTTGCGGTGGAGAATATCGGCTATCCGTCGATCCGACAGTCGCCCTCGGAACTGGTCACTTACCTGCACCGGCAGGTCGAGGATTGCTGCCAGAGATCCTCCCGGATTCACTTCGTGACCCACTCTTTGGGAGGGATATTGGTCCGGGCCTATCTGGTCCGGTATCCTCCGCCGAATCTCGGCCGCGTGGTCATGCTCGCGCCGCCCAATCAGGGCAGTGAGCTGGCCGATATCGCCAGCCGTTCTGCATGGCTCCGCTGGATGCTTGGGCCAACGGTCGTGCAACTTGGCACCGGGCCTGACAGCCTGCCGAATCGGCTGCCCGCACCCTGGTATGACGTCGGGGTGATCGCCGGGGTCGATACATTCAACCCGATCGGTGATTTTTTCGTTGCGCAGCCGAGTGACGGCACCGTCTCCGTCGCCAGCACCCGTCTTGAAGCCATGCGCGATTTCGTCACCGTGAAGAAATCCCACACCTTTATCATGCATTCGGCGGATGTCGCCGACTACATCATCCGCTTTCTCAAAACCGGCTCCTTTGCCGTCACCAGCCCTGACAGCCCCTAGATCCGAGGGATGATAGTCCTGGTGGTCAGCGAATCATGCGCGGTTTGATGATCTGACGCTGGTGGGCCTGCAGTGACAACAGGGTGTGCACCACCAGTGTGCCGAGAATCAGAACACCGGCGATCAGCGTGGCCTGCTGCGGCACCTCGCCCAGGACCAGCCAGACCCAAATGGGCCCGAGGACCGTTTCGATCAGCAGAATCAGACTGATTTCCGGGGCCGGCAGGTAGCGTGGGCCGAGAGTGATCAGGGTAAAGGAGACCGGCAGGACCACCCCGCCGAGTAGCAACAGCAGCCCCACGTCATGCGCCGCCACGCTTAAGGGTTGGGCGCCGCCCAGCAAGGCGGCCGGAACGACCATCAGGTTGCCGAGCAAGTTGGCCGGGATCATGTTGACGGCTTTGCCGCTGCGGATGACCACCAGGTTGGTGCCCCACATGCAGGTGGCTCCCAAGGCCAGCAGGTCGCCCAGCAGCAAACCGCTGGACAGACTGCCGGAGAAGATCAGCAGGATACCGCTAAAACAGATCATGATGGCGACCCAGGTGCGTCGGGCAATCTTTTCCTTGAGGAACAGCCAGCTGAAAAAGCTGCTGAACAGGGGGGCGGCAGCGAGAATGATCAGCGTATTGGCGGCAGCTGTATGCCGCAGCGAGTTGACAAAGAACAGGCTGCCGGTGGTGACGATCACCGCCGACAACAGGCCGGTGCGGCCGATGTTCTGAAAGCTCTTCAGAAACTCGCGGCGGAAGGCGATCGCGAGGAATACCGACTGCATGATGGCGGTCAGCAGACAGCGCCAGAAGAGCAGGGTCCAGACATCACACTGAATCAGACGGACCAGGAGGGCGTCGGGACTGAGCACCAGCACCGCGAAGAAGGTCAGCAGAAGTCCCTTAGTATGTGTCGCCTGTTCCATAGCGGTGATAGTTGGCACAGAACGTCGTCGAAGGCAAGCCGGATTTCCCTTTGACAGCCTGCCGGGCATCATGTAGAAACGCTTGACAGTCAGGTCACCGCCGTGCTGTGCTGCGGTTGAGCTGAAAGACATGGCCTCTTAAAGATAGGAAAGGATCGTCACGTGACGTTGACAGAAGTCGGTAAGATTGGATTTATCGGCGGCGGAAATATGGCCGAAGCCTTCATCAAGGGTCTCCTGAACGGCGGGTTTCCCGCCGATGATATTCACTTTTTCGAGCCGAATGAAAAACGCCGCGACCTGATTGTCGAGCGCTACGGGATCGTTTGCGAGGACAACAACACCTTGCTTGTCGAAACCAGCGAAATTGTTGTACTGGCGGTCAAGCCGCAGATTCTCGATAAGGTTCTCGTCGATGTGGTCCCGGCCTTCAACGACGACAAGCTGCTGATCTCGATTCTGGCCGGGGTGACGACGACGACCCTCGAGGCCGATCTCGGCGGCCAGTCCCGGGTCGTGCGGGCGATGCCGAATACCCCGGCGCTGGCCGGTCGCGGCGCCGCGGCACTCTGTCCCGGCAAGAATGTGACCGATGATGACCGGCAACTGGCCCAGCACCTGTTCGAGACTGTCGGCATCGCACTGTGGGTTGAAGAAAGCCAGATGGATGCCGTCACCGGTTTGTCCGGCTCCGGTCCGGCCTTCGTCTATACCTTCATCGAAGCACTGAGCGCTGCTGGCGTTCAGGAAGGCCTGCGCCTCGACATTGCCCATGCTCTGGCGGTGCAGACCGTGATCGGCGCCGCTCACCTGGTCCAGGAGACCGGTGAACATCCGGCGATGCTGCGGGAAAAAGTCTGCAGTCCGGCCGGCACGACCATCAGCGCGATCCGGGTGCTCGAGGAACGGGGACTGCGGGCGATGATGATGGAGGCGGTGGCTGCGGCGACGGCCCGCTCGCGCCAGCTTGGTGAGGAAAAGAAATAGCTGCAGATCGGTCCATCCGGGACGTTGCGATCGGCCTGTGGAGAGGGTGAAACAGAACGGGGACACAAAAACTTGTGTCCCCGTTCCTTGTTGCCGCTTTTCAGGCCCAGGCCCGTTTGCGGGTCAGTCCCCGCCTTTGACCACCTCTTCCACGTCTTCTTCGGCATGACCGGCGTGCATCTGCGTTTTGACCTTTTTGCCGAAGAATATCGGCAGGACGAAACCGATGATCGCAATGGCCCAGATGCCGATAGCCAACGGGCTGCCGACAAAAATCGACCAGTCACCGTCGGAGACTTGCAATGCGCGGCGCATGTTCACTTCCATCTCGTTGCCGAGCAGAATGCCGAGAATCACCGGCACCAGGGGCACGCCAAGTTTACGCAACGCCCAACCGGCAAAGCCGAAGCCAACCATCAGCATGACGTCGAAGGTCGAGCCGGTCAGACCGTAAATGCCGACGAAGGAGATCATGGCCACCACCGGCATCAGAATCCGGGTCGGCACCAGCAGTACCCGGGTGAACAGGCCGACCATCGGCAGGTTAAGGGCCAGCAGCATGAAGTTGGCGATAAAGAGCGCCGCGATCAGTCCCCAGACGATGTCCGGGTTGTTCCGAAACAGCAGCGGTCCTGGCGTTATGTTGAGCTGCAGCAGCACGGCGAGCAGCACCGCGGTGGTGCCGGAACCCGGCACGCCGAGGGAGAGCATCGGCACCAGGGCACCACCGGCCGCCGCGTTGTTGCCGACTTCCGGTGCAATGATGCCGCGCGGGTCGCCCTTGCCGAAGGTTTTCCCCTCCCGGTCGACGGTGTTCTTTTCCACCGAGTAGGAGAGGAAGGAACCCAGGGAGGCGCCTGCCCCCGGCAGAACGCCGGAGAGGAAGCCGATGATGGTCGAGCGAAACATCGTGCCGACGGAACGTTTCAGAATGCCGAAGTCGGGCAGCAACCTGCCGATCTTCGCGCCCGACTTGGCCGCGGCGCCGCCCTGGTGATGTTCGATGAAGATCAGGACCTCACTGATGGCGAACAGGCCGACGATGGCGATCAGAAAATCGATCCCGTCATACAGGTGAATATGGCCGAAGGTAAAACGTTCCGAACCGGTTTGCGAATCGCTGCCGATCATGGCAATGCCAAGGCCCAGCGCGGCGGCCAAAGCCGACTTGGCCTGGTTGCTGGCGGTGACCCCACCCAGGGTGGCGAAGGCCATGGTGAACAGGGCGAAATACTCGGCCGGGCCAAACAACAGTGCGATCTTGACCAGCTGCGGGGCAATCAGCACCAGGCCCCAGGTCGCAAAGAAGGAGCCGATGAACGAGGCGATACCGGAGAGGGCCAACGCCTCACCGGCTTTGCCCTGTAGGGCCATGGGGTGGCCGTCGAGACAGGTCATCATGGCCGGTTCGTCGCCCGGGATATTCAGCAGGATCGAACTGATCCGCCCGCCGTACATGGCGCCGTAGTAGACGCTGGTTAAGAGAATCAGAGACGGCGCCGGCCCGAGTCCCAGTGTGAAGGCAATCGGGATCAGAATCGCCACACCATTGGCCGGACCGAGGCCCGGCAATGCCCCCATCAGCGTGCCGAGAAAACAGCCCAAAAGCGCCAACAGGAGGTTCTGGGCGGTCAGTGCGACGGCGAATCCATCCGCCAGATTTGCGAAAATATCCATGATTGTAGCCTTTTAGAACCCCAAGGGACCTTTGGCCAGAGAGAGGCCGAGGATCAGGTGAAAAACCACGTAGATGCCTGCCGAGGTCGCGACACCGGTGATCAGAGAACTGAGCGGCCGGGTGCCCAGCCGCCAGGACAGGTAAGCGGTGGCGAAGACGGTCGCGATCACGAAGCCGACTTTGGATAAGGCCCAGCCATAGAGAAACATGACCGCCGTGGCGAAAACGATCTCGACAAAGTTCATCAGGTTCGGCCAGTCCGGCTCGGCATCCGGGCGCAGCAGGATGTACAGCGAGCAGATTGTCAGGACGGTTCCGACAATATAAGGAAAGGCCCGTGGACCGACCACATCGACCATGAAGCTGTCGGGGATGATCGACGTCGCCCAGAAGTAAAAGGCCGCAAGTGCCAGTCCGAAAACACCGAATATCCGGTCGCTCATGGGATCCTCGTTTCTACAAAAAGGAGAGGCCGCCCCGGTTTTTTTCGGGGCAGCCTCTTGGCAAAAGATTATTTGAGGATGCCGATTTCCCTGGAAAGATCGGCGATATCCTCAATGCTTTCCTTGACGAAGGCGTCCATATCCGGGCCGAAGTTGTTGAAGGGTTCGATCGCCTTGGCCTCCAGATCCTTCTGGAACGCCTCGGACTCGGTCATCTTCTGGATGGCATTCGACCAGAACGCCTGTGCTTCCGGGGTCGACCCCTTCGGCATGTAGAGGCCGCGCCAGTTGGCACCGATGACGTCATAGCCCTGTTCTTTCGCGGTCGGGATGTCGGGGAACCCCTTCAGCCGCTTGGGTGCCAGGATGGCGAGAATCCGGATATCGCCCGACTCATAGAAGCCGCGCAGCTCGGAGAAGTCGCCGGACATCACTTGCACCGCGCCGGAGAGCAGCCCGGTCATCGCTTCGCCGCCGCCGGCGTAGGCCACGTACTTCAGCTGACGCACGTCCTTCAGGCCGGCTTTGCGGGCTACGAGCATCGGCTTGATATGGTCAAATCCACCGACCGACGATCCTCCGGCGATGCCCACCGAACGGGGATCCGCGACAATCGCGTCCATCAGTTCCTTGAGATTTTGGTAGGGGGAATCCTTTTTCACGGCCAGCACGCCATACTCGGCGCCAAAGGTGGCCAGCCAGTGCACGTCATCCGCCGTTGCGCCTTTGAAAATACCCTGGGCCAGGCGTGCCGAGGTGCTCGTTGAGGCCGCGACGATCAGGTCGTTGTCGTTGTTGCGCTCCTTGGTGACGTGGGCAAAGGCCACGCCGCCACCACCGCCAGCCATGTTGGTCACCTGCATGGCGTTCTCGATTAATCCCAGCTCAAACAGGTTCTTGGCCGTGGTCCGGCAAATGAAATCCCACCCGCCGCCCGGTCCAGCCGGGGCAATGCACTCAGGGTTCTCCGGCTCGAAGGCCAGCGAGGTGCCGGTCGGCAGAATCAGCATCATGGCTGCCGCCATCAATAATAATTTTGCATGCCAATGCGTTTTCATCTTTGACTCCTTTTCCTATCGAGAGGGGCGGCGTCATTGCCGAATCGAAACAGTCACACCGTGCTTGCGCTTGTCCTTGTCTGTGCGTACTTATAGGCGATCGCTGTGTGCCTGTAAATAATTGCTTCATAATGAGTTTTTGCACCATAAAAAACATTTTGGCTATATTGTTCACGCCCAGATCACGGTATGATCTGCGGGACTTGTCCTGACGAAAGAGCCGTCATGAAGACTCCCAACGCGCGATCAAAATGGATGTGGTTTCCCACCAGCCTCAAGGCTCGCATGATCTGTCTGGTCTGCCTGCTGGTCTTCTCCCTGACGCTGGTTGCCGGGGGAATGTACATTGCGATGTTGGGCGATGTGCTCGAAGACCAAATCGGCAAGCGGGCGCTGCAGGTCTCCCGTTCGGTGGCCAAAATCCCTTTGGTCAGAGAACAGATTGTCAAGCCGCATCCGGAAGGCAAGCTCCAGGACCTGGCCGAGCAGATCCGCCGCGAGGTCGGCGCGGAATTTATCGTCATTGGCAACCGGGACGGGATACGGTTCTCGCATCCGAAGCCGGATCGGCTCGGCAAGACAATGGTCGGTGGGGACAATGCCCCGGCGCTGGAGCGGGGCGAGTCCTATGTCTCCCGTGCGGTGGGGACCCTGGGCCCATCGATTCGTGGCAAGGTGCCGATATTTGATGACGGCGGAGCGATCATCGGGGTAGTCTCGGTCGGTTACCTGCAGGAGAATGTGCGCGACATCGTGCATCTGCAACAGCTGAAGGTCGGTCTGTTAACCGGCGTTCTGATGGTCCTTGGTGCCCTCGGTGCGATCAGCATCTCGAACCGGTTCAAGCGGGCGATATTTAACCTGGAACCGGAACAGATCGCCCGGTTGTTTACCGAACGTGACATGCTCATCAAGTCGATTCGGGAAGGGATTGTTGCGATTGACCGGGAGGCCAGGGTCACGGTGGCCAATCGGCAGGCGATTGAAATCCTCGGCCATAGCTCGGAAGAGGATGTGATCGGCAAACCGATCCGCGAGGTGTTGCCCGGGGCACGGTTGAGTCGCATTCTGACCGGTGGTGAACAGCGATACGATCAGGAACTGGAGGTCAATGGCACCACCATGATCATCAACACCGTGCCGATTGTTGAAAAGGAGAAAATCATCGGCGCGGTGGCCAGCTTTCGTCGCAAGGATGAACTCGATATCCTGGTGCGGCAGTTCTCCCAGGTCAAAGAGTACTCGGAAATGCTGCGCGCCCAGACCCACGAATATTCCAACAAGCTGCATACCATCGCCGGGTTGATCCAGATCGGTCATGACATGGAGGCGCTCGTCTTGATCGGTCGCGAAGCTGCAGGTTACCAGGGGTTGATTGCCTTCCTGGCCAAGGCAGTGCCCTTCCCGATCCTGGCGGCCTTCATCATCGGCAAATACAACCACGCCCAGGAACTGCGCATCCGGTTCGAGATCGACCCCGACAGCCAACTCTCCGATGTCCCCGCGGAACTCAATCGCGAAAAACTGGTGACCATTCTCGGCAACCTTCTCGATAATGGCTTTGATGCGGCCTTGCAGGGGGACGGGGAGGCGGTCGTCCGGCTTTCTATGACCGATATCGGCAACAACCTGGTGTTCGAGGTCGAGGACTCCGGCAAAGGCATCCCTATGGAATTGAGTGCACAGGTTTTCGAAAGAGGCTTCACAACCAAGCAGCAGGACCGTGGCCAGGGGTTGTACCTGGTGAAAAAGGCGGTGAACGATCTCAACGGCGAAATCACACTGGGTGAAAGCGATCTCGGCGGCGCTCTGTTTTCCGTGTTCATTCCCAAAGACGGAGGGAAGGTCAAATGACATTCACGGTTTTGATTGTCGAAGATGATCCCAAGATTGCCGAAATTCACCAGCACTTCACCGAGAAGGTGGCGGGATTCGAAGTGGTCGGCATCGCCCTCAATCTGGCCGATGCCGAAAAGATGAGCCAGCTGTTCAAGCCGGATCTGGTCCTGCTCGATTACTATTTCCCGGACGGGCACGGCACCGATGTCTTGTGGCGGATCCGGGGGGAACGTCTGGCCACCGACATCATCATGATCACCGCCGCCAAAGAGGGCGAGACCTTGCAGGAGGCGATCCGCGGCGGCATCTTCGACTACATCGTCAAACCAGTGATGTTCCCGCGTTTCGAGGAAGCCCTGACGCGTTTTCGTGATCACCGGAGCCAGATTCGACAGGAGAGCAACTTCACCCAACAGGATGTGGATCGCCTGTTGCATCCCTACAAGGAAAGCCAGCCGGGGGAACCGGCCTTGCCAAAAGGGATCGATCCCCTGACCCTGAAAAAAATCCGCTCGGTCTTTGCCGCCCCACATCCCGAGGGTCTGAGTGCCGAGCAGGTCGGCGAAGCGATCGGCACCAGTCGAACGACCGCCCGACGCTACCTGGAATACCTAGCATCCACCGGCCAATTGCACGCAGAACTGGTGTATGGTGCGGTCGGTCGGCCGGAGCGCCGCTATTTCAAGGCCAAAAGCGATTAGGTCAGAAAGATCCGCGGGCCCTCAAGCCGGTTGATTGCGATCGGCTGAGCCCCTTTAAGCCAGCTTCAGAATCAGCATCGGACCGTCCGGCACGATCGCCCAGCGGGCCTCCTGCCCGAATCGCTCGAGCAGCGATGCGATGGCAGCATTCAGGTCGGGCACCGGCCGGAAGTGAAAGCGCCGCAGCGTCTCGGCGTCGATGCCCTGGGTGTGCACCCAGATTTCATTCTTCAGCATCACCTGGTAGGTCTCCTGAGCACACCATTGGTCCGGCAGGAAAAACTCCTTCTTCATCAGCTTCTCGATAAAGGCCTGCGGGGTGGTGGCGTGCTCGAAAACCGCCCGGTATTCCTCGCTTCCGAACCCTTCCAGACATTCGGTGGCGATCAGGATCACGCCGCCCTCGCGCATCGCTCCGGCGACCCCGGAGATGCCCTTCGCCGTCTGGTAAAGGTTGCAGTCGAGCGGTGCGCCGGCGTTGGTGGTGACGACGAAGTCGAGCGGTTCGTCGAGGGTGCGGACGCAATGGCGGGAGAGGAATGCGACCCCCTGCAGGTGGGCTTCCACCGGGTGCCCGGAGAAGACCCCGGTGACCCTCTTGCCGGTATCGAGGGTGACGTTGACGATAAAGTCGGCACCGGCCTGGGCCATGATCTTCAGCCCGGCTTCGTGAAAGGGGTTGCCCTCGAGGATGCCGTAGCGGGTCATCGGGTGGGCCACCATCTCGGGGCCGTGCATGAACTCGAGGGTCTTCACCGAGGAGATGCCAGGCAGAATCGATTTCCGGCCACCGGAAAAACCGGCCCACATGTGCGGTTCGATAAAGCCGGTCAAAATCTTTAAGTCCGCGGCCAGATAATGCTTGTTGACCAGGGCCGGGACGCCGTCACCGATCTCGCCGACCAGGACCATGTCGTCCTCATTTTTCGAATAGTGATTGATCACCCGGTACCGGCCGGCGATCTCCTGACCGACCAGGCGCTCCAGCTCCGTTCCCAGGTTGGGGCGATGGATGCCAGTGGCAATCAGAATGGTGATTTTTTCGGCCGGAACGCCGGCTTCCTCGAGTTGCCCGATAATGATCGGCAACAGCAGGGCGTTCGGCACCGGCCGGGTGATGTCGCTGATGACGATGACCGCATCCTGTTTGCCGCGGGCCACCTCCGTGAGAGGCGGCGATGTGATCGGTCGGGCCAGGGAATCCGCCACCGCCCGGGCCGGGTCATCCAGGATGTCGGCTTCCTGCGGCGACAGGACGCCAACGAAATGCGGTGTCTCCGGGCATTCGATATCGAGACCACGCTCACCATACTTGAGACGGATGTGCATGAGAACCTCCTCGGGGCTTTGCGCAAAGTATAGCGTAGGTTGCCGAAAATTCTGCAGCATACGATTACCCCGGTGGCCGCAGTCCTAACACAGATCTCATTTGACGATAGATCAGCGGACGGCTATCTTCTTTGCAGGCAGTCGGGGACAGACAGCCTCAATCGGAAGGGGAGGAGTGTGGTATGAGCATCCGCGTCGGTATCAACGGTTTCGGGCGCATGGGGCGTCTCGCTTTGCGCGCTGCCTGGGATTGGCCGGAACTGGAGATTGTCCAGATCAATGAAATCAAGGGCGGTCCTACGGCGGCTGCGCATCTGCTCGAGTTCGATTCCGTGCATGGCCGCTGGCCCCGAGAGATTCAGGCCGGTGAGGATGCCATTACGGTGGCAGGCGCGCGGATCGCCTTCAGCGAAAAGGAGAATCCACGGGATATCGACTGGGGTGCACTGGGTGTGGATATTGTCGTCGAAGCCTCCGGAAAATTCCGCACGCCCGCCGTGCTGCAGCCTTACTTCGACCGGGGTGCTCGGAAAGTGATCGTCGCCGCTCCTGTCAAACAGGGCGCGCTGAACATCGTCATGGGGGTCAATGATCACCTCTATGAGTCCCAGCGTCACCACCTGCTGACCGCCGCGTCGTGCACCACCAACTGCCTGGCGCCAGTGGTCAAGGTGCTGCAGGAGTCGGTCGGCATTGTTCACGGCGTGATCACCACCATTCATGATCAGACCAACACCCAGGTGATCGTCGATACGCCGCACAAGGATCTGCGCCGGGCGCGGGCCGCCAGCCTGTCGCTGATTCCGACCACCACCGGGTCGGCCACCGCGATCACCCTGATTTATCCCGAACTGCAGGGCAAGCTCAACGGTCACGCGGTGCGCGTGCCGCTGCTGAATGCTTCAATCACCGATGCGGTCTTTGAAATGCAGCGGCCGGTTACGGCCGAGGAGGTCAACGCTCTTTTTCGGACGGCCGCCCAAAACGAGCTGCAAGGGATTCTGGGTGTCGAGGAGCGACCGCTGGTCTCGGTTGACTTCAAAAGCGATCCGCGTTCGGCAATCATTGATGCTCTCTCTACACTGGTGGTCGACGGCACCCAGCTCAAGGTTCTGGCGTGGTATGACAACGAGATGGGTTATGTCTACCGCCTGATGGAGCTCTGTCGGAAGGTGGCCTTGTCTCTGGACAGCTGACGTCCGATGGCCGATCTGCGCAACTACATACTCGTCACGGCCGCCTACTGGGGGTTCACCCTTACCGACGGCGCGCTGCGCATGCTGGTTCTGCTGCACTTCTACGCGCTCGGCTATTCGGCCACCCAGATTGCTTTCCTCTTCCTGCTCTACGAATTCTGCGGTGTGATCACCAACCTGGTCGGCGGCTGGGTCGGTTCCGCGATGGGCTTGAAAGTGACCCTCTTTGCTGGCTTGGCCCTGCAGGTTTTTGCGCTCCTGGTGCTGGCACTGCTCAACCCTGCCTGGCCGGAGCTGCTCTCGGTGGTTTACGTCATGGGTGCGCAGGCGCTCTCCGGGATCGCCAAGGACCTGACCAAAATGAGCTCGAAAAGCGCCATCAAGGTGCTGATCCCGGAACAGGCCCAAGGCACGCTGTTTCGCTGGGTCGCCCTCTTGACTGGATCGAAAAACGCCCTCAAGGGGGCCGGGTTTTTTCTCGGCGGCGTCCTGCTGACCGGGCTCGGCTTCCGGGGTGCACTGGTCGCCATGGCGGTGGGGCTGGCCGTGATTCTGGCGGTGGCCGTTGTCTCCTTGCCCGGCACCATGGGACGGGCCACGGCCAAGGTCAAATTCTCCCGGATCCTGTCGAAAAGCCGCGACATCAACCTCCTGTCCACCGCGCGCATGTTCCTGTTCGGCTCCCGCGATATCTGGTTCGTGGTCGGCTTGCCGGTCTTTTTGTCGGCCAGCCTGGGATGGGGTTATGCTGAGGTCGGTGGTTTCCTGGCGCTCTGGGTGATCGGCTACGGGGCTGTCCAGGCGATGGCGCCGAAGCTGCTCGAACGAGGGCTGGCAGGGGGGCCGCCCCGAGGCGGTGCCGCTGCAGTGGGAGCCTTTGCCTTGACGGCCCTGACCGGCGTGATCGCCGTCGGCGTCGGACTGGACTGGTCGCCATGGATCACCGTGGTCGGGGGGCTGGCCTTGTTCGGCCTGGTGTTCGCCCTTAATTCGGCAGTCCACAGTTACCTGATCCTGGCTTACAGCGCGCGTGAACAGGCCGCACTGAACGTCGGTTTTTACTATATGGCGAATGCCATGGGCCGCCTGATTGGCACCCTGCTCTCCGGGGTGATGTTTCAATGGGGCGGGCTGGTCGCCTGCCTCTGGGTGTCGGCAGGTTTCGTCTTGCTGGCGGGAATATTTTCCCTGCAGCTGCCGCGCGGCACTGTCGTGACAGTGGCCGAATAAGGCCTGCCGGGTCGGTGTCAAGCCGCGCGTTGCAACCCTGACGGCCACCCACACAAGCGGGTGGCCGTCAGGACGTTTTGCCGAAGGGAGCTTATTCCGCAGTTGCCCCGTCATGCGTTGCGGGGTCCCTAAGCTGGGTTCTCAGACCCGCGCGCGTCTGGTCTCTCTGTGCTGATGTGCCACTGTATTGCGCGGTGCCCTCCTGGTTGACACGATAACGATGCTGATATTTGTTTTGGTATTGATTCTGGTAACCCATCTGATTCTGGTGCATACGGCCAAAACCGGATCCGGAGACCATCCCGGAACCCATCCCGGCACCACCCGCTCCACCACCGCCACCACCGCCACCACCGCCACGGGCATAGGCAAAGTTGGCCCCGGTGGTGGCCATGAGAACGGTTGCGAGTATTGCGATGGTCATCATGTTACGCTTTTTCATGTGATTCTCCCGGTGTGTGGTTTTGTCATTTGCCGGCAGAGGGTTTGCGGGCTTAGCCGGCACTGGCAATCAAGCGTTTACATGTGTTTCGAGTTATTTCCACCTCATCCGGACGCAGTTTCCCGGCGACACCCTCCACCTTGTGCTTTTCCACGACAGTGCCGAGGAGAAAAAATGCGCTGCCATGAAGTTGATTATCGGATTATCGGCGATGACATGCAGATGGTGCAGGTTGAACTCGATCCGGGTGAAACGGTGATCGCCGAAGCGGGTGCCATGAACTACATGGAGGACGATATCGCTTTTGAAGCCCGCATGGGAGATGGCTCGAAACCGGAGTCAGGTCTGATGGGCAAGCTGTTCAGTGCCGGCAAAAGAGCGCTGACCGGCGAATCGATTTTCATGACCCACTTTACCAACAACGGCCGGCAGAAGCGTCATGTGGCTTTCGCGGCGCCTTATCCCGGCAAGATCATCCCGGTGAATATGCAGGCCATCGGCGGCGAGATCTTTTGCCAGAAGGACGCCTTCCTCTGTGCCGCCCTGGGCACCGAGGTCAGTATTGCTTTTCAGCGCCGGCTCGGCACCGGTTTTTTTGGCGGTGAGGGTTTCATCCTGCAACGTCTGCGGGGTGACGGCATGGCATTTATTCATGCCAGCGGCACGATTATCGAGCGCTCGCTGCAGGGGGAAACGCTGCGCGTTGACACCGGCTGCTTGGTCGCCTTCGAGCCTTCGGTGGCTTACGATATCCAGCGGGCCGGCAGTCTGAAGAGCATGTTCTTCGGCGGGGAAGGGCTCTTCCTGGCAACACTCAATGGTCATGGCCGAATCTGGCTGCAAAGTCTGCCGTTCAGTCGACTGGCGGATCGCATTATCGCTCACGCGCCGGCCTCTGGCGGTAAAGATCGTGGCGAAGGTTCGGTCCTCGGCGGCATCGGCCGGATGCTCGATGGCCAGTAAACCGGTCTGAACTCTGGCGCTGCTGCAGCCGGGTATTGCCACGGTGGACGCTTACGGTTTGCCGCCCGCTGATGGGTCGGAGGAGGACCACCGGACAAATCCGGTGAGAGAACAAGAGAACCAAAGACGCGTCGACCAATGACCGACGTCGCGGAGGTGCTTGTGACAAAGGAAACCGGGGTCTTTTACGCCGCCCTTTCGAAAGCACAGATTCTCAACACGGTTCCCAGCGGGCTGTTTCTGGTCGACCAGAACCGGCATATCGTCTACTGGAATCCTGAAGCAGAACGCCTGACCGGATACACCGCTGCGGAAGTGGTCGGTCAGCATTGTTCCGTGCTCGAGGGGATCGAATGCGGGACCGGCTGCGGCCTCTTCGATACTGGTGCCCCGGAGAAGCCGATCATGGCAATGGAATGCCGTATTCGGACCAAATCAGGCGCCGCGCTGATTATCAGCAAAAACATTGACCTGCTGCGCTTACGGGGGAGAGTGGTCGGCGGCATCGAAACCTTTATCGATATCACCGCGCCCAAGCAGCTCGAGCAGAAACTGCGCTGCCAGCAACGCAAACTGGAACAGACCGTAGCCGATCGGACGGCGGCCCTGCAGGAGGAGCGCAGTCGATTGCGGAGCATCCTCGACAGCATGACCGATATGGCCTACATCGTCACGGCGGATTACCGGATCGATTTTTTCAACAAAGCCATGGCCGATCATTTCGGGATCCCTAGCGGAGCCTGCTGTTACCGGACGATTCATGGCATTGAAGACCCTTGCCGGGAGTGTCCAATGGCAGCGGTCCGTGCGGGCCGTACAGTGATTGAGGAGCGCCAGTTCGTCCAGGACGGAGAGACTTACGAAGTGATCCATTCACCGGTTCAAGGTGTCGACGGCGAGATTCAGAAACTCGCCGTCTGTCGCGACATTACCTCCCGCAAAGAACTGGAAGAACAGCTCAAGGAATCGAACCAACAGCTCGATGCCTTCGTCCAAACTGTCTCTCACGACCTGCGCTCGCCGTTGACGCCGATCCTCGGTTACGCGGAATTCCTCCGGGACAACTACCGCGATCAACTCGATGAGCGGGGCCTGGACCTGGTCGAAGAGATCCACAGCCAGGGACACCGCATCCTGAGAATGGTAGAAGATCTTCTCGAACTGTCTCAGGTTGGCCATGCCGAACGGCCGGAAAAGCCGATTAAAACCAGGCGGGTGGTCAATCAGATCCTGAAAGAGAATGCGGCGGAGGTGCGTGACAAGCAGATCCGGATCACGATCGCTGACCTGCCGGATCTACGGATTCCGGAATCGCTGCTTTCCCAGTTGTTCAGCAACCTGGTCCTGAACGCCATCCGTTACGGTTGTGATCGCGGCGGAGCGATCGAGATCACCGGAAACGCTGACAGCAAAACCACGACATTTGCGGTCATCGATCACGGACCGGGGATCGATGACACGGAGGCCGAGCGGGTTTTCAAGATCTTCTACCGGGGTCGTCAGGCGGCTGGTGTCCCGGGTTCAGGGATCGGTCTGGCGACCGTGGCGAAAATCGTCCGCCTGTTCGATGGTGAGGTCACGGTCAAGCAGACACCCGGTGGTGGCTGTACCATGCAGGTTGTTTTCCCCGTTGCAAACTGATGCAGTCTAATGATGCGATTCGGCAGCCGGTGTGTTCCTGGTCATCAGGGCAGGGTGACGTGAATCAGGCCGGTGTGGCCGCCATCGGGGTTGAAGACCTGCAAGCTGAGGTCCTTGTTCTGAAACGAGCTGGGCAAGCGACGATAGATCAGGGTCCGGCAATCGACAAAAATCAGGTGATTGCGCTGCGGCGTGAGATTATCCGGGTCTTCCTGTGCGGCTGTATTGCGACGCGGGACGAAAGAGAGTTGCTGGGAGGCCTGACCGAGGGTCGACGATTGTGGTTCGTTGACCACCAGGATGGAATCGAACTGGAAGTTTTTGCCATGGATGACCATATCGTAAGTGTTGACGGTATCCGCTCCGCGTTCGACTGAGTCAATCTCCGGAATATTGTTGACGGACAGGGACAGGGGTAGTGAGGTCGCGCCATCCGGGTTGCGGATGGCGATGCCGTGAATCCCCGGCTGCTGGATGCGCGGCAGACGCGCTTCGATGGTTGTGATATCGATGACCCGGGAGGGCACCGCGGTGCCGTCCAAAAGGACCGCGGCGCCGGCCAGAAAGTTCTGCCCCTTGACGTCCAACGGCTGTTCGTTGTCGGTGGTGCAGATGTCCAGCGTACGGGGTGTGATGCTGGTGATTTGTGGGGTGGGGGCGAGAATGTCGAAGCGGTAGGCTTCGCTGGCGATGCTGTCCTGGTCGCGGACTGTCAGGGCATACTGTCCGGCCGGCTGAAAAGGCACGGCAATTTCGATCTGATTCGGCAGGACCGCTCGCGGCGGAACGGCTGTTTCGCCCAGAAAAATTTCGGTCGTTGCGCTGAACGGGCCACCACCAATCATCACCAGGGTGCCGGGAGCGCCCTGCGTCGGTGCCAGTGATGTGACCTCCAGGGCCTGAGCCGTACCCGCGATCAGAAACAACCAGACCCAACCCGCCGCAAGCATCTGTTTCATCGTCACCTCCGAGGCTGTCTGTTCAGTTTATCAAAGTTACCGGTTTTGTGTCGGAGCCAGACCAGGTTGTGTCACCCCCTCATGAACAGCCGGGGTCGGTTGCGCATACTCTTAAACAGTCGTTGCTTCAGGGGGGGATGAATCGCTTTGCTGCCCCGGAGGGTTTGCGATCCGGATCAGGACCACGCCGGTTTACAGCCGCGGGTTTTTCTGTGGGAGGATCGTGACGACGTACAATCTGCGGGTTACACGCTACCGGGCTTTGCCGCTGGTCGCTGAAGCAGCGCCGAGGATGCCGTCGTGCGGACGCTCCTGTCGGACGCGCCAAAGAATCGCGACCTGGTGTCATACCGACGGGATGCAGAGGTTGGTTTGCTGGTTGATCGCCAGGCTGCACGGCAGCACTGTGCAGGCTTGGCCGTCGCCTGCGAAGGCGTTGGGCGACCGCTGAGCGAGGCCGTTTTTGCCGACGCAACCTGGTATCGGGACATCTCCAGAAGCCCGTATTTCTTGAGAAGTTTTTTGGTTAATTGTGACCTGCTGGATTTCGAATCCTTGGCCGGCTGCGGCGACCGGGTCAAAGGCCTGTACGATGAAGACATGAAAGACATCTTTCTCCTGGAGGTTCTGCAGGGGTTGTCTTGAGACATCCGCTCATTTCTGTTCAAGGAATGTACCAACTTCTGAGAGGCAATTCTGTCTGGCCAAGCGATGGAAAAGAGCGGTTTTCGGGCGGGGTGTCGGGCATCGACAATTCCTTGTTGCATAAATAATGCAGTTCCGCATAAGATGGAGCCTCTGACAAGGAGATTGCCCATGCCCGAGCCCCTCCCCCCGCAGAATGTCCCCTCGCTGGCCCCCATCTTTCTGTCCGCCCTGGCGGTGCCGCTGCTGGTTTGCGATGACGACGGCCGCCTGGTTTATGCCAATGAAGCTGCCGACAAACAGTTGCAGATCGCTCTGCAGAAACCGCTGCGGCAATTCATGCCGAAACTGGCCGAAAGCATGGATCATTTCCGTCGCAGCGCGGCGGCCAACCCGCCCCTGACCATCCTGCGCGGTGCCAGCGCTCCCTATTTGGCGATGTTGAGTACCGTCAAGGCGCCGGACGGCCGTGTTCTGACGCTCTGCCTGCTGCCGCCGGCACCGTCGCCGCCCGATGTAGATCGCCGCATGCTCGACTTCGAAGCCTTGACCCTGGAGCTGCATGCCATTATCGATTCGTCCTCGGACGGCCTGTTCGTTTGTGACAGTGACGCCAATGTCATTCGGGTTAACCCGGCCTCGGAAAAAATTCATCAACGCTCTGCGGCGGAACTGGTCGGGCGCAACATGCGGGAACTGATCGAAGAAGGTTTTATCGATCGCTCAGCGGCACTCGAGGCGTGTCAGGAGAAGACCACCGTGAGCCTTTTGCAGAACATGCCCAATGGCCGCAAACTGATCTCCATCGGCACGCCGGTCTTCGACCAGAGCGGAGAACTGATCAGGGTCGTGGTCAGTGAACGCGACATTACCGAGATCGACAAGCTGCAGCGCGAACTGGAAAACCAGGAAGCGATCAAGGACCAGTTTCGCAACCAGATGCTGGAAATGCAGCAGGTTGAACTCGACAAACGAAAAATCATCGCGCGCAGCCCGAACATGATCAAATCGCTGCGTCAGGCCATC
Organism: Desulfuromonadales bacterium; assembly: GCA_037383085.1. Lineage (GTDB taxonomy): Bacteria > Desulfobacterota > Desulfuromonadia > Desulfuromonadales > BM103 > JARRPG01. Next base: position 86,893 of record JARRPG010000001.1, on the reverse strand, counting down.
AAGGTGGCATCGGCCGATTCGTCAGTGCTGATTCTCGGTGAATCGGGAGTTGGCAAAGGGGTCATCGCAGAGATGATCCACCAGAATTCGGCGCGGGCCGGCCGGCCACTGATCAAAATCAACTGCGGGGCGATTCCGGAATCGTTGATCGAGGCGGAACTCTTCGGCTATGAGAAAGGGGCGTTTACCGGTGCCAGCCCGGGGGGCAAGCCGGGTCAGTTCGAACTGGCCAACGAAGGGATCCTGTTCCTGGACGAGATCGCCGAGCTGCCGCTGTCCGCCCAGGTCAAGCTGCTGCGTTTCCTCGAAGACGGTCACATCACCCGGCTTGGCGGCACCGAGGAACGCCAGGTCGATGTGCGGGTGCTGGCTGCGACCCATCGCGACCTGGAGGACATGGTCGAGAAGGGAACCTTTCGACTGGATCTTTACGACCGGCTGAATGTCATTCCGATTCACGTTCCCGCCCTGCGCGAGCGTAAAGATTGTCTGGTGCCGCTGATTCGTCACTACATCGACCATTTTGCCGCCATCAACCAGGAGAAGAAACGCCTGTCCCGGGCTGCCATCGATGCCCTGGTTCACTATTCCTTTCCGGGCAACGTCCGGGAGTTGATGAATATCTGCGAACGGGTCGTCGTGATGTCGGACACCGAGATGATCGACCTGGCTGATCTGCCGACGCAGGTCGCTGGCACCACCTCTGCCGGTCGGGAGTCCCGTCTCGACTGGCCGGAGGCGACCACCCTGCAGCAGGCGGTCGAAGCGGTCGAGCGGAACTTGCTGGCCAAGGCCCGTGAGCGTTATCGCAACCAGGCCGATATTGCGGCCGCCCTGGGTATCAACCAGTCCACCGTGGCCCGCAAGCTGAAACGTTATGGCCTGTGAGGGCTCTTCGCCATCTTTATGCAGTCTTGCATGGCGGATCGTGCCGGAGGCGTTTGTGGCCTGAGAGCGGAAACAGGCCGGCCGCCGAGAAAGGCCGAAGAGGACCTCAGGTCTGTGCCCGTCCGCAACCCTTTAAAATTCTCCAAAGTGCTGAAAATAAAAAGTAAAAATTTTCTTTTTGGGTCTTTGAGAAGTTCTTCTCATGATTGCGATCGGTGTTCGAAAGAAAATAAAACGCAGTTTGGCATTAGCTTTGCTCTGGAAGATCGGTAGAGTTTGTTGGGCCGATCACTTTGCAGTTGTATTCAAAGTGGTATAGTTATCACATTTCAGTGCTGTTAAATGGCAGGAGTCTCGACGCAGGCGTCGACTCACTAACTTCCAACCTCAAGGAGAAAAGAGATGAAAAAGTATCTGGCAACATTTCTGGCCGTGTTGTTCGCTACCGGTACGGTATTCGCTGCTGACACCCTGAAGGTCGGTGTCCAGGCACCGATTACCGGCAGCTATGCCAACGAAGGACAAGGCATCGACAATGGCGTCAAGCTGCTCGCCGGGCAGGTCAACGCCAACGGCGGCGTGCTGGGCAAGCAGATCGAAGTCATCACCTGTGATGACCAGGGAACCGCCATGGCTGCGGCCATCTGTGCCAAGGACCTGGTCAACAAGGGGGTCACGATGGTGATCGGCTCCTACACATCGACCTGCGCCGAAGCCGCACAAAAAACCTATTTTGATGCCGGTGTCCTGCAGACTTCAGACGGCACGGCTGATGCGCTGACCGAAAAAGGCTATTGGACCTTCTTCCGCAACTCCTTCCCGAACAGCGCCGAAGCCCAATTCGCCGCCGAGTACATGGTCAAGGTCAAAGGCTACAAGCGCATTGTGGTCCTGTCCGATTTCTCGACCTACGCTGATGGTCTCGGCAATGCCACCGAGGAAGCGATCAAGAAGCTCGGCGGCAATGTCGTCTCGCGTGACAAGATCAAAGCCGATTCGCAGAATTTCACGCCGGTGCTGACCAACATTAAGTCCAAGAACCCGGATGTGATCTTCTTTGCCGGTTACTACTCCGACGGTGGCCAGCTGCGCGCCCAGCAGAAAGCGCTCGGCATCAATGCTGATTTCATCGGTGGTGACGCTAATGACAACCCGGATTTCGTCAAGCTGGCCGGCTCCGCTGCGGAAGGGGCCTACATTATCAACGTGCCTTCGCCGGACGCGCTGCCCTACGAGATCGCCAAAACCTTCATCGCCGACTACCAGGCAAAATATGGTGAAATGCCGCCCTCTATCTGGGGTTTGATGAATATCGACGGCATGCGTGCCTTCATCTATGGCATCGAGCAGACCAAGAGCTTCGATACCAAGGCCGTCGCCGATTACCTGCATAGCATGGAGCCGATCGACGGTATTACCGGACCGATTGCCTTTGCCAAGGACGGCAACCGCATCGGCGGCGCCTACGTGGTCAAGAAGATCCAGGCCGACGGCTCCTACGCTCAGGAGTATGTGCAGTAACACCATCCGCATCTGATGCGTCAACGGGGGGAGCGCAGCGCTCCCCCCGTCTTCCTCCGGTTTCACCAGATCTCTCGGGCTCTCCTGCCCGCGGACGCGAGCGAAGGAGAGGGAGAAACATCTCCTTCCCTGGTGTCTGAGACAGGCAGTTGTCCTATCCGCCGTACCAACAGTGCGGACAGCAGGAGCGGTTTCATGGATATCTTTCTGCAACAGCTGGCAAACGGTTTGACGATCGGCAGTATGTTCGCCCTGGTGGCGCTCGGCTACACCATGGTCTACGGCGTCATGAAGCTGATCAACTTCGCCCATGGTGACATGGTCGCGGCTTCGGCCTTTGTCGGTCTGACCATCTACACCCAAGTGATGGGACAGGCGACCTCACTCTTCTCGGTGATCGTGATCTTCCTGCTGTCCGCAGCCATTATGGCCTGCATCGGGGTGATCCTGGAACGGGTGGCCTACCGCCCCTTGCGGGAAGCGCCCCGCCTGTCGGCGGTTGTCTCGGCCCTCGGTGCCTCGCTGGTCATTCAGAATGGCATTATGCTGATCTGGGGCCCGCGCATGAAAATTTTCCCCGAACTGGTGCCGCAGGTTTACTGGGACTTCGGTGGTGTGGTGATCAGCCTGATCCAGGTCCTGATCCTGGTCATCTCCCTGGTCCTGATGGTTGCCCTCTATGTCTTTGTCGAAAAAACCCGCATGGGGGCGGCGATCCGTGCCAGTTCGATCGACCAGGATGCGGCGCGGCTGATGGGGATCAATGTCAACAGCGTCATTGCCCTGATCTTCATTATCGGCTCCTCGCTGGGCGCCGTCGGCGGCCTGTTCATCGGCCTTTACTATCGTGGCATCACGTTCAACATGGGCTGGCAGTATGGTCTCTACGCGTTCATCGCAGCAATTCTCGGCGGCATCGGCAACATCCCCGGGGCCATGCTCGGCGGCATGCTGCTCGGTCTCTTCAACGCGTTTATCGCCGGGTATGTCTCGAGTACCTGGGCTGATGCCTTTACCTTTATCATGTTGATCCTGATTCTGATCGTACGTCCCACCGGGATACTCGGTGAGCGGGTGGCGGAGAAAGTCTGATGAAAAAACTACAACCCTATGCGTTGCCGATTTTTCTGGTGGTCATGGCGGTATTGCCGCATCTGCTCAATCCACGCTGGCAGGCGGTGGCGATCACCTTTCTGATCTTCACCGTGGTGGCCCTGTCCCAGGACATCATTCTCGGCAAGGCCGGCATGTTCAACATGGGACAGGCGCTCTTCTTCGGCATGGGCGCCTATATCACGGCGATTCTCAACCATCAGTTCGGCTGGCCGATCCTGGCGACGGTGCCCCTGGCGATCCTGATCCCGGCACTCTTCGGCATCCTGCTGGCCGGACCGATCGTCCACCTGCGCGGCGATTATCTGCTGGTGGTGACGATCGGTTTCAATATCGTCTTCGTCCAGGTTCTGCAGAACAATCTCGGTGGGGTGACCGGCGGCCCGAACGGCATTTTCGGTCTCGATCCCTTGTCTTTTTTCGGCTGGCAGCTGACCAGCCAGGTGGCGGTCTACTACTTCGCCTTCGTCGTCATGCTGGTGACGCTCTGGGTGATGCGCAATCTGGAAAAGAGCAAGGCCGGTCGGGCTTTGCATTACCTGCGGGAGGATTTTCTGGCCGCCGAAAGTATCGGCATCAATACCCGGGTCTACAAGATCTTCGCCTTCGGCCTCGGGGCCGGCATCGCCGGCCTGGCGGGGACCGTCTACGCCACCCAGTATGCGGCCGTCAGTCCAGAGGCCTTCGAGTTTATCCAGTCGGTGCTGTTCTTCAGTATTGTCCTGGTCGGCGGCTCCTCGATCCCGGGAATCCTGCTCGGGGTGTTCGTCATGTTCGTTCTGCCGGAGATCTTCCGCGAGTTTGCCACCTGGCGATTTTTCATCTTCGGGTTTGCCATGATCCTGGCGATGATTCTGCGGCCGCGCGGCATCTGGCCGGCAACCTTCGGCAAAATTCCCAAATTCTTGATCAAGGAAGCGAACCATGGCGCCTAATCAACTGATTCTGACCGATGTCACCAAACGCTTTGGTGGTCTGACCGCTGTCGACACCCTCAACCTGGAGGTCAAGGAAGGCCAGATCTACGGCATTATTGGCCCCAACGGTGCCGGCAAGACGACCGTGTTCAACTGTATTACCGGCATCTACAAGTCCGAGGAGGGCTCGGTCAAATGGCGCGGTGAGGAGATTCGCGGCCTGACCCCCTACCAGATCGTTGACCGTGGCATCGTCCGCACCTTCCAGACGATTCGCCTCTTCAGCCAGATGTCGGTGGCGGAAAACATCATGAGCGGCCGCCATATCAAGAGTAAGCAGGGCTGGTGGCACGGCATTGTCCATACGCCCGGTTCGAAGCGGGACGAACGCGAGAATTGGCAGAAGGTCGCCGAACAGCTGGACTTCTTCAGTCTGAGCGAGTTCGCCGCGACGCCGGTGGCCAGTCTGCCTTACGGCATTCAACGGCGAGTCGAAATGGCCCGGGCGATGGCGGTTGACCCCACCCTGTTGATTCTTGACGAACCGGCGGCGGGGCTGAACGACAAGGAGACCCTGGATCTGCTGGAGACGATTTTCAAGATCCGCGACCGTGGGGTCACCATTCTGCTGATCGAACATGACATGGACATGGTCATGGAAGTGACCGATTATCTGACGGTTCTGAATTTCGGCAAGACGATCGCCGAGGGCACACCGGAAGAAATCCAGAAGAACCCGGCCGTGATCGAAGCCTACCTGGGAAGCGAGGATGACGATGATGAATAAGGATGTCTTGTTCGAAATCAAGGATCTCGAGGTATCCTACGGCAGCATTGCCGCCATCAAGGGGATCTCGCTCGAAGTCCGCAAGGGTGAAATCGTTACCATCCTCGGTGCCAACGGGGCGGGAAAGACCACCACCATGCGCACCATCAGCCAGCTGCTCAAGGCCAAGTCCGGCTCGATCATGTTCAAGGGCCACGAATTGACCCAAATGCCGGCACATAAGATCGTCAAACTGGGCATCAGTCATTCCCCCGAGGGCCGCCGGGTGTTCGGCATCCTCACCGTCGAGGAGAACCTAATGCTCGGGGCTTTCAGCCGCAGCAAGGTCGATCGCAAAACCCTGCAATGGGTGTACGACCTCTTCCCGCGGCTCGAAGAGCGACGCAAGCAATTGGCGGGAACGCTCTCGGGCGGTGAACAGCAGATGCTGGCGATCGGCCGGGCCCTGATGTGCAACCCGGAGATGCTGCTGCTGGACGAGCCGTCCCTTGGCATTGCGCCGATTCTGGTCAAGGCCATTTTCAAACAGATCAAAGAGGTGGCCGACAGCGGTGTCACGGTTTTGCTGGTGGAGCAGAATGCCAAGGCGGCACTCAAGCTGGCCGACCGTGGTTATGTACTCGATGTCGGTAAAATCGCCCTCTCCGGAACGTCCGCCGAACTGCTGGCCTCGGAAAAAGTCCAGGAGGCCTACCTCGGCAAAAAGCAGTAGGCCAACGGATCCCATCGCTGCAGAGACGCAGTCTGTGACCGTGTCACAGGGAGGCAAACCATGAACTTCAAGGATATTCTGGTGCACATCAACAACCGGCCCACCTGCCGATCGCGCCTGGCCGTCGCCCTCCAGGTTGCGCAGCAGCACCAGGCCCGTCTGACCGGTCTCTATGTCATTCCGCATCCGTATTTTGCCGCGCAAAATGCCGATACGCTGGAGCTTGTCGCAGAGGCGAGGGCGGCCTTCGAAGGCGCTGCCCGTGACGCCGGAGTCGATTCCGAATGGATCTGCGTCGACAGTCAGCAAAGCGGGCTCGAACTGTCCCAGACCATCAGCCTGTATGCCCATTACCATGACTTGCTGGTCATCAGCCAGACCGATCTGAGCAATCCGGATCGCACGATTCCTCCCGATCTTCCGGAGCGCGCCGTGCTCGGCGCTGGTCGACCTGTTCTGATTGTGCCTTATGCCGGCACGTTTGCCACGCTCGGCAAGCAGATCATGCTGGCCTGGCGTGGCGGGCCGGAATCGTCCCGGGCCCTGCATGACGGTCTGCCGTTTCTGACGCGGGCAGAACGAGTCAAGGTTCTCACCGTTCAGGGAACCGGTGGTGACGAATCGTACAAAGCGCACAATGCCGATATCTGTCGACACCTGGTCCACTATGGGATCAAAGCGATGGGCGAGAAACATGTCAGCGGAGACCTGCATGTCGGGGACCTGTTGCTCAACCGCTGCGCCGACGAAGGGATCGATCTGCTGATCATGGGGGCTTTTGCCCAGTCGCGGCGCGGGCAGCAAACGCTGGGTGATGTCGGTCGGTATCTGCTGGAGTTCATGACCGTGCCGGTGTTGATGTCTCATTGAATCCACCTTGAAGGAACAACCTATGGACAGGCCAACCCAGGAACTGACTTGGGAGCATGATGCCATCATCGATTCGTCCTCCGACGGCTTGTTCGTCTGTGACGGCAGCGGTCGCATCTTGCGTGTCAACCCGGCATCGGAACGCATCAATCATGCCTCCGCCGCCCAGTTGATCGGCCGCGACTACCTCGACGCCGCCCAGGAGGGGTTGCTGATTTTGCCCTCCGCGGCCCTGGAAGCGATCAAAAATCGCAGTCCGGTCAGCCTGCTGCAGGAGAATCGCTTCGGTCGCAAACTCATCTCGACCGCCACGCCGGTATTCGATGATGCCGGCGATCTCATCCGGGTGGTCGTCAGCGAGCGCGATATCACCGAAATCGATCGTTTGCAGCGGCAGCTCGAGGAGCAGCAGGCGATCGGTGATCGCTATCGGCATCAGATCCTGGAATTGCAGCAGGAACGGTTTGCCGAGCAGCCGATGATTGCCAGAAGTCCCTGCATGGTCAAGGCGATCCGCCAGGCGCTCAAGGTCAGTGAGGTCGATTCGACCGTTTTGATCCTTGGTGAATCGGGCGTTGGCAAGGGGCTGATCGCCGATATGATCCATGAGAACTCGGGCCGTTCCGGGCGTCCCCTGATCAAGATCAATTGCGGGGCGATTCCGGAGACCTTGATCGAAGCCGAGTTGTTCGGTTACGAGCGCGGCGCCTTCACCGGGGCGACGAGCAGCAAGCCCGGGCAATTCGAGCTGGCTGCCGGCGGGACCTTGTTTCTCGATGAAATTGCCGAGCTGCCGCTGGCCTCACAGGTCAAGTTGCTGCGCTTTTTGGAAGATGGTGCGGTCACCCGGTTGGGGGCGACCCGAAGCCAACGCTTCGACGTGCGCGTCCTGGCGGCGACCAATCGCGATCTGGATGCCCTGGTGGAGCGCAAAGAGTTCCGTGCCGACCTCTATTACCGGCTGAGCGTCGTGCCGCTCCGGGTCCCGCCACTGCGCGAACGCCGGGAATGCCTGGTGCCGCTGATCCGCAGTTACCTGGATTACTTTTCCAGCCGCGCCAAAACCACCAAGCGACTGACGACCGCAGCCTTCGACACGCTGGTGCAATACGATTATCCCGGCAACGTGCGTGAGTTGATGAACATCTGTGAACGCCTGGTGGTGATGACGGACACCGAGGTGATCGATAGCAGCGACCTGCCGCAGGATGTGTTGGCCGCGGTGGACGACGGCACGGGCCTGCCCTTGAACGCCTGCCCCGAAAATATGACCATGACCCAGATTCTCGAGGCGGTGGAAAAGCGCGTCCTGACCGAGGTCAGCAAGCACCATCACAGGCAGCAGGCGATCGCCCGGGCTCTCGGCATGAGCCAGCCGACCGTGGCGCGTAAACTCCATAAGTACGGGATCAAATACCGCAGCACCGATGCGCAAAAAAGCTAGATTGGAGACTCTGATGCAGAACATCTCCTGGCAGGATTTTGCCGCCGTCGAGTTGCGGGTCGGAACAGTCCTCGCAGTCGAGGACTTCCCGCAAGCGCGCAAGCCGGCCTATATCGTCACCGCTGATTTCGGCACCGAAATCGGTGTTCTCAGGGCCAGTGCGCAGATTACGGTGCACTACAACCGGGAGGAATTGGTCGGCCGGCAGATCATCGGTGTGGTCAATTTCCCACCCAAACAGATCGGGCCGATGCGCTCCGAGTTCCTGCTGACCGGTTTTTATCGCGACGACAATTCCGTCGTCATAGCGATTCCCGAACGACCGGTGCCGAACGGCGCCAAGCTGGGTTGAACTCTGATCAGAAAGCTCTTGCGCGTCATGGCCAGGGGCCGATTTATTCCTTCCTGAATTATCGATTCTGCAGTGAATAGCAATCCTCCGGCGGCCGCCCGCGAAATTTCCGCTTCCGTTACTTAAAAGGCTTTGATTTCAAGCTCTTGTAAATATCTTCAGAAAACATCGCTTTGGTATCCTTCTTGCTCAATTCTGTGACCAGGTGGAATCTTTTCAGGCGGTTCAACGGTCCGCCTGTTGGCACCGTGCTTGTCCTGCAGCGGGTTGGCACAGTAAACTGAACAATGGTGCCTGTTCGTCGCCAAATTCTTAACTGAAAGAAAGTCGTCTGGTCATGACCCTGGAAACAACAGCGATGCCGCAGCGCAAAGCGGCCAGTGAAGGCAATTTTTATCCCTCCAAACCCAATCCGATCGGGCCCGGTATGAATGCCCGTATCCAGCGTCTGCGCAAGCTGAGCGTCGAAACCGAACCGAGCCTGTCGATCGAGCGTGCGCTTCATGAGACCGCCTTCTACCGGGAGAATGACGGCAAGTATTCAACGCCGATGCTGCGCGCTCTGAACTTCCTCGATCACTGTCGCAGGAAAACGATCTACATCGGTGAGGATGAGCTGATTGTCGGCGAACGCGGGCCGCGGCCGAAAGCGGTGCCGACCTTCCCCGAGCTGACCTGTCACAGCGTGGAAGACTTTCGCGTCCTCAACAGCCGTGAGCAGCAGCGTTATACGATCAGCGAGGAGGATATCGCCATTTATGCCCGCGAAGTGATCCCCTTCTGGCAGGGCCGGACGATTCGCGAGCGCATCTTCAACCATGTTCCTGCGGAGTGGCAGGCGGCCTATGAGGCCGGTTTGTTCACCGAATTCATGGAGCAGCGGGCCCCCGGGCATACCGCCCTGGACGGCAAGATCTACCGTCTGGGAATGCGCGACTTCAAGCGGCAGATCGCCGACCAGATCGTTCGCCTGGATTTTCTCAACGACCCGGAAGCGACCGACAAGCTCGAAGAATTGCGGGCCATGGATGTCTCCTGTGACGCCGTGATCCTCTTTGCCGAGCGGCATGCCGCGTTGGCCGAACAACGGGCCGCTGATGAACAAAATCCGCAGCGCGCCGCCGAGCTGCGGACGATCGCCGAAGTCTGCCGCCGGGTTCCGGCCCATGCGCCGCAGACCTTTCACGAAGCGATCCAGATGTACTGGTTCGTGCACCTCGGTACGATCACGGAACTGAACGGTTGGGATGCCATGAATCCGGGCCATTTCGACCAGCACCTGGCCCCGTTCTACAGGGCGGAGATCGCCGCCGGAACCTTGACGCGCGAGCAGGCCAAGGAGTTGCTCTGCTGCTTCTGGATCAAGGTCAACAACCATCCGGCGCCGCCCAAGGTCGGCATCACGGCACGGGAAAGCGGCACCTACAACGACTTTACCAACATCAACATCGGCGGCATCACCGGCGATGGCAAGGACGGGGTCAGCGAGGTGTCTTATCTGATGCTCGAGGTAGTCGAGGAGTTGCATATCCTGCAGCCCGGCAACTCGGCGCACGTCAGCAGCAAGACGCCCGACCGCTTTCTGGAGGCGGCCTGTCGGGTGATTCGCCAGGGCCATGGTTACCCGTCGGTTTTCAATCCCGATGTCTACGTTCTCGAGTTGCTGCGCCAGGGCAAGTCGCTGCAGGATGCGCGCGAGGGGGGCTGCAGTGGTTGCATCGAGGTCGGCGCCTTCGGCAAGGAAGCCTACATCCTGACCGGTTACCTGAACGTGCCGAAGATTCTCGAGATCACCCTCAACAACGGGACCGATCCGGTCACCGGCAAAAAGGCCGGCATGGAGACCGGCGACCCGCGCCAGTTTACCTCCTTCGAGGCGCTTTACGACGCCTTTCGGCGCCAGCTGAATTTTATTGTCGACACCAAGATTCGGGTCAGCAACTACATTGACCGCATGTTCGCCAAGTACGCTCCGGCCCCTTTCCTGTCCGTCGTGATCGAGGACTGCATCAGCAAGGGACGGGATTATTACGATGCCGGACCGCGTTACAACACCAACTATATCCAGTGCACCGGGCTGGGGACGACCACCGATAGCCTCGCGGTCCTGAAAAAACATGTTTTCGAGGCGCAGACCTTCAGCATGGAACGCCTCCTGAAGGCTCTTGCCGACAATTTTGCCGAAGATGCGTTCCTGCGCCAGACCGTGCTCAACAAGACACCGTTTTTTGGCAACGACGACGACTATGCCGACGACATCGCCCTGCAGATCTACCGGGACCTGCTGCAGGCGATCGACGGCAAGCCGAACATCAAGGGGGAGAGTTTCCATCTCAACATGCTCTCGACGACCTGTCATATCTATTTCGGCAAGGTCACCGGGGCGACCCCGAACGGCCGGCTGGCCGGCAAGTCGATTTCCGACGGCACCTCACCGTCCCATGGAGCGGACACTCATGGGCCTTCGGCGGTGATTCGTTCCCTGACCAAGCTGGACCATACCCTGTCGGGCGGAACGCTGCTCAACCAACGTTTTCTGCCGAGTCTGCTCAAACGCGACGAGGACATCACCCGGCTTGGCCAACTGATTCGCAGCTACTTCAATCTGGGGGGCCACCACATCCAGTTCAATATCGTCGACACGGCAACCCTCAAGGCGGCGCAGGAGACCCCGGAAGATTACAAGGACCTGCTGGTGCGCATGGCCGGTTACAGCGATTACTTCAACGACATGAACGCCGACCTGCAGCAGGAAGTGATCGAACGGACCGAGAACGAATCTTTTTAATTTTTAACGCAAAGGCGCAAAGACGCTAAGGGCTGATAGGAACTTCAAGGCCTTTTGGTTAGAGTTGTTGTGAGGGATTTTGGCGTGCCTATCGTGTTAAGTGTTTTAAGTGTTTTCATGTGATTGCTAAACTTGGCGCCTTTGCGTCTTTGCGTTAATAAGATTTTGCTTTAAGTGATCATGCAAGAGCCCCTCATCTTCGATATCAAGCGTTACGCGATCAACGACGGTCCGGGCATTCGCGTCACGGTCTTCTTCAAGGGCTGTCCGCTGAATTGCCAGTGGTGTCACAACCCCGAAAGCATTTCCGCCCGCCCGCAGAAGCTCTTCACCGCGGCCAAGTGCATCGGCTGCCGGGAGTGTTGCCGGGTCTGTCCCCGACAGGCCTGTGAGCTCAACGCCGAGGGGGTGGTCACCGATCACGCGGTGTGTACTCTCTGCGGTGCCTGCGCAGCCGCCTGTCCGGCCCTGGCGACGGAAATTTCGGGGCGGCCGATGGCCGTCGAAGAGATCCTGGCTGTGATCGAAAAGGAGCGGCCTTTTTTCGATCAGTCCGCTGGGGGGGTGACGTTCTCGGGCGGCGAGCCCTTGCTTTATCCGGATTTTCTGATCGAACTCCTTGACCGCTGCGGTGCGCGCGGCATTCACCGCGCTATTGACACCTCAGGCTATGTCAAAACCGCGACCCTGCTCGAGGTGGCCCGGCATGCCGACCTTTTCCTCTATGACCTGAAGCTGATCGACACCGACCGGCATCGCCGCTACACCGGGGTCGATAATTCGCTGATTCTCAACAACCTCGAGGCCCTGGCCGCGACCGGTGTCGCGATTCAGGTGCGTGTGCCCCTGCTCGGTGGTGTCAATGATGATGCCGAGAACCTGGCCGGGATCGCCGATTTTGTGGCCGGTCTGGCCGGTTCGCGCAAGGCGGTGAACCTGCTTCCCTATCATGATGTGGCTCGAGGCAAAGATGCCAAGCTGGGGCAGCATCGCGATCTGCACGCCATCCACGAACCGGGTCCGGAAGGTCTCGAGCGGGCGATCCGGGTGTTCGGTGAGCATGGCTTGCGGGCCACGGTAGGAGGCTGATTGATGCGAAAACGCATTAATTGTTCGGGTCAAGAGCCTACATGTTTTTTTGCATAAAAAGAAATTTAAATAAATGATTACAGTATTTTAGATGACACAAGAAAAAAGCTCATTATGTCTATTTGCATAATTAATTTTTGAAGACGCCTGTGCTCTTCTGATGGCGACAGGCATTTTCTCCTCGAGCGGCCCTGAGCGAATTTTCCCGAAGTCCTCTGCAAACAGCGCTATATTCTAAAAAAGCTAATAAAATAAGTATCTTGTAATGGCCTTATGGCGCGGGGGAGGGGCCTCTCACCGCACAACCAGCACCCCTTTGGGCAAACCTGCATCCGCTTGGCATCCTGTTTGCTCATTCAGTCTGTCAGCATTATGGAGCCGGGTTTTCAGCAACCGGCAAGACTATGCAGATCACGATCATCCGACAGGATATTGGCTCTTAACACGAAAGGGAGACGTCATGAACTTAGTGAACAACGCCACCATCAAGGTTCCTTTCCCACAGAACGAACCGGTTTACAATTATGCCCCCGGCAGCCCGGAGCGGGAAAAACTCAAGGCTGCTCTGGCCGAAACCCAGGGCAAAAAAATCGAGATCCCGCTGATCATCGGCGGCAAGGAGGTCCGCACCGGTAAGCTCGGCAAAGTGGTGATGCCGCACAACCATCAGCATGTGCTGGCCGAATATCACATGGCCGGTCCGAAAGAAGTGCAGATGGCGATCGATGCCGCCGTCGCGGCCCAGCAGGAATGGAAGACCCTGCGCTGGGAAGAACGCGCCGGCATCTTTCTCAAGGCCGCCGAGCTGCTCAGTACCAAATACCGTTACCTGATCAATGCCGGCAGCATGCTCTCGACGGGCAAAACCGCTTTTCAGGCAGAGATCGATGCCGCCTGCGAGCTGATCGATTTCCTGCGCTTCAACGTCTACTTTGCCCAGCAGATCTACCAGGAGCAGCCGCTGCACAATTCGAAGGGCGTCTGGAATTACGTCCAGCAGCGGCCCCTGGAAGGATTCGTCTTCGCCGTGACACCGTTCAATTTCACCGCGATTGCCGGCAACCTACCGACAGCGCCGGCGATCATGGGCAACGTGGCGCTCTGGAAGCCGGCTTCGTCCTGCGTCTACACTCCTTACCTGTTCATGAGGATCCTGCAGGAAGCCGGGTTGCCCGATGGCGTCATCAACTTCGTCCCGGGGCCGGGATCGGTGGTTGGACCGCTCTGCATGGACAGTCCTGAATTTGCCGGGGTGCATTTCACCGGCAGCACCGCGGTCTTCCAGGACATGTGGCAGACGATCGGCAACAACATCGCCAAGTACAAGTCCTATCCACGGATCGTCGGCGAGACCGGTGGCAAGGACTTTGTCTTTGCGCACAAGAGCGCCGACATCGACGCGCTGGTCACCGCGCTGGTCCGGGGGGCCTTCGAATACCAGGGTCAGAAATGTTCGGCCGCTTCGCGCGCCTACATTCCGCAGTCGATCTGGAGCGACGTCCGCGCCGGCCTTGAGGATCAGGTGGGTCGCATCAAGATGGGGCCGACCGACGATTTCTCCTGTTTCTTCAGTGCGGTCATCGACAAAGGTGCCTTCGCGGACATCACGGCCTATATCGATGATGCCAAGCAGTCCGACGATGCGGAAATCATTCTCGGCGGCAACTACGATGACAGCACCGGCTACTTCATCGAGCCGACCGTGATCCTGGCCAAGACCCCGGACTTTCGCACCATGGCAGAGGAGATCTTCGGTCCGGTGCTGACCCTTTACGTCTATGAGGATGACCAATACGAAGAAACCCTGGACCTCTGCGACCGGACCTCGCCCTACGCCTTGACGGGTGCGGTCTTCGCCACCGAGCGTATGGCGGTTTCACTGGCCATGGCCAAGCTCGAAAATGCTGCCGGCAATTTCTACATCAACGACAAGCCGACCGGCGCCGTCGTCGGCCAGCAGCCTTTCGGCGGTGGGCGTGCCTCCGGGACCAATGACAAGGCCGGTTCCTACACCAACCTGCTGCGCTGGGTCTCGCCGCGCACCGTCAAGGAGACCTTCGTGCCGCCGACGGACTTTGCCTACCCGTTCATGGACGCCGAGTGATAATGCGGGGCGGACAGCGCTGGCTGTCCGCCCACCCTTAACATTTCCTTGTGGAGGACGCCATGTCCCTGTTCAATCTGCTTGTCTCGAAAACCATCATGCATGTTCCCGGGCCGATCGTCGGCCTCTTCGCCAAAGGGTACATCGCCGGCGAGGAACTCAAGGACGCGGTCGCCGTCACCCGGGATTTCAACAGCAAAGGGATGATGGCGACAATCGATATCCTCGGTGAATTCATCAAAACGAAAGAGGAAGCCACCTATTTCAAGGATCAATGCCTGGAGATCCTGCGCGGCATCGACAAGGAAGGGCTGGATGCCAACCTGTCGTTGAAACCGACCCAGATGGGGCTCGAACTCGACAAGGAGTTCGCTTTTGAAAACATCCGCGAAATCGTCACGCTGGCAGCTGAACGGAACAATTTTGTCCGGATCGACATGGAAGATCACCCCTGTACCGACGACACCCTCGACTTCTTCCGACGTCTGCGGGAGGAATTCCCCGGCCATGTCGGCGTGGTGCTGCAGTCGTATCTGCGCCGCACCCTCGCCGATATCGAAGCCTTAAGTGACGGTCTGCTGCATTTCCGACTCTGCAAGGGGATTTACAACGAGCCGCGCGAGATTGCCTACAAGGACATGGCAATCATCAACCGCAGCTTTGTCTGCTGCCTGGACCTGATGTTTGAAAAAGGGGCCTATGTGGGCATTGCCACGCACGATGAAAAGCTGGTCTTCGAGTCGCTGCAACTGATTCGGAAATACGGTCTGAAACGCGAGGACTATGAATTTCAGATGCTGCTCGGTGTCGACCCGGAACTGCGCGACCTGCTGGTGGCCCAGGGTCATCGCCTGCGGGTTTATGTGCCCTTCGGCAAATCCTGGCTGCCTTATTCGAAGCGCCGCCTGAAGGAGAACCCGAGCATTGCCCAACACGCCCTGAGACAGATGCTTGGTATGAAAAGGAAGTCGGTTTAAGCGTCACAAACGCCTGGATTGGGAAGGGGATGACCACGTGATGGCCATCCCCTTTTCACGTCCCGATGTGAGGGAGGCTGCGCGGTATCGCAGAGATCGATTGACAGCATGACCCAGCCGGCAACTCTGAAAACGATGTATCGGCTCTGGTGGCCGCTGGCCGCCACCTGGCTGATGATGGCCGTGGAAGGGCCGTTCCTGGCGGCTGTGATCGCCCGGATGGCCGACAGCGCGATCAACCTGGCGGCCTACGGGATCGCCTTCGCGTTTGGACTAATCACCGAAGCTCCCGTCATTATGCTCTTGAGCGCTGCGACGCGGCTGGCCCGGGAGCGCTCAGACTACCTGCGGCTGCGGTCTTTTTCGCTGATGCTCTGCGCCGCCGTAACGCTGCTGCTGATCCTCCTGCTGCTGCCATCGATTTTTGATCCGCTGACCGGCCATCTGTTGAATCTCTCGCCGGAGGTGGCGCAGCAGGTGCATCGTGCCCTGGCTCTGCTGCTGCCCTGGCCGGCGGCGATCGGCCTGCGACGTTTTTACCAGGGTGTTCTGATCGCCCATCACCAGCCCGGCCGGGTGGCGGTCGGCACCACCGTGCGCCTGCTGGCCATGGCTGCGACGGCCGGGATTCTCTGGCGGTTCGAGATGCTCCCCGGGGCCAGCCTTGGCGCCTGTGCCCTGAGTGCCGGCGTCACGGCGGAAGCGCTGGCGACGCGTTGGCTGGCGCGGCAGGCTATCAGGCAGTCACTGGCCGAGTCATCGGATGTTGCGCTGATGCCGAATCATGCAACACTCTGGCGATTTTATCTGCCGCTGGCCATGACACCCCTGATCGGCTTGAGCGTCCACCCGGTGGTGACGTTCTTCCTCGGTCACGGGCATCGGCCCTTGGCTTCATTGGCCATCATGCCAGTTCTCTACGCGGTGACGTTTCTGTTTCGCGCTTTGGGCTTGTCTTTTCCGGAGGTTGCCATCACCATG
Source organism: Desulfuromonadales bacterium (assembly GCA_037383085.1). Classification (GTDB taxonomy): domain Bacteria; phylum Desulfobacterota; class Desulfuromonadia; order Desulfuromonadales; family BM103; genus JARRPG01. The sequence goes on along the minus strand of JARRPG010000001.1, from coordinate 70,350 downwards.
TTGAAGGGGGCCCCGGAAAACCGGCCGCTGGTCGGGCGCTTTGCCCTGTATCTTGGTCTCGGCCTGGGCGGGGCCTTGTCGCTGATCGCCTTCACCCCTCTCAATCAACTCTGGTTTGCAACGCTCTCCGGATTGTCCCCCGAACTGGCCGCCATGGCCGCGGTTCCCCTGCAGATCATGGCGGTTTTCCCGGCGTTGACCGTGGCCATCGGCTACCAGCGGGCCTTGCTGATCGATGCCGGCATCACTTTGCCGGTTTCTTTGGCCACGGCCGTCGAGGCGCTGGGAATTTTTACGCTGCTGGCCCTGTTTGTACTATACTCGGCCATTCCGGGCGTCACCGCCGCGGCACTCTCCTACGTGGTTGGTCGCCTGCTGGCTATGCTTTATCTGTGCTGGCCTTGTGCCGGGCTGGGGCGGCGCGCTGTCGTCTCGGTTGAGTCGAACTGAAGGAGAAAACATGCCGGGAAAACATCCCCAGACCGGTGTCTGGTTCGTTCTGTCGGCCGCCATGTTGTGGGGCACGACCGGGACGGCGCAGGCCTTTGCTCCGGCAGGCTTTGATCCGCTGGTGATCGGTACGCTGCGCCTGGCCCTGGGAGGTGTCGCTTTGCTGGTCCTGATCCTGGCCCAATCGCGGACCTTGCCCTTAAGCGGTTGGCCGGTGCGCGTCACCCTGATCGCCGCCTTGTTCACCGCCCTCTACCAGGTCTGCTTTTTTGCCGGGGTTGCCAAAACCGGAGTTGCCGTAGGCACCATCGTCGGTATCGGCAGTGCTCCTGTGGCCGGCGGTCTGCTCGGTTATCTGTTCCGGGGCGAACGACCGGGACGGCCGTGGTTTGTGGCCACCGGTTTGGCCCTGGCCGGCTGCATTGTCCTGACGCTGAGCAGCGGTGGGGATGTCCGGGTCGATTTACTCGGCATTCTGCTGGCGATTGGCGCCGGCATTTCCTATGCCGCCTATACTCTGGTGATTAAAGGTCTGCTGGAAAGGTTCAGTCCGGATGCCGTGATCGCCGTGGTCTTCTGTGTCGGAGCGTTGATGCTTTCGCCGCTGCTGATTTGGCGCGAGACTGCCTGGCTGGCAGAACCGCGCAGCCTGACGGTGGTTCTGCACCTCGGCATCGTCACGGCCGCTCTGGCTTACTGGCTGTTTGCGCGCGGCCTGCAGAGGGTGCCGGTGGCCACCGCCGTCACGCTGAGTCTGGCCGAACCCTTGACCGCCGGTCTGCTGGGGGTGCTGGTACTGGGCGAACGCATGAATTCCTTGAGTGTCACCGGCATTGTCCTGATCTTTTCCGGTCTGGCAGTTCTCGCCGGCGCCGGTCGCCTGCGCCGCAGGACCGCCGAGATGGCCCCGGGAAGACTGCCGGGATGAACCGCATGTCCAACGAACGTCAGGCCACCCTGTACGGTCTAAGCGCCGTGTTGCTCTGGTCGACCATTGCCACCGCCTTCAAACTGTCGCTCCGCTATCTCAGTCCCATCGAACTGCTCCTCTGTTCAGGCTTTTTCACAACCGTTTTGCTTGGCATGATCCTGGTCATTCAGGGCAGGTTCGGTGAGGTGTTTCGCTGCCGGCGACAGGATCTGCTGCTCTCGATTGGCCTCGGATTTCTCAACCCTTTCCTCTACTACCTGGTCCTGCTCAAGGCCTATGATCTGCTGCCTGCCCAACAGGCTCAGCCGCTCAATTACACCTGGGCCATCACCCTGTCCCTGTTGGCCGTGCCGCTGCTCAAGCAGAAAGTTGTCTGGCAGCAATGGTTGGCGCTGTTGATCAGCTATTGTGGCGTCCTGGTCATCTCCACCGAAGGTCAGCCCTTCAGCCTCACGTTCACCAGCCCGCTCGGCGTTTTCCTGGCTCTTGCGAGCACCGTGATCTGGGCCTTGTACTGGATCTTCAATACGCGCGACCGGCGCGATCCTGTGGTCGGCTTGTTCATTAACTTTCTGTGTGGTTTTCCGTTTGTGCTTCTCTACTATCTGGCTTCGGCAGAACTCCGTTGGCCGCCTGTTCAGGGTCTGCTCGGTGCCGCCTACGTGGGCACCTTCGAGATGGGCTTCTGTTTCGTGCTCTGGCTGCTGGCATTGAAGAAGACCCGCAACACCGCCCGCATCAGCAATCTGATTTTCATCTCCCCGTTTCTCTCCCTGGTCTTTATACACCTCCTGGTGGGTGAAGAGATCCTGCCGGCGACTTTCGTCGGCCTGATTCTGATCGTGGCCGGGCTGGTCGTCCAGCAATCGGCACGCGCGCCGCTGCCCGAGCCGGATCAGGACGGGGTTTGAATCCATTGACGGATTCTGACCGGTGCGGATCGATGACACCCTCCTCTCGTCACCCCCTGTTGCCGTTTTTCTGCGTTGACGTTAATATATAACTAAAAATGTCATAGATAAGGAGAAGGCTTATGCCTCTGCAAATCTTTCGTTGGACCCTCTTGACCGCTTTCGTGAGCATCCTGACCGGTTGCGCCCTGCTCAATCCGGTTCCGCACATTCCGAGCACCTCGGAAAGCGTCATTCCTGGGACGAGTGTGACCCGAGCTGGCCAGCCGCAGCGTTTGCTCGGTGATCCGGTGCGGGTCGGTGATACCTTGCCCAGCCTAAATGTGACCGACCGGACGATGCAGCTGCGCTCTCTGGATGAACTCAGAGGCCGTACCCTGCTGATCAGCATCGCCCCTTCACTCGATACCCAGGTCTGTGAGCGGCAAACCCACCTGCTTGGCGAAGCCAGTCACGAGGAGCTGCCCCAAAGCATCACCCGGGTCACCATCACGCGGGATTTGCCCTTTGCCCAGAATCGTTTTGACGAGCATACCGGGTTCGCGGATGTGATCTATCTTTCCGATTACAGGCGGGCCGAATTCGGTTTGGGCACGGGGTTGCTGCTGGAAGACCTGCGCCTGCTGGCGCGAGCAGTGATGGTGGTCGATGCCAAGGGCACGATCCGCTACCTGCAGATTGTTCCCGAGGTCGCGCATCTTCCCGATATGGCCAAGGCATTTGCCGTGGCCCGTGAGATTGCGGCGGAAGAAGCCCGATAACAGGCGGTCAGCAAATCAGCGGATGCCGGCGGATCAGGATGAGATTCCGGTGCTGCTCTGAGTCTTTCCCGCCCGCGTCTGCTTGCTGGCCAGAATCTTCAATAATCCGAGCAGGCCGACAACGGTAAAAAAGAGGCCACGCCACTTGCCGGGCGTCTTCCCTTCACTGAGAAAGATGACATCTTCGGCAATTTGCAGGTCGGTCTGCCGCGCCAGTTTGATCAACTTCTGCTGGTTGCCCCGGGCGATCAGGCCGGCGACCAGCATCCCGGTGATGTCCCGCTGCCCATGAAAAGCATCAGCGTGTTCTTCGCGAAAGTCGCGTTTCTGGGGAAGGGTGTCGGTAAAGAAATGGTAATCTTCGAAGACCTGCAGCAGCCTGGGCTGGCGCGTTTCCACCATGACCCGGATGGTCTGCTGCTCCGGCTCAGAAACCAGCGGAATCAACAGAGCCTCTAATTCGACGGTACCGGAGGTGGAGATGGCCCGGTCCAGGTCCTGATAGCCGCCCGTGACGTGCAGCCAGGCACGCGGCGGGCCCTCGCTCTCGAGCTGTTCGATCGAGATCACCTGCGGCGAGGGATTGCTGAACCAGAGCAGCAGGTCACTGATGCCGAGATAGAGGAGAACGAGGCAGACGGCGATCAGGGTAAATCGAAAACGGCGCATAACCAGGGACTGCTCCTTTGATCGAATCGATCCATCAAGCGGGCCTTCTCACGCAAAGACCGCCAAGCAAGGTCTGACTTTCGAAAATTCCTTTGTGGCTTTTAAGCCTTTGGCTAAACCTTTAAGTGACTGTGGTTTTATGCCGAAACGTGAGAATCAAAGAGGGGCTGCCAAAGCAGCCCCTCTTCTTTTACAGCTTTTTTACAGACCTTGCAAGGATCAGGCTTCGGCGCCTTCCTCGACCAGGGCCCCCTTCTTCTGGGTGACCAGGGAGACCAGAACCAGAGCGATGAAACTGGCCGGGATCGAGATGGCCGCCGGGCTGTTAAAGGCGATTGGCGCATCCTGGGGCAGTAGGCCGTAGCGGACCCACATGTCCGGGGATACGAGGATCAGGCCGAGAGCGGATGTCAGGCCGACCAGGATCGAGGCGGCCACGCCCTGGGCCGTGGTCTTCTTCCAGAACAGGATCATCAGGATGGCCGGCAGGTTGGCCGAAGCGGCGACCGCAAAGGCCCAGCCGACCAAAAAGGAGACGTTCATTCCTTCGAAGACGATGCCGAGATAAATGGCGATCGCGCCGATCACCATGGCCGAAACCTTACCGGCCATGACCTTGCCTTTCTCCGACATGTTCATGCCGAAGAAGTTGTCCATCAAGTCATGGGCGACGGCGCCGGCGGAGGCGACGATCAGGCCCGAGACGGTACCGAGAACGGTGGCAAAGGCCAGTGATGAGATCACTGCAAACAGGACCACCCCGAAGGAGAGCGCCAGCAACGGTGCCGACATGTTGTTGTCGGTAATGTTTATGACGCCGTTGGTCATGGCACCGAGGCCGAGATACAGGGTCAGGATGTAGAAGAAACCGATTGCGGCGATGCCGACGATGGTCGACTTCCGCGCGGCGGCCTGACTCGGCACGGTGTAGTAACGGATCAGGATGTGCGGCAGAGCTGCCGTGCCGCAGAACAGGGCGATCATCAGAGAGATGAAATTGAACTTTTGCAGGCCGGTGGCGTTGTCAACCTTGAACTTCAGACCAGGCCGCAGGATGCGGCTGCCGGGAGTCGGCTTCTGGTAGTAGATGGTGAAGCGCTGGTTGCCGCTTTCCAGGTACTGCTTGCCCCACAGGACGATGGTGCTCTCCTTGAAGCGGTTCAGATAGGCCAGCGGGCCGACGGCGCCGGTCTGGGCAACCTCTTTGCCGTCGATGGTGATCTCCTTGATGTGCCCGACCGGGAAGAACTTGCCGTCTTCCTTTGGGGCACCGTTATACAGCTTGGTGCCGTCCTCGTTGGTGGTCACGTAAAGGGTCTCGGAAAGTTCGTAGCCGGCCGCCGCTTCCTTGAGATGCCAGACCGATTGCTCGCCATCTTTGGCGAGCATCACGAAGCCCTTCTTGCCGAAGTCGGAATCGAGACCAGCGACCACGTCATAACCGGCGACTTGCAGACTGCCGCCTTCGACGGCGGCCTGCACCGTCTTGAAGTCATGGTATTCCTTGGCGCCGCCATGGTTCGGGTCCGTGCCGAGACCGCGTACCAGGACCGAGATCACGACAACGGTGGAGACAATCAGCAGCAGGGCCCCCTTGAAGAACTGGACGTAGGTGGTGGAAGCCATTCCCGCGGTGGCAACGATGATCGTGACCACGACACCGACGATGCAGACGCCGACCCAGTGTGGCATGCCAAGCAGCGGCTGCACCAGGACACCGGCACCGACCATCTGCGGGATCAGGTAGAAGACCGAAACGGCCAGCGTCGAGATGGCGGCCATCAGCTGGATCGCCTTGGAATTGAACTTCGAATCGAGCGCGTCGGTAAAGGTGTACTTGCCAAGCCGCTTCATCGGCTCGGCCACCAGGAACAGGGCGACCATCCAGCCGGCGAGATAGCCGATCGAATACATCCAGCCGTCGTATCCGGCGGTTGCAATCATGCCGCAAATCCCGAGGAACGAGGCGGCCGAGAGATAGTCCCCAGCAAAAGCGATGCCATTGGTGAACCAGTGAATATTGCCACCGGCGGCATAATAACCGGAAGCGGAGGTGGTCCGGCGCGCCAGATAGAAGGACAGGCCAAGGACGAAGAGAACGAAAAAGATGAACAGGCCGATGGCCAGAGGCGATTGCGTATAAATCATGGTCGTGTCCCTCCGGTCAGTTCAGGCGCGCTTCGGCGGCTGTGCAGAAACGGTTGTAGACGATCGCCAGAACGAAGGCGAAAAGGATCAGGAAGAAGCCGTAGAGCACGGCGAGGGTCTGTCCGAAATAGACTTTCTCCATCAGCGCCGGAGAGACGGCATTGATGACCACAAAGCCGAAGTAGGTCAGGGTGTAGACGATGAACATCGCTACCCCGAGCCGGGTTTTGTAACCGGCGGCATTATCCTTGCCGAGTTTGACTGCTGGTCCGTGTCCCATGGTCCATGACTCCTTCGTTTACGGGGTTTTTGCCTAAGATCTCTTTAGGAAAAGCGTTATCTGGATATCAAGACATCAGAAATGACAGAGTTATATGAGGCCTTCCTTGTTATAGAAACCTGAAGGATTCCAAAGTCTTCCCGGGTTTTTCCGACAACTGAAAGCCCGGAATTATTGCAATTCTAAGAAGAAACTAAAGGTACTGATGGGCGAAAAATAACCAAATGATGGTGGTATTTTCTGCGACATGATACGTCGTTCTAAATAGAAGTCAACCGGAAAATTGCCCTGAGATGCCTTTAATCAGGCCTTCTTTGATGAAGTTATTGGAAGATCAATGAAAAAAATTCTGTCACAGAATTCCTCTGGGACAGATCTAGAAACCTGTTTTACCTCTTTGCCGACTTGTTTCTCGCTCGGGGCGCGCGCATTGCAGTCCAGGGCCTTTACGCCGCACCCCGGACAGGGTATAAACGTCAGGGTTCCCCGTGAATTTACTCTCTGCAGAAAGATTGCTGCGCACTCGGCGCGCGTCCCAGTCGCCGTTCGGAAAGGCCGGTCATGACGGAATACAAAGTTGTGGAATTAGCCGTGGTTACGGCAGAATCGATCGAGGAGGTGCTGAACGAACGCAGCGCTGAAGGTTGGCACTTCGACAGTATCCAGTTTGTGGTGCGTGATGCCAGCAAACGTCCCGCGATGGCGTTCCTGTTGTTCACACGGGAGGGGGCGGTCGCGGCGGAAAACCCGCCGCCCGACACGCCCACGTCGCGGTAGATGACCGTGGCACCGCTCCGGAGAGCTTGTTGCACCACGTCACGGATCGGCCGGTTGAATCAGTAAATCAGGCCGGTTTTTTTGCGCACCTTGCGCATTGTCTTATTGGCCGCCCAGCGTGCTTTCTCCGCCCCCCGGCCGAGAATGGCGCGTAACCCGTCCAGATCGGCCAGCAGTTCCTTGCGCCTTTCGGCGTGCGGCGCGAAATAATCCCGCACCGTTTCAAACAGCTCCTGCTTGACCTCGCCGAAGGCCAGACCGCCGGCCGTGTAACGCTTTCTGAGCGCTGCATCCGCCTCCCGATCCAGGAACAGACGAAAGATCTTGTAGACATTGCAGGCGTCCGGATCTTTGGGCTCCTCGACGGCAATCGGAGCCGTGACGATCCGCATGATCTGTTTGCGCAGCTGCTTCTCGTCGGCAAACAGGTCGATGGTGTTGCCGTAGCTTTTGCTCATCTTCTGCCCGTCGAGGCCCGGAATGGTCGCGACATCATCATCGATCTCCGGTTCCGGCAGGGTGAAGATGTTGCCGTAGTGGTTGTTGAACTTGATGGCGATGTCGCGGGCGACCTCGACGTGCTGCTTCTGATCCTTGCCCACCGGCACCTTGTCACTCTGGAACAGCAGGATGTCGGCGGTCATCAGGACCGGATAGGCAAACAGGCCGTGGTTGGCGGCCAGCCCCCTGCTGATCTTGTCTTTGTAGCTGTGACAGCGTTCGAGCAGTCCCATCGGCGTGAAGTTGGAGAGAATCCAGGTCAGTTCCTGGACTTCCGGCAGGTCGGACTGCACCCAGAAGGTGCTCTTGTCCGGGTCCATGCCGAGGGCCAGAAAGTTGGCGGCCGCTTCGAGCGTGCCGCGGGCCAGCACCTTGCCGTCACTGACCGAGGTCTGGGCATGGTAGTTGGCGATAAAACAGAAAAGTTCCGATTCCTCCTGGTAGGCGATCATTTTCGACATCATACCGAAGTAATTGCCAAGATGCAGAGACCCGGAGGGTTGAATGCCGGACAGGATACGCATGGGGCTGTCTCTCTTTGTCAATGGAAAGTCGTTGTCGTTCGAGGGAAACTAGCAGAAACGCGCTGAGAATTCAATTGCGGAGAGGGCGACCGGTGCCGGATCACCTTTCGTGGGCCTCTGGTTCATCAGGGTCTGCCGGCAAGGTGTGGCCGGTGCACAGACCAGACTCAGGTGTCCCCGGAGGGTTGCGGTGCATAGACAGCGTCGGGCCGCGTCCCCGGTTTGCCCTCGGTCGCGTTCTGGTAGAAACGTTGCGTCGGGTAGGCGAAGTCGATGTCATCGTGTTCGGCAAAGCGATCCAGGATATCCTCCCAGATATCCTGTTCGGACCCACGCCGTTTGCGGGGTTCACACAGGTAACGTATTGTCAGCATCACCCCGCAGTCCTTGACCGTCGTATAGACCACCGGAGTCAGCTTGGTATAGAAAATCATGAATTTTTTCGCCGCTTCCCTGAGCTTGTTGGCCGCCGATTCGCTTAAGGCCGTGCCGTGTCTCTCGGCGATATCGCTGAGCAGCGATTTGGCCTTGCGCCAATCACTCTCGAAAGTGACCAGAACCGGAATTTCATTCCACAGATATTCAAAGCCCTGGCTGTAATTGGCCAGAACTTCGGTAAAAATTTTACCATTCGGGACATGAATGACCCGGCCGGTACTCTGGTCGGCATCGACCCAATTGCCGATTTCAACCAGACTGAACATGAAGATGCGCTGGTCGATCACATCCCCGCGGTCAGCGCCGAGCTGGATGCGATCACCGACTTTGAAGGGCTGTCGCCAGAGAATGAAGGCCCAGCCGGCGAGATTGACGAGCGGCGTCTGCAGGGCGATGGCCAGGCCGGCGGAGAGCAGGCCGAGATACGTGGAGATGTCCTTGAAACCGACGAACCAGATGCGACCGATGACCAGAAACGCCAGCGGATAGGTAATGTAAGCGACGGTCTTGCGGATGCGGTACTGCACCTGCACGTCCCGTCCGCGCAGCAGCACCAGCAGCACCAGGCGGTTGATCAGCCAGAAGAGGACGATCGCCAGCAGGGTATAGAATCCCTTGCTCTCCAGGAACTGGCCGCTGAGAAGTTGGCCGAACAGATTGTTGACGTCGTTGCCACTCATGTTTTGGTCTCGCAGGGCAGGTCGTTTGCTCTATCATAGCGGAAAGGCCGCTTGGTGCAAATCTGCGCCAGGGTAGGGCGTTTCGTTCGCCAGGGAAAAGTTGCGGTTGATCGGTAACGATTGACCGGAATCCTTGTGCCTCGTAAGCTTGAGGAGATGGCATCAACGGGGGAAGGAACGCGATGTTGCAACAGGTTCTCGATGATATCGGACGCGCCATGGCTCAATGCGAGGATCGCGGTGAGGTAGCCACCTATATTCCGGAGTTGGCTGCTGTCGATCCGAACCGGTTCGGACTTGCGGTCACCCTGGTTGATGGCCGGACCTTGACTGTCGGTGATGCCGATGTGCCGTTTTCGATCCAGAGTATCTCCAAGGTGTTCACCCTGGCACTGGCTCTGGGACGCGTCGGCAGTCAGCTCTGGAGACGGGTCGGTCGCGAACCCTCCGGCCGGGCCTTCAATTCGATTCTGCAGCTGGAACAGGAGCAGGGCATTCCACGCAATCCGTTTATCAATGCCGGTGCCATCGTGGTCACCGATGTCATCCTGGCGCGCAGTTCCCCGGCAGAGTCCCTGGCTGGATTGATGAAATTCATTCACCATGCCGCGGACGATGAAACGATCTATATCAACGCCTCTGTGGCCCAGTCGGAAAAGGAAACCGGCCACCGCAATTTTGCCCTGGCCCATTTCCTGCGCAGCTTTGACAACCTTGAACATTCGCCGGAATTGACCCTGGGGACCTATTTTCATCAATGTGCGATTGAAATGAGCTGCCGCCAGCTGGCGCTGGCCGGGCGCTTTCTGATCAACGCGCCAGGCATGCCGCAAATGATTTCCGCGGCCCGGATCCGCCGGATCAACGCCCTGATGCTGACCTGCGGTCACTATGATGGTTCGGGAGATTTTGCTTACCGGGTCGGCCTGCCCGGCAAGAGCGGGATCGGTGGCGGCCTCCTGGTGATCGTCCCCGGTCGGGCCGCGATTGCGGCCTGGTCGCCCGGTTTGACCAAGCTGGGCAATTCAAAACTGGGCACGGATGCTGTACAGCTCTTGGCCGAAGGGATGGAATGGTCGGTTTTCGGTTAAACGATCCGCCTAAGGTGTCTGTTGTCAGGCGGAGGATCAGAAAACCAGCCTGTAGACATCATCGAAAGTTTTGACGAAGTGCACCTCCAGGCCTTCTTTAAGGTAATCGGCCAGCTCCTCGTAGTCCTTGCGGTTGTCCTCCGGGAAAATCAACGTCTTCAGGCCGGAACGGCGCGCGGCGATGGTCTTCTCCTTGACGCCGCCGATAGCCAGCACCCGGCCGGTTAGCGTCAGCTCGCCGGTCATGCCGGTCTTGGCTTTGACGATTTTGCCGGTGGCCATGGAAATCAGGGCTGAGGCCATGGTGATCCCGGCCGAAGGTCCGTCCTTGGGGGTTGCCCCGGCCGGCACATGCAGATGCACGAAGTGTTGGTCGAAAAACTTCGCGTCGCCGCCGAAGTCGGTGATGTGGGCGGCACTGTAGGAATAGGCGATTTCGGAACTTTCCACCATCACCTTGCCCAACTGGCCGGTCTGCTTGAAGCCCTTGTTCTTGGACAGCGTGGCGGTCGCTTCGATCTGCAGGGTGGCGCCGCCGAGGCTGGTCCAGGCCAGTCCGGTGACCACGCCGGCGACGCCCTCGAAGATTTCGTCAGCGGTAAAGACCGGCTTTTCGAGGTAATGCTCCAGGTCGCGCTTGTTGATGATGACTTTTTCCAGGGTACTGTCTTCGGCGAACTGCATGGCGGCACGCCGCATGATTTTGCGGATCTGCTTTTCCAGGTTGCGCACGCCCGCTTCGCGGGCATAGCCATCAATGATCTGGACCAGAGCCGCTTTGCGAATCGTCACCTGGCCCCGTTCAAGACCATGCGCCGCCAGAGCCTTCGGGATCAGGTAGCGTTTGGCGATCTCCAGTTTTTCCTCCAGGATATACCCGGACAGACGGATCACCTCCATCCGATCGAGCAGCGGTCGCGGGATGGTGTCCAACTGGTTCGCCGTGGCGATGAACAGGACGTTGGACAGATCAAAGGGCACGTCCAGGTAATGGTCGCGGAAAGAGCCGTTCTGCTCGGGATCGAGCACCTCGAGCAGGGCCGACGCCGGATCCCCCTGAAAAGACGCGCCGATCTTGTCGATTTCGTCGAGCATCAGCACCGGGTTGGCGGTGCCGGCGGTCTTGATGGCCTGGATCACCTTGCCGGGCATGGCGCCGATATAGGTGCGCCGGTGTCCCTTGATTTCGGCCTCGTCGCGCATGCCGCCGAGTGAAAAACGGTAGAATTTGCGACCCAGGGAATCAGCGATACTGTGGCCGACCGAGGTCTTGCCCACCCCGGGCGGACCCACCAGGCAAAGGATCGAACCGGAGATATCACCTTTCATTTTGCCCACCGCGATAAACTCGAGGATCCGCTCCTTGACATCCTTCAGACCGTAGTGGTCACGATCGAGAATTCTGCGGGCCCGGGAGATCTTGTACGAGTCCTTGCTGAAGATTCCCCACGGCAGGATGGTCAACCAGTCGAGATAGTTCCGGCTGACATTGTATTCCGGTGAGGACGGTTCGATCAGCTGCAGTTTTTCCATCTCTTCATCGACGGCCCGTTTCGCTTCCTCGTTGAGCTGCAGCTTTTTCAGGCGTTTCTGGAATTTTTCGATCTCGGTCGCTTTACCTTCTTTCTCCAGGCCCAACTCCTGCTTGATCGCCTTGAGCTGCTCACGCAGGAAGAATTCCCGCTGCTGGGCGGAGATTTTCTCTTCGATCTGCTTGGAAATCTTGGTTTGGAGACGCGATACCTCGAGTTCTTTCTTCAACAGGACCAGAACTTTGTCGATTCGTTTGCGAACATCGAAGGTGGCGAGAATGTCCTGCAGCTGCTGGCCGTCGGAGTTGGTCAGGTTGGCGGCGAAATCCGCCAGGCGGCCGGGATCTTCGAGACTCGAGCGATTGAGGAACAGCTTGATTTCCTCGCTGTAGAGAGGGTTGATCTGCACCAGTTCCTTGAGGGTCGACAGGATCGCCATCGAATAGGCACGCAGCTCGGGGTTGACCGACAGCTCGGTGGCATAATGGTAGCGGACCCGGGCGTAAATGCCCGCGCCGCGTTCCTGCAGCTCTTCGATTTCGAAACGTTCGAGGCTATTGACCAGGACGTGAGCCGCCTCTTTCTCGGAATGCAGGACCTTGACGATCTTGGCCGCAACGCCGACCTCGTGCAGGTTGTCAACGCCGTCTTCGTCGTCCAGGTTGCGGACCATGACCAGGCCGATGGCCTGGGCCTGATGTTTCATCGCCTGATGCAGGGCGGCGACCTGGGCCTGGCCGTTGAGGACCAGCGGGATCATGATGCCGGGGAAGGCAGGCCGTGGGCGCAGCGGAATGATCGGCAGGCCGGTCGGCAGGATCTCCGAGGCCACCACCAGCCCGCCTTCCTGGGCCTGCTCCTCGAGTATTTCCGACATCTTTTCGCTGTTGATATCGAAGTCCGACATCATGTTGTCGGTCCGGTTGTCATCCGTCATAGAAAACGACTCCTCGCTGAATGAGAATCCTTAGGAAAGCTAATCATCTGTCTTGATAATGTCAACCGGCGCCATGATCTGTCCCCCCAACACGGCCGGACTGGGCTTGGGCGTGCGGCAAACGGGGCGCTTTGCCTGCTGGTCAAGTTGTGGAATAATGACTGCACTTTGCCAAGGAGCTCCCTTTATGACCGAGACACCCCGGACGCTTTGCCTGATCGATGGTTCCAGCTACATCTACCGGGCCTATTACGCCATCCGTCATCTGAGCAATTCCAAAGGGATGGCGACCAATGCCATCTACGGCTTTACCAACATGCTGCTCAAGGTCATCCGCGATTTGGGTCCGGATCGCCTGGCGGTCATTTTCGACAGCAAAGGGCCGACCTTCCGCAAGGCGATTTACCCGGAGTACAAGGCCAACCGGGCCGAGATGCCCGAGGATCTGGTGCCGCAGATTCCCACGATCAAGAAGATCGTGCACGCCCTCAATCTGCCGGGAATCGAACGGGCCGGCTACGAAGCCGACGATATCATCGCCACCCTGGCGAAGAAGTTTGCCGGCCAGGGGATGGAGATCACCGTCGTCACCGGCGACAAGGACCTGATGCAGATTGTCAACGACCACGTCCGTCTGCTCGACACCATGAAGGACAAGGTCACCGGGCCGGAGGAGGTCGTTGCACGTTTCGGAGGTGCTGACAAGGTCGTCGAAGTCCAGGCCCTGGCCGGTGACAGCTCGGATAACATCCCGGGGGTCCCGGGTATCGGCGAAAAAACGGCCAAAACCTTGATTGATGAATACGGCGACCTCGAGACACTGCTGGCCAATCTCGATCAGCTCAAGGGCAAGCGCCGGGAGAATCTCGAGGCCTATGCCGATCAGGCGCGCCTGTCCCGGCAACTGGTGACTTTGGTCGACGATCTCGACCTGGACGTGAATGAGAAGGATTTTGTCCTGGCAGAGCCGGATCGTGAGGCCCTCAGCGCGATTTTCCGCGAATGCGAATTTCACAAGCTGCTGCAGGAGTTTGCGGGCGCCTCCGATGATCCTACGGCGCAGGCCGATTATCGTGCCGTGTGCGATGAGGCCGCCCTGGCGGAACTGGTCAAGATGTTGCAAGACGCAGAGAGGTTTGCTTTCGATACGGAAACCACCAGCCTGAACCCGATGCGTGCCGAACTGGTCGGACTCTCCTTTGCCGTGACCCCGGGACAAGCCTGGTACATTCCGGTGGGTCATCACTATCTGGGGGTGCCGGAACAGTTGCCCGTTGCGACAGTTCTCGATGCCTTGCGTCCTGTTCTGACATCGTCGAACCCGCTGAAGATCGGGCAGAACCTCAAATACGACATGCTGGTCTCGGAACGGACCGGTCTGACCGTCGCAGAGCCGATTTTCGACACCATGCTGGCCAGCTATCTGGCCAATTCGGCGGCCCGTTCCCACGGCATGGACAGTCTGGCGGTCGAACTGCTGGATTATCACACCCTCAGCTATCATGATGTCGTCGGCCGCGGCAAGAAGCAGGTCGGATTTGAAGAAGTGGCCATCGAGAGGGCCACGACCTACGCCGCGGAAGATGCCGACATCACGCTGCGATTGTACGAGAAACTGCAGCCGATGCTGGCCGAACAGGACCAGGAGGCGCTTTTTCATGAGGTCGAGATGCCGCTGTTGCCGGTTCTTACGGCCATGGAAAAGACCGGCATCCGTATCGATCCCGCTTTCCTCGCCGGTCTCTCTGGCGAGATGGCAGAGAAACTGGCCCACCTGGAAAAGGATATCCATGACCTGGCCGGTGGCCCTTTTAACATCGGGTCGCCCAAGCAGCTCGGTGAGGTCCTGTTCGAACGTCTCGGTTTGCCGAAGGGGAAAAAGACCAAAACCGGCTGGTCAACGGATGTCGAGGTGCTCAACAAGCTGGCCGAAGAGCATACCATTGCGGCAAAGATTCTCGATTACCGTTCGCTGATGAAGTTAAAGGGGACTTACACCGATGCCTTGCCGAAATTGATCCATCCCGAGACCGGTCGGATTCACACCAGCTTCAACCAGGCGGTCACGGCCACCGGTCGACTCTCATCCAGCGACCCCAATCTGCAGAATATCCCGATCCGGACCGAGGAGGGACGGCGCATCCGGGAAGGCTTTATCCCCTCCGACGGCTGCCTGCTGTTGTCGGCGGACTATTCCCAGGTCGAACTGCGGATTCTGGCGCACATGGCCGATGAACCGGGGCTCAAGGAGGCTTTTGCCGCCGGCGAGGACATCCATCGGCGTACCGCCAGCGAAGTCCTCGGTGTCTTCCCGGACCTGATCACGGATGAGCAGCGTCGGCGGGCCAAGGCGATCAATTTCGGCGTGGTTTACGGCATCAGCGCCTTTGGTCTTTCCCGGCAACTCGGCATCAACCGCCGTGAGGCCCAGGATTTTATTGACCGCTATTTCGAACGCTACCCGAGGATTCGCACCTTCATGGATGCCTGCATCGCCGAAGCGCGCGAGAAGATGTACGTTACGACTCTCCTCGGCAGACGCTGCGCGATCCCGGAGATTCACAGTAAGAACGGCGCCGTGCGCGGCTACGCGGAGCGCAACGCGATCAACTATCCGGTGCAGGGCTCGGCCGCTGACATCATCAAAGTGGCCATGGTCAAAATTGCCGCCCGCCTCGACAAGGACGATCTGCAGGCCAAGATGCTGCTGCAGGTCCATGACGAACTGGTCTTCGATGTCCCGAAGCCCGAACTGGACACGGTCGCGAGGTTGGTCACAGAGGAAATGGAGGGAGCTGTTGACCTGACCGTGCCGCTGCTGGTTGAGGTTGGCAGCGGTCGCAATTGGCGCGAGGCGCATTGACGGCTTGGCCATTTGCTTGACTTACGCCCTGATAATGAGGATGCTGGCCGGAATCCGTGATGGGTTCCGATTGATCTTAAAATCACGATGTTCAAATGACAGGGAGGATGAATGATGAAGAAAACGCGTCTCGTTCTGTGTCTTGTGGTTGCCTTTGCGCTGTTCTCCGGGTCGGCTTTCGCCTATCTGCAGCCAAACGTCAACCTTGGCTTTACCAGCTTCCTCGATGGCGGCCCGCCCGCGGGGCCGGGCCATTATCTCTCCGAGTATCTGCAGTTTTACACCGCCGACAAGCTGGTTGACGGCCCGCCGGGGGAGGTCGATGCCTGGGTTCTTTTGAACCAGTATGTTTATCAGTCCGACCAGGCTGTATTGTTTGGCGGCAAGTGGGGACTCAACGTCATGCTGCCGATCGTCGGTCTGGACGCCAGCTCGCCGGTTGTCTCTGATAACAGTGGCATTGGCGACCTGCTGATCGGCCCCTTCATCCAATGGGACCCGATCATGGGCAAAAAAGGCCCGATCATGCTCAACCGCATCGAACTGCAGACGATCTGGCCGACCGGTGATTACGACAACGACAGGACTCTCAATCCGGGAAGCAACCATTTCTCCTTCAACCCCTATTGGGCGGCCACCGTATTCCTGGGTCCCAAGGCGACGGTCTCCTGGCGCCTGCACTACCTCTGGAATGACGACAACGACGAATTCAGAGGAGCGACAAAAATGGGCCAGTCCCCGGTCGATTTGAAGCTCGAGCCGGGCCAGGCGGTGCACGCAAACTTTACCGCCGCCTACGAGGTGCTGCCGAAGCAATTGCGGCTTGGCGTCAACGGCTATTGGTTCGACCAGCTCACCGACACCGAGATCAACGGGGTCGATGCCGGTGATGATGAGCGGGTCTTTGCCATTGGACCGGGCCTGGTCTGGCATCTTTCGCAGGATTCGCACCTGTTCCTCAACACCTATTTTGAAAGCAGCGTCGACAACCGGCCGGAAGGCGAGCGCTACAACCTGCGTTTTGTGCATCATTTCTGATGTTCTGCTGCACCATGCAGCAGACCGCAAAAGGCCACCCGATCTCGGGTGGCCTTTTGCTTTTGACTTGCGCACAGGCCTGCGGTATGAAGGAGGCGCCGCTGCAGGTGGCCGTACAGCAAGTCCATAAAAGAGGGTCTGCATGAGATGAAACGGAAGAATCCGCGCTATCAAGCCTACATCGATATTCTCAAGGAAGAATTGATCCCGGCCATGGGGTGTACCGAACCGATTGCGATTGCCTACGCCGCTGCGCGAGCGCGTGCTCTGCTCGGCTGCCTGCCGGAGCGGGTTCGGGTCACCGCCAGCAGCAATATCATCAAGAATGTCAAAAGTGTGGTTGTTCCCAACACCGGCGGTCTGCGCGGCATGGAAGCCTCTGCGATCGCCGGAATCATTGCCGGCAGAGAGGATCGCGCCCTCGAGGTGCTGACCGCGATCGACGATCAGCAGCGACAGCAGATCAAGCACTTTTTAGCAACCCGTGAGGTCACGGTCAGCGCATCAACAAGTGGCCTGGTTTTTGACCTGGCCGTGACGGTCGCCGCCGGCGAGCAGAGTGCCAGCGTGCAGATCTCCCATTACCACACCAATATCGTGCGGATGACGAAAAATGGCCTGGAGGTCTACCGTAATCAGGACTGTGACGAGGTCGGTGCCGTCCCACTGACCGATCGCGCCATGCTGAACGTCCGTGATATCCTCGCTTTTGCCGACGCCGTTGACCTGGCGACGATCGAGGACCTTCTGCAAGCTCAGATCGATCACAACATGGCGATCGCCGAGGAAGGTCTGCGCGGCGATTGGGGAGCGAACATCGGTTCTGTTCTCCTCGCGACCTGGGGAGATGATGTGAAGATCCGCGCCAAAGCCCTGGCCGCAGCCGCTTCGGATGCCCGGATGAGTGGCTGCGACTTGCCGGTGATGATCACCGCGGGCAGCGGCAACCAGGGCATCACCGCTTCCGTTCCGGTCGTCGTCTACGCCAGAGAACTCGGTGCGAGCCGGGAGGAGCTGCTCCGCGCCCTGATTGTGTCGAATCTTGTGACCATCCACCAGAAAACCGGTATCGGCCGTCTCTCTGCATACTGCGGGGCTGTCAGTGCGGCCTGTGGCGCTGCCGCCGGCATCGCCTTTTTGCACGGTGGCCGCTTCGAAGATGTGGCCCACACCGTCGTCAACGCCTTGGCCACGGTCTCGGGGATGGTCTGCGACGGCGCCAAACCGTCCTGTGCCGGCAAGATCGCGGTGGCCATGGATGCCGCACTCCTTGGCTACGCGATGTACCGGCACGGTCAGCAGTTTTACGGCGGTGACGGTCTGGTCACCAAAGGTGTGGAAAACACGATTGAGAATATGGGGCGCCTCGGGCGGGAGGGGATGCGGGAGACCGATCGTGAAATCATCCGCATCATGCTTGGCAGTTAAGTCATGAAAGATCGTTGCCACCGAAACCACACCCTGCCGAATACCGCTGGTCACTTCTTCAGGCATCATCCCCCGACGGACATTCTGTGAAGGTTTTTTGATGGTTAAAGAAAACGATTTCGTCGCCATATTTCACTCGATACACCGGGTTCTCAAAGCGGAAAAAGTTCTCAAGCAGGCGCAGATCACGTTTCTTTTGATCCCGGTGCCGCGTCAATTGACCTCCGACTGCGGACTGGCCTTGCGCTTTTCCCCGGACGTCAAAGACAGATTGTTGGCCACTCTCGCCGACGAAGGTCTCCTGCCGGTTGAAATGCACCAGAAGAGAAACGGCGCTTTTGAGAGCCAGGGCAGCCTTTAAGCCATCCTGGTCGGGAGCGTGGCAGAAGCCCGTTTTTGCTTGACAAAAAGCGGCACGCTTCACTAAAGTGCAACATTTGCCCGCCGCAGAACCGGGCGGCCAAACAACAAGCGCATGTTTGATACGTTAACGGAAAAATTCGACTCTGTTTTCAAGCAGTTACGCGGTCGCGGTCGTCTGACCGAAGAGAATATCCAGCAGGCCCTGCGTGACGTGCGGCTGGCCCTGCTCGAAGCCGACGTCAACTTCAAGGTGGTCAAAGACTTCGTCGCCGCGGTCCGTGAACGGGCCGTCGGTCACGATGTCATGGAGAGCCTGACGCCCGGTCAGCAGGTCGTGCAGATCGTTCGGGACGAACTCGGCGTGTTGATGGGAGCCGGCGAAGACAACCGGCTCGACCTCGCGGCCCGGCCACCGGTGCCGATCATGTTGTGTGGTTTGCAGGGGGCCGGTAAAACCACGACCTGCGGCAAGCTGGCCCGCAAACTGCGGCGGGAAAAGCGCAGTCCGCTGTTGGTTCCGGCCGACGTTTACCGCCCCGCAGCGATCGAACAGCTGAAAACCCTGGGCCGGCAGCTGGATATCCCGGTTTTTGACAGCCGGGCCGATCAGGACCCGGTGGATATCTGTCGTCAGGCCCGTGAATTTGCCGACCGCCAGGGTTACGATACACTGATACTGGACACCGCCGGTCGCCTGCATATCGACGACAGTCTGATGCAGGAACTGGAACGGATCCGCGACCAGGTTGAACCGCAGGAGATCCTGCTGGTGGCCGACGCCATGACCGGGCAGGACGCGGTCAACGTGGCCAGCGCCTTCAACGAGCGGTTGGCCCTGACCGGCGTGATTCTGACCAAACTGGATGGCGATGCCCGCGGTGGCGCGGCATTGTCGATTCGCGCGGTCACTGGCAAGCCGATCAAACTGGTCGGCATGGGTGAAAAGCTCGATGCGCTCGAGGCGTTTCACCCGGAGCGCATGGCCCAGCGTATTCTTGGCATGGGCGATGTCCTTTCCCTGATCGAGAAAGCCGAAGCCGCCTTCGATGAAAAAGAAGCCGCCGGCCTTGAGAAGCGACTCCGGGAGGATGGCTTTACCCTGGAGACCTTCAAGGATCAGTTGAAGTCGATCAAGAAGATGGGATCGATGGAATCGATGCTCGCGCTGATCCCGGGAGCCGGCAAGGCGCGCAAGCAGATGAAGGATATGCAGCTTCCGGACGAGGAGCTGAAAAAGATCGAAGCGATCATCAACTCGATGACGCGCCGGGAGCGGCAGAATCACAAGATCATCAACGGCTCACGACGTTTGCGCATCGCCAGGGGCAGCGGCACCCGCGTGCAGGATGTCAACCAGCTTCTCAAGCGGTTTACCGAAGCCCAGAAGATGATGAAGAAGATGCAGAAGATGGGCCCCAAGGGGTTACGTGGCCTGATGGGGCCCGGTGGTGGCTTGTCGATGTAGACTCTGCCCCACCGCATCGAAGGCCACATGGCAAAGGAACAATGGCCGGCAGAGTTCGGCGCAAAACACACCCATTCGCTTAGAACAAGCTTAAGGAGGACGTAAATCGATGGCAGTAAAAATCAGGTTGGCCCGCGGCGGTGCCAAGAAAAAAGCATTTTACCAGGTTGTCGTTGCTGATGAACGGTTCCCCCGTGACGGTCGTTTCATCGAAAAACTGGGGCAATACGATCCCCGTCAGGATCCCCCGATGTTCAACGTTGTTGAAGAACGGACCCTGGAATGGTTGAACAAAGGTGCTCAGCCGACCGATACGGTTCGTCAGTTGCTGCGCAAGCAGGGGCTCTGGGCAAAATTCAAGCAGGCTTAAGACCCTGAGCTTTTGCGGCGCCCGGGGCAGTGACATCTGCCAGCAAAGGAAGGACGCCATGAAAGAGCTCATCGAATTCATCGCCAAAGCTCTGGTGGACAACCCGGAAGCGATCACCAGCAGTGAAGAGGTGGACGAGGACGGGACGATCGTTGTCAAACTTGCTGCCGCCCAGGAAGATATGGGGCGCATCATCGGCAAACAGGGACGGACGGCCAAGGCCATGCGGACCCTGCTCAATGCCAAGGCGACGCGCGAGAACAAGAGGGCTGTGCTGCAGATCCTCGAATGATGAATGACACGCCGACAGATCTGCTGGAAGTGGGCGTCGTCATCGGCACCCACGGTCTCCGCGGAGACCTGAAAATTCGACCCTTACCGACCGGCGAGCTGGCTTTGCCCGGGGCCCGCACGGTTTACCTCAGAGACCGGGACGGAGTCCTGAACCGTTACCGCACCCTTCGCACCTCCCCCCACAAACAGAATATTCTGCTCAGGCTGGCCGGCCGGGAAACCCTTGCGGCGGTTGCCGAACTGATCGGCGCACGCGTGCTGATGCCGCAGTCTGAACTCCCCGAGCTGGGTGATGATCAGTATTTCTGGTCCGATCTGGAAGGGCTGACGGTTATCGATCGCACGATGGGAGAGATTGGCCGCGTGGTCGGCATGTTCACGACGCCAGCCCATGAAATCCTCGAAGTTGACGGCCCCGCCGGCGAAGTACTGATCCCCGCCGTATCGCCCTTTTTGGTCGAACACGACCCGGATCGCGGGGTCCTGCATGTCGATCTGCCGGAAGGCCTGGTTCCGGGACCGGAGGACGCGCAAGCATAAAGCCATGCACTTCGATATCCTGACACTTTTCCCGGCCATCTTCGAAGGCCCTTTGCAGGCCAGTATCCTCGGCAAAGCGATCGACAAGCAGCGGGTGACGATCGCGCTGCATCATTTACGAGACTGGGCGGCAGGCCGGCACCAGGTGACCGACGATACCCCTTACGGTGGCGGCGACGGCATGGTCATGAAGGTCGAGCCGGTAGCCCGGGCCCTGGCGGAGCTGAAAAACCAGCGGCCGACCTCCCGGGTTCTGCTAATGTCGCCGCAGGGGCAACCCTTCCGGCAGGCGGACGCTGCCCGCTACAGCCGGGCATCGGGGTTGATCCTGGTCTGCGGTCGCTACGAAGGCTTCGATGAGCGGATTCGGCCCCTGGCTGATGAAGAAGTCTCCCTGGGTGATTTCGTTCTGACCGGTGGTGAACTGGCGGCGGCCGTGATTGTCGATGCCACCGCGCGGCTGGTCCCGGGGGTGCTCGGTGCGCCCGGCAGTGCGGCCACCGACAGCTTCAGTGACGGCTTGCTGGAATACCCGCAATACACCCGGCCGGCCGAGTTTCAGGGCGCGCGAGTTCCCGATGTCCTGCTCTCCGGCAACCACCAGGCGATTGCCCGCTGGCGGCGGCACCAACAGTTGCGCCGCACCCTGGAGAGGCGTCCCGACCTGCTCGAGACGGCACCACTCACGGCCGAGGATCGGCTGTTCCTTGCCCAGCTCAGAGAAGACCTCGGGGAAGGGGATGCATGACCTTTCAACCGATGGCTCTCGTCCTGCTGCATCATCCGGTCATCGACCGCCACGGGGTGGTCGTCACCTCGGCGGTGACCAATCTGGACATCCACGATCTGGCCCGTCTGGTCACCACCTACGGCCTCTGCCGTTATTACCTCGTGACACCCGCCGATGAGCAACGACAGCTCATCGAGCGGATCATCACTCATTGGCGTGAAGGGGCCGGAGCCCGTTTCAACCCGGATCGGCAGCAGGCTTTTGCGGCGATTCGGGTGGTGTCCAGCCTGCAGGAGGTCTTGACCGACTGGCAGAGATTGACCGGTCAATGCGGTCGGATCATCCTGACTGGAGCCCGCCATGAGCAGGGAACCCCTCCTGCTGCGGTGCGGCAGATGGCGAAAGCGGAATCCTTGTTACTGGTCTTCGGTACCGGTCACGGCCTGGCGCCATCACTCTATACACCGGATCGTCCTTGCCTTGCTGCGATTCGGCCCGGGGACTACAATCACCTCTCGGTGCGTACGGCCGCGGCGATCGTTCTCGATCGGCTGCTCGGTGACAACGGCCGGATCTTGCCCCTGCCCTGAAAGATACGCTCTATGATCCTCCTGCGGCGTGCATTCTGCTCTCCTTTCGATACAATAGGGAAAACACTTTGCAGGGAGGCAACCATGTTACGCTTGTGTCTGGCCGGGTTTTTTTGTCTGGTATTAGGGGTCTCTTCCGCCGGTGCTGTCGACATTGCCGCCACGCCGTCGTTGGTCTTCTCGGTTCCGGTGCCAAGCGGTTGGACGCTGCATGTCAAAGACCCGCCGGCAGAACTGGTCAGGGAAACGGCAAGTCATATCGCCCACGAGCCCGGTGCCGAGAATGCCACACCGGCCCAGGTCAACGCGGTTGCCCGCAAACGCCTGCTGGAGAACGAGGCGATTCTCTACCACGCGGCCAGTGGCGCCCACCTGGATATCGATTTCAGTCCCCTGGCTGCCGGAGAGTCGCCGCCCGGCAATCGGACGCTGAAGAATTCAGCAAAATATGCGGCAGAAAGCCTCAAGAGTGAAAGCGATGTCAGCGATGTTGCCTGGCAGGTGACGGACGCGACCATCCCGGGCGCCTCGAGCACCTATCTGCTCCTGGCGAGTTATCGGAAGCACGAACAGCCGATGATTTTTCGTGGCTATATCGGCTTTGCCGGGAATGCCTGGTTCTTCCTCTACTTGACCGCTCCGGCAGATGCTACGGACGTCCTTCGACAGGGCCAGCAGATCATCGATGAGGGCTCCATTCAGGTGGTTCCCTCCGCCTCCTGACCGCAGTCTGGCGTTTGCGCCCGGGACGCTGACGGTCCTTTGCCTCGGGCGAAAAAAATCCTTTTTGGACTTGACAGTTTTCCGCTTTATAGGGTAAATAAGCGGTTCGCTTATCTGAGGAGGCTGAAACGATGAACGTTGTCAATTACATCGGCATGGAGAATATGCGAAAGGATATCCCGCCGTTCAAGGCTGGCGATACCCTGCGTGTGCACGTCAAGATCACCGAGGGCGACAAGCAGCGCATCCAGGTCTTTCAGGGGGTCTGCATCAAACGGCGCAACAATGGCGTCGGTTCGACCTTCACCGTTCGCAAGGTATCGAACGGCATGGGCGTCGAACGGGTGTTCCCGCTGCACGGACCGGTGATCGACAAGATCGAGGTCGTTACGGTCGGTCGGGTCCGACGCGCCAAGCTCTATTACCTGCGCAATCTGCAGGGCAAGGCCGCTCGTATCAAGGAAGTGCGGCAGCGCTGATTTCCGGCCAGCAGACAGATACCAGCCCCGACGGGTCCACCCCGTCGGGGCTTTTTTCATGTCCGTTGGCCGCCGCAGGCCGACGACTTGCGGTTCGCAAGTTAAGGGGCAGAACGCGGTCGATGGGGACGCTCCGGGTGGTTGAATTGTTCTGCCAAATAGGGAATACTGTCGGTCATTCGAGACCAGGGGCGACCGATGGAACTCTTTTCCGGGATCACACAATCAACGCTTTATTTTGAACAGCTCGCCCGCCAGCATGGCTATCGCAGCATCGCCGGGATCGACGAGGCCGGGCGTGGTCCGCTGGCTGGTCCGGTAGTGGCCGCCGCGGTGGTTTTGCCCGAGAGCTTCTCCCTTCCAGGCCTCAACGATTCCAAACTGCTGACGGCCGCCGCGCGCAATCGACTTTATCCCCTGATTCGGCAACAGGCTCTGGCGGTCGGTGTCGGTGTCAGCCGGGCCGATGAAATCGATCGGATCAACATCCTGCAGGCCACCTTGGCGAGCATGATGCGTGCCGTCAGTCGGTTGCGCCAACCGGCTGATTTCCTGCTGGTGGACGGCATCACCCCAGTGCCGTTGCCCTTGGCCCAGAAAACCGTGAAAAAGGGCGATTCCCGGTCGCTGTCGATTGCCGCTGCATCGGTGGTCGCCAAGGTGGTCCGGGACCGGATCATGGTGGCTTATGACCGGCTGTATCCGGCCTACGGCTTTGCCGGCCACAAAGGCTACAGCAGTCCGTCGCATCGCGATGCGGTCGCCCGGCATGGCCCCTGCGCCTGCCACCGGCGCTCTTTTGCCGGCGTCCGCGAATACTGTACCGAATCATGACCCAACGGAGACTGACTCTCGGACGCCAGGGCGAAGAGGTTGCGGCCCGTTACCTGGAGAAGAAGGGGTTGAAAATCCTCGCCCGGAATGTCCGGACCCCGGTCGGTGAAATTGACCTGGTGGCCCGCCAGCGCGGCACGCCCGCCGAAGCGGTCGGTCGACGCAAACAGCGGCAAATCGTGCAGGCGGCGAAATGGTACCTGGGCGATGATCCGAATAAAACGCTGCAGCCGCGTTTCGATGTGGTTGCGGTTCTCCTGGGCGATCATGACGTCCTGGTGGAACATATCCCCGGGGCTTTCGACGCCTGACCGCCGTTTGCTAAATATGCTTGGTTCGGACACTCTTCCGATCCTGACCAAACGTTGGAAGCCGTGATTATCCTTTGAGAAATCTTGGTTGGGTGACAGACCGGACCAGCGTTTCTGGTATAATGAAATCCCGTCCCGCAGAGGCGGAGTCCTCGACAAGGAGTCACTTTTGACCATGTTGCTAAGGGAAATGGGCATGATCCGGGTTGCTGCCGTCTCGCCGGCACTGCGTGTCGCCGATGTCACGTTTAACCGCGATGCGATCGAAGAGGCCACCCTGCAAGCGGCCGATCAGGGTGTTCAACTGTTGGTCTTCCCGGAGCTGGCGCTGACCGGCTACACCTGTGGGGACCTGTTTTATCAACAAAGCCTGCTCGAAGAAGTCCGGCATAGCCTGACCTCTCTGACGTCCCTGAGTGAACAGACCGGCATGATTTTGATTGTCGGGGCCCCCGTCCGGCAGTCCGGTCGGCTGTTCAATGCGGCCGTGGTCATGAGCCATGGTCGCATCTGCGGTGTCGTGCCGAAAACCTATCTGCCGAACACCCAGGAATTCTACGAGGAGCGCTGGTTTTCCAGTGCCGCCGACGTGGTCGATGATCAACTGGCCTGGCTCGACGAGGCGCCGCCCTTCGGCACCGACCTGCTGTTCGATGTCGACGGCCTGCCGGATTGTCTGTTCGGCATCGAAATCTGTGAGGATGGCTGGGTCGCCAATCCACCCAGCGGGGCCATGGCGGCGGCCGGTGCAACCCTGTTGATCAACCTGTCAGCCAGCCCCGAAATTCTTGGCAAGTGCTCTTATCGACGCGCCCTGGTCGAAGCCCAGTCGGCGCGCTGCCTGGCCGCTTATGTCTATGCTTCAGCCGGTCCGGGGGAATCGACCACCGATCTGGTCTTTTCGGGGCATTCCCTGATTGCTGAATACGGCCAGGTCCTGGCCCAGACCGAGCGTTTTCAGTTTACCTCACAGTTTGCCATCGCCGACATCGACATTCAGCGACTGGTTCATGAGCGGTTGCGCAATAACAGTTACGCCGCCTGCCAGGCCGAGCAGGATTTTCTGCTCGTTCCGGTCGAGGTGACCGTCCGCGAAGCCGAGCCGCTGCTGCGGCCGATTCCGAAAACACCCTTTGTGCCCAGCGCGGTCGAAGAACGCCAGGCCCGTTGCGAGGAGATCTTTGCCCTGCAGACCACCGGCCTGATGAAGCGGCTCCTGCACACCGGCAGTCAGAAAGCGGTCATCGGCATTTCGGGTGGCCTCGATTCGACTCTCGCTCTGCTGGTCACGACGCGGGCCTTCGATCGTCTCGGCTGGCCCCGGGACAATATCCTCGCGGTTACGATGCCCGGATTCGGCACCACCGGCCGGACCCGCGGCAATGCCGAAGCCCTTGCCAGCCACTTGCAGGTCAGCCTGCGGACGATCGATATCGACGCTGCGGTCCGTCAGCACTTTGCCGATATCAGCCAGGACCCTGAGCGGCACGATGTCACCTTCGAAAACTCTCAGGCCCGCGAGCGCACCCAGATCCTGATGGATTTGGCGAACCAGGTCGGTGGCCTGGTGGTCGGCACCGGCGACCTCTCGGAACTGGCGCTCGGCTGGGCCACCTACAACGGCGACCACATGTCCATGTACGGGGTCAACGCGTCGGTGCCGAAGACCCTGGTGCGCTACCTGATCGGCTGGTGCGCCGATGCCGCGTTCAATGCCGAGACCGCCACGGTCTTGCGGGATATCTGCGCCACTCCGGTTTCACCGGAGCTGCTGCCTCCGGATGCCTCGGGAGCGATGACGCAGCGGACCGAAGAACACCTCGGACCCTATCTGTTGCATGATTTTTTCCTCTTTCATGTGGTCAGGAACCAGTTCGCGCCGCGCAAGATCCTGGCCCTCGCCAGGCGGGCCTTTGCCGATGATTTCTCCCGCCAGGAGATCCTCGGCTGGTTGCAGCTCTTCTACCGGCGGTTCTTCAGCCAGCAGTTCAAACGCTCCTGTCTGCCCGATGGACCGAAGGTCGGTTCGGTCTCGCTTTCGCCACGCGGTGACTGGCGTATGCCGAGTGATGCCAGTGCCGCTCTCTGGCTGACAGAATTGGAGCAGGTCGCTGCCGAGGACGGCGCGAAGGGCCCCTGACCATGGATCACCAGGAAAGGCCGTCCGCCGGACAAGGTGTCCTGTACGTCGTCGCCACGCCGATCGGTAATCTTGAGGACATCACGTATCGGGCGGTGCGGATTTTGGGCGAGGTTGATCTGGTGGCGGCCGAGGACACCCGGCACAGCCGCAAGCTGTTCGCCCGATTTGATCTCCACACGCCCTTGCTCTCCTATCACGACCACAATGAACAACAGCGGCATGGCGATATCCTGAAACGTTTGCAAGCCGGTGACCGTGTTGCCCTGATCAGTGACGCTGGGACTCCCGGAATCGCCGATCCGGGATACCGGTTGATCGCGGCCTGCCGTGAAGCCGGTATCCCGGTGGTGCCGGTGCCTGGGGCTTGCGCATTGATCGCCGCACTGAGTGCCGCCGGCCTGCCCACCGAGCGCTTTGCCTTCGAGGGCTACCTGCCGCAGCGGCGCAAGGCGCGCACCGACCTTCTCAAGCGTCTGGCCGGTGAACAGCGGACGCTGGTCTTTTATGAAACGCCGCATCGTTTGCGGGATGCCTTGGACGACCTTGTGGCGATTTTCGGCCCGGCCCACCAGCTGGTGGTCGCCCGCGAGTTGACCAAGGTGCACGAAGAGTTTTTCCACAGCACCATCGATGCGGCCAGAACCCATTTTGCCGGTCAGCCCGTCAAGGGCGAAATCGTGCTGCTGGTGCCCCCGGGCCCGGGGGGGCCGCAGATGAGCGCCCGCGAGGCCTTGCAAAAACTCCTCACGGAAAAAGACCTGTCACGTCGTCAAGCGGTCAAATTGGTTGCCCGCGAATACGGTCTGTCCAGCAGCGAACTCTACCGGGAAAGCCTCCGGCTCACCGGCAAGGAAGACCAGGAATAAAGCGACTTTTAGACGTCCCGGCCGGGGTGGTCGTGTCCCTTCGTCATTTCACTTGCGCCGGTGCCCCACATTGTCAGTGCTGTCGTCCCGGGGGCTCCGGCCCGGATCCGGTCTGTCGCATTACCTCTTCTGTAACCCCTTGAAATCCCTTAAAAAATAAAATTTATGCAAAGCCATTGGAAATTGGAACAGGTCTTGCTCAAACAGAGAAGCACCTCAAGAATGTCACCAGCCGGCTGACCGGCAAACGGACCTGAAAAGGTGAGACCCATGAAACTGTTGAAATCGATCCTGTTCGCAACAACGCTGCTGATGCTTGCTGTCCTGCCGGTGCATGCCGATGAAACCTTCTCGTTCAAGGGTGGATATTTTACCCTGAATCCCGAGGGTGATCTGGCGGTCTCCGGAAACGGGATCATCGGCGACGTCCTCGACATCGAAAATGATCTGGGGATCGATGATGATGACGGCTTTTTTGCCGAGGGCGCACTGCAACTCGGGGCGTTTCGCCTGTTTGCCGGCTATCTGCCGGTCGAGTTTTCCGGTGAAAATATCCTGACCCGCAGCATCGAATTCAACGGTCAAACCTTCGTCGTCGGCAGCCTTGTCGAAAGCGACGTAGAAATCGACATTTACGAAGCCGGCCTGGATTGGTTCCTGGTCAACCTCGACGATACGCCGGTGCGTCTGCAGTTGGGCCCGGAGATTGCGGTCAAGTATATCGACGTTCAAGCCCAGCTGAGTGCCGCCGAGTTCGGTTTGCAGGAATCGGAAAGTGTCGGTGTTGCGGTGCCGACGCTCGGTGTGCGCGCCCGCATCGGCCTGTCGGATTTTCTTGGCGTCGTCGGTCGGGTCGGCTATCTGGAATACGATGGCAACAGTTTTCTCGATGCCGATGCCCAAGTTGAATTTTCGCCCCTACCTCTGGTGGGGATTTTCGGTGGTTATCGCTACCTGGATGTCGATGTGGACGAGGGTGACGTCTACATCAATGCCACTTTCTCCGGTCCCTACGCCGGAGCCCTGATCCGATTCTGATCGTTTTGCCTCCTTCAGACCAGGATCATGAAAAGGGCGACCGACCGGTCGCCCTTTTCTCCCTTCGATGGAAATTCTTCAGTCGCGTATCCGGAAGTCGGTGAATTCTTCCCGGGGCTCCTGCCAGGTCAGTTCGAGGTCACTGACGCGGGCCGCGGACGGGCCCTGACGACACCAGGCCACAGCCTCTTCGACCGCTTGGCGCGTTCCTTCGAAAACGGCTGCGACCGTGCCGTCGGCGCAATTCCTGACCCACCCGGTGATACCGAGCGTGCGGGCCATATCAACCGTCGACTGGCGGAAAAAGACGCCCTGGACCCGGCCGTGAATCACCACCTCAGCTCTGCCTCTGCTCATCGGTCTGCTCCAATACGTTTGCGGAAATCCGCCTCGTTCAAGATTTCAATCCCCAGCTTCTCGGCCTTGTCGCGTTTGCTGCCGGCATTGTCCCCGGCGACGACGAAATCGGTCTTTTTGCTCACCGAGCCGGCGGCGCGGCCGCCCAGGCTTTCAACCAGCTTTTCCGCCTCCTGGCGGGTCCAATCTTGCAGGCTGCCGGTGATGACAATCGTTTTGCCGCTCAAGGGACCGTCCTGCTGGACGATCACTTCGTTCTGCGGACGGACACCGGCAGCAGTAAGCTTTTCGAGGAGCAAGATTTTCTCCGGGTTGTTCATGAAATCGATCACCGACGCCGCGACTTTGTCGCCGATGTCGTGGATGGCGACCAGTTGCGACATCTCGGCCCGCGCCAGATCATCCAGTGAAGCAAAGCGCTGGGCAAGAATCCGGGCCGTGCTGCGACCGACATAACGGATGCCGAGGGCGTAAATCAGACGCGACAGAGGCCGGGTCCTGCTGACGTCGATCGCCGTGAGCAGCTTCTCGGCCAGGGTGTCACCCATGCGCTCCATGGTAAACAGGTCGTCCTTGTCGAGACGGTAAAGGTCGGCGGCATCCCGGATCTTGCCGGCATCGACCAACTGGGTGAGCTGCTTTTCGCCGAGGCCCGCGATGTCCATGCCGTCGCGGGAGACGAAGTGCTTGAGACTTTCGAGAACCTGGGCCGGGCAGTGCGGGTTGCCGCAACGCGGGACAACCTCGTTCGGTCTCTTCTGGACCGGGGTATCGCACTCCGGGCAGCGTTGCGGCATCGTCACCTGCTGCTCGCGGCCGGTCCTTTTCTCCTTGAGGACTTGGACCACGTCAGGGATCACGTCACCGGCCCGCTCGACCACCACGTGATCGCCGACGCGGATGTCAAGACGGGCGATCTCGTCCCAATTGTGCAGGCTGGCTCGCGAAACGGTGACCCCGCTGACGATCACCGGTCGGAGATGGGCGACCGGGGTGATGGCCCCGGTGCGTCCGACCTGTAGGCCGATCTCCTCGATCACCGTCTGCTCCTGACGGGGAGGGAATTTCAGGGCGATGGCCCAACGCGGAGATCGGCTGACCGTGCCCAGCTCCTGTTGCAGGGCCATGCGATTGACCTTGACAACCATACCGTCGATCTCGAAGGGCAGGGCATCCCGGCGCGCTGCGAAGTTTTGGAAGCAGTCGATCACCTCCTCGGCACCCACCACATGACGGGTCTCCTCGAGGTTGACCGGCAGGCCCATCTTCTGGAGTTGTCGGAGGACGCCGATTTGTGTCTCCGGCATGGTCCCCTGCAGTCGGCCGACGCCGTAACAGAAGATTTTCAGCGGCCGACGGGCGGTGATCTGCGCATCCAGTTGCCGCAGGCTGCCGGCGGCAGCGTTGCGCGGATTGGCGAAGGTCTTGCTGCCGGACTCTTCCTGCGCCCGGTTGAGAGCCTGAAAATCGGCCAGCTCGATGTATATCTCCCCGCGCACATCAAGCAGGGCCGGGAAGGGTGGCTTGAGTTGTTCGGGCAGAGCCTCGATGGTTCGAACATTTTCGGTGATGTCCTCGCCAACCAGGCCATCGCCGCGGGTGCTGGCCCGGACCAATCGCCCCTCCTGATAGGTAAGTTCAATGGCCACGCCGTCCATTTTCATTTCACAGGCATAGGTAAGATCCTCGCTGGAGGAGAGAAAAGTGTTCCGCAGGCTGTGATCGAATTCCTTGAATTCATCGGCGTTTTTGGCGTTCTTCAGGGACAGCATCGGCGTTGCATGCTGGACCGGCGCGAACTTTGCCGACGGCGGAGCGCCAACCTGCTGGCTCGGTGAGTCCGCGCTGACCAGTTCCGGGTGCTCCGCTTCCAGCTGCAGCAGCTCTCGAAACAGCGCATCGTATTCGGCATCACTGATTTCCGGGCTGTCCTGCACGTGATACAGGACGTTGTGATGCTGGATTTGCCGACACAATTCAGCGTGGCGTTGATGCGGCGAGGTGGCGGACATGTCGCTCTCCGGGAGGTTTGCAGGGCAGGATCGGCCTGCCTGTTCGGCTTATAACATACCAGAAAAAGTACGGCAACCGGACCTTTCGCAGATTGTTTTTCGTCGACCGGTCAGTTATATTTTGAAAAGCCTTGCCGGTTACTTATTGGATTTTATCAACTATGTCTTACGATCAGTGGCTGCACATCGTCGGTCTGCTGTTTTTGTTCGTCTTTTCGGCGTTCTTCTCCGGGTCGGAAACCGCATTGATGTCCATGGACAGTCTCCGGGTCAAGTACCTTGCCGAAAAGGACCGTCCGGGGGCCCGCAAACTGGCTGATCTGCTCGATAAACCGGATAGCCTGCTGAGCGCCATTCTGGTCGGCAACAATCTCGTCAACATCATGGTCTCGGTCTTCGCCACAACCCTGTTCATCGATTTTTTCGGTGCCCGCGGAGAGTTGATGACGATTGTGGTCCTGACACCTCTGCTGCTGATCTTTGCCGAGGTCTGTCCCAAAACCTACGCCGCCAAGTACCCGGAGAAGATCTCTTTCGCCGTCTTGCACCCGATTCGCCTGTTTATGTGGCTGCTGCATCCGATCACCTGGCTGGTGAGCGGTCTCTCGAGCCTGATGACGCGCTTCCTCCACGGTGAAAGCACCCGGCCGCTGATTTCCGAGGACGAAATCCGCTCGATCATCGAATTCGGTGAACACGCCGGAGTCGTCCCAAAAGAGAAACGTCGCATGTTGCATGGCGTCTTCGATCTGTCCGAAATCCGGGTTCGGGACGTCATGGTGCCGCGTACCGAGGTGGTCGGCATCGAGGTCAACGCCAGTTTTGCCGAGGTGCTGGAGATGGCCGCCCAGGCGCGGCATTCCCGTTTTCCGGTTTACGAAGGCGACCTGGACCGGGTGGTGGGGATCATTCACTCCAAGGACATCCTCAGTTACCTGAACCGATCGGAGGACTTTTCGCTGGCCAAACTCGCCCGCCCGCCCTATTTCGTACCGGAAGCAAAGCCGATCGAAACATTGATGCAGGCTTTTCGCAGCCAGCATCTGCACCTGGCGGTGGTGGTTGATGAATACGGGGGGGTGGAAGGGATCTGCACGCTGGAAGATATCGTTGAGGAAATCGTCGGCGAGATTCAGGATGAGTACGATGAGGAGGAGATCCTGATCAGGCGACTGGGAACCGATCACTACCTGATCGATGGCAGCGCCGCACTGCGTTCCATCAACCGGCGCTACAACCTGGGTCTTTCCGAAGAGCACGCCACCACGCTCGCCGGTTTCCTGCTGCATTCCCTGGGCAGCATTCCCGAAGTCGGCGATGTCTGCGACGTCCCGGGGGCCCGATTCACGGTGCGCGATGTTGTCGATCGTCGGATCGAAAAGATTGAAATGCAGGTCATCGAACCGTCGTCATGAATTCCCGAATTCAGGATCCTTTCCCGCTCGGCCGTGCTCAACCTACGCAGCCTGGCGTCCCCGCGAGTTCATGCATCCTCTCAAGCTTTTTTGTCTATCTCACTGGAAAATAGACACTTGTCGATACGGGGTGCTGACCTGTACTGTGCAGAAGTGCCAAAATCGAACCGGTCCAGGCTGATGCCGGTCCTGTGAAAACTCAGCTAACCCCTTAAAAAATTGAAATATTTCTTGACACGTCTTGGCCTCCCGACTATATTTGCCCAGAAGGTGGTGAATCGTGTAATTTTAGGCCAAAGAGGGCCAAATGGGATTTCAGGGCGTCTATTTTAACTCCATCGATGCAAAAGGGCGGGCCAGCATTCCGGCCAGGTTCCGCGAACAGCTGAAAGAGCTGTTCGGTGACGAGACCCTGGTGGTGACCCAGGACCGTTCCGGTATCGTCGCCTATCCCGTCTCCGAGTGGGATCGTTTTCTCGAGAAATTCTCTCAGCTCCCGAACGATCAGTTCCGGGAAGATCTTTATTTTACCACCGTCACCCCGGCAACCCCATGTGCCTTCGACAAGCAGGGCCGAATTCAGCTGCCCCAGTCATTGCGTGAATACTGCCAGCTGGATACCGATGGTGTGCGTGACGTCGTCATCGTCGGCGGCGCCAAAAAGATTCAGATCTGGAACAAGGCCCGTTATCTGGAGATGATTGCTGAAGCCGAGCAGCGCCTCGCTGACGATCGGCAAAAGCGTTTCGACCTGGGATTGTAGCTCTTTGACTTCGCGTGGGTTCAGGCATGTGCCGGTGATGGCCGGGGAAGTTCTCGACTTTCTCGCTCCCCGGCGCGGTGGGGTTTACCTGGACGGTACACTGGGCGGTGGTGGTCATGCCCGACAGATCCTCGAAGCCTCCTCGCCGGATGGCCTGCTGATCGGTCTGGACCGTGACGCTGAAGCCCTCGCGGCGGCGCGTACAGAGCTGGCCGCTTTCGGCGACCGGGCGATTCTCCGGCAGGGCAATTTTGCCGACATGGAAGGTCATCTCGACACCCTGGGGATCGATGCCGTGGATGGCATCCTGCTTGACCTCGGGGTGTCTTCGCACCAACTGGACCGTGCTGAGCGCGGCTTCTCGTTTCGTGAAGACGGCCCTCTCGACATGCGGATGAACCCCGCAGCCGGGGCGACGGCTGCGGAGATCATTGCCGAAGCGGATGCCGAGGAACTGCAGCGCATATTCCGTGCCTATGGCGAAGAGCGCTGGGCCCGAAGAATTGCCCGGGAGATTGTCGCGACGCGTGATGCGCAGCCGATCGTGACGACTCTGGACTTGGCGGAACGGGTCAGCCGTGCCGTCCCTCAGGGCCGTGGTCCGCAGCGCATCCACCCGGCAACCCGCGTTTTCCAGGCGTTGCGGATTCATGTCAACCGCGAACTGGACTGTCTGCGACAGGGTCTGGATGCGGCGATGCGATGCCTCAGGGCCGACGGGCGGCTGGTCGTCATCAGTTTCCACTCGCTCGAGGACCGGATCGTCAAGCAGACCTTCCGGGAGTGGGCCACTGGCTGTCAATGCCCACCGCGTCTGGCGGTCTGTCACTGTGGCCGCCAGCCACGGGTTCGGGTCCTGACCCGCCGGGCGATACGGGCCCAGGAAAAGGAAGTCCTACAAAACCCCCGCGCCCGCAGCGCGGTTTTACGCGTCATGGAAAAACTGCCGGTTAAGGAGTCGAACAATGCCTGAAAGCACACTCAAGGCCTTGCCGAAGATTAACGGATTTACCCTGCGTCGGCCCAACCTGGTGCCGGTCCTGGGATTCATCGCGTTGCTGCTTGTCGTGTCGCTGTTCTTTGTCTGGTCCCGCGTCCAGGTGACCGGTCTCGAATACGAAATGTCCCAGTTGGAAAGCCGTCTGCGACATGTCCGTCAGGAGACTTCGAATCTTCGTCTGGAGGCTGCCAGCCTGCGCAACCCCGAGCGGATTGAGCGGGTCGCGAAGCAGAAGCTACAGCTGAGACTGCCGACCCCAGACCAGGTGATCACGGTAGATTGATGAAGCCACTGGAGAAAGGCGTTCGTCTCCGCATTCGACTGATCGGCGTGATTTTCACGCTCGGCTTCGTGCTGGTGACACTGCGGGCCTTCGACCTCCAGGTGATGCAGGAACAGCAATGGGATGAACGCGCCGAACGTCAGCATCAGAAAGTCATTCCGCTGACGCCACAGCGCGGGACGATTTTCGACCGCAATGGCGAGGAACTCGCGGTGAGCGTCGACGTCGATTCGGTGTACGCGGAACCGGGCAAGATTTTCGATCAAACCTCCACCGTCAGGCAGCTGGCCAAAGCACTCGATCTGCCGGTCCGCACCGTGCGGGCTAAGTTGAAAGGCAATAAGAACTTCGTCTGGCTGAAGCGCCAGGTGTCTCCCAGTGAAAGTGACCAGGTCAAAACGCTGCAGCTCGATGGGGTCGGCATGATCAAGGAACATCGACGTTTTTATCCAAACGCCAACATTGCCGGCCACCTGCTCGGTTTTACCGGGCTCGATCCGAAGGGGCTCGAGGGGATCGAACTCAAGTACGACAAGACGATTCTCGGCCGTGGTGGCTACCTGGTCATGGAGCGGGATGCCCTGGGGCGCGGTCTCGGTTCCGGGACCCCGCAGATTCAGGGGGCGACGCGTGGTCACGATCTGTATCTGACTCTGGACAAGAATCTGCAGTACATTGCCGAACGCGAGTTGGATACCGGCTTGCGCAAGACTGAGGGCAAGGCGGGCACGGTGGTGATCATGGAACCCACGACCGGGAAGATCCTGGCGATGGCGAGTGCTCCGGATTACAACCCGAACGCCTTTTATCGCTACAAACCAAACCAGTGGCGCAATCGCGCCGTTTGTGACACCTACGAGCCGGGCTCGACATTCAAGGTTTTCACCGTGGCCGCAGCGCTGAACGAAGCCGTCGTCAGCACCCGACAGAAAATCGACTGTGAAAATGGCGTGTTTCGTGTCGGTGGCAAGGATATCCATGACCACAAGAAGTACCAGAAGCTGACCCCGGCGGAAATTATCAAGTACAGCTCGAATATCGGTTCGGCAAAGATCGGCAAGCTTCTCGAGCGCGAGACGTTTTACAACTATATCCGTGACTTTGGCTTCGGCCAGCCGACCGGAATCGATCTGCCCGGCGAAGCGGGCGGGTTGCTGCGGACGCCGGATCGCTGGTTCGAGGTCGATCTGGCAGCGATCTCCTTCGGCCAGGGTCTCAGCGTCACCCCGATCCAATTGACTGCCGCTGCCGCCGTGATCGCCAATGGCGGCTACCTGATGGAGCCTTACGTGGTCGAACGGATCGTTGACAGCCAGGGACAGGTGACCCGCAAGAATCATCCGCGCGTCGTGCGCAAGGTGATTGCCCCGGATGTCGCCCAACTGGTGACCCGCATGATGGAGATGACCACGGAAGAAGGCGGCACCGCCACCAATGCCCGGGTGCCAGGTTTTCGTGTGGCCGGTAAGACCGGTACGGCACAGAAAGTCGATCCGGTGACCGGCGGCTACTCAGCCGACAAGCGGGTGGCGTCCTTCGTCGGCTTTCTGCCGGTGGAAGATCCGCGCCTGGTCGTGCTGGTGACGATCGATGAGCCGCAGAAGGGTGTTTACGGCGGCCTGACGGCCGCTCCGGTCTTCTCGCGAATCGCCGCCCAGGCGATGCAATATCTCAAGGTTGCGCCGAACCAGGCTGTCCCGGCTGATGAAAGACTGCCCTCACTGGAGCAGATTTTTGCCGATGCGACGCTGCCCGTCTCGCCCAGCAAACCGGAGTTGACCCGCAAAGAAACAGCGGGCGGGCCACAGATGCCTGATTTCCTGGGCCTGAGTTTTCGCCAGGTCCTCGAGTTAATGGAGGAACGCGAGTTGAATATTGATTTCCGGGGCCGGGGGCGCGTGGTGGAGCAATCGCCGTCTCCCGGTGCATCGATTCCCTATGGGGCCCCGGTCTGGGTGCGTATGGCGCCGCCATCGTAATCGGCCCCGAGGTGTGAAGGCCAGAATGAAACTGATGGAACTCCTCGAAAACTGCCCGGTCAAAGGTGTCTACGGCGATGCCGACGTGGATGTCACCGGCCTGCACTACGACTCACGGCAGGTGAGCCCCGGAGAACTGTTCTTCGCCCTGCGCGGCGTGGTCAGCGACGGTCATGCCTTCATTGCCAGTGCGATTGCCAATGGTGCCGCCGCTGTCTGCTGTGAAGAACGTCCGCTGGACGACCGGGGCGTCACGGTGATCGTCGTCGACAGCACCCGCCGGGCCATGGCGGCGATGGCGACCACATTCTTCGCGGATCCGACTCGGGAGATGACGACCGTCGGCATTACCGGGACCAACGGCAAGACGACCATCACTTACCTGCTGGAAGCGATCCTTGCCGAGGCCGACCTCGCCCCGGCGGTGATCGGCACCGTCAACTACCGTTTCGGGATTGACCTGCGGCAGGCTCCGCATACGACTCCCGAAGCTCTCGACCTAATGAAACAGATCCGTGATTTCCGGCGGAACGGTGCCCGGTCGCTGATCATGGAAGTTTCGTCTCATGCTCTCGATCAACACCGTGCCGACGGGGTTCGCTTTCGGGTCGGGGTCTTCACCAACCTGACCCCTGAGCATCTCGATTATCACCAGACCATGGAGCGCTACTTCGCCAGCAAGTTCCACCTGTTCAAAGAATTGCTGCCGCAGACACAGGGCCAGGCTGTGGTCAATATCGATGACGAGTACGGCCGGCGCCTGGCGGCAATGCTGCCGAGCGTTCTGACCTGTGGGCGTGATCCGCAGGCCGCGGTGCATTCGCAACAGATCGAAACCACGCTGCAGGGCATCCACGGCCGGGTAGCAACCCCCCTGGGGGAGGTGGCGGTCTGCTCCTCCCTGCTCGGCGATTACAACGTTGAAAACATCCTCTGCGCGATCGGTGCGGCGGTCGCTCTGGAGATCCCTGCAGCGACAATCGCCGCAGGGTTGGCCAAAGCCAGCGGCGTACCGGGGCGCCTCGAACGGATCGACAATCAGCGCGATGCTGTGATCCTGGTCGATTACGCCCACACCGGCGATGCGTTGCAACGCGTGATTGCCGCCCTGCAGGATTTGTCCCCGGGCCGTATCCTGACTGTTTTCGGTTGCGGCGGTGACCGGGATCGCGGTAAGCGACCGGTCATGGCCGAAGTTGCAGCGCGCGGTTCGGATATCGCGATCGCCACATCGGACAACCCACGTAGCGAGGACCCGCAGCAGATTCTCGACGATGTCCGGGTCGGATTGTCCCGGGTGCATTGCCGGGAATGGTCTCGCGACCAAGCACGCAGCGGCCGCGACCGGGGCTATGTCGTGATCGAGGACCGCCGCCAGGCGATCCGTTTTGCGGTCAGTCTGCTGCGCTCCGGCGACGTCTTGCTGGTGGCCGGCAAAGGGCACGAGGATTATCAGATCCTGTCGACGGGACGGATTCATTTCGATGACCGCGAGGAGTTGCGCCAGGCCCTGCAGTCCGGAGGTGAAGCATGATCCGCATGGATGTGCGCACCGTTGCTGAAATTACCGGTGGACATCTGCTGCAGAACGGTGGTTCGGTGGCCTTCAGCGGCATCTCCACGGACAGCCGGACGCTGCAGTCGGGAGAACTCTTCATCCCGCTGCGCGGGGAGAATTTCGACGGGCATGACTATCTGACCCAGGCCATCCAGCGCGGTGCCGCCGCCTGTCTCAGCGAGGAAATGATCGGCGGACTGAGAGTGCCGGTGATCAAGGTTGATGACACCCGCCAGGCTTTGGGTGATCTGGCCGCAGCGATCCGGCGCAAGTTTTCCGGACCGGTGATCGGCATCACCGGCACATCCGGCAAAACCACCTGCAAGGAGATGCTCGCCGCAGTGCTCGAGACGCTTGGCCCGGGGCTCAAATCTGCGGGCAACTACAACAACCTGATCGGTGTGCCCTTGACCCTCTTCAATCTGCAGCCGGAACACCGCTGGGCGGTGATCGAAATGGGCATGAGTGCCCGCGGCGAGATTGCCCGCCTGGCGGAAATTGCCGGGCCCGACATCGGTCTGATCACCAACGTCGGGGCCGGTCACCTGGAAAATTTCGACGGCTTGTCCGGTGTCGCGCTGGCCAAAGGGGAGCTCTTCATCCAACTTCCCGCCAAGGGCATTGCCCTGATCAACGTCGATGATCCGGAGATCGTCCGTCTGCCGGTCGCCAACGGTGTTCGCAAGGTGACCTTCGGCACCTCTGAGCACGCGGAGATGCGCGCTACGGCAATCAGCAGCCGCAACGGGTCGGTGCAGTTTGACCTCTGTCACGGCAATCAGCGGCAGACGGTCCTTCTGCCATTGCCCGGCCGGCATAATGTTGCCAACGCGCTGGCCGCGGCCGCGGCGGCCTCGGTGCTCGGTGTCGGGTTGTCGGAAATCGCCGCCGGTCTGACCGCTTTTCAGCCCTGTCCCGGGCGTATGGAATTGATCGCCCTGGCCCGCGATATCGTGGTGCTGGAAGACAGCTATAATGCCAACCCGCTCTCGGTGCATGCTGCCCTCGACGCTCTTTATGATCTGGGCACTCCGGGGCAGCGCATCGCCGTCCTCGGCGACATGCTCGAACTGGGGCAGTCGGCTGCAGAACTGCACCAGCAAATCGGTCAGATCGCTGCCGAACGGGTTGATCATCTGCTGACCTACGGTTCTCTGGCCGGCGAGGTCGCCCGCGGCGCGCGTGATGCGGGGCTGTCGGCCGCGCGAATTTTTGTCTGTGACCGTCACGAGCAGGTCGTCGAGCGGCTGCTCGGGATTCTGAACCCGGGGGATCGGGTCCTGATCAAGGGGTCACGCGGTATGCGCATGGAAAAGATCACGGCGGCCCTGCGCCTGGCGCTGCAGGAGCCCGCCGCTAACGGCGACTGAGGGAGACGCGCGTGCTTTATCATCTGCTATACCCTCTACATACCGAATTCTCGGTCTTTTATGTCTTTCGATTCATTACGTTTCGAACGATTTATGCCGCTATTACCGCTTTGGTCATCAGTTTTCTGCTCGGTCCCTGGCTGATCGAGAAGCTTTCGACCCTGCAGGTCGGGCAGAGTATTCGTCGGCTCGGTCCGGAATCCCATTTCAAAAAAGAGGGCACGCCGACCATGGGAGGTGCCCTGATTCTGTTTGCGATTGTTCTGCCGACCTTGCTCTGGGCCGACCTGAGCAATCTCTACGTGTGGCTGACTCTGCTGGTTACGGTCGGTTACGGGGTGATCGGGTTCGTCGATGACATGCTGAAAGTGAAACAGAAAAACAGCGATGGCTTGTCGCCGCGCAAGAAAATGTTCTGGCAGTTGCTGATTGCATTTGGCGTTGGCATGGTGTTGATGAAGTATCCCGGCTTCCAGACGACCCTGACGTTTCCCTTTTTCAAAGGTGTCAACCCTGATCTCGGCCTGTTTTATGTGCCTTTCGCGATGCTGGTGATCATCGGTGCCAGCAACGCCGTGAATTTGACGGACGGACTGGACGGACTGGCCATCGGGCCGGTCATCATTGCCGCCGGGACT
Organism: Desulfuromonadales bacterium; assembly: GCA_037383085.1. Taxonomy (GTDB): domain Bacteria; phylum Desulfobacterota; class Desulfuromonadia; order Desulfuromonadales; family BM103; genus JARRPG01. The sequence goes on along the minus strand of JARRPG010000001.1, from coordinate 30,270 downwards.
TACCTGTTGTTCGCCTACGTGGCCGGCCATGCCACGCTGGCCAACTACCTGCAAATCAACGGTGTCACCGGCGCCGGTGAACTGTCGGTCCTGTGCGGGGCCATGGTCGGCGCCGGACTGGGGTTCCTCTGGTTCAATACCTATCCGGCTCAGGTTTTCATGGGCGATATCGGCAGTCTGTCGCTCGGCGGCGCGATCGGCACGATTGCCGTGATCACCAAGCAGGAGATCGTGCTGGTGATCGTTGGCGGCCTGTTCGTCATGGAGGCGCTTTCGGTGATCGTCCAGGTGGCGTCATTCCGCCTGGTCGGCAAGAGGATTTTCCGCATGGCACCGATCCATCATCATTTTGAACTGAAGGGATGGCCGGAACCGAAGATCATCGTCCGTTTCTGGATCATCAGTATCATTCTGGCCCTGGTCGCCCTGTCGACCTTGAAGTTGAGATAAATGCAGAAAGACTATCGGGACAAGCAGATCGTGATCGTCGGCGCCGGCTCCACCGGACGCAGCCTGGCGCGCTATTTTCTCTCCAAGGAGGCCAGACTCGTGCTGTCCGACAGCCGGCCGGCGAACTGCTTCGCTGATCTTGCCCCCCTGGAAGCGGTCGGCGTGAGACTCGACCTGGGTGGGCACACCGAAGCCTTGTTCCTGGCGGCCGACCTGATTGTGGTCAGCCCCGGTGTGCCGCTCGAAATCCCGGTCCTGCAGAAGAGTCGTCAGCAGGGCATCCCGTTGGTCGGCGAGATAGAAATCGCCTGGCACGAACTGACCGGAACTCTGGTCGCGATCACCGGCACTAACGGTAAATCGACGGTCACCAGCCTGATCGGTGCGATCCTCAAGGCCTGGGGCAAGAGCGCATTCATTGGCGGCAACCTTGGCACACCCCTGATTGACGCGGTCGAATGCGATTGTGACTGGCAGGTGGTTGAACTGTCCTCTTTCCAGCTCGAAGCCATTGACGCATTTCGTGCCGATTATGCCCTCCTGCTCAACATCTCCGAGGACCACCTCGACCGCTATCCGGACATGGCGGCTTACATCGCCGCCAAAGCCCGGATCTTCGAGAATCAACAGCCGGAAGACGTTGCCGTCCTGAACTTCGATGACGCCCGGGTGATGACAGCCGCTGAGCCGATTCGGTCACGCCGGGTCTGTTTCAGCAGTAAGACGGTGCTGGACGAGGGAATGAGCCTGGTCGACGACAAAATTATCTGGCGGTGGCAGGACCGGGAAACCCTCTTCCCGGTGAACGAACTGCTGATTCGCGGTCGGCACAATCAGGAAAACGTCATGGCGGCTATGATCCCGATGCTTCTCGCCGGCTGCCCGGCCGTGGTCGCCTGGCAGGCGGTCAAAAATTTCTCCGGGTTGGCCCATCGCATGGAATACCTCGGTGATTACGCGGGGGCACGCTGGTACAACGACTCCAAGGGAACCAATATCGGCAGTGTGGTCAAGAGTCTCTCCGGGCTGGATCGACCGGTGGTCCTGATTGCCGGCGGCAAGGACAAACTCGGTGATCTCTCCGATCTGGTTGCGCCGGTCCGCGAAAAAGTGTCTGACTTGATTCTGATCGGTGCGGCCGCCGAGCGCATGGCGGCTGCCTTTGCCGGCCTGACCATGATTCACCGCGCCGCGAGCATGCATGAAGCGGTGCAGATCGCGGCCCGTTGCAGCCGACCCGAGGCGACGGTCCTGCTCTCGCCGGGTTGCTCCAGTTTCGATATGTTCGAGAATTTCGCTGTGCGCGGCGAAATTTTTGCCAGTGCGTTCCGTGCTCTGGGTGAGAGGGGGAGACACGCCCATGGAAGTTAGACAGGGCACCGATCATTCGATCCTGTTGTTGGCGGTCTGCCTGACCTGTCTCGGCGTGGTGATGGTCTTTTCGTCCTCCTCGATCATGGCGGTCCGGGATTACGGGGACAGCCTGTTCTTTCTCAAACGGCAGGGAGCCTATGCGCTCTTCGGCTTCGGCGTTATGGCTTTGTTGATGCGCATCAATCTCGACCTCCTGCGCAAGGCGGCCTGGCCGGTGCTCGGCTGTTGTGCCCTTCTGCTGGTGATCGTTCTGATCCCCGGGCTCGGCAAGAAGGTCGGTGGGGCGGCCCGCTGGATCCGTCTCGGCGGTCTGACGTTCCAGCCCGCGGAATTCGTCAAGCTCGGGCTGGTGCTGTTCATGGCGCACTCCCTGGCGCGCAAACAGGACAAAGTGAAAAGCTTCCGGTTCGGTTTTTTGCCGTACATGCTGATCCTGGCCGTCCTGCTCAGCCTGCTGTTGGCACAACCGGACCTGGGCAGTGCTCTGACGCTGGGCATCGTCGCTGTTGCGATGCTGCTGGTGGCCGGGTCACGGCTCAAATATCTGGCCGGTATTGCCCTGATCTCATTGCCGTTTCTGTACTTCATGGTGATGAACGTTGACTACCGTCGCCGCCGGATTCTGGCCTTCCTCAACCCCTGGGAAGATCCCAGCAACACCGGTTTTCAGATCATCCAGAGTTGGATCGCCTTCGGTTCGGGGGGCGCTTTTGGTCAGGGACTGGGAGAGAGCAAGCAGAAACTCTTCTACTTGCCGGAAGCGCATACCGATTTCATCTTTTCGGTGATCGGCGAAGAGCTCGGTTTTATTGGTGTGCTGGTGATTGCCGCGATGTTCATGCTGCTGATCCTGCGCGGCATGCGCACGGCGCTGAATGCGCCGAACGAATTCAGTTGTTTGTTGGCCTTCGGCATTACCCTGCTGATCGGTTTGCAGGCTTTCGTCAATATGGCGGTGGTCATGGGGATGGTGCCGACCAAGGGCCTGGCTCTGCCCTTCATCTCCTACGGCGGGACCAGCCTGGTGACCACGCTGGCCGCGATCGGCATTCTGCTCAATGTCTCGCGGCATGTGCCTGGAGAGTTGCGATGAAACTGTTGTTGGCCGGCGGCGGAACCGGTGGACATCTCTTTCCGGCCATTGCGCTGGCTGAGCAGCTCAAATACGAGGAGCCGCAAAGCCAGATTCTGTTTGTCGGTACGGCTCGCGGTCTGGAAGCAAGCATGTTGCCGGAACTCGGCTGGCCCCTGGAGGTGATAGACATGCGTGGCTGGGCCGGCCTCGGCCTGCTGAAAAAGATCAGGGTGGCCGGCCTGCTAATCAAAAGTCTGCTGCAGTCCCGACGACTGCTGCGGCGATTCAACCCGGATGTGGTGGTCGGCTTCGGTGGCTATGCGTCGGTTCCCGTGCTGCTGGCTGCACGACTGATGCGTCTGCCGATCGTGATCCATGAGCAGAATGCCTGGCCCGGGCTGGCCAACCGACTGCTCGGTCGCTGGGCCAGCCGGGTCTGTCTTTCCTTTGCCGAAGCGGACAGGGCCTTCCACTACGCGGCCACCGTGTTGACCGGCAACCCGGTCCGTGCGGCCATGGAGAATTGCCCGAGCATCGACGTGACCGCCAACTGCCTGCTGGTCTTCGGCGGCAGCCAGGGAGCGCGGGCTATCAACAGGACAGTTCTCGGGGCGCTTGAGCACCTGCAGGACTGGCGGGAGAGCCTGACCATCATCCATCAATCGGGTGAAGCGGATCACGAGGAGGTTCTCCAGTCTTACCAGAGCAATGGCTGGCCGCGGGTCGAGGTGGTGCCCTTCATCAAGGACATGGCCGGTGCTTATGCCCGGGCGACTCTGGTTGTTTGCCGGGCCGGTGCCACAACACTCGCCGAACTGACGGCCTGTGGCCGGCCGGCCATCCTGGTGCCTTACCCTTATGCAGCTGCCGGGCATCAGTCTGACAATGCCCAGGCGATGGCTACCAAGGGTGCGGCCTTGATGATCGAAGAACAGCATCTGACTGCGGAGCGTCTGGCCAAGATGATCAACGGCTTGCTGCACGACCAAACCAGCCTCCTCTCGATGGCTGCAGCGGCCAAGCGAATGGCCTCACGGGGGGCCGCGGCCCGTTTGCTGCGGGAGTGTCGCGCGGTTCAGCAACCGGTGGGCTAAAGAAGGACAGGGAATGTACGGCAAGATCCAGAAAATTCATTTTGTCGGCATCGGCGGGATCGGCATGAGCGGGATTGCCGAAGTGCTGATCAACCTGGGCTACCAGGTGTCCGGATCCGATCTCAAAGAAAGTCAGATTACCCGCCGCCTGGAGATGCTCGGTGGCACGATTTCCTATGGCCATCGGCGGGAAAACCTGGCCGAGGTCGATGTGGTTGTCACCTCGACAGCCGTCAAACCTGACAACCCGGAGGTCGAGGAGGCTCATCGACGCAAGATTCCGGTGATCCCACGTGCCGAGATGCTGGCTGAACTGATGCGCATGAAATACGGGATCGCCATCGCCGGGACGCACGGCAAGACAACCACAACCAGCATGGTGGCGACCGTCCTGTCCCACGGAGACATTGACCCGACGGTGGTGATCGGCGGCCGGCTCGATTCGATCGGCTCCAACGCCAAGCTTGGCCAGGGTCAGTTTCTGGTGGCCGAAGCCGATGAATCGGACGGCTCGTTCCTCAAGCTGTCGCCGACGATTGCAGTGGTGACCAACGTCGACGCTGACCACCTCGATTTTTACCGGGACCTCGATGAGATTCGGGCAACGTTCATCGATTTCATCAACAAGGTGCCATTCTACGGTCTGGTCGTTCTCTGCCTCGACGACGAGAACCTGCAGGGGATGATCCCGCAGGTGAAGAAGCGCCTGGTGACTTACGGTTTGAGCAGTCAGGCTGACTTCCAGGCGGCCGAGATCCGTCACGTAGGCGACCGCACCACGTTCCAGGTGCTCTTTCGCGGTGAAGTCCTGGGCCTTTTGAGTATCCGGATGCCCGGTCGTCACAATGTGCTCAATGCCCTATCGGCGGTTGCCGTCGGCATGGAACTGGACATGCCTTTTGCGGCCATCGCCGAAGGGTTCCAGGATTTCGGTGGCGTCGGACGGCGTTTCGAGATCAAGGGCGAACCGGCCGATGTCATGATCGTCGACGATTACGGCCATCACCCGGTCGAAATCAAGGCCACCCTGGGGGCCGCGCGCTCGGGTTGGAGCCGGCGGGTGGTGGCGGTGTTTCAACCCCATCGCTACACCCGGACCGAAGCGTTGTTCGACGAATTCGTGACCGCTTTCTACCAGGCCGATCACCTGGTTGTCATGGACGTCTATGCGGCCGGCGAGTCGCCGATCCCGGCGGTCAGTGCCGAAAAACTGGCCGCGGGTATCAGTGGTCACGGTCACAAGTCCTGCTGTTTTACCGGCAGTGCCGAAGCAACTATCGAACATCTGTTAGCGGTCGTGCAGCCCGGAGATATCGTCATCACGCTCGGCGCCGGCAATGTCTGGCAGGTGGGTGAGGAACTGCAGCAGCTCCTGGAACGATCGCAATGAATCACGTTGCGGAGGAAACGAACAGCATGTCGCGACGCCGTGAACTGAGAAAACAAACCACCGCCGTTCTGATGGGAGGACTCTCCGCGGAACGCGAGGTCTCCCTGAAGACCGGTTCGGCGGTTCTCCAGGCGTTGCAGCAATCCGGCTATAACGCTGTGGCCGTCGATGCCGGCACCGATCTGCCGGAGCAGTTGCGGGATGTTCAGGCCGATTTGGCCTTTCTCTGCCTGCATGGACGCTACGGCGAGGACGGTACCGTGCAGGGCTTGTTGGAAATGATGCAGATTCCCTATACCGGCAGTGGCGTTATGGCCTCGAGCGTGGCGATGGACAAGGTCATCAGCAAGCAGCTCTTCCTCTACCATGGGCTGTCGACTCCGGGTTTTGTTGCATATCGTGCCGGTGACGATCGACAGGCCGCGCTGCGGCGGTGCCGTGATTTCCCGCTGGTGGTCAAACCCTCCCGTGAAGGCTCCACCATCGGTATTACGATCGCCCATGACCAGCAAGAACTGGCCACGGGACTGGACGAGGCCCTGCAGCATGACGACATTGTCCTGATCGAAGATTACATTCAGGGCGACGAGGTGACGGTCAGTGTGCTGAACGGCAGCCCACTGCCGATCATCCAGATCGTCCCGAAAAGCGGTTTTTACGATTACAACGCCAAGTACACGCCGGGGGAGACGGAATATCTCCTGCCGGCACCCCTGTCCGCGGTGCTGTCCAGTCGGTTGCAGGAGGCGGCCGTGCGCGCCTGTCAGGCCCTGTCCTGCCGGGGAGCGGCACGCGTCGATTTCATGATCCGTGAACGGGAATTCTACTGTCTCGAAGTCAACACCATTCCCGGCATGACTGCGACCAGCCTGCTGCCGAAAGCCGCTGACGCGGCGGGGATCGATTTTAACGAACTGGTGCTCCGGATCCTCGAGGATGCCGCATTGAACAAGTAGTCCGGATATGGACGGCTATGAACGACCTGAAGTCACAGAATCGCAAAAAGCTGAAAACCAATCGCCGCAAGGAGCAGAAGCAGCCGCGCGACTGGAAGACGCTTTTTCACAGGCTGCTCAGTATCGGGATTGCCGCAGGAAGTGGTTTTCTGCTGGCCGGCGGTGCGCTGTTGACGGCGCAGATGCTGCTCGAGTCCGGCTATTTCGATGTCGAGACAATTCGCGTCGAGCAGCAGGTTCGGGTCTCCGAGAGCGAGATTCTGGAAGCCTCGGACATCGAGGCCGGCGACAGCCTGTTCGAACTCGAACTGCACATGATCGGGCGCAAAATCGAAGAACATCCCTGGATCGCCAAAGCCGAAGTGGCACGTGCGTTTCCGAATCAGGTCGTGATCCGGGTCGTCGAACGACAGCCGCGGGCGATTATCGACCTCGATTACCTCTATTACGTCGACCGGGGCGGGGATGTTTTCAAGATGCTCGAGGCCGGTGACGCGCTGGATTACCCGGTGATTACGGGGATTGGCCGCGACGCCCTGCTGGATGATGCCGAACAGACCCAGGACCGTCTTGAACAGGCCCTGCGTTTGATCGATCAACTTGAAAATCGGTCAATCTTTACCCTGGAGGATGTCTCGGAAATCTACTGCGACGAACAGGGAGGGCTGATCCTGCATACCCGGACCGGCGGTGTGCCGATCAAGCTCGGCAGCACCAACTATCAGGCCAAGCTCGAGCGGTTGGAGGCGATTTACGCAGACCTCAAACCACGCTTGCTAGCCCTGAAATACATCGATCTGAATGTCGCTGACCGCGTCATCGTTAAAGTGGATGTCAAACGAGCGGTCGGCCGGAGTTAGCGGAGAACACATTGAGGGAAAAGGGGTTTGTCATGAACAGTAAACGGGAGAATCTGATCGTTGGACTCGATATCGGCACGACCAAGATCTGTGCCATCGTCGGGGCAATGACCGACGAGGGGCTTGATGTTGTCGGTATCGGCACCAGCCCGTCGCGTGGTTTGCGCAAGGGCGTCGTGATCAATATCGAAAGCACCGTCAACGCGATTCGCAAAGCGATCCAGGAGGCCGAACTTATGGCCGGTTGCGAGATCAAGTCAGTGTTTGCCGGGATCGCCGGCGGGCACATCAAGGGTATCAATTCCCAGGGTGTGATCGCCATCAAAAATCGCGAGGTGACCAACGAAGACGTCCGCCGTGTGATCGATGCGGCCAAGGCCCTCGCAATTCCAATGGACCGGGAGGTGATTCACATCCTGCCGCAGGAGTTCATCATCGATGACCAGGATGGCATCAAGGAGCCCCTGGGGATGAGCGGGGTGCGTCTAGAAGCCCGCGTGCATATCGTCACCGGGGCAGTGGCCAGTGCCCAGAACATCATCAAAAGCTGCAACAAGGCCGGGGTCGATGTCGGCGATATCGTCCTTGAGCAACTGGCCTCGTCGGAGGCCGTGCTGACTCCGGATGAAAAGGATCTCGGCGTCGCCCTGATCGATATCGGCGGCGGCACCACCGACATCGCCATCTTCGTCGACGGGGCCATCAAGCACACTTCGGTGCTGTCCCTGGGTGGCAACCATCTGACTAACGACATCGCTGTCGGCTTGCGGACCCCTACAGCCGAGGCGGAAAAGATCAAGCAGGTGTCCGGTTGCTGTCTGACCTCCATGGTCGGCAAGGATGAAACGATCGAGGTCCCCTCGGTGGGTGGCCGCGAACCGCGCATCCTCTCTCGGCAGCTGCTGGCCGAGATCCTGGAACCGCGCGTCGAGGAGATTTTTACCCTGGTCAATCGGGAGATCGTCAAGAGTGGTTTCGAGGACCTGATCGCCTCGGGCGTGGTCCTGACCGGCGGCTCGGCCATTCTTCCGGGAATGCCGGAGTTGGCCGAGCAGATCTTTGACCTGCCGGTGCGGCGCGGTCAGCCGACCGATATCGGCGGTCTCACCGATGTTGTCAACTCACCGATCTATGCAACCGGCGTGGGCCTGGTGAAATACGGCAGCCGAAACATGCAGACACGCAATTTCGTCATCGGTCAGGAGAACCTGTTCGATCGGGTTGCCCGACGGATGAAAGAGTGGTTCGGAGAATTTTTCTAGAATCGCAGCGCATGCAAGCCAAGCGGTCAAACGCAAACAATAACCGTCGACGTCCCGGAGAGGCGCCGACCCAACAATGACGGAGGGAGTCATTATGTTCGAATTTGACGAAAACGTGGAACAAGTTGCCAGAATCAAAGTGATCGGTGTCGGCGGTGGCGGCAGCAATGCGGTCAACACCATGATTGCCGCACGCATCGATGGGGTCGAGTTCATGGTGGCCAACACCGACGCCCAGGCGCTGCGTGCCAATCTGGCGGCGATGCGCGTCCAGCTGGGCACCAAGCTGACCAAGGGACTTGGGGCCGGAGCCAATCCCGAGGTCGGCCGGGAAGCCGCACAGGAAGATCGCGCCCGTCTCGCCGAACTTCTACAGGGGGCCGATATGGTCTTCATTGCCGCAGGGCTGGGTGGCGGGACCGGCACCGGCGCAGCTCCGGTGATCGCTGAAGTGGCCCGTGAAGTGGGTGCCCTGACCGTTGCCGTGGTCACCAAACCCTTCTCCTTCGAGGGCAAGCAGCGCATGCTCAAAGCGGATGAAGGCGTCGCTGAACTGAAACAGGTCGTCGACTCGCTGATCCTGATTCCGAACGACCGTCTGAGCGGATTGGCCGGCAAGAAGATGGGCATCCTCGATGCCTTCAAACCGGCCGATGACGTCCTGCGTCAGGCGGTCCAGGGGATCTCCGACCTGATCACCACCCATGGCATGATCAACGTTGACTTTGCCGACGTCAAAGCGGCGATGAGCGAACGCGGCATGGCGATGATGGGCATCGGCCTGGCCGAAGGCGAGAACCGTGCTGTGACCGCTGCCCAGCAGGCGATCAGCAGCCCGCTCCTCGAGGAGATCGATATTTCCGGCGCCAAAGGTGTGCTGGTCAATGTCACCGGGTCCTCGAGCATGACCATGGACGATTATCAGGAGGTCGCCCATATCATCCATGAAAAAGTTCACGAGGATGCCAACATCTTTATCGGTCTGGTGATCAACGAAGAGATGGGTGAAAAGATCCAAGTCACGGCGATCGCCACCGGCTTCGGCTGCTCCTTCGCAACCGGCAAACCGGCCAAGAATGATACCCTCGGTCTGCCGACGACGGCGCCGAACAAAATCGACCGGGATATCCCGGCGTTCATTCGCAACCAGAATCAGGACAAGCCGCGCGCCAGCATGCGGATCGGCAATTACAGTGAAGACGAGGAGTACGATATCCCGACGTTTCTGCGTAAACGTGTCGACTAGCATCGCGTTTCCGGACGGACTGGCAACCAGAGTCCCGACGGCCAACTGCTGATATTCAATCCTGCGGCTTGTCAACGAGTGAGCAGCCGTGCCGGTTCTCCGCCCGGCTCCCTGCGGCTGGTCGAAAGCTCTGCGCTGGCCTGAAATGTGACTCCCTCACATCCATGGGACCGCCTTGTGCGGTCCATTTTTTTGCGTCAACCGGAGACCCGGGTGATCGGATAGACGCCGATATCGCCGTCAAGAGATCCGGCGAAAGCCGACAAAGCGGGTTCCTCGGCGGTAAAGAACAGGTGCGTTGGACAGTGGCAGTCGGTGCACCCAAAGCCGTTCACGCTGCGCATCTCCGTGCGCTTCGCCAGTCCCCTGGCCCAGTCGTGCTCAAGGCGTTTCGGTGTGTAACTGCACCACACGGCAACCGGAACGGTTGCGACCCGCAGGTGGTCGATATGCCAGTGAGGCCTGGATTTGTGCTGTTGGCAATGCCGCAGAACGCGGGCCCGGACACCCCCGGGACCGAAGGCGCTGCCGACATAAAGATAGTAACCGGGCTGGATTTGCAAAGGGCCCCATCGACCGATGACCAGGGATCGGTTGGCAAGATTTTGCAGCACGAGCAGATAAGTGCCCGGTTGTGCTTTCATGCGTGCCTTTCACGCCAGGATGATGGGCGCCGGCAAAGAGCCGAGCGGCGGCATCCTGCCTGGGACAATCTTAGGGCCACCGTCGTGATCGAATCCTGACCGTAGCATATCACGATTGGTAACAAAAACGTTCGCTTGCCGAGCCCGTCCTCTTTGCCGGCCAGAGGCGTGCGAGCGGCCTTTCCATTTGACTTGTCAGTAAGGCTCATGGTGTGATGCGGAACACCGCTTGATCTGAGAAATGGAGACGCGTTATGCCCCTGTCCAGGCAATTGCTCGACATTCTGGTCTGTCCGCAGTGCAAAGGCGCGATCGAACCGGATGAACAGCACACCGAGCTGATCTGCAAAGCCTGTAAGCTGGCTTATCCGGTGCGCGACGAGATTCCGGTCATGCTGATTGACGAGGCCCGGCTCTGCGACGATGTGTGACCGCAGCAAGCCGCGGCGAACAGCTGCCTCGTCGCACTCCGGTGCTCATTTCTGCCGGAAAATAACCGATGTCACGTCGTCTGATTGAATCCTATCGCCAGCGCCATGCGGCGGAAACTGGTTTGCAGCCAAACCCTCGAGGCGGTCGTCTTGCGGTCGCCCTGGTCTATCCGAACACCTACCACCAGGGGATGAGCAACCTCGGCATGCAGACCGTCTACCAGTTGATCAACGATCGGCATGACGCGCTCTGTGAACGCTTTTTTCTGCCCGATCCGGACGCTCTCGAGGAGCATCACCGCAGCGGTGTTCCGTTGCTGTCGATCGAATCGCAACACCCCCTTGACCAGTTCGATCTGGTGGCGTTTTCGATGTCCTTCGAAAACGATTATCTGCATCTGCCGACGCTTTTTGCCCTGGGGCGCCTGCCGCTGTGGCGTGCCGAGCGCGACAACCGGCACCCACTGGTCCTTTGCGGCGGGGTTTGCGCCTTTCTCAATCCGGAACCGCTGGCCGAGATCATGGACCTGTTTGCGGTTGGCGAAGCGGAAGTGATCCTGCCCGGCCTGCTCGATCGACTGGTTCAGGGTGACGGTGAGGATCGGCAAGCCCTCAGGGTGGGGCTCGGCCAACTGCCCGGCATCTACCGACCGGATTGTTATCGGGTTGATTATGCCGAAAGCGGACTTTTGCAGGCCATGACTCCGCTTGACAAGTGCCCGGAACGGGTGCGGCGTCAATGGCAACGGGATCTCGATAGCAGCCAGAGCCAGACCTGCATCACCACCGCGGACACCGAATTCAGCGGTATGCACCTGGTCGAAGCCGCCCGCGGCTGTCCGCGCGCCTGCCGCTTCTGTGCTGCCGGTTTCATCTATCGTCCCTTTCGGGAGCATGCGCCGGACCACCTGCGTCGGGCCGTTGTCACGGAGGATGAGGGCCCGCGGCGGGTCGGACTGGTTGCCGCGGCGGTCTCCGATTATGCCGCCCTGGCTGATATCGGCCAGAACGTCCTGGACAACGGCGGCGAGGTCTCCGTTTCCAGTGTCCGCATCGATGCCGTGACGCCCGAGCAGGTTCGGGTCCTCGCCGCATCCGGCCACAAAAGCCTGGCTTTGGCCCCGGAGGCTGGCAGCCAACGTCTGCGTGACGTGATCAACAAGGGCATTGATGAGAAGCAGATTCTCGCGGCGGTTCGCCTGCTGGCCAGCGGCGGGATCGGCAACCTCAAGCTCTATTTCATGATCGGCCTGCCGACCGAAACGGATGCAGACATCGAGGCGATCGTTGCCCTGACCGAGCAAATCCGCCAGGTCTGGCTGGCGGTCGGCCGACAACGGGGTCGGTTGGGGCGTCTGCAGCTGTCCGTCAACCCCTTCATCCCCAAACCCTGGACACCGCTGCAGTGGGCGCCGATGGAACGGCGTGCGACCCTGGAGAAAAAATACCGGGTACTGCAAAAGCGGTTGCGCTCCCGGCCCAACATCGACCTGAACCTTGAATCACTGCGCCAGTCTGAAATTCAGGGTTTTCTGGCCCGCGGCGATCGGCGGGTCGGGCGCACGATTCCCTGGCTGGCGGCCGGCGAAAGCCTCAAGGCAGCCTGCCGGCGGGAGGGTCTCGACAGCGCTTTTTACCTCCACCGGGAGCGGGACGCCGAGGAATTGTTCCCCTGGGACATCATCGAGCAGGGTGTCCAACGCAGTTTCCTGCGGGAAGAATACACGCAGGCTCTCCAGGCCGACCCGGGCCGTGTCTGTGCACCCGGCTGCCGGCGCTGTGGCATGGCCTGCTGATGCCCGGCTTGGTCGGATTCTTGTGACCCCCTCTGTCGGTGTTGCCTCGGGATTGCAATACCAGGTGATTGCCCCTATCATCACTGCCTGAGACAGAAGACGCGCCAAAGGAGAACCCTATGTCCGATACACACTTGCTGCTGGAAAAAGACGGCCCGGTTGCTCTCATCACCTTCAACAACCCGAAGGCCATGAACGCCCTGACCGTGGCCACGCTCGAAGGGCTTGAAGCGCTGCTGATCGAACTCGGCGCGGATCCGGCAATTCGTGTCCTGATCCTGACCGGTGCCGGTGAAAAGGCCTTTGTCGCCGGAGGCGACATCAATCACCTGGCCAGTCTCGATGTCGATAGCGCCCGGGAATTCGCCCTGCTGGCACAACGTGTCATCAATCGTCTGGAACACGGCCCGAAACCAGTTATTGCGGCGATCAATGGCTACTGCCTTGGTGCCGGTAATGAACTGGCCATGGGGTGCGATCTGCGGATCGCGGCCGATTCGGCAAAGTTCGGCCAGCCGGAAGTCAAGCTGGGCATCATACCCGGATTCGCCGGAACCCAGCGGCTGGCCCGACTGGTTGGCAAGGGACGCGCCAAGGAAATGATCTTTACCGGGGAGATGATCGATGCCGACGAAGCCTGCCGGATCGGTCTGGTCAACCGCGTTGTGCCGCAGCCCCGGCTTCTCGAGGAAGCGCAGGCGCTGGCCGAAAAGATGTGCGATAAAAGCTCTTCGGCGATCCGTCTCTGCAAGGAGGCGATCGATCACGGCCTGGAAATGGATTTTGCTCGTGCCGAACGTTACGAAGCGGACCTCTTCGCGTTGAGTTTTGCCACCGCCGATTGCCGGGAAGGGATCACCGCTTTCCTCGAGAAACGTCCGGCGAAGTTCTAAAACCATATGCCGATGACGCGCCTCTTTCTGTCAGGCCTGTGCCTGTTGTTAATGATCGGGTCACCGGTCCTGGCGGCCGATTTTTCCGCCCCGGACCGGTCCGGAATCCTCAGTGTCCAGGTTGAGAACGACCTGTGGGGCAGTGGCGCGGATCGGTACTACACGCACGGCACCCGGATCTCCTACCTGTCCAGCGAAGAAACCCCGGCCTGGTTGAAGCAGGCGGCGCGACTGGTGCCGATCTTCAGCCGGGTTGGTCACCTCCGCACCAGTTATGCGATCGGACAGAGTATCTTTACACCGGAGGATATCACGCGCCGTGAGCTGATCGAGGACGACCGTCCTTATGCCGGCTGGCTTTACGGTGCGGTCGGCCTGATTTCCGATCATCGGGTCCGGGACGGCAACCTGCAGTCCAATCGCTTCGATTCTCTGGAACTGAATATCGGTGTGGTCGGTCCGAACGCCTTTGCCGAGGAGACCCAGACCTGGGTGCACAAGATTGTCGATTCGCCGAAACCCCAGGGCTGGGACAATCAGCTGCGGAATGAGTTGGGCCTGATGCTGGTTTACGACCGGCAATGGCAGGCGCAGTATATTAGCGAAATCGCCGGTCTTGGCGTCGATGTGACACCGCATGTGGGGGGCACCCTGGGCAACGTCATGACCAGCCTTTCCTTCGGCACGACCTTGCGGCTTGGCCAGGATCTGCCGAGCGACTACGGTCCGCCGACGATCCGACCCAGCCTGCCGGGTTCCGGGTTCTTTCGTCCGACCCGGGGATTCGGCTGGTACCTCTTTGCGGGGCTCGAAGGGCGCTACGTGCTGCACAACATCTTTCTCGATGGCAACACCTTCCGCAGCAGCCACTCGGTGGATCGGATCCCCTGGGTGGGCGATCTTCAGGCCGGTCTGGTTCTGACCTGGGGCGATGTCCGGCTCAGCTTCTGCAATATCTTTCGCAGCGACGAATTCGATGGTCAGAAGTCCTCCACCGAGTTCGGTTCCATCAGTCTGTCGATGCGGCTCTGAGCGGCCGTCAACGGGCTCCCGGGCGATCAGCGCCCAGCATCGCCGGCTCAGGAACCGGCAAGTTTACGGGCGACCTGGGCCACATGCCGACCCTGGAAGCGGGCGATGGCCAACTCGTTTTCACTCGGTTGACGGGAACCGTCAGTATCCGCCAGGGTCGATGCGCCGTAGGGCGTGCCACCGGTGATCTCCGCCATGTTCATCAATCGCTGCTCCGAGTAGGGGACGCCGACGAGGATCATGCCTTGATGCAGCAGCGTCGTATGGAAACTGGTGATGGTCGTTTCCTGGCCACCGTGCTGGGTGCCTGTTGAGGTAAAGACGCTGCCCACCTTGCCGACCAGATCACCGTTCATCCACAGCCCGCCGGTCTGATCAAGAAAATTGCGCATCTGGGCGCACATGTTGCCGAATCGGGTCGGTGTCCCGAAGATGATGCCATCGGCTTCTTTCAGGGTGTTCGGCTCAGCGATCGGGACATGGGCAAAGGCCTTTCGGGCTGCTTTGGCGCCACTTTTTTCGAGCACCTCCTCCGGAACCAGTTCGGGGACCTGATAGAGTGTCACGGCGACGCCTTCGACGTCGCGCGCTCCGGCCGCGATGCTCTCGGCCATTTGATAGACATGTCCATACATACTGTAAAAAACCACCTGGATACGGGTCGTCATGGGCTTGCTCCTTGGCGTAAAGTGGGACGTCGTTCGGTTTCTTCTATGCAACAGGCTTGGGCTGTTGGTGACATTCTAGCAGACGGCCCGGTTTTGCAAACAGCGGCGGGGTCGGGGCTTTCTGAACGATCCGCTCTGCGGTCCTGATCAGACGGGACCGGTTTGCTTCAGATGCCGTTGCCGCAACAATTTCTTGTCCATCTTGCCAACGCTGGTCTTGGCAATCTCTTCGACCCGCTTGACCCGCAGGGTGAGAGCATGCCGTGACAGAACTCCAGAATCGACGATACGTTTGACATAAGCCACAAGATCTCTTTCCGTGGGCACCGTTTCGCCCGGCACCACAAGGGCCAGGGGACGCTCGCCCCATTTCTCGTCGGGCATGCCGATGACGGCCACTTCGGCAACGGCCGGATGCTGGCCGAGAATGTCCTCGATTTCCAGGGAGGAAACCCATTCTCCACCAATTTTTATGACGTCTTTAGCGCGATCGGTGATTTTGAAGTAACCCTGCGCATCGGTATTGGCCACATCACCGGTGTGCAGGTAGCCGCCACGCCAGAGCTGTTCCGAAGTGTGATGATCCTTAAGATAGCCCTGGGTCAGCCAGGGTGCGCGCAGAACGATCTCGCCGCTGGTTTGGCCGTCGGCTGGAATGGCCTCCATCGCTTCGTCGACCAGTTTCATGCTGACCAGCGGCAGGGGACGACCGGTTTTGCAGCGCATCTTGACCTGCTCTTGCACCGGGCGATCGAGATGTTCCTGCGGCACGTGGGCCAGGGCGACCACCGGACAGGTTTCCGACATGCCATAGCCGGCAAAGATATCGATGCCGCGCTCGAGCGCGGCGAGGCAGAGGGTCTGGGACAGGGCGGCGCCGCCGAGGATCACTTTCCAGTGGCTCAGGTCGACCTGGTCGATCATCGGGCTGTGTAACAGCATCTGCAGGATGGTCGGCACGCAGTGAGAGAAGGTCACCCCTTCGGTTTTGATCAGCCGAAGCAGCATCTCCGGGGCATAACGTCCCGGGTAGACCTGTTTGATGCCAAGCGACGTTGCGACATAGGGCAGGCCCCAGGCATGGACATGAAACATGGGTGTGATCGGCATATAGACATCCTGCTGGTGAAGCCGCCCCTGTGTCTTCGGGGTGCCGACGGCCACCAACACGCCGAGGGTGTGCAACACCAGTTGGCGGTGGCTGAAATAGACCCCCTTGGGCATACCGGTGGTGCCGGTGGTGTAGAAGGTCGTGGCCCGGGTGTTCTCGTCGAGGTCGGGGAAATCGCAGGTCGGTTCCGCTGCTGCGAGCAGGGCCTCGTATTCACCGGCAAAACTGACCACCTTCGGCTCCGGCTCACCGCCGTCGGTGAGCCGGACGTAGTCCCGCACCGCGTCGATGCGTCCTTTGATTGTCGCCAGGATCGGCAGGAAGTCGTCATGCACCAGGAGGATGTCGTCCTCGGCATGATCGATCGTGTACAGGATCTGCTCGGGCGAAAGGCGGACGTTGATGGTGTGCAGGATCGCTCCGATCATCGGCGCCGCAAAGAAACATTCGAGGTAGCGATGACTGTCCCAGTCCATCACCGCCACGGTGTCCCCCGGCCTGACCCCGAGTTTCCGCAGAGCGTTGGCCAGGCGTTGGATGCGCTCATGCAGGGTCTGGTAATCATAACGCAGCCGGTCGCGGTAGACGATCTCCTGATCCCGGTTGTTGACCACCGGGTGGAACAGCAGGTTCTTGATCAGCAACGGATAGGTGTAGGCGGATGCGGTTCTTTCGATCAGCGGGTCGGTCACGATTTCCTCTCCTGTTGTGAAACGCTTGGCCGCGGGGGATCAGACACGTGCAAAAAAGTGTGCCATGTTTTCCTGCGCTCCGCAAAGGACAAAATCCGAACGCAAAGGCTCCGCGCCTACGGCGCGATCTGTTATGCTGTGGCCAGAACGCAGCGGCGCAAGCCGTCCTTTTATCGTGCGGAGCGGACCCATGTTTGAAGCCGCTTATCTGACATTGTCTCGTCACGGAACGCTGGCCGGGCGTGCCGCCGAAGCTGCGGCACGGCTGGCCGACTGCGATCTGTGTGCCAATCATTGCCACGTCAACCGGATCGACGATCCATCCCGGGCCGTTTGTCGCACCGGAGCCAAAGCGATTGTCAGCAGCGTCGGCCCGCATTACGGTGAAGAGCGACCGATCTCCGGTCGGCGCGGTTCCGGGACGATTTTTTTCGGCCATTGCAACCTGGCCTGTGTCTTCTGCCAGAACTGGCCACTCAGCCATCGTGGCGAGGGTCGCCCAATGGACAGCCGCACACTGGCCAACCAGATGCTCTCACTGCAGTCGATGGGCTGCCACAACATCAATTTTGTCTCGGCAAGTCACGTCATTCCCCAGATCCTGGCCGCCTTGGTGATTGCCGTCGGCCAGGGGCTGAAGGTTCCGCTGGTGTTCAACAGCGGCGGTTACGACAGTCCGCAAGGCCTGGCCCTGCTCGACGGCATCATTGACATCTACATGCCGGATATGAAATTCGCCGACTCTGCGCTGGCCGGTCCCTATCTCGGTGTCAATGATTATGCGGAAGCCAACCGTGCCGCGGTCAGAGCGATGCACCGACAGGTCGGGGACCTGGTCATCGATGACACCGGGATCGCGCGCCGCGGCCTTTTGATACGACATCTGCTGCTGCCCGATGATCTTGCCGGAACCGCTGAGGTCCTGGCGTTTTTAGCCAAGGACATCTCGCCACAGACCTACGTCAACCTGATGGAGCAATATCGTCCCTGTTATCGTGCCGACCGTTTCCCCGCCCTCGACCATCGCCCCGCGCGTCAGGACTTTCGACGGGCACGGGCCCAGGCCCGGCAATTGGGCCTGCAACGGCTCGATTGAAGATGGATGCTGTGGACCACTGTGTCATGCCGGACGGCAAATATTACCTTTTGAGTTATCAATGATCTTGTGGTAAAGATGAATTCAGCTGTGAAGCCGTCGAGAAACAGAATAATTCCTGATGCTTACTTATCATTTGACATCGGCTGAGCATAACCCATAATACTATTTACCCCCGGAGAACTGGACAAAAACCGTCGCGGCCCCGGTCACAACCGAAAAACAGGAGGTGGGAAACAGGGATATGTCTGCAAAAACCCTTTATGACAAGCTGTGGGATCGTCATGTCGTCCGCTGCGAAGCGGATGGGACCTGCCTGCTCTATATCGATCGTCAGTTGGTTCACGAAGTCACCTCACCGCAAGCCTTCGAAGGTCTGCGCCTGGCCGGCCGCAAACCCTGGCGGACGGACGCCAGCCTGGCGGTGCCCGATCACAACGTCCCGACCACCGACCGCACTCAGGGCATTGCCGAACCGCTCTCTCGGCAGCAGGTGGAGACGCTCGACAGCAATTGCCGCCAGTTTGGTATCAGAGAGTTCACCATGAATGATATCCGCCAGGGGATCGTGCACATCATCGGTCCGGAGCAGGGCATCACCCTGCCAGGCATGACGATCGTCTGCGGGGATTCCCATACGTCGACCCATGGCGCTCTCGGTTCCCTGGCCTTTGGTATCGGCACCTCGGAAGTCGAACATGTCCTGGCCACCCAGTGCATCAATCAGAAAAAGGCCAAGAACATGCTGGTCAGCGTCGATGGCCAGGTCGGCTACGGGGTGACCGCCAAAGACATCATGCTGGCGATCATCGGTGAGATCGGTACCGCCGGTGGCACCGGCTATGTGATCGAGTACGGCGGCGACGCCATCCGGGCGTTGTCGATGGAAGGCCGCATGACGATTTGCAACATGTCGATCGAGGCCGGTGCCCGGGCCGGAACGGTCGCCGTCGACGAGACGACGATCGCCTATGTCAAGGGCCGGCCTTTTGCACCGAAGGGCGCCCTCTGGGACCAGGCGGTGACGGTCTGGCAAACGCTGCACAGCGATCCCGGCGCCTCTTTCGACCGCGAAGTCCACCTGGATGCGACGGCGATCCTTCCCCAGGTGACCTGGGGGACCTCGCCGGAAATGGTCGTGCCGATCAATGCCTGTGTGCCGGACCCGGGCGCCGAGCCTGATCCGGTCAAACGTCGAGGTATGGAGGCTGCCCTGGCCTACATGGGTCTCGAAGCCGGCACCCCGATGACCGAGATCTATCCCGATACGATTTTTATCGGCTCCTGCACCAATGCCCGGATCGGTGATCTGCGCGCCGCGGCCGAGGTGGTCAAAGGGCACCGGCTTGCCGACAACATCAAGCGGGCTCTGGTCGTGCCGGGATCCGGCCTGGTTCGCAAGCAGGCCGAAGAAGAAGGGCTCGACGAAATCTTCAAGCAAGCCGGTTTCGAATGGCGACAGCCTGGCTGCTCGATGTGTCTCGGCATGAACGAGGACCGGCTGACGCCCGGGGAACGCTGCGCGTCGACGTCGAACCGCAACTTCGAGGGGCGTCAGGGCCCCGGCGGACGCTCGCACCTGGTCAGCCCGGCCATGGCGGCCGCCGCCGCCATCGTCGGCCACTTTGTCGATGTCCGTACTCTGGAGGTTTAAACGATGCAAGCTTTTACCGTTCTGGAGGGCCTGGTGGCGCCTCTCGATCGTTCCAATGTCGACACCGACGCCATCATTCCGAAACAGTTTCTGAAGTCGATCAAGCGCACCGGCTTCGGCCCCAACCTGTTCGATGAGTGGCGTTATCTCGATTACGGCGAGCCCGGCAAGGATTGCAGCGACCGGCCGCTGAATCCGGCCTTTGTCCTCAATCAGGACCGCTACCGCGGCGCCCAGGTCCTGCTGACACGGGACAACTTTGGCTGCGGGTCCTCCCGAGAGCATGCGGTCTGGGCCTTGCTCGATGCCGGGTTCAGGGCGGTCATCGCGCCAAGCTTTGCCGATATCTTTGCCAGCAATTGCAGCAAGAACGGCATCCTGCCGGTCGTCCTGGCGACAACCCAGGTCGATCAGCTGTTCGATGAGGTGGCCGCAAACCCCGGGTATCGTCTGCGCATCGATCTCGAACAACAGACGGTGACCACGCCGGCTGGAGAGACCTTCGCCTTCGAGGTCGATGCCTTCCGCAAGAAATGCCTGCTAGAGGGGCTTGATGAAATCAGTCTGACGCTGCAACATGCCGATGAGATCAGAGCCTTCGAGGCGCGACGCAAACAAGAGGAACCGTGGATCTTCACTGGACAACAGGATGAAGAGAAGAGCACGCAGGGCTGAAACAGAGCTATTGAAGGGATTGCCATGAAAGGGACTGCATTGGTTTTACAGGCGCTCCGGGACCGCGGCGTCAAATATATCTTCGGCTATACCGGCGGAGCGATTATGCCGGTCTTTGACGAGATGGAGAATTTCAAGGATTTCAAGTTTATCATGCCCCGCCATGAACAGGGTGCCACCTTCATGGCGCAGGGGCTGTCGCGGGCGTCGCTGTCCACGGTCACACCGCAGATCGGCGTCTGCATGGCGACCTCCGGGCCGGGGGCCATGAACCTGGTGACCGGGATTGCCGATGCCCATATGGATTCAATTCCGATTGTGGCGATCACCGGCCAGGTGGCCACCGGTGTTATTGCCACCGACGCGTTCCAGGAAAGCGACGTGGTCGGGGTCATGATGCCGATTTGCAAGCAAACCTACATGCCGCTGGCCGCCGCGGAGATCGAAAAAACGATTCACGAGGCCTTTTACGTCGCCACCACCGGTCGTTTCGGCCCGGTCGTCATCGACATCCCCAAGGATATCCAGTTCCAGGAAACCGGGCCGGATTATCGGTTCGATCCGCGCACCTTCCGGCCCCGGCTGCCCGGGTTCTACTATCATCCGACACCGCAGCGCGAGGTCGTTCACAAGGCCGTCGAGATGATCAACCGCAGTGAACGCCCGGTGATGTTCTGTGGCCACGGCGTGATTGCCAGCAATGCCGGCGGTTTGCTGCAGGAGTTTGCCGAAAAGAGCAATATCCCGGTGGCCTTCACCATGCACGGCCTCTCGGCCATGCCGGCCGACCATCCCCTGGGCCTGGGCATGATGGGCATGCACGGGACCGTCGAGGCCAACCGTGCGGTCATGAACGCCGACTTGATCATCAGTTTTGGCATGCGCTTCGACGACCGGGTGACCGGCAAGTTGAACGAATACGCCAAGGACGCGGATGTCATCCACGTCGAGATCGATCCTTCCGAGCTGGACAAGAACGTACCGACTTCGGTCGCCATCAATGCCGATGTCTACCGCACGCTGCATGTCATGCTCAGCGACCCCGAGCTGATTTACAAACCGCGCCGCCGCTGGCTCAAGGAGATCGATGAGAATCGGCAGGTGACGGCTGAAGTGGAAGAAGAGATTGCCGCCGGCATCGGCGACGAGGGCAAGCTGCTGATGAAGACGATCATGCGCCGCCTCTCCGATATCACGGGCGGGCGGGACATCATCGTTCCGGACGTCGGCCAGCACGAGATGATGGCCGCACGCTTCTACAATTACCAGACGCCCAACAGCTGGTTCGCCTCCGGTGGGGCCGGCACCATGGGTTGTTCCCTGCCGATGGCGATCGGGGCCAAGCTGGGACGGCCCGAAGAACGGGTCTGGTCAATCAGTGGCGATGGCGGTTTCCAGATGAACATGCAGGAACTCGGCACGATCATGGAGCACAAGATCGATGTCAAGATCATGATCCTCAACAACGGTTATCTCGGCATGGTCCGGCAGTGGCAGACACTCTTTTTCGACGGTCGCTACGCCGGGACGCCGATGCAGAGCCCCGATTTCGGCCAGATTGCCACGGCTTACGACATTCCTTACCAGAAGGTGTCGGCGCTTGACCAGATCGATGCGGCGATCCAGGCGGCGACCGACCATGACGGGGCCTACATCCTGGAGTTCATCTGTGATCCGACCGAAGTCATCCTGCCGATGATTCCGGCCGGTGGCGGTTTCGGTGACATGATCGTAGCGCGGCCCAAACCAAAGGCGGGCGCAAAGGCCGCCTGAGGCCCCTCCGGACGTCTTGCATTATTTTTTGCCGTATTAACTTTTTACCAATGATCTTTGGGATAGGAAGTTGACCGTAAAAAATATGAAGAGACGCGGCATCCTGGCCTTTGTCCAAAACAAGCCCGGGACGCTCAACAAAATTGCCTCGATGATCCGACGGAAGATGTACAACGTCGACACCCTGACGGTCTGCAAGGCCAAGGTCCCGGGAGTTAGCCGGATGACGATCACACTGCGCGAGGATGACGAAGCCAAGGTCGTCCAGGTGCTGCGGCAACTGGAAAAGTTCACCGAGGTGATCCGGGCGAAGGAATTGAATCGCGAAGAAAGCTACTGGCGCGAAGTGGCGATCGTCAAGTTCGAGCTGGAAGAAGAAAAATTCGCCAGCCTGAAGAAGAAATACAAGCTGGAGATCCTCGATCGCCAGCCGCACGAGATTTACATCGTGCAGATCGCCGGGCCTACTGAGCGCATTGACAATTTTATGCAGGACGTTGGCAACGACCAGCTGATCGAGATCGCCCGAACCGGTGTCACAGCGATGGATAAGTAGCTTAAGGATCGGGGCCGGAATCGAGAGACGGGAAGGAAATCTTGATGACCAAACGACGCAGCGAGGAAATTACCGGCCGCAAGGGCACCCAGGCGTGGGTCGAGCGTACGGCCGCACGCACTATGCTGCGGGCGGTGCGTTTTACCGACGAGGATTTCGACAAACCGCTAATCGCCCTGGCGGTTCCTTACACCAACGGTACGCCCTGCAACGATCATATCCGGGCGCTCGGCGATATTGTCCAGGAGGAGATCGAACAAGCCGGTGGCAAAGCGATCGTGTTCGGCACGCCGGTCGTTTCCGACGGGATCTCGATGGGAACCGAAGCGATGAAGTACTCGCTGGTCAGCCGCGAAGTAATCGCCGACAGTATCGAACTAATGACCGAAGGCTACCGGGTTGATGCCGTGATCACCCTGTCGGGGTGTGACAAAACCATCCCGGCCGCCCTGATGCCGATCGCCCGCAACAACCTGATCGGTTTGACCCTGTATGGCGGCAGTATTCTGCCCGGCGAGTACCAAGGCAAGGCGCTGAACATCGTCAGTGCCTTTGAAGCGATCGGCGCCCACTGTGCCGGCAAGATCGACGCCGGGGAACTGCATGCCATCGAATGTCACGCCTGCCCGGGAGCCGGTTCCTGCGCCGGCATGTACACCGCCAACACCATGGCTTCGGCGATCGAAGCCCTCGGCATGAGTCTGCCCGGAGCCTCCTCGAACCTGGCAGTCGATCAGGGCAATGTCCTCTCCGAAGAGAAACGCGAGGACTGCCGGCAGACTGCCCGCGCCGTACTGTCGCTTCTTGCTGCCGGAATTTCGGCGTGCGAGATCATGACCCGCAAGGCTTTCGAAAACGCCCTGACCGTGGCCTGGGCCCTCGGTGGCTCAACCAACGCGGTGCTGCATCTGCTGGCCCTGGCCCATGAAGCGGACGTTCCCCTGACTCTTGATGATATTTCAGCGGTCACGGCCAAAGTCCCTTTGCTGGGCAATTTCAAGCCCTTCGGCCGTTATGTCATGAACGATCTGCATGCGATCGGTGGCCTGCCGATGGTCATGAAGACGCTGCTTGACTGTGGCTATCTGCATGGCGACTGTCTGACGGTCACCGGCCGGACTCTGGCCGAAAACCTGGCGTCGGCCCCGGCCTGGCCGCAGGGCCAGGATGTCTTCTATCACCCGGAACGGCCCTTCGCCCGGGCCAATCAGCATATCCGCATTCTGCGTGGCAACCTCGCCGAAGACGGCTGTGTGATCAAGATCAGCGGCAAGGAGATGTCACGGTTTGCCGGCCCGGCCCGGGTCTTCGATCGTGAAGAGGAAGCTCTCGAAGCGATTCTCAACGGCATCATTAAGGCCGGTGATGTTGTGGTGATCCGTTACGAAGGGCCGAAAGGCGGCCCCGGTATGCGCGAGATGCTGTCACCCTCGGCGGCCCTGATGGGCGCCGGGTTGGGCAAGGATGTCGCCCTGGTGACCGATGGTCGATTCTCCGGTGGAACGCATGGCATCATGATCGGTCATGTTGCCCCGGAAGCTCAGGTCGGTGGCTGTCTGGCCCTGGTCAAAGATGGCGACCCGGTGGAGATTGACCTCGAGGATGGTGTCTTGACCCTGAACGTCGACGCTGCGGAACTGGCGCAACGGCGGGCGGCGTGGCGGCCACCACCAATCCGCTATGCGCGCGGCGTGCTGGCAAAATATGCCCGGCTGGTGAGTTCGGCCTCGGCCGGGGCGATTACCAGCTAAAGTCGTACAACCGGGCGGGTTGCCCGTGCCACGACGCGCACAGGTCTGCGTGCTCCAATCGGAGCGCGGTCTTCGCGTCTTTTGTCATGCCCGAAGGAAGGACCATGATGGTGACTTATTGGTCTATCAAGGATGGCCAATTGTCAAATATCAGGTACATTTTAATGGAATGGCCCTCGTTTCCGCAATCCCTTGGCTGAATGTCAATGGCCCGCCGCAGACCAGGAGCAGATGAATCATGTCTGATAAAAAACGGAAGATATCCGATACGTTGCTGGACATCGAGAACGCCGAATGGCGGGAATCGCTAGACTATGTTCTGCAGGCGCAGGGTGCAGAGCGGGTTCGCGAACTGCTGCGTCTGCTGCAGGTGCGCGCCCAGGAACAGGGTGTCAGTATTCCCTTTACCGCCAATACGCCGTACATCAACACCATCCCGCGCGACAAGCAGCCGCATTTTCCGGGCAACCGCGAGATCGAGCGCCGCATCAAATCGATTATCCGCTGGAATGCCATGGCGATGGTGGTGCGCGCCAACCGCGAAATGTCCGGAATCGGCGGACACATCTCCACCTATGCTTCGGTAGCGAGCCTGTGGGAGGTCGGCTTCAATCATTTCTGGCGCGGCCGGACCGATGATTTTCTCGGCGACATGGTCTATTTCCAGGGTCATGCCGCTCCGGGCGTTTATGCCCGCGCCTTTGTCGAGGGCCGGCTGAGCGAGCATGATCTGGAGCGCTTCCGTAACGAGCTCGACCCGGATGGTGGCCTGTCGTCTTATCCGCATCCGTTCCTGATGCCCAACTTCTGGGAGTTCCCGACGGTCTCGATGGGTCTGTCCGCGATTACCGCGATCTACCAGGCGCGCTTCAACCATTACGTGGTCGACCGTGGCCTGCGCAAGTCGAGCGGCCGCAAAGTCTGGGCCATGCTCGGCGACGGCGAAATGGACGAACCGGAATCCCTCGGCGCGATTACCCTCGCATCGCGGGAGGTCCTCGATAACCTGATCTTTGTCATCAATTGTAACCTGCAGCGTCTCGACGGCCCGGTCCGTGGCAACGGCAAGATCATCCAGGAACTGGAGGCGACCTTCCGCGGCGCCGGCTGGAATGTGATTAAGGTGATCTGGGGTGATGACTGGGACCGGCTGCTGGAGAAAGACCAGACCGGACTGCTGGTCAAGCGCATGGACGAGGTTCTCGACGGTGAAATGCAGCATTTCACCCTCAACAATGGCGCCAAAATTCGCGAGCATTTTTTCGGCAAATATCCCGAACTTCTGAAATTGGTCGAAAATTACAGTGATGAAGAACTGGGTCGTCTGACCCGCGGCGGCCATGACCCCGACAAGGTCTATGCTGCGTACAAGGCGGCCTTTGAACACAAAGGGTCGCCGACGGTGATTCTGGCCCATACGATCAAAGGGTATGGCCTCGGTGAAGCGGGTGAGGGCAAGAACATCACCCACTCGCAGAAGAAGCTCAACGAGGATGAACTGAAGGAGTTCCGCACCCGCTTCAATATTCCGATCAGCGATGAAGACATTGCCGCAGCACCCTTTTACCGTCCGGCCGATGACAGCCCGGAGATGACATATCTCAAGGAACGGCGCAAGGCGCTTGGCGGGGCGATCCCGAAACGTTTCGATGCCAGCCGGCCGATGGCCTGTCAGACCGAAGAGATCATCAAGGAGTATTTCGAAGGGTCCGGTGACCGGGAACTGGCGACGACCATGGCCTTTGTCCATATGCTGGCCAAGCTGCTGCGCGACGACGAGTTCGGCAAGCTGGTCGTGCCGATTGTTCCGGACGAGGCCCGCACCTTCGGCATGGAGGCCTTGTTTCGCCAAGCGGGAATCTACAGCCATGCCGGTCAGCTCTACGAACCGATCGACAAGGGCAGTCTGCTCTATTACAACGAGAAGAAGACCGGCGCGATACTCGAGGAAGGCCTCAGCGAAGCTGGCTCGATGGCCAGTTTCATCGCCGCCGGCACCGCCCATTCCCACAACGGTGTGCAGACGATTCCATTCTATACCTTCTATTCGATGTTCGGTTTCCAGCGGGTCGGCGACCTGATCTGGCAGGCCTGTGACAGCCGTGCCCGGGGGTTCCTGGTTGGGGCCACCGCGGGACGAACCACTCTGGCCGGCGAGGGGCTGCAGCATCAGGACGGGCACAGTCACGTCCTGGCCCTGACGCCGACCAAGGTCAAGGCGTACGATCCGGCCTTTGCCTATGAGCTGGCCGTGATTGTCCATGAGGGGCTGACGCGGATGTACTGCCACCAGGAAGACCTGATCTATTACATCACGGTGATGAACGAAACCTATCGGATGCCGCCGATGCCGAAGGGTAAGGACGTCCGTGAGGGGATCGTCAAGGGGATGTATCGCTACCGCAAAGCCGGTTTGAAGAAGAGCAAGGCAAAAGCCCATCTGCTGGGCAGTGGTGCCATCCTCAATGAAGCGATAAAGGCTCAGGAGATCCTCGAGGAGAATTATCAGGTGGCGGCGGATGTCTGGAGCGTGACCAGTTACAAGGAGCTCTACACCGACGCCATCGAGTGTGAACGCTGGAATCTGCTCAATCCTGGGAAAAAGGTCAAGGATCCTTATGTCCGGCGGTTGTTGGCCCAGGAGAAGGGCGTCTTTGTGGCCGCTTCGGACTACATGAAGGTCCTGCCGTCGGCGGTCGCACAGTGGTTCCCCGGGCCGCTGCACTGCCTGGGCACGGATGGCTTCGGCCGCAGCGACACGCGGCAGAGACTGCGTGATTTCTTCGAAGTCGATGCCCGCTATATTGCGATCGCCGCTCTCAAGCAGTTGGCCGCAACCGGCGAGGTGGAAGCCGGTGTGCTGACGCAGGCCCTGAAGGATTTGGATATCAAGCCCGAAAAGCTGAACCCCCATCACGATTAAGGAATGACATGTCATGAAAAAGGAGATCAATGTCCCGGAAGTTTCCGAGGGTGTGACCGAGGGAACCGTCGTCGACCTCTCAGTCGCCGTCGGCGATATGGTGGAAGAGGACCAGACGCTGCTGGAGTTTGAAACCGACAAGGCGGTGATCGCCATCCCATCGCCGCAGGGCGGCAAGGTCGCTGAGATCAAGGTGTCGGAAGGTGACACCGTCAAGGTCGGTGCGGTCATCATGATCCTCGATGTCGCCGGCGATGCAGACGCTGAAGCTGCGGCGGACAAGTCTTCTGAAGAGGGTGGTCAGAGCGATGCCGAGGAAGTCGCCGAAGAACAACCGGACCAGGAACCGGAAACGGCTCGCAAGGACGCTGAAGAGGTCGAGCCGGAGGCTGAAGAGGCGCCCGAAGAAGAGGCTGAAGAAGAGACTGAAGAAGGGACTGAAGAAGAGACAGAAACGGAAGACGCCAAGGAAAAGACCGAGAAGGGCGAGCTCCGCCCAGCAGAGCGCGACCAGGCAAAAGAGGCAAAGGCCGAGAGCGATGACGTCGATCTGGTCACGGTGCGCCGCGGTGATCGGGTGGCGCCGGCTGCACCCTCGGTGCGCCGCCTGGCCCGCGAGCTGGGTGTCGATATCTACCAGGTCCAGGGAACCGGGCCCGGTGAACGCATCAGCGAGCAGGATGTCCGCGATTTCGTGCGGGTGACAATGCAGCGGATTACCGGCGGCGGGCCGTCCCCGGCGGTCCACGGAGAATTCCCTGGATTGCATGCCCAGCGGCCGCTGCCCGATTTCAGCAAATGGGGTAAGGTGAAACGGCAACAACTTTCGCGGGTGCGGGCGGTGACCGCCGATGCCATGAGCTATGCCTGGTCGACGATCCCCATGGTCACCCAATATGACCAGGCCCAGGTCAGTGAAATCGAGGCGTTTCGACAGGAATACAATCGACGGGCCAATCCCGAGAACCGGCTGACCATGACCGCTATCCTGGTCAAGGTCTGTGCCGCCGCATTAAAGGCTTTCCCGAATTTCAACAGCAGCCTCGACCTGGCCAATCAGGAACTGGTTCTCAAGCAGTATGTGCATATCGGCGTGGCCGTCGACACTTCGGTCGGTTTGCTGGTGCCGGTGATTCGCGATGCCGACCAAAAGGGGATCGAAACCCTGGCTCTGGAGCTGAACGAAATTGCTGAAAAGACCCGGGAGCGCAAAATCGGTCCCGATGCGATGGAGGGGGGGACCTTTACGATCAGCAACCTCGGCGGGATCGGTGGCAGCGCTTTCACACCGATCGTCTACGCACCCCAGGTCGCCATCCTCGGCGTCTCGAGGGCGGCGCTGGAGCCCGAGTGGGATGGTGAGGAGTTCGTACCGAAGCTGGTCATGCCGTTGTCGCTCTCCTACGACCACCGGGTGATTGACGGCGCCGACGGCGCGCGCTTTCTGCGCTGGGTCTGTGAAGCCCTGGAAAATCCCCTGCAACTGGTCATGAAAGGGTAAAACCTGAACTCTCGCAAAGGTGCAAAGATCGGCAAGATTGCAAAGACAACAAAAATCAACAAAAGCTATTTAACGCGGAGACGCGAAGACGCTGAGAGGAGCGAAAACGATTTTAACGCGACTCAAAGGACCAAAACTTTTGCTTTCACTCCGTGTCACTGCGTCTCGAGTGAGCACAGCGAACGGGCGTTAAATGATTTTGTTGATACTTTGAATAACCGAGGTTGATCGATGAGCAAAATACCAAAAAAATCACAACTGGTCGTTATCGGTGCCGGGCCGGGCGGTTACGCGGCCGCCTTCCGGGCCGCCGAACTGGGAATGGACGTGACGCTGATCGACCCGGAAACCAATCCGGGCGGCGTTTGCCTGTACAGGGGTTGCATTCCGTCCAAGGCTTTGCTGCATGTGGCGAAGCTGGTGTCCGAGACTCGCGAGGCGACAGAGATCGGCGTGACCTTCGCCCAGCAGCGCCGCGGTCCGGTCGGCGTAGGCAGCCTGGCCCGCTGCCAGGTCTTCAGCGACAACGATGGTGCCTGCGTCGTAGATCGGCACCCCGTGCCGGGCGGGGAGACCGGCCATGGCACGACGCATCGCGTCCGGGCCGCCGGCCGCACCGACTCGGCCCCGGTTCAGGCGCACCCCGAGGTCCGAGGCGAAGCCGAGGAGGCAAACGCCGGGGCGGGCGGCTTCAGGCTCGCGTATGACCTGGTGCCAGCGCAGCGCGCCTTCACCGGGATCGCTGCGACCCTGCCACAGCGTGAAATCAGCGGGTGTCCACACGACGGCCAGCTTGCCATACCGCGGACGGGCGCACGAGATTGATGCCCCAGGCGAGTTCCGCCGGTGACTCGACGTGCCACAGGCACAGGTCGGCGTCTGTGCCTTCCGCAATATGCCCCTGTCTATCGAGACCGAGTGCCGCCGCCCCGTGGCGGGTCGCGCCGAGCAGCGCCTCGGACGGCGTCAGGCCGAATGCCGTGCAGGCCAGATTCATCGCGGTGAGCAGTGAGCCCAGTGGTGAAGTGCCCGGGTTCAGGTCCGTTGCAACGGCCAGTGGCACACCCGCGTCGCGCAGGGCGTCGACCGGTGGTTGCCGCGTCTCACCGAGGAAATGGAAGGCGCCGGGCAGGAGTACCGCGACCGTCCCGGCGCGGGCGATCTGCGCTGCGTCGCCGGGCGCCAGATATTCGAGGTGGTCGACCGACAGCGCCCGGTGCCGCACTCCCGTCTGGATCCCGCCTGAAAAATCAAGCTCGTTGGCATGGATCTTGGGGACCAGTCCCCGTTTGGCGCACATGGCTCTGTCGGTGATCACAGACAGGCCGCTGGGCAGGGCGGGTTTCACGGGTCTCCGGCCCCTGAGG